>CAKUJH010000032.1 GCA_934661375.1 uncultured Victivallales bacterium
GCATTGCCGACATGGGATTCAAGATTTTCGCCACGGAAGGCACATCCGCATTCCTGAACGAACACGGCATCGCCAATACCTGTGTCAAGAAACTGCTGGAAGGACGTCCCAACATCGGCGACATGATCAAGAACCGGCAGCTGAACCTGATTCTCAACACACCGATCGGACGTGAAGGCAAAACTTCCGACAGCTATATCCGCATGATGGCCATTCAGAACAAGATTCCGTATATGACCACCATTGCGGCTGCCAATGCCAGCGTTCAGGGTATCCGCGCGGTGCTGCACAACACCGACACCAAGCCGAAATCCCTGCAGGAATATCATGCCAACGACCAGAAATAACCGTTCCGCATGAACCTTGAAAACGGGGTGCCGAAAAAAATACCGGCATCCCGTTTTTTTATGTTCGAAAAAGAATCAGCGGCATTCGCGCGGCTGAATGCGTCCGCTGGAAAGATCGCGCAATTCCGTCCGGAGCGTCTCCGCGGCGGACGCCGCCAGCTGTCCGGCGATTTTTATTTCCCCCGCGAAATCTTCTTTTTCAATCTCGAATCCGGCAGCGGACAACAGACGCCTGACCTGTTCATAGAGAGCGTACGGCACGGAAAATTCCAGCTGAATCATGGGAACCAGTTCGCGGGTTTCGGCATTTTCCAGAGCTGCCTGCGCACTGGCGGTATAGGCATGAACCAGTCCGCCGGTTCCCAGTTTGGTGCCGCCGAACCAGCGGGCGGTCGTCAGAATCACATTGGTGAGACCGCTGCCTTTCAGAACTTCCAGCGTGGGACGTCCTGCCGTTCCGGAAGGTTCGCCGTCGTCGGAACATCCCATGATGTTGCCCTGGGGTCCGACCATGAACGCATAGACGATATGCCCGCCGTTGTCGTACTGCGTTTTCCGCATGCGCCAGATTTCCCGTGCTTCTTCCGGTGTCGTTACGGTCACGATCTCTGAAAGAAAACGGGAATTTTTTGCAGTCCATTCGCCTTTGGCGGGTTTTGTCAGAATCAGCATGAGAGCCGCCTTTCCGGATTTTGCAGTGTATAATACGGCACATGCGGCGGAAATACAACCGCAAAAGTGCGGATTTTTCGTTTTTTTTCAGATTCAAGTCTTTTATCCTGCCGAAAATGTGTTACATTAACAGGCATTGAAAATGATAACCGTTACCAATCAATTATAAAAAGGAATGAAAAAAATGGCAACGCTTCTTGAATCCATCCGTGAAAAGTCCAAAAAACTCGGCCGGAAAATCGTTCTGACTGAAAGCGACGATCCCAGAAACCTGATTGCGGCATCGAAAATGGCGCAGACTGCTGTGGCAAAGCCCGTGCTGGCCGGCGACGAAGACGCCATCCGGAAACTGGCTGCCGAAAACAACATCGATCTGTCCGGCGTCGAAATTGTCGATATTCTCAAAACTCCGAATCTCCAGAAATACATCGATCTGGCATGTGAAATCCGCAAGAACAAAGGTCTGACCCCGGAACAGGCGCGTGAATGGCTGAAGGACACCTGCGTCTTCGCGGCAATCATGGTCTGCGCCGGCGATGCACACGGTTATGTTTCCGGCGGCGGCAACCCGAAGGGCTACAACCACAACACCGCGGGCAAGACCCGTCCGGCTCTTCAGCTGTTCAAAACCGCTCCCGGCATGAAATCCGCCTCCGCCTGTTTCATCATGCAGATGCCGGATCCGAAATGGGGTTACAACGGCGCTCTGTTCTATGCAGACTGCGGTCTGAACATCAATCCGTCCGCTGAACAGCTGGCGGAAATCGCCGTTACCACCGCCCGCACCTTCAAGACGCTGACCGGCGCCGAACCCAAAGTCGGCATGATCAGCTGCTCCACCAAAGGTTCCGCGCATGACCCGATCATTGACAAAGTCATCGAAGCCACTGCAAAAGCCAGGGAAATGGCTCCGGATCTGCTGATCGACGGCGAACTCCAGTTCGACGCCGCCGTCATTCCGGAAATCGCCGCGAAAAAAGCCCCGGATTCCCCGGTCGCCGGACACTGCAACGTGCTGGTCTTCCCGGATCTGAACTGCGGCAACAGCATTTACAAAGCCACGGAACGCCTCGCCGGCGCCACTGCCATCGGCCCGCTGGTGCAGGGTCTCCGCAAACCCTTCAACGATGTCTCCCGCGGCTGCAAGCCCGATGACATTGTGGACTGCGCCTGTGTCGCATCCATCACGGAATGGGTCTGATTTTTCAGCAGCATACGCCGAATAAGCGTATATCAAAAATCCGGGAAACATGCCGAATCCGGCAGCTGTTCCCCGGATTTTTTTATCAGTGTCCGGTCATCATGTCACGGATGTCATTTTCCGGAACGGTGATTCCCTTGATTCCGAATGACTTGACCAGAACCGAAGCCACGCCGGGCGACAGGAATGCCGGAAGAGTCGGTCCCAGCCGGATGTTTTTGAAACCGAGCGACAGCAATGCCAGCAGCACGGCCACGGCTTTCTGTTCATACCAGGCAATGTCAAAGGAGAGCGGCAGTTCATTCACATCTTTCAGCGCGAACACCTGTTTGAGTTTAAGCGCGATGACCGCCAGACTGTAACTGTCATTGCATTGTCCGGCGTCCAGCACCCGCGGAATGCCGCCGATGGTACCGAGATTCAGTTTGTTGTAACGGTATTTTGCACATCCGGCAGTCAGAATGACCGTATCCGCCGGCAGTTGAGACGCCACATCCGTGAAGTAGCTCCGCGCCGGCTGGCGTCCGTCGCACCCAGCCATCACCACAAAACGCCGGATTGCGCCCGACTTGACCGCTTCCACGATCCTGTCCGCCAGCGCCAGCACCTGATTATGGGCAAAACCGCCGACAATGAAGCCGTCTTCCAGCGGTTTCGGCGGCGGACATTTTTTCGCCAGTTCAATGACGGCGGAAAAATCTTTCGGCTTGCCGTCGCGACGGTCCGGGATATGCGGCACGCCGGGATATCCAGCCATTCCAGTGGTGAATATGCGGTCTTTGTACGAAGGCTGAACCGGCGTAATACAGTTGGTCGTCATCAGAATCGGACCGTTGAACGCGGCGAATTCCACATTCTGCCGGTGCCAGGCATTGCCGTAATTGCCGTACAGATGCGGATATTCCGCCAGTTTCGGATAATAATGCGCCGGCAGCATTTCACTGTGCGTATAAATATCAATTCCCGCATCCGCGGACTGTTCCAGCAGTTCCTTCATATCCAGCAGGTCATGACCGGATATCAGAATGCCGGGACGTTTGCCGACGCCGGTCCGAACCTGAGTAATCACCGGCTGTCCGAATGTTCCGGTATTGGCTGTATCCAGCAGTTCCATGGTGCGGACCGCCATCGAACCGCATTCCAATACCAGAGCCGTCAATTTTTCCACGGACGTTTCCTGCGCCGCAGCCGCCAGCGCCTTGAACAGAAATGCATAGATTTCATCGTCCTCATAACCGAGCATGGCGGCGTGGTCGGCATATGCGGAAATGCCTTTGAGTCCGTAGGTCAGGAGTTCCCGCAAGGAGCGGACATCCTCATTGGAGCAGGACAGCACCCCCAGCGGAGCATCCGCGGAACTCACACCGGTCAGTTCTTCCGCCCGTTTGAGCTGGGCATCCAGCCGGGCATCGTCAAAATTGGCGTTGGTGATCGTCATGAAAAGCGACTGCACCACAAACAAACCCAGTTCCCGGTCCGGCTGACGGGTCTGCACCAGAATTTTCAGCTGACGGATCAGCTTGTCCATACGGCTGGCGGTTTCCGCTTTTTTCCCGCAAACGCCTGCCATGGTGCAGCCGGTGTTCTTCATGGTTTCCTGACATTGAAAACAGAACATCGCATTGCTGGTCATACTCACTCCTTGTCATTGAACATTTTTCTGAAAGTGCAGACATCCCCTTGTCCGCACCTTATAAGTTATTGACAGCCACTCCGGCAGAAAAGTTCGCAAAGTCTGAAAAAAATTATTTCAGACGGAACAAAGCATAACTGCCCTGCTCCGGCATTTTGACCTGCCAGGCACCATTTTCCTTTTGCGCGGCGCCTTTGCCGGACAGCAATTCAGCGGATGCCCATGCGCCGGTCATGCACGGCTCATCCAGCAGCCATGCGGTTTCTGCCACTCCGCGCTGACGGAAAACCAGCAGATAACCGGCATCCGCCAGGAATCCGGTAAGACCGCCCTCGCCCGGACGTTTTCCGACAGGGAAGACATGTCCGGCGAATATCTCCTGCCGGATTTTCTTGTGCAGAGCCATCATTTTCCCCACGGCGGCACGGTGTTCCGCACTGATCAGTGACGGGGCAAACCACAGCAGAGGATTGGCGAACAGTGCAATTGCCGCCCAGTATTCATACGGATAGGCAACCGGTTCTTCCCGGTTGATTTTCCGGTAAAGCGCGGGATTGAGCTGTTCCGGAGCCGGGATTTCGATCTGCAATGTCTGCGGACGCAGATACCGGGTCAGCTCCCAGAGCGAACGCAGGGTTTTGTCCGGATGATAACCGATGCTCCACTCATGACAGAGATAACGGTTTTCCAGAAAGATGTTGCCGTATTCGAGGAACAGAAAATATCCGGCACGCTGACCATTAGTCGTATCGAGATTGAAATAGACTTTGCCGCCGGATTTTTCACGCACGAACCGCAGGATTTTTTCGAGATTGCGTTCGGATTCATAGGTGTGCATGACCACGCCGTCGATTTTGAAAAGATCAAAACCGTATTCGCGGTGATATTTCAGCAGCAGTTCCGCATATTCCCGCCAGTCGGCAAAACCAGTGGTCATGGTGGGAGCCGTCCACAGGGCAAGTCTGATTCCGGACTCGGCGGCGGCTTTCAGCTGCGGCGCAAAAGTGCCGCCCATGCGTTCCCGGGAGATTGCCCAGAAATCCATGCCGGTCCGCCGATTGCTGAGCATCTCTCCCAGTCCGCTGCCCTGCTGCCAGGAGTCGTCGATCTGATAATAATCCGCATTGCATTCCGCCGAGGCGCGGATTTCATCCACCAGAAATTCCGGGGAAGTATGCTGCGGAAATGCACCGCATCCCCACGGATTGACCGTAACCGCATACTTGTCCGGCGTCATCGGAAAACGCAGAGCCAGATAATCTTTGAGCACGGTTTCCCGTTCCAGTTCGGAATGATAAAGCAGAACGGCATTGCGGACGCTGACGATTTCTTCGCCGGGTTTGACTTCATACGGAGCGATGCCCCAGCAGCAGGAACCGATTTCACCGTTTTCAAAGCGGAAGTCCGATTCATCCACATCCCGGCGTTCTTCGCTGGGCATGGCTTCCTGCAGAATTGCAAGACCCGCCGTCCGGTCTTCGCGTTCCAGATACAGCAGATTGCCGTCTGCGCCGGAGGTTTCCGCAGAAACCGGATGACAGATCACCAGTTCATCGCGGTAGTCGGTCCGGGCGCGGAATTCAACCGTCTCCCGTGCGCGCAATCCTGCGGCGGGACGCAGCACTTCCACACAGCCGTAACGCTGGAACTGTTCCGGCGCATTCCGCAGAGAGCGGTAGTTCCAATAGAGTTTGGGCAGAACCGACGGCGTGATTCGGCAGCGCACTCCATGGGCGGCAAGACGCGGATAAATCCGGTATTCCCGAACCCAGTCCGCCTCGCACCAGGTGTTGCGGAAACGAAGCTGAATCAGACCATGTTCCGCTTCAAACATCGAACCGGCAACAACTTCCGCCGATACGTCCGTATATACATAGTCCTCATCGACCGCCTGTTCACGGTCCATTCCGACAAAACTGCAGTCCGGACTGACTTTATCCGGCGCAGCGAATTCATTTCCCGAAGCGTCACACAGCGAAACCGTGCAGGGAAAACCGCGTGACAGATCCACTGTCCGGGTAAACGCCGCATTGCCGAACCGAAGCTGTTTTCCGGATTCTGTTTCAACGAATATATCCTGCCATTTCAAAAGATTCATAAATCAATCCGCCCTTTCTGTCGTTTCAAGTTCCTGAATATCAATATATCATATCCGGCATGAAAAATCAATGCAGACAACCGTAAATTATGAAATTTTGCAAAAAATTCAAAAATATTTATGCAAAACTCTTGCAATTTTTAATTTTTCGATTATAATATAAGACAGAAAAAAACAGGAAGGCTGCAACCTTTTATGAAAATAAAACTGAAAGATATTGCCGAAACCTTGAAGCTGTCGCCAGCCACAGTGTCACGGGCGCTGCGGAATCATCCGCTGATCAGCGAAGAAACCCGTACCCTGGTTTTGCGCGAGGCGGAACGGCTGGGCTATCAGGTGTCCTACACACACCGCGGCCGTAAACTGCATTCGGAAAACGGCGATTTTCATCTGCTGGCACTGGTGAGCGGCGGGAGTTCCAACGATTCCAGCCTGCAGAATGCTTCGGGGCTGACACATGAAACCTTGAAAGGAATCAGCGATGTGGCAGATCATTTCAACGCCCGGCTGATTATTGATTTCGTGGATCCGAAGCGCATGACCATTGCCGAAATGCAGAAAAAATGCGCAGGCTTCGACGGAATCATCTTCATTCACCGTTTCGAGGAAAAACAGGTCCGGGCAATCGCCGGAAAAAAGCCGTGCGTCTCCGCCGACTATGCGTACCCGTCGGCAATGGCGGACGTGGTGTCCGGCGGCGATATAGACCAGTTCGTCGCGCTGGCAGGTTATCTGAAAAAGAACGGACACACCCGGATCGGATACGTGGATTTCCCCGGACCAAGTCATCCGCGCGGCTTCCGCGGCTATTGCGGATTTCTCAGCGGACTGCGGCAGGCGGGACTGTCCGTGAATCCGGAACTGCATCTGCTGAATCAGGATTTCCCGGATGAACAGATGAAAATCAACCGGGCGGCAGAACTGACTCACGCCGGCAAAGCGGATGTCTGGGTCTGCGCGAATGATTATGCGGCAATGGAACTGCTGGAAAAATTCACTGCCGACGGACTGTCCGTGCCGGACGATATTTCCATCACCGGATTCGGCGGCATCCAGTTCCCCGGAACCAATCTGCAGCTGTGTTCATTCCGGACACCGTTCGAGCAGATCGGACAGGAAGCGGCAAAATATCTGTTTGACCGCATCCGCACGCCCGGCATTCCGGTTCGCCATGCGTTTATTGACTGCACTTTCATTGAAGGAAACAGTGTCAGATGTCTGAATTGAAAGAAAAAAATTCTGATGTCGCCCGCCAGCATTTTTTATCCGGACACGGAACAGAATTTCCTTGCATCCTGGCAGGCTATTCTGGATGGGGTTCCGCTGGATATTCTGACGCCGCAGGATTCCATCGGCTGCGGCTGCTGTTCGCTGTATGACCAGACGGAATTATGGCGAAGCTGGCACCGGCTGGCGCAGCTCCGGAAACTGTCTCTGTGGGCAAATATTGAACTGTTCGAACGGAAAGAATTCGGAGGTCCGGCACCGTTCGTAACGGCGTCTCCGGAACGGATTGCGGCGCAGTGCCGCAATGTCGCGCCGTTTGCAGAAAAAAATATCTGCTGGGAAGCACTTTATTTCCATCTTTGAACATGTTCAAAGAAAATCGGGATGCCGCAGAACCCTGCCGTATCCCGGAGAAGACACCGTGCCGGTCATGCCGTCATAGGCGGAATGTCCGGCGACATACACCCGGACAATGCCGGATGCGAGAGTATGCGGATGCTGAAAATCGGCAGCAGAGCTCAGTTTTTCCTCGTCGAAAACCACCAGATCCGCCATTGCACCCGGCACAATCGCCCCGCGGTTCCGCAAACGGAAAATCTGCGCCGGCAATGCGGTCAGACGCGGAATAATCCGTTCCATGGGCAACCCCTGTGTACGCAGTTCCGCAATAAACCGGGGAAATGAACCGAAGCCGCGCGGATGAGACGTTCCCAGGGACACATCCTGCGGCCGCGCAGTCTCATCCGTACCGCAACAGACCCAGTCCTGCGCCAGAATCCGTTTCAAATTCTCTTCCGACATCCCGCCGAAAGCCGCCATTGTGCCGGGCGCATCCTCCCGCAGGATTTTCACCGTCAGTTCCGCCGGAGTGCATCCGCGCAGCTCCGCGGCTTCCTTCACTGAATGTCCGCACAGCCCTTCCGCCGACGGCGCATTGGAACAGCTCAGAATCACCCGTGACCAGTCCCGTCCGGAAACAGACAGCATTTCCTGCGCCTTCCGGAAAGTGTCTTCTTCCAGAAGGGCATCCCGAATCGCCCGGTCGGTCATGACATCAAACGGAGATTCCAGCACAATGCTCAGACTGGTCTGGGAATATGTATACGGATAACGGTCCGCATGAATGCACTGTCCTGCCGCACGGGCGCGGTTGATGCGCTCCAGCACGGAATCAAGTTTATGCCAGTTGCGCGGCAATGCGGTTTTCAGATGACTCAACTGAAGTGCTGCGCCGGACATGCGGGACAGCCGGATCGCCTCCTCCAGGGCTTCTTCCAGACGATCTCCTTCATTGCGCAGATGAGTGGCATACGGACGCCCCGAATGCGCTGTTGTTTCCAGCAGAGCGAGCAGTTCGGCTTCTGCGGAAAAACATCCCGGCACATACAGCAGACCGGTGGAGAATCCGGCAGCCCCCTGCTCCAGACATTTTTTCAACAGACCGCACATCGCGGCAAGTTCTTCCGGCGCAGGAGTTTTCCGATCATAGCCAAGCACCGCTGCACGCAAGGTATTATGTCCGCACAGACAAGCCAGATTGATCGCCGGACGCCGCAAATCCAGAGCATCGGCATACCCGCGGAAATCTGTCCAGTCCGGGTTCAGACCGTAACAGGCATATAAGATCCGGAGATGTTCCCGCACTTCCCCGCAGGTTACGGGAAAAGCGGACAAACCGCAATTCCCGGCGATTTCAGTGGTAATTCCCTGGGATATTTTGCCGAAGGCCTCCGGCGCGGCAAACAGCGAAGCATCGGAATGTCCGTGGGCATCAATCCAGCCGGGCGATACACTGCATCCGGAAAAATTTTCCTGCTTCACGCCGGGGAAAACAACCGTGCCGTGCCGGACAATCTGCCGGATACGGTCATCTTCCAGCAGCAGATCGACGGAATACGGCGGATTGCCCAGACCGTCATACAGCAGGACATCGGCAAGCAGAGTCTTCATTTTGATTGACCGGTGCGTTTCTGAATCTCTTTCCCGGCTTCTTCCCGCAATTCATTACTTATATCATCCAGTTCTTTCTGGAGTTCCGCCGCTTCTCTGGAAATTTCATCGGATGCCGTATTGACCGAATCCCGGACCGTTTCCTTTCCCTGCTGCATCAGGTCATTTTTGATTTCAGAAGTTTTCTTCCCGAATTCTTCTTTCTTGATCTGTACCCGCGCCTTGATGTCGCGTTTTTTCGACGGCAGAGTATCGGTAACGGAGGAACATGCCAGCCGGAAATATTCACCGGACTTCGACCAGGAATAGGTGATTTTGAACCAGATCCGGCTCACCAGAGAGTCAACCCCGGCACCGGATTCCTGAAAATAATGAGGCGGAACAGGCCGTGCGGCATTCTCCGTGTCGGCGGCATAAAGTTCGCCTGCGGTCAGAAACCAGCAGCAAAGCAGCGGAAAAATTTTTCGGAGCATGTCCACCTCCGTTTTTTTACCAGCGGATCAGCATGGCTCCCCAGGTCAGACCGCCGCCGAACGCCGTAGTCAGAATATAATCGCCGTGTTTCAGTTTTCCCGCCCGGCAAAGTTCATCCAGGCAGATTCCAATGGATGCCGCCGAGGTATTGCCATAGCGCTCGATGTTGACGTAAACCCGGTCCACCGGCAAATCCAGCCGCTGAGCCGCCGCCGAAATGATACGCATATTCGCCTGATGCGGAATCACCCATGCCACTTCTTCCGGCTTGACTCCGGATGCCGACAGCACCGTTTTACAGGAATCGACCAGACCGCCGACCGCCAGCTTGAACACCTCTTTGCCTGCCATTTTGATGAAGTGAAGATGCTGATCCACCGTTTCATGAGACGCCGGAGCCACAGACCCGCCGCCGGGCAGTTTCAGCAGATCGGCATAATTGCCGTTCGCACCGATTTTGGATTCCACAACAAAATCCGGATCATTGTCTTCCGGATTGTTTTCCAGCACAACCGCACTGGCGCCATCACCGAACAGAACACAGGTTGTCCGATCCGTCCAGTCCACGATGGAAGAAAGTTTGTCCGCCCCCAGAACCAGGGCATAGCGGTATTTGCGCGGAAACGCCTTCAGCAGAGAGTAGGCAACTTCCAGCGAGTAAATCAAGCCGGTACAGGCGGCAACCAGATCGTAACAGGCGGCATTGACCGCACCGATTTTTTTCTGGAGAATACATGCAGTACTGGGGAAAACCATGTCCGGAGTCGCGGTTGCAATGGAAATGAGATCCAGCTGTTCCGGTTTGATACCCGCCATATCCAGCGCACGGCGCGCCGCCTGCTCCGCAAGATCGGAAGTGCAGACCCCTTTGTCGGCGATATGGCGTTCCCGGATCCCTGTCCGGGTGGTGATCCATTCGTCGGAAGTATCGACCATGGCTTCAAGATCTTTATTGGTTACGACTTTCTCCGGAACAAATGATCCGGTCCCGATGATCTTGATAGACATAACTTCATACTCCGACTATTAAAAATTTTTATTCAAATCCGGCCGAAACCGGTTTCAGGAATGCAGATAGGCAGCGAAAGCAGCTTTTTCGACACCGCATTCATAAATTCTGCTGCTGACAACCTCCGGCACTTTCTGTTCAACAAAGGTATGGGCAACCCGGATGGCATTTTTGATAGCCTTGGGGGAAGACACACCATGTCCGATGATGCACACGCCGTTCAGACCGATCAGCGGCGCACCGCCGTATTCCTCGAAATCGCCGTGTTTTTTCAGTTCGGCAAAAGCTTCCTTCGCCAGCAGAGCCCCGGCTTTCCGGACAGCATTGCGGGTGAACGCCTCTTTCAGCCACTGAACCGTTGCCTTGGCAAGGCTTTCACTGGATTTCAGCACGGTATTTCCGACAAAACCGTCACAAATCACGACATCGCAATCTCCGGTGAACGTATCATGACCTTCCACATTGCCGATGAAATTGATCGGCATTTTGGAAAGGATCTTGAACGCTTCCTTCGTGAGATCATTGCCTTTGCAGTCTTCACCGCCGACGGAAAGAAGCCCGATGGTCGGGTTTTCACGTCCCAGTGCGACTTTGGCATACATTTCACCCATTACAGCGAATTGAGCGAGATTCATCGGATTGCAGTCGGTGTTCGCTCCGGCGTCCGCCAGAATCCAGTTGCCTTTTCCGCCGGCACGGGGCATCACCGTGGCGATGCACGGCCGGTCCACACCTTTCGCCATACGCATTTTGACCGTGGACGCCGCCACAGCGGCACCCGTATGTCCGGCAGAAACCACTCCGGCGGCTCTGCCTTCCGCCACCAGTCCGGCGCAGACTGTGATGGAGGAATTTTTCTTGGACCGGATGGATGCAGTGGACAGATCAGCCATTTCAACCACCGTCTCGGCATGAACGAATTCCAGCCGGGGAGAAGGTTTCAAGCCGTATTTTTCGATATAGTACGAGAGCTTTTCCAGATGCCCGACCAGAACGATTTCGATATTTTTATCTCTATCTTCCTGAAGGAGTTCCGAAACAGCCTGCATCACTACACCGGGGGCATAATCGCCGCCCATCGCGTCCACCGCTATTTTCATCGGTCAAATCCGTCCAGATATTATTCCGCAGAAAGAATCTGTTTGCCTTTATAGGTTCCGCAATGTTTGCAGACTGTGTGAGGGGCAGCCGGTTCGCCGCAGTTGGTGCAGAACGTTGCCTGCACGCCTTCGTAGCGGTTGTGAGCCTGACGCTGACGTCTTTTCATTTTCGAAACTTTTCTCTTCGGCATTGCCATGGTAGTATCTCCTTATTTTAAGTTGCATGTTATTATGCCGTATATAAACCATATAATATAACTGCTGTCATCTGTTTTTTCAAATCGTCTTTTGAAAAAAAACAGCAAGAATATCACAACGCAGAAAAAATATTACGATCCTGGTATTGCTGAAACAACAATTTTCAATATTTTTTCAATTTCCCGCTTGCATTCTGACAAAATGGAGATATATTCCTTCCCATACCAAATTATGGCGGCTTAGCTCAGTCGGTAGAGCGATGGAATCATAATCCACAGGTCACTGGTTCGAACCCGGTAGCCGCCAATTCTTTTTTCTTCTTTTATTTCTTTCCTGTATTTAATGACAATTGCGGTATTGTTCCGGTGTCATGCCTGTTTTCCGGCGGAACACCCGGCAGAAATAATTGCTTCGCGTAAAACCGGAAAGCTGTGCGATTTCCGCAACCGGCAGCAGCGAAGAACGCAGCAGCTGAACCGCATTGTCCAGACGGCACTGATTCAGATATTCCAGCGGCGTACAGTTCATTTTTTCCCGAAACAGCCGCAGCAGAGTGGTCCGGTGCAGATGCATCCGGTCTGCCAGTTCGTCCACATTGAAAGCGGAATCCGAATAATTCATGCGGATCAGCGCGGTACATTGCCGGAGAAACTGTTCCTGCCGGCTGTGTTCAGGCTCCGGACCCGGCAGCAGAGCGATCAGTTCAGTGTAAAATGAAATCATGCGCCGGAACGCACCGTCTGAACCGTCGATCAGACCGCGCGAAATGGAATTATACAGACTCACTGGACAATCTCCCGTGGACAACGCACCGTCCGGGTACGCATACGACAGCATGAAATCCGCCGCGCGGGGACCGTCAAACGTGGTCCAGTAAATAACAGCTCCGCCGGACGAAAGCACTTTCTTGGAACGGTGTTCTCCGGGCAGTTTGAATATGCTCTCCCCCGCGGAAAGCCGGATCATGCGCCCTTTCTGCTCAATTTCGCAGATTCCGGAAGCCACCGTGCAGATTTCCACGGCGTCAATGCCCGCCATGTCTTCCATCAGACCGCTGGAGTACTGGTTGATTCCGCAGGAACGCGCCAGGAACGGCAGGCTGATTTCCGGGTTACGGCTGCGCAGAACCAGTTTGAACATTTTCTCATGACCTCCTGCATCCGGATTATACTTTACGCATCATAAATATTATTGAATTTCAGCTGCACATGCAATATAGTACAGATACGGAATTTTTTCAAGCACATATTTTATCATCCATTGCAATCAGGAGAACAACCGTCATGCAGGAATTGAATCTGAACGGCATCTGGGAATTCGGCTTTTTCGAGAAAAAATATCTGGAAGACATCCCGGCAGCAGCCGGTGAACTGTCCGGACAGATGAGCGTGCCTGGCTGTTTCGACGCGCTGCCGGATCATTACTGCAAACGCGGCTGTGCGGTCTACCGCCGGACATTCCGGCTGGAACAGGATCAGACTGCCGTCTGGCTGCGGATTGAAGGCATGGGGCTGCGCTGCCGGGCGTTTCTGGACGGGCGTGAGACCGGGTTCAGCGCGCTGCCGTACTCCACGCTGGAATTTGCCGCCGGACCGCTCGGTGCGGGTCTGCATACACTGGAAATTCAGGTGGACAACAATTTTGATCCGCAGAAAATGAAGCTGTTTCTGCCTTATTATGATTTTTATGCGTTCGGCGGACTGTATCATGGAGTTTCTCTGCGGTTCAGTTCCGTGGAAAATGCACTCGACCGTGTGCTGGTCCGTACCGAAGATTACCGTTCGGGAAAGCTGTCGCTGGAATTTGTCTTCAAAAAAGAAACTCCGGCGGAAAAAACCGTGAGCCTGTCCATCAATGAGGAACACCCGCAGACATATATTATAAGGAACGGGAAACTGACCCTGGAACGTCCGGATCTGGCTCTGTGGTCTCCGGAATCCCCTGCCCTGCATCATCTCCGCGCGGAATGCGACGGCTGCGTTCAGGAGGAAACGTTCGGAATCCGAGAAATCCGAACCGATGGCACACGCATTCTGCTGAACGGGCAGCCGGTTTATCTGAAAGGTTTCAACCGGCATGAATCCCATCCGGGATGCGGCGCGGCAACCGGATTGCAGGAAATGCTGGAAGATCTGCAGCATCTGCGCAGCCTGAACGCCAATTTCATCCGGGGCTGTCATTATCCGCAGACCCGCGAGTTTCTGGATCTCTGCGACCGGATGGGAATCCTGGTCTGGGAGGAAAGTCTCGGCTGGGGCAACCTGCCGGAACAAATGAACGATCCGGAATTCATCGCTTTACAGAAAGAGCAGACCCGCCTGATGGTACGGAACAGTTTCAATCATCCCTGCGTCATCATTTTCGCTTTTCTGAACGAAAATTATTCCGGGACCGATGCCGGCGTGGCGCTCTGTCTGGAACTGGCGGACACCATCCGGGCGGAAAATTCCGGACGTCCGGTTACCTTTGCATGCAGTCACAACGCCGTTGACCGCGCCTGTGAGTTCATGGACATTGTTTCATTCAACACATATCCGGGCTGGATTTCCGAGCATTCGGAACTGGATCCGATGGAGGAAATCAGACCGGATCTGAAAAAAATCCTGAAACGCTTCCGTTCCCTTTACGGGAATGACAAACCGATCATAGTCAGTGAGATGGGCTGCTGCGGACTGTACGGACAGCATGATCCCGCCGGCGCGCAGTGGTCGGAGGAATTCCAGGCGGAATATCTGCGGAATGTCATTGACGCCGTATTCGAATCGCCAGACATCACGGGGTTGACGCTCTGGCAGTTCAACGATGCGAAGTCCTATCATCGGAACGGCAGTGTGATCCGGGTCAAACCGCTGGCGCAGAATCTGGCGGGAGTTTTCGACATATACCGCCGTCCCAAACTGGCGGCTGCCGCTGTTGCGGAAAAATTCGCGAAAAAACGCTGAACGGAAAGATTGCCGTCGACCGTATTTCCTGCGGAACAGACATCCGCTCCGGAGTTTGCAAAATCACTCCGGAGTGTTATATTACAGACCGACGTCAACAGACATTGCCGCAAAAAACAAGAGGTATCAGGAATGTATCCGCCGAAAGTCCAGACCATCACCTGCCGGATTGAGCAGCGCATCCGCCGCGGCTTCTACCGCGACCTGCTGCCGGTCAATGACATTCTTCAGAATGAATTTCATGCGGCACGGCAGACAATTACCCGCGCCCTGCGTCCGCTGTTTGCCTCCGGTCTGCTGGAATGCAAATCTCCCCGCTGCGGAATCCGGATCCGCCGGGAGAAACTGAACTACGGAACCATCGCCATCGTATCCGGAGAAGACATGATCCGGGAGGAAAAGAATCTGGTCAAGGAAATCACCCGCGATTATTTCGGCGTCAAAGTGTTTCTGCCGTCGGATTCCGAAAAATTCCGGATTGAGGATGCCGGTCAATACTGCGGTATTCTGTTTCTCAACAGCGCCTTGTCCAGAGAAACCGCAGAACGTCTGCAGCAGATGCGTCTGCCATTTGCCGCCTGCAACCGGATCAGTTTTCCGCCGGGCGTAAGTTATATTGACCACGACCAGGAAAAGCATGTCCGCATACTGTTGAATGATTTGCTGAAACTGGGATACCGCCGGATCGGATTTTTTTATTCCAGTCCGCTGCAGGGATATAACGAACTGGCAATGAAAATTATCCGTAAAGTAAAACGGGAATGCGGATTACCGGTTGAAGTCTATGACCGGTTTGCCGCCGCACGGAACAAACCGGCGGACGAGGAGCTGAAAAAATTCCTGCAGATCTGTGTGAAAGGAAAGAATTTTCCGGAAATTCTGATTGCGAAACGGAATTTTGCCCCCATCATACTGCAATGGCAGAAACAGTCCGGAATCAATCTGCCGGAAAATTTCCGTTTTCTGTTCCATCGGGGCAGAAATGAACGGATTTCCACTTTTCCCTGGGTTTTCACTTTTTATTTTTCTTCGCCGAACTGGAGATTGTGGCTCTGCGGTTATGAGCTGCTGCGCGAACGGATGCTCTTTCCGGACAGCCGTCCCGTAACCCGGCTTCAGACCAATCATCTGGTATTGGACCGGCCAATACCTTCTGCACTGAATTAATTTTATCCTATTTTCAGAAAGATAATCCTCGTTTTTTCGAATATTTTCTGCAATATTCAAGTTAAAAATTTCCTTATATCTCTCTGATTAATCATCCTACTTTCAGATATTCTATATGGTTCTTTTCTCTTGAAAAAACATCCGCCGGCATTATTTTTACCATCAGACAGCACAAAAAGGACTCATCAATAAAAACAAGGAAAGGAAACGAAATCATGGCAAAACCCAAACAGCACTCATCTATCTCTTACCGGAAGCGCAACCTTCTGCGGTTCACGCTGATAGAACTCCTCATCGTGATAGCGATCATTGCCATTCTGGCAGGGATGCTGCTGCCGGCATTGAACACAGCACGAGAAAAGGCGCGGGACGTGTCCTGCAAAAACAATCTGAAACAGATCGGATTGAGCGTTCATCTATATACGGACGACAACCGCGGCTACATTCTTTCGCGCGACAGCCGGAACGGATACTGCTGGCATTATCTTCTGCTCCATTATGTTCTGAAAAAAGATCATGTGCTTTACAGTGTGGTGCATCACAGCAAGGCAAAACCCTTCCCGCTGTACCGCTGCCCATCCGATCCGGACACCGCCAGTCATCAGGGGACCTGCGGCTTCTGCTCCAGCTATGCCCTCAACAGTCAGATCGCCCATACCTACCGGGGACCGGGACAAGGTGCAAATCTTGCCCCCGCGCAGCCGCTGGGGTCCTACAAAAAACCGACACAGCTCTGGCTGACTCTGGACGGCACCAACATCTGCTTTGCCTGGAGCGGCATGACTCCGGGCAGCAACATCCGCTTTCTCCACAACGGCGGACGGCTGTTCAATGTCGGTTATGCAGACGGACATGTCGGACAGACCACCGGTGCGGAATATATCCGCATCAAAAATCTGGCGCAGCCTT
Organism: uncultured Victivallales bacterium; assembly: GCA_934661375.1. Taxonomy (GTDB): domain Bacteria; phylum Verrucomicrobiota; class Lentisphaeria; order Victivallales; family UBA1829; genus SIG94. The sequence goes on from CAKUJH010000032.1 coordinate 16,928, forward strand.
ATCTGTATTATCCGTGGTACGACCGGAGCCGGGCGCAGTAAAATCAATAGATTCAAAAGGAACAGATTCCATGAAAGAAAAACTTACAGCGGTCCTGCTGTCTCTGCTGCTGTGCGGCGGACTCCATGCCGGACTCGGCATTGTACTGCCGGAAAATCCCAGCCGTTACGAAACCATGGCTGCCGGAGAATTGTCGGAACATCTGACTCTCGCTACCGGGAAAACTTATCCGGTAAGCCGGGGCGTTGTCCGGGAAAACCGCAATATTTTCATCGGCAGTCACCTGAAAATTCAGGAACTGCTGAAAGGACCGCGTTCTTTCCGGAAAGAGGAATGGCTGGTGCAGGCTTTCGGCAATGATACTTTGATTCTCACCGGAGGAACGCCGCGGGGAATACTCTATGCGGTTTACGAATTTCTGGAAAACGAACTGGGCGTGCTGTGGCTTGACGAATGGAGCACGCACGTTCCGCGCCGTCAGGAAATCACCTGGAACGTCGGATTGAAATATTCCGGGGAACCTTCGTTTGCCTGCCGGGGAGTTTATGCGTACTTCGGAGCGGACCGCGCCTTGCGTCATCGTTTTTACGCCCGCAACCGACAGAATCATTTTCATGATGAAAAATTCCGCAGCGGTGAAGCCTGGGATCGCGGCGTCAGTCCGGTGATCGGTTCGCCGCGATCCTGCCACACATTTTATAATTACACTCAGAACTGGGACAAAAGCCGGGATGCTCTGTTTTCGTGGTCTGCTCAGGCGCAAAAACATCTGCGGGCAACTTCCGCTTACGGTCCGGGACAAGTCTGTCTGAGCAATCCGGAAACGGTCCGGCTGTTTGCGGAACAGCTCCGGAAGTACATTCAGGCGGACATACAGTACAGCGACAAAGAGCAGGCTCCGGGAATTTATGTGATTTCGCCGAACGACAACATCTCTTACTGTGAATGTGAGCAATGCGAAACCGGTGTGCGGAAATATGGCGGACAGGCGGGGCTGCTGCTTCGTTTTGTCAATGCCTTGGCGGAAAATATTGAAAAAGATTATCCGCAGATCCGGCTGATGACCACCGCGTATGTCAGCACCAAAGAGCTGCCGGCAGGAATCGTTCCGCACAAAAATGTGATGATTCAGATTGCGCTGCTCGGCAGTGAATTCAGCGGGGAACGCCGGGACACCCATCGGGCGTACACACATCCGGTCAACCGGGAATCCGCCGAGATCATCCGGAAATGGCAGAAAATTGCCCCGATCGCCGTCTGGGATTATTGGTGTCTGAACCTCAACCGGGGACTGTATCCCGCGACCAATACCGTAAATCTCGCGGATTCTCTGCATTTTTATAAACGGAATAATGTAAAATTTGTTTTTGCGGAATGTCCCGACGCGCATCAGGCTTCGTTCCACGCGCTGCGGCTGTATGTCGGACTGCGGATGATGTGCAAGGAAAATCTGGATGTGCGTCAGGAGATCATCCGGTTCATGAACGCCTATTACGGCAAAGCCGCACCCATGCTGCTGGCGTATCATGATGAATTGCAGAAACGCAACAGCGAGGTCCAGGGATCACTCTGCGACCTGCCGCTGAGCCGAAGAACAGATCTGGACGATGCGTTTTTCCATAAGGCGGAAGACTTCCTCACCAGAGCGGAAGCTGCGGAAAAAGACAATCCGGTCATTCTGGAACGCATTGGCAGGGAATGGATTCCCGTTTTACGGGCAAGGCTGGACAAACGCGCCATGCTGGAAAAACTGCCGCAGGAAAAGCAGCGGGAAATCGCCCGCCGTCTGCTTCAGCTGGAAACCGCCGCCATCCGGAAGTATCTGCCGGAAATCAAGCAGAAGACAGAGCTGAATCTTCTGAATATGTATATCCGCGGAATCCTTGCCGATATTCCCGCACTCCGCGGGTTTGAAAAGAAAGATGTCATCGCGGATTATGCCTGGCCGGTTCTGAGCGGACACCGGCAGACCTCCGTGTTCGATGACCCCGATGCCGCCGGCGGAAAAGCGGTCGGCATGACCGGACGCGAAGGCCGGGATGAACAGGAACGGAAACACTGTCAGGAAAACCGCGGCATCTCCTGCGGAGTTTATGACTTCCACAACCGGATCAGTCTTGCCATGGGAAACATTCCCCCGCAAGCGGTTCCGCAGGATGAAAAGTACCATTGGTACCGGGTCGGACGCTTCGAACTGGCGGCAAAATCTTTCCTGTGGATGCACTGGACCTGGCTCAGTCAGCAGCAGCTTGGCGGCGTATACGATGATTCCGGTCTGAACAATCATGTGGACGTCTATGCTTCCATCAAGGTCAGCGGACCGAATTACGTGAAAGGTTCGACGAAAGCCAATGTGTATGCCATTGACCGGGTAGTGGTCTGCCGAAGCACCAATCAGCCGGATCCATCCATGACGCCGCTGCCGGATGAACTGCGCAGCCGCAAGTGCATGTTCGAAATTTCCGGTCTGAATCTGGGAAAGTTCCAACGCATACAAGCGGTTTATGATCCGGATTCCGCCACTCGCACAGCCTTGAAACTGGGCAGTCAGACAACTCACGCGAAACAGCAGCTGATGCTCGGCATGTATGACCGGAACCGGAAAAAAGTAACTGCGCGGATTCAGGTGAATCCCATTCCGACGGATGAGAAATATCATCCGTATTCACTCGGAGTGATGACTGTTCCGGAAGCAGGATATATCTTTGCCCATGCATCCTGTCTGCTTCGGGTTGACCTGCATCAGCTGTACAGCAAACTGGACGCAGGAAAAAAGTACGAGATTGTGCTGATGGTCAAAGCGGAAGGTCCGGCGTATGTTCCGGGTTCAGTCAGGGAAAATGCGGTTTCACTCAGTCAGATATTCCTGCTGGAACCGAAAAAATCATTGAACTGCAAATCAAAGGAAGACTAATTTACCGGATAATAAATTTCTCCCGAACTGAAACATTATTGACACAAATCCGGCACGGTTTGAGCATGGTTTCAAGCCGTCCGGAATTTTTTTGTCCCAAAATACGGACTCCGAACAAAAACGGCAATTGACATTATACGGAAAAAGATTATAATGGATTGACAGAGAGAACAGGAGGATTCGCAATGAAGGGCAGCAACGGCATTCGGCAGGAACGTCTCAACACGGCAAGACTTTACTTGTCGCGCTGCATTGAAGCAACCCGGATCGGCGAGCGGCTGCCCTCCATCCGTGATATGGTGAAAGAAAGCGGAACCACCCGGTCGGCTGTCGAAAGCGCCATAGCCCAAAATCGCGAAAAGGGTCTGCTCAAAATCATTCCGGGCAGCGGCATCATCCGCAGCGGCGCCAGTCCAGTCCGCGGAAAAATCATTGATGTCGTCGGCTGCCACAACGGTACCGCATCCTACGGATTCAACAGTTTTCAGAGCTATTTCATCAATTATTTCAATGAAGTCATTTCCAGGGAAAGTTATGCCATGCGGCTGCATGTAGTGTCCATTCATGATCCGCTTTCGGAGTATCGGCGGATTGCAGAACTGGAAGACAGCTGCGGCGTGGTCCTGCTGGCGGTACAGACGCTGGACATTGTCAACACGTTCCGGATAACCGGCAAGACTGTGGTTTGCGCGTTTCCGCTGACGGAATGGCTGGACTGTTCCTATCTGTCGGACGGTCCGCTGATTTCCCTGCTGCTCCGGGAGATTCACCGGCTGGGTTATAAACGGATTGCGTATGTTTCCAATCTTCCGGAGAAAGCCTCCAATCACGTTTCCGGCGGACGCATCATCGAATACTGCCGTTTTCTGCTGGAACATCAGCTGGACTTCAATCCGCGCTGGCTGCTCTACTGCCCGGATGATGAACAGGATTTCCACCGGAAACTTGATGATATGTTTTCCTGCCGTCCGTTCCCGGAAATGATTCTGCTGCCGGACAGCATGGTGGAAAGTCTCTATTTTTATCTGCGGCAGAAAGGGATTGAACCCGGCAAAGGGTTCGGGGTCTGCGCCATTGACGGTATGCCGGAAATTTTCCGTCTCTCTCCGAAACCGGCTTCCGGTTCCAATCCGCGCGACCTGGCGGCAATAAAAACCTGGGAAATTCTCAAAGAATGTCTGGTAAATGATAAAATCCGTCAGCAGACCTGCAACACCTATCATTTTTATCCGGGAGATTCTCTCCCGCAGCTTCAGACCGAATACAATATATCCCATCGCACTGAATTATTGACATCAGATATAGAACAGCAGAAAGAAAACAGAATGCAAAAACAGAAAGCATAAAATAAAAACCAGAAAGGATTGAATATGCAGACAGGTGAAAAACACAAAGTCGGAAAGGAGAACCAGACCATGAACAATTTGATGCGTAAACCGTTGAGTTTTACATTGATAGAACTCCTCGTCGTGATAGCGGTCATTGCGATTCTGGCGGGAATGCTCCTGCCCGCATTGAACCGGGCAAGACTCCAGGCGCAGAATGTCCAGTGTCTGAACAATCTCAAACAGCTGGGAACGGGCTGTGTCAATTACTCCGTGGATTATTATGATTTCCTGCCGATTTACCGGAATGCAGACGGAGTGTACTGGATCAGCGGCATCACCCGGACCCTCACGGCAAAAACCAAAAACTACGGCTGGAACTGGGGATGGGACAGCACCGTGGATATGTCTGTCCGGAAATTGTTCCTCTGTCCGCAAGGCACAGCGGAAAACAATTGCGGAATCACCTACGGATACAACCGCTATATCGGATACATGGATTCATCCTGGGGCTATCCGGCTTATGCGCTGTACGCTCCGCTCAAACAGGGAAAAACCAAGCAGGCATCGCAAAAAATTCTGATAACAGACGTCAAATGCAAAACCAACAGACAGGGACAATACTGGGGATTTGAAGCAGATGATATAAATCCTGTCCTCAGTCCGCTGGATCGCCGTCATCAGAAACGGGTTGCCGTACTGGCGCTGGATTTTCACGCGGAACTGAAACCGACTTCATGGCGCGGAAGAGAATTATATGACATACGATAAAAAAATGCAACCGCAAAAAAAGAGGAAAACATATGAATAAGATTCTCATTCTGCTGTCCGGACTTGCCATCCTGACCTCCGTCACGTATGCGCAATCCCTTCCCGCTCCGCCGGAAGGAAAAAATCTTTTCTCCAATCCGGCGATGAATCTGGAAAACGGGAGAATTCCTCATTGGGAAAACCATGGGGGAGCCCAGATTTCCCTGTCCGCGGGAAAAGATAATGAAACAGCTTTTCTGCGTGCCGTCACTTCAAAACCGGGGTATCACCTGGGGCTGGCGCGGACACTTCCCCTGAAACCGGACACAGAATATCTGTACTATACTATTGTCCGCGGAAAAATTGCCAAAGACTCCAAAATCGTACTGCTGTATGTGGAAGGGAAACAGTCCGGCATGAAAAAAGCGGCGTTCATCCGTTCTAAAACCACATACAGCAAGGATTTTCCATGGTCGCTGCACAGTGTGAAATTCAAAACGCCTGCCGACTTTTCCGGCAGTGCTATTTTCTATCCGGTGCTGTTCTACGGTGAATGCACTGTGGACATAGCCAATACCGGGCTGCTGGAACTGAAACCGTCGATTCCGAAAAATTATGCCAACATATTGGTCAACCCGCAGTTCCGGGCAGGACAGGGAAATCACCCGGTCGACTGGAACTCAAATTTCGAAGACGAGCAGAAATTTTTCCGTTTCACCCGTGAACCGGACGGAACCAATATTGTAACCCTGCGTCCGCGGAAAAAACCGCTGGTCCTGAATCAGACGGGCATCCGTCTGCGGACCGGGAAGCAATACCGGATCGGCGCGACAATACGCACCCGGAATCTGGATGCAAAACGTTCCGGCATCATCCTTTACACTACCGCCTGGCAGAAGGAAACAGGGACTCCGAAACTGCCGGCAGACACCAGCGGCTGGCAGAAACTGGAAGCCACCGTAACCCTGCCGCCCTCGCCTTACAACATGTACTCTTTTGCCGTCTACACAGTCGATAATGAACACGGTGAAATTGACGTCAAAGAGCCGTTCCTGTACCCGGTCGATGATGACGCGGCACAGGGAATCAAACCGGCAGCGGAAATTTCCAGACTTTACCGGATCACGCCGGTCAAACCGCTGCTTGCAGACATCAATCCGGAAAATCCGGAACTGATTTTTTCTTTCCGTTACGATCTGCCGGGCAAGGAAACCGATTATGAATGTCGGCTCCGAACCAGAATGAACGGAAAAAAAGACTGGAGTCCGGCACAGACTTTCCCGCTCCGCGGACAACAGATTCAAACGCATCTGGAAAAAATTTCCGCCGGGAGCGGAACACTGCAAGTGGAAGTGGTCAACCGCATTACAGGAAAAATCATTGCTTCGGAAACCTATCCTTTCACGGCGAAAAAACCGGTAAAAATCAGCCGTAAAGCGGAAAAACAGCTGAATATGCTGACCCGCCGTCTCTTCACCGGCAAAACGCGCGACGGAAAAATTCTTTTCTCCAATCCCCGCGCCGGCTGGATTTATCTGCGGCTCTCCCAGGGCAGTGAAAAAACCACGGCGCATTTTCCCGGACAAGCGGACAATCTGCTTTTTCCCGGACCGGATCACTCGCTGGAAACGATGCGTTATCTGCCGGCGGGCGATCAGGAAATTATTCTGAACGGAACAACCGGCGGAGAGACCATTGTCAACGCCGTTCCGGAAATCATCGTCTACTGCTACCCCATTGTGCCGGGAGCTCCGCGCACCGAATCCTTTCACCCGCTGCTGGTGAAAAAACATCTGTTCCCCAACATCAATACCTTCACACACGGTTACGGCATTGAAACACTTCCGGCGGGCGAATACGAATCTCTCATGCGCCGCGGCATTCAATGGATGGGACAGCTCTGTATGCTTCTGGACTACAATCCGGAACAGGGCAAGGAACGCGAAACGCCTGAACAGCTGCTCCGCCGTTTTGAACGTCATCACCAGTTCCCATACATGTCCGGTTTTGCATTTGATGAAATCGACATTTCCCGGACCGAAGAAAAAATGTTCTACATGGCTGCTATCTGGAAAACTCTTCCGGACAAAAAACATATCTACACCTGGTCATCCGGGGTGAAATTCATGGTCAACGGCTTGAACACGCATTACTTTGCAGGAGCGGTCAACAACGCCGGCGGACGCGGCAAATTCCTTTTTGAATGCTACTCCCGGACCCAGGAAACAGAAGCGCGGGCGGCTGAATATCTGGAAGATTATCTGAATGAAACCATCCGGCGGGCGGAACAGCTGCTTCCCGGAGCCGCGGAAAAATCGTTCATCATCAACGGAGCCTACACCAATCAGGGCGAATACAACACGGACACCTATGACGGACCGGATGTCAAATATTTCTGGGACATGTATTTTCACAAACTGGCAAACGACAGGGAATTCAAAAATCTTTACGGCGTCGGGCTGTATTCTCTGCGCACTGCCAACGAAGAAAGTATGCGCTGGGCAATGAAACTTTTCCGGCACTACGCGCTGGAAGGCAATCGCGACAGTCTGGCGAAACGGTACGGGTACAAGTATCTGCCCGGATTGGTGAAAAACGGCGATTTCATATCGGGTTTGACTCACTGGCAGGCTGACGCCGCGAAAAAAGACTCGCTGCGGCATGAAAGAATTGACAATTTCGGACGTTCCGTTCTGCGGCGGATCAATGAAAAAGATGCCGCTCTGGGCGACAATGTATGCGTTTTCCGGCAATCGGCAAAAGGTCCGAACCGACTGTCACAGAAAATCAACGGGCTGAAACCCGGAGAAAAATATGTACTGCGTTATGCCGTGGTGAACCGCCAGGAAGCCAGCCAGAAAAAACCGTCCGGGAAAAAATATCCGCTGACAGTAACTCTGGATGGAGCGGAAAACATCACCGGGACATCGCCGCTCGGAAAGTATGTCGGAGCCGACGGCATTACGGTTGCGGGACTCGTCAACAACTGCGCGCTGGTTTTCCAGCCGGCACGGGAAAATGTCACGATCACTTTCAGTGACGGTCCCGCAGATGCCGCTTCCGGCAATGCGGGACAGGAACTGCTGCTGAACAGCATCCGGATCGCGCCGTATTTTGCGGAAGACTGATTTTCGCAAAATACAGCTTTTATGAATTCCTATGGGGAAAATGGCGGTTATGCCGCTTTTTCCCTGTTTTCATTTTTGCGGCGGAAACAGAAAATCGTCAGAATTACCATGGCAGCCATCAGCCATTGATAATAGGATGTGCCCATCAGATCCAAAGTGGAAACAATGCAGCCGGCGGATTTGGCAACGCCCATGGCAATCAGGATCTGCGCGCCGTACGGGATCAATCCCTGCACAAAGCAGGAGGCCGTATCCAGCACACTGGCGATCCGTTTGGGCGAACAGCTGTATTTGCCGCCGAATTCTTTGGCTATGGGACCGGCGATCACAATCGCCACGGTATTGTTGGCGGTAAACAGGTTGATGGCGGAAACCAGCAGGAAAATTCCGAATTCGCAGCCGCGGGACGAATGGATCAGCGCACTGATTTTCTTCATCAGATAGGAAATTCCGCCGTTCCAGCGTATGACTTTGAGCAAGCCGCCGGCAAGAATCGCCACGATCAGAGTTTCCGCCATGCCGATGGTTCCTTTGCCGCAGACATCCAAGGCACCCCAGAGATTGAAGGCTCCGGTGAAAATCCCGATTGCGCAGGAAACCACCACTCCGAAAAACAGCAGCGCCATCACGTTCAATCCGCAGAGAGCAAGAACCAGGATCAGCAGATAAGGCGTCACGGAAAGCAGATGCTTCCAGGTGATCGGAGCCAGTCCGCCGACCTCAACTGCGCCGCTCCGTCCGGCAAAGAAATAAATCACCAGCGCCAGAACGGCGGCAGGCAGCACCATGAAAAAGTTGGCGTAAAACTTGTCGCGCATCGCCACGTTCTGCGTACGGGTGGCGGCAATGGTGGTATCGGAAATCATGGAAAGATTGTCGCCGAACATGGCGCCGCCGATCACCGCCCCCAGCATCAGTTCCGGACGGATCCCCAGCGGAGCGATCAGCCCGACCGCAATGGGCGTCAAGGCGGCAATCGTTCCGCAGCTGGTCCCGATGGACAATGAAATCAGACATGAAACCAGAAAGATCCCGGACAGCAGAAATCCGGCGGGGATCAGATGTCTGGTGATCAGGACGGCGGCGTCCACTGCGCCCATTCCCTTGGCGACGGCGGCAAACGCCCCGGCAAGAATGAAAATCAGGCACATGATCATAATATTGGAATCGCCCATTCCGGACGCGAACACGTTGATTTTCTCATTCAGCGGATGTCTGCGGTTCAGGAGCAGCGCGGAAGCGGACGCCACCAGAAAAGCCGCGGGCATGGGAACCTTGTAAAAATCATTGGCCCAGACAGAAAGCCCGACATAGAAAAAGACGAAAACAAAAAACGGAATCAAGGCCCGGAAACGCGGTTCCCGTTCCTGCGCGATCACATCATTCATGACACCCTCTCTTTATTGTTGAAAAAAAACGATTGTAATTTACCCTGTTTTTTTTAAAAGTCAAGGCTGGAACAGGAAAAAAAACTGTCCGGAGCGGGCAGACGCCGCCGACATGCGGAATGATTTTTCAGCACGGAGACCGGCGGCGCGGCATGTTTCTCGCTGGTTAAACGCTTTTTACACTTGATATTTTCCCAAACGGCAATTATATTAATCAGGATAATGAGTATGTCCCTGAAAAGGCGGGCGATGCGGTGCGACGTTTTCCCCGCAAAAGAAATTCCGAAGGATTGGTTTTATGGGTATTGCGAAAGACATACAGCCGGAACGGACTCAATGGCTGGATTTCATGAAAGGGATCGCCATCATTGCAGTCATTGCGGATCATGTCTTCTGGCTGTTTCCGCAGTATCTGCCTGCCTGGCTCCATCCGTACACATTTTTCAGCGTCCCGCTTTTTGTATTTCTGGCAGGCTGGACCGCCGCGCTGTCATATGAAAGGCATCAGGACGACGGCATAAGGGGAGTGCTGAAACGCCTTCCGCATATTTTGGTTCCGTATGTCTGCGCGGTTTTCTGCTGTGTATGGATCCGGCGGCCCATGCTGTTTGATCTGACCGGATTTCTGAAAGAGCTGTTTTTGTTTTCCGCATCCCCGCCGCATTATTTTGTTTTTTTCTTTTTACAGCTGATGCTGATCGCGCCGATCCTGTACAGACTGCTGGTCCGCCGTAAAAAATACGATGGGATCCGGATTCCCGCCTGTCTGCTGTTCCTGCTGGCGGCAGCCGTCTGGGCGACGTTCTGCACCCGAACGCTTCCGCTGCATGGCGGCGGGGCAAAACTGTTCGGCGGATTTTTCCTGTTTCATTTTGCGCTGGGCATGACGGCATTCCGTTTCCGCCGTTTTGCCGACAGTCCGGTCGTTACCTCGGCGGGTTTTGTCATCATGACGGTTCTGACGCTGATCCTGAAGAACAATCTGGACCGTTTCACCGGAAAATTTGCGGAAACCGCAATCCTCGGAGTCAATCCTTCGGGGTTGTTTTACACGGTCTTCACCGCAAGCGTCTTTTTCGGCGTCCTGTTTTTCCGCAATATTTTTCTGCTGCTGAAAAGGAAAGTGCGGCTTCATCCGGCATTTCCTGAAGCATGCGCCGTTCCGTTCATTTACTGCGGACGCTGTTCCTACATGATTTTTCTGTTCCACATGATTCCGCTGACATGCATCAAAAAATCGGGACTGGAACTGTCTTTTCCGTCAGGTCCGTTCACGTCGATTCTGTTCACAGTATTCTGTACGTTGTCGGCAGTTGTCTTCCCCGTTCTGATGCAGCGGCTCGGCAAAGGCGTCCGCGAGATGCTGAAACAAGCAGGAAAGGAGACCTGACCATGCCGCTGAAATTATCCGCTCTGCCGAAACTGCCGGACAGCAGCCGGACGGATGCCGTACTCTCCGGCATTCTGTCCGCGGGGATTCTTCTGCTGACACTGCTTCTGAACCGGAAACACCTCGATTTTCAATCAAACATCCCGGTTTTGTCACTGGATCTGCTGCTGGCGGCTTCATTTTGCTTTTTCATCTGCCGCGTCATGCTCAAAGCATTCCGCAGCCATTCGTTCTTCCGCGTCCTGCTGGCGGTATTCTGCTGGGGCGTTCTGTTCAGCATGCCGGTATTGATCTCCTACTCCGGAAATGACACGGACTGGGTCTACTCATTTTCACATGAATCCTGGAAAGAGCAATGCGCCTCGGGACGGCCGTTCTGCGGAATACTGCTGGACACCGTCATCTCGTTCGGGATGCTCCGCCCCGCCGTGATCAACACGGTTTCGCTGCTGTCCATTCTTTTTCTTTCCATGTCCCTGACGCTGCTGCACGACCAGCTTTGCCGCGCGGCGGGGTCAGACGCTCCGTTCCGCCGCCATATGGTGTGCGCCGGACTGTGTCTGCTGGTCTGGAATCCGTTTTCCATGGAATTCCTGGGTTTCAACAATTACATTTTCTGCCATTACTTTTTTCTGGGCGTCATTATTCTTGCGCTGTATATGCCGCTGCGTTTCAGGAACCGGCGGGGGATAGCCGGTTCGCTGGTTCTGCTCTGCATGTCCGGCTGCGGCTACCAGCCGTCGCTGGCGGTATATGCCCTGCTGGGACCGCCGGTTTTCTGTTTTGCATTTCCGTCCACGGGAAAATCCGGCTGGAGATCCCGGCTGGGAGCGGCAGTGCTTCCGGGCATTTTTTCAGGAACAGCCCTCTGTTTTTCGGCACTGTCCATGCACTTGCTTGTGCGGCTGCTGAATTTGCAGTTGGGCGTCCGCACCTCCGGAAAAGCCGACATTGCCGCCAATCTGCAGACGCTGTTCGAACAGCTGCCGCATTATTGCCGGGACAGTTTCGGCTTTTTCCCCGATTACGGACTGTTCTTCATCACGCTGTGCCTGCTGATTCTGTTTTTGCTGAATCTGCGTAATCTCCGCTGGGGCGCCGGAGAAACGCTCGGCATCGCCTTGATTTCGGCAATCGGCCTGTGGGTGTATTCGATCGGGTTCCAGATTCTGCTTCCCGCGCCGAATTATTATGCGGCCCGGTCGGTCTTTGCCTGCGCCGGCGTTCCCGGTTTTCTGCTGATGCTGCTGTTTCTGCTGAAAAAGGACTCCCGGACGGAAAGCCCGCGTTTTCAGCAGACGGCATGGGCATTGCTCGCCCTGTTTGCCTGCATTTTGCTGTACCATACCCATAAAATGAGTGCCGTCCTGCACGAACGCGATGGGCAGGACCGTATTATCGGCGAGCAGATATTCCGTCAGATCGAAAAACTGGAAGCACAGCACAAAAAACGTGTGACGGAACTGGTGGTCTGCCGTGACGCCGTCTGGCGGGAAACATATCCGGAAGCAGACAGCAATTACGGTTTCTGGGCGGCGAAACTTTTTTCGGTCCCCTGGAAGCTGGAACTGTATTTCCCGGCTTTTCACAACCGCAATTTCAAAATCGACTTCCGCATCTGGCGTCCGCAGGATGAAGAAGTCCGCAAAATCGTCCGCGGACGCAACTGGGACCGGCTGTCTGCCGAAGAACAGGTCGTCTGGCTCGGCGGCGGACGCTGCGCCGTCATCTCGTATTAAGGAAAACGGCAAAAAACCGGTGGCATCATTGACAAATCCGCAAAACGGAGATAAATTGACAAATCATTATCAGATGGAGGTTGCTCATGAACAGAAAGAGTAAAATATCCCGGAGGACACGGGAAACGGATATTGAAGCGGTTCTGAATGTGGACGGCGCGGGGACCGGCAGGATCAGCACGGGGATCGGTTTCATGGACCACATGCTGGAACTGTTCGCGCGGCATGGCAAATTTGATTTGAGCGTGACGGCGAAAGGGGATCTGAGCGTGGATGCGCATCACACCATGGAAGATCTCGGTCTGGTGCTGGGGGAGGCGTTCTCCCGCGCCCTGGGCGACAAAAAAGGCATCCGCCGTTATGGGAATTTCATGCTGCCGATGGATGAAACTCTGGTGCTGATCGCGCTGGATCTCTCCGGACGCCCCCTGCTGGTTTACGATCTGACTCCGCCGACGGAAAAGGTCGGCACACTGGATACGGCGCTGTTTCATGAATTCCTTCAGGCGTTCTGCGTGAAAGCAGGGCTCAACCTGCATATCCGGCTGCTTGCCGGAGGCGAAGTCCATCATATTTTCGAAGCGGTTTTCAAAGGGCTTGCCCGCGCACTGGAACAGGCCGTTTCCATTGATCCGCGCGAAAACGGCATTCCTTCCACCAAAGGCGTTCTGTAAAATATACGGAGTATCGGAAATATGCCGGATTTCATCTGTTCCAGCTGCGGCACTGCATTTGAAGCCGAATCTGACGCCCGGAACGGCGTTGTCTGCCCGTTCTGCGGCGCGGCTGCGCAGTCTCCGGCAGCGGAACAGCTCCTGCCGCCCGGCACACGGGTGGACGGATATGAAATCCTCCGGCACATCGCGGCCGGAGGTTCCGGACAGGTCTATCTGGCAAAGCAGCTTTCCATGGGACGTTCCGTCGCCTTGAAAATTCTGAATCCCGGATTTCTGGATAAAGAACGCGCGGAACGGTTTCTGGAGGAAGCGCGCAATACGGCGAAGTTTGAAAACCCGCATGTGGTAACAGTCATCGACGCCGGGATTTCCGATGAAGGCCTTTACTTTATCGCCATGCAGTACGTGGCAGGCAGAACGCTTGAAGAAATCCTGATGCGGGGACATGTTTTCTCCGAAGAGGAAGCGCTGTCCATCGTGCTGACGGTTGCCGAGGCTTTGCGCAAAGTCTGGGACAAATTCAAGATGTTTCACCGGGACATCAAACCGGCGAACATCATGCTGACGCCGGAAAAGGAAGCCATGGTGCTGGACATGGGGCTGGCGCAGGAACGCGGCTCCAGCGTCCTGGCGGACGGCAACATTGAAGGCTCTCCATATTATATGAGTCCGGAACAGGCGCGCGGAGAAGAACTCACCTGGAGTTCCGATCTCTATTCCCTGGGGGCGACTCTTTATCAGATGGTTGCGGGCGCATACCCGTACGACGGGCCCAGTGTGGAAGTCATCATGCGCCGGCACGACCAGGCGCCCTTCCCCGATCCGTGCAAAAAAGTTCCGGGTCTCCGTCTTTCAGCCCGAACTGTCAAGCTGCTGCGCCGCATGATGGCAAAGAAACCGGAGGACCGGTTTGCCTCCTGGGAGGATTTCACTAAAGAAGTCCGGGATCTGCTGTCCGAACTCTGGCTGAAAAACGGTTCCATGATTCCCGATGCCCGACAGCAGCAGATGCTGACAAGTTCAGAACCGGATATAAAAAAAGAACCGGACAACGGCATTCCGCGTCCATTCCGCTTTGCATTTTTCGGATGTCTGGTTTTTCTGCTGGCTATGGCTGTGCTGGGCGGGGCTTGTCTTTATCTGGCGGCGCAGAAGAACTCCGGCGCGGCATACACCCGGCTGGAGTCTTTCCGGGAACTGACGGCAGAACGCCCCATGGATGTTTCCGCCGCAGAAAAATTTGTCCGGGACAATGCGCGTTATTTCCAGCTTTTCGGAGTTCCGGGAAAAATCAGAAATGAATACAGAAAACTGGTCTTGCAGATCAGTCAGTACAAACAGCAGAACAACCGGGAGGAAAATCTTCTCGGCGAACTGGAATCCGAAACAGCCAAGGCTCTGTTGCAACTGGACAGCGAACTCCGGGAATTCAAAAAAACGGTCCGGCTGCCGTCCGCCGAATGGCAGCAGCCGTTGTCCGGGATTCTGAAAAAAGTGCAGGACGCCGTACTGGAACTGCCGCAGAACCGGCAGCGGAAGGAAATGCTGCTGACCCGTCTGCAATCCGCGGAAAAGGATTTTCAGAAAGGACTCGGCGAAATTCAGCAGAAGCTGCTGTCCGTTCAGCGTGAGAAAGCATTGAAACAAAAACGAGCCGAGGAAGCAGCCCGCGCGGCTGCCGTCCGGAAAAACGCCGAAATCAAACAGCGAAACGCGAAGCAACTGGCGGATTATGAAAAAATTCTACGGCAGGAACAGGACAGAATCCGGATACTGCTGCTTCTGCAGGATCCCAAGGACAAGTTTTCCAGACAGAACGAACTGCTGTACGGTTCTTTCCCCAAGCGGAAATCTCTGCCGCTGTTGAAAAACGCCAACGCACATTATGACCAATGGCTGGCGAAAATGCAGCAATGGACAATACGGGCGGCGGTGCTGTGGGACAGAATCTACGATTCCCGCAAAACTTTTTCCGGCTATGTCATTACCGCTCCTCAGACGAACAACACCCCGATGCTGACAGGAACCATTATCCGGGACAGATTCCATCTGCATTATGAGGCGATGCAGAATGTAACGATTCCTTTTGCCGAACTGCCGGAAGCGGAATGGCTGAAATTTCTGCGTCATGCTGCCGGAAACGGGCAGCTGGCGGAAGTGGAATCTTTTCTGCTGCTGACGGGTCA
Organism: uncultured Victivallales bacterium; assembly: GCA_934661375.1. Classification (GTDB taxonomy): domain Bacteria; phylum Verrucomicrobiota; class Lentisphaeria; order Victivallales; family UBA1829; genus SIG94. The sequence continues at coordinate 32,425 of CAKUJH010000032.1, forward strand.
TTTTCAGGCATTGGGAGCGACATCCGATATTGAAATACAACGGGAAATCCCGTTGATGCGGCGCGCATTTTTCCGTTTTCTGGCCGGGGAACCGGTTCCGGGAATCGCCAGCAAACTGCGTCCGCCGCCGCACTGGATTCTGCGGCGATATGAAAACGATCCGGAATTTGAGCCGTATCGCAAAAAAATGCAACACACAGAAACCTTATCAAAATCAAAGAAAGGGAAATCATGAAAGCCGCATTTGTATTTTCGGGACAGGGTGCCCAGAAAGCCGGCATGGGCAAGGATCTGTTTGACCGCAGTTCCGCCGCCGCGGCAGTGTACCGCAAAGCCAACGAAGTATTGGGCTGGGATCTGGCGGAACTCTGTTTCTGCGGACCGGATGAAAAACTCACGGAAAGCCGTTACTGTCAGCCGGCGATCTTCACCACCAGCATGGCATGTCTGGCGGCATTCCAGGAAAAATTTCCGCAGGTGAAGCCGACCGGAACCGCGGGGCTGAGTCTGGGTGAATACGGTGCGCTCTGCTGCGCCGGATTCTTCGGATTCGACGATGCGCTGCGTCTGGTGGCGAAACGGGGCGAACTGATGGACGCCGCCTGCAAGGAAGCGGCGGGAACCATGGCAAGCATTCTCACCAACGGCAGTGTCGGGGCGGATGTATTCAAAAAGATCTGCGGGGACTGCGGAATCTGGGTTGCCAATTACAATTCCCCGATGCAGACCGTTATCAGCGGCGGAGTCGAAGGCGTCGCCAAAGCGGTTGAACTGTTCAAAGCGGTTCCCGGTGTGCGCCGGGTGGTGCCGCTGAACGTGGCAGGCGGTTTCCATTCCGGCATGATGGCAGGAGCCGGAGAGAAACTCCGTGCCGTGCTGGCAGACGTTCCCGTCCGGGAGCCGGTGCTGCCGGTCGCCCAGAATTTCACGGGAAAACTGGTCGAAGATTACACCACCGTCAAGGAAAACCTGGCGCAGCAGGTTGCCGGCAGCGTTCACTGGATCGACTGCGTGAATGCGCTGTCCTCCACGGGTGCGGATACGTTCATTGAGTTCGGACCCGGCACGGTGCTGACCGGTCTGATCCGCAAAATTGATTCAACCAAAACCGTGATGAACGTCCAGTCCGCCGAAGATCTGGACAAACTCGTCATAGAATAAACCCCAATCCAACAAGAACAGGAGAAAAAAATGGGATGCAATAAAAAACTGGAAGGCCGCGTGGCACTGGTCACGGGCGGAGCTCGCGGAATCGGTCGTGCCATCTGTGAAAAACTGGCTTCGGAAGGCGCAACCGTCGCAATGGTCGACATCATGCTGGACGTAGCGGAAAAGACCGCTGCCGAATTCAAGGCGCAGGGTTACGAAGCCATGGCGATTCAGGCCAACGTCGCCGTTCCGGAGGACGCGGACAAAGCGGTCCAGGCGGTCGTTGAAAAATACGGCAGACTGGATATTCTGGTCAACAACGCCGGAATCACCCGCGACACCCTGATGATGAAAATGACGGAAAAAGACTGGGACATGGTACTGTCCGTCAACCTGAAAGGCACATTCAACTTCACGAAGGCGGCGACCCGCGTGATGATGCGCGCCCGTTACGGCAAAATCGTGAACATCGCTTCCGTCGTCGGCCGCATGGGCAACGCCGGACAGGCCAACTATTCCGCCTCCAAAGCGGGCGTGATCGGTCTGACCAAGACCACGGCGCGCGAGTTCGGCAGCCGCAACATCACGGCGAATGCCATTGCGCCGGGATACATCCAGACGGAAATGACGGAAAAACTGCCGCAGGCTGCCAGAGATGCGTTTCTGGTGAACATTCCGCTCAAACGCGCGGGACTGCCGGCGGACGTCGCCAACGCAGTGTTTTTCTTCTGCCAGGAAGAATCCGCTTACGTTACCGGTCAGGTGCTGAACGTTGACGGCGGCTTCCTGATGTCCTGAAGTGTCATACTTCCGGCAGGCATTTCTGAACCTGCCGGAAGAAAAAATTGCAAGATTCCTTAAAAAAAGACTTGCAATTTCAAAAAAACATGCAATATTACAGACATTGCATATGCTAAGAAAACCTAACTAACTATAGGAAAGGATTTATAATGTCCACTACAGCTGAAAAAGTGAAAAAAATCGTTGTCGAGCAGCTCGGTGTTGCCGAAGATCAGGTTACTGAAGATGCCAAATTCATCGACGATCTGGGTGCCGACTCTCTGGACCAGGTCGAACTGGTGATGGCTTTCGAAGAAGAATTCGGCTCCGATATTCCGGATGAAGACGCTGAAAAGCTGACCACCGTCGGGGACGCGATCAAATATATCGAGAGCAAGCAACAGGCTTGATCCCAATAACTTTTGCCAAAAAATGCGGGTCCCCCATCAGTTTGGGAAGGCCCGCTTTTTTGCTATTTCCATGGAGGATTGAATGAACGCTGGACGACGCGTTGTAATTACCGGTATCGGTGCAGTTTCCTGTCTGGGGAACAGTGTCCAGGAACTCTGGAACGCCGTAATCAACGGTAAATGCGGTCTGGGCAAGGTCGAACGCTTCGATCTGAGTGCTTACCGCACCCAAATCGCAGGAGAAGTGAAAAACTTCGATCCCACGATCTATATGACGGAAAAAGAAGCACGCAGACTGGATGACTTTGCGCTGTATGCAATCGCGGCCTCGGATGAAGCCATGAAAAATGCCGGCTTGCCGATGGATCTGCGCGACGGAGCCGTTGTCAATCCGAACCGCGTCGGTGTCTGCATCGGCAGCGGTATCGGCGGCATGAGAACTTTGGAAAAACAGTGCGAAACCCTGATCACCAAAGGTCCTTCGCGGATTTCCCCCTTCCTGATTCCGATGATGATTGCGGACATGGGCTCCGGTTCCGTTTCCATGCGCTACGGAGCAAAAGGTCCGAACTTCACGGCGGTTTCCGCCTGTGCCTCCGCCGCCCATTCCCTGGGGGAAGCATTCAGCGCCGTGGTGCGCGGCGATGCCGACATCATGATCAGCGGCGGCGCGGAAGCCTCGGTTTCCCGTCTCGGATTCGCCGGATTCTGCTCCATGAAGGCGATGAGTCAGCGCAATGACGACCCGCAGCACGCCAGCCGTCCGTTTGACCGCGACCGCGATGGATTTGTCATGTCCGAAGGCGCCGGCATTCTGATTCTGGAAGAACTGGAACATGCCAAACGCCGTGGAGCGGCAATTCTGGCGGAAATGGTTGGATACGGTGCAACCGGCGATGCGTATCACATCACCTCCCCTGCTCCGGGCGGAGAAGGTGCGGCGCGCGCCATTCAGATGGCGATGGACAACGCCGGAATCAATCCGGAAGATGTGGATTACGTCAACGCGCACGGAACCAGCACCACGCTGAACGACCTGTATGAAACCCAGGCGCTGAAAACGGTTTTCGGCGACAAGATTTCCGGCGTTGCGGTCAGCAGCACGAAAGGTTCCACCGGTCATGCGCTCGGCGCCGCCGGCGGTCTGGAAACCATCATCTGCGCCCTGTCGATCAGGAACGGCATCGTTCCCCCGACCATCAACTACGAAACGCCCGATCCGGAATGCGATCTGGATTACACCCCGAACACGGCGCGTGAAAAGGTCATTGATGTTGCAATCAACACGAACCTCGGCTTCGGCGGTCATAATGGCGCGTTGATCCTCAAAAAATATAACGCATGATTTCAACTGAACTTCGGATTGGAGAATGGTTTTTATGAATAAAGTAAAAATGTTCGCGGCGGCGGCAGCCTTGCTGTCGGCTCCGGTGCTTCTGTCATCCTGTGCAAACGGGGCAAAAGACGACACTCTTCCTCCGAAGCGGGAAGTTACTGCGCCGATTCAGCTGGAATCCGCTGAACCACAGAACGAACCGGAGAAAAAACCGGCGGTGGAACCGGAAACGGAACCGCTTGCCGAACCGGTCTCTGCCGTGGAAGCCGAAGCAGCCGGCAAACCGCTGCCGGCGACGGAAGAAACAGCAAAACCGGCGCCGATTGAACTGCCGTGCAGCCATACGGTAAAAACCAATGACAGCCTCTGGCGTCTGGCAGCTCATTATTACGGCAGGGGTTCCCAGTGGAAAGTCATTTACGAAGCCAACCGGAATCTGATCAAGAATCCGAATCGGCTGGAACCGGGTACGGTTCTGAACATCCCCGCACTTCCTGCACAGCAATGAATACATGTGATGACGAGGCGCCCGGCAGTAATAATCCGCCGGGGAAATATTATTTTTCAACACCGCTGGAAATGGAATCCCTGTTTGCAGGTGATTTCCGCCGCAATCTCCGTAAAATGGAGGAACGTCTGGAAGTACAGACCAACGTCCGTGATCTGCGGATGCTGATTACGGCTGATTCCCCTGAAAAAATCCAGCGGGTTTTGTCGTTTTTAAAACACCTGGAGGCAATCCGGGCAAAAATGCCGTCCCTGCGTCTGGAACAGCCTGATTTCGACCAGATTCTGGCGGCATATCAGACCTGTCGGGAAGCGGAACTGCAGAAATATTTTGCCGCCCGGATAGCGGTCAGTCCGCGCAAACGGGAGATCGTGCCGCGAACCGCCAATCAGCTGGAATATGTAAATGCGATCCGGCATTACGATATCACTTTCGGCATCGGACCGGCGGGAACCGGGAAAACCTATCTGGCGATGGCATTGGCTGTTTCCGAATTTCTGGCGGGACATTACGACCGGATCATTCTGACACGTCCGGCAGTGGAAGCAGGGGAAAATCTTGGTTTTCTGCCCGGCAAACTGGAAGAAAAGATCAATCCGTATCTGCGCCCGCTGTATGATGCGCTGTACGATATGATGGATGCGGGAGAAGCCGCGGCGTTCACGGAACGCGGAATCATCGAAGTTGCACCGCTGGCATTCATGCGCGGACGCACCCTCAACAATGCTTTTGTGATTCTGGATGAAGCGCAGAATACGACCAATGAACAGATGCTGATGTTTCTGACCCGTCTGGGGTTCCGTTCCAAATGCGTGGTGGCGGGCGATCCGACGCAGACCGACCTGCCCGGCAGGAAAGTTTCGGGACTGCGCGCGGCTCTGCGCAATCTGGCGTCCATTGATGAAATACGCATCTGTCGGTTCACTTCTGGGGATGTGGTGCGGCATTCGCTGGTGGAAAAAATCATCAATGCCTATACCCGCCGTCCAGCAGCGGAAGCGGATCAGGAGGAGACAGAAGAATGAAAACGTCAAAACAGAATTCTTTTGTCGCGGCTGTTTCCAATTTTTTTGAACATTCCCGTTTTTTCATTTTTCTGCTGCTGCTCTGTCTGCTGGCGGCAAGTCTGTCCGTAATCATCGACACGACGCCGAAAATGAGAAACAACCGTCTGCCGGCAATCGGACAGCCTGCGCCGTACACGCTGTATGCGGACCAGGATTTCACGGTCGTGGATCATGACCGGACGGAACAGCTGCGGAAAAATGAAGCGGATAAAATTCCGGATCACTACCGGATCAGCGGCGAAGAAACCAAACGGATCGAAGCCCGTTATGAACGTTTCTTCAAGGAAGTGAAAAAGAAGGAAGCGCTGGAAAAAGCCGGCGGTTTTTATGTTCACACCCCCAACGATGACATAC
>CAKUJH010000033.1 GCA_934661375.1 uncultured Victivallales bacterium
AGTTTAGGAAACGTGAAAAAACAAAAAAAACGTGAAATCTGGGGTTCAGTCCCTTGAATTTTACATAACAGGAGCGGGGGTACACATGCTCGACAGCAAAGATATTTTTGAAACACTGAACATGATCCGGGAAGAGTGTCTGGACGTGCGCACCATCACCATGGGCATTTCCCTGTATGACTGCCAGAGCGATGACGAAAAGCGGCTCTGCGACAGAATTTACGATAAGATCATGCGTCATGCCATGGATCTGGTCAAGACAGGCGAAGACATTTCCAAGGAATACGGCATTCCGATCATCAACAAGCGCGTGTCGGTTACGCCCATCGCCCTGATGGCGGGCGGAATCAGCCGCAACGGAGCCATCCGCATAGCGCAGACTCTGGACAGGGCAGCACATGAACTGGGAATCAATTTCATCGGCGGATACAGCGCATTGGTGCAGAAAGGATTTTCCAACGGCAGCCGCACGCTGATTGAATCCATCCCCGAAGCCTTGTCCCAGACCGAACTGGTCTGTTCATCCGTCAATGTGGCTTCCACCAAAGCCGGGATCAATATGGACGCCGTGGCGACCATGGCGCATGTCATTCGCCAGACAGCCGCGCTGACCCGCAGCCGTAATGCCATCGGTTGTGCCAAACTGGTGGTTTTTGCCAATGTGCCGGAAGACAATCCGTTCATGGCGGGGGCGTTTCACGGGGCAGGCGAGCCGGAAACCGTGATCAATGTCGGGGTTTCCGGTCCGGGTGTGGTCGCTTCCGCAATCCGCCGTGCCGGGGAAGACTGCGATCTTTCCGAAATTGCTGAAACCATCAAGAAAACGGCATTCAAGATTACCCGCATGGGACAGCTGGTCGCGCAGCTGGCTTCGGATCGTCTGGGAGTTCCGTTTGGCATTGTCGACTTGTCGCTGGCACCGACTCCGGCGATTGGCGATTCCGTGGCTTATATTCTGGAATCCATCGGACTGGAAAAGTGCGGATGTCCGGGAACGACTGCCGCGCTTGCCATGCTCAACGACGCAGTGAAAAAAGGCGGCGTGATGGCGTCGTCGCATGTCGGCGGACTTTCCGGCGCGTTCATTCCGGTGTCGGAAGATGCCGGCATGATAGAAGCCGCGCGGATCGGAGCGCTTTCCATTGAAAAACTGGAAGCGATGACGGCTGTCTGTTCTGTCGGGCTGGATATGATCGCCATTCCGGAAGATACGGAGGAAGCGGTCATTGCCGGAATCATTGCCGATGAAATGGCGATTGGTGTGGTCAATACGAAAACCACGGCGGTGCGTCTGGTTCCGATCGGAAAAGCGGGCGACATGGTTTCTTTCGGCGGTCTGCTGGGCGAGGCTCCGGTTATTCCGGTTTCCGGATATTCTCCGAAGAAAATGATTCGCCGCGGCGGACGTATCCCCGCTCCGATTCAGAGCCTGAAAAACTGAAATTCAGAGTGTTTTACCGCAAAAAAACGGCGCCTTTCCGGGAACGCCGTTTTTTTTATGGTCCTCCGGAAACTTACTTGTAGCAGGGAATAGTGCGGAAGAGTGCGGCGATACTCTGCGCGGCTTCCGCAACGGGAATTTCCGTCAGATTGATGCAGAGATCGTAATTGATTTTGTCGCCCCAGACCTGTCCGGTGAAGAAACGGTAATACGAAGCCCGGTTCTTATTGACTCTTTCGATTTCGCGCTTCATTTCCTTTTCCGTGATTTTTTCGGATTCCGGCGTACGCGCCATGCAGCGTTTGAGACGGCTTTCTTCCGAAGAATAGACAAAGATGCGGAACGGGTTCAGTTCGCGCAAAATGTAATCGGCGCAGCGTCCGACGATCACGCAGTCGGATTTTTCCGCCATTTCCCGGATGATTCCGCTTTGTTCCCGGTAAATGGCATAGTTCTGTTTCTGCATGGGATCCGCCAGCAGGAAACTGTGTCCGGCGGAAAGCGGGGGCAGCAGCAGGTTGGGGCGGCGTTCCAGGATGGACTGGACATATTTTTCCGCAAAGGAAGTGCGTTCGGCAATGCCCCGCACGATTTCCTGGTCATAATAAGCAAAATGCAGCAGTTCCGCCAGTTTTCTGCCCAGCTCTCTGCCGCCGCTTCCGAATTCACGTCCGATGGTGATGATTTTCATTCAAAACCCCTTTCTGTAATGCCTTGAATCTGCTTTTACCATAACTTTCATTCTGCGATTTGTCAAGCGCAATATCTTACTTTTTCGCAAATCCGCCGGATAACGGAAAAATCTGCGGTCCGATTGACTTCCGGCATTTTACTGATATATTACCGTTCAGACTGGTGTTCAACAAGAAGGGAACATGATGGAAAAACCTGCTGATGACGGATTTATGCGGAAAACGGCTGTCCGCCCCCGCTGTTTTGCGGATACGCCCGGTTGTCCCGAAGCCGCGGCGGATTCCTATACCGGACTGGTGCGGCGGCGGAATGAGGACAGTTTCCTGTATGCTTATGACCGCAGCGGACGCCGTCTGCTCGCCGCGGTTGCCGACGGTATCGGCGGAACCTGCAACGGCGACGTCGCCGGCAGTTTTTCCCTGCGGATGCTGGAACAGAAATGGCGCAGTTTTGTCATTCCCGAATCGAACCGGGAGGAAATCGTACGGCATTTTCTGCTGGACGCCGCGGCGGATTTGAATGAACGGATCCACGCGGTCAATAATCTGCCCGGCGGTTCCGGCTGCATGGGGACCACTCTGGCCGCGGCCGTTTTTCTGGAAGAACTGGTGGTGGGAATCAACGCGGGGGACAGCCGGATGTACTGTATCCGGAACGGCCGGATCTCGCAGCTTTCCCGCGATCATCACCTTGCCGGCGAGCTGGTGCGGCGCGGCAAGATTTCACCTCGGGACGCCGCGCGCATACCCGGCGGCAATATGCTGACGCAGGCCATCGGTCCCAACCGGACGGTTGAACCGTACTGCGTGGCTGCCGATCTGCATTCCGGAGATCAGTTCCTGCTTTGCACGGATGGTCTGACCGCACATGTTTCTGATGCGGAAATACTGGAAACCGCCATGCGGGAATCATCCGCCGCCTCTGTGGTCAAATCGCTTTGCCATCTGACTTTCCGGCGCGGCGCCAGAGACAATACAACTGTTATATTCGTGAGGATTCCATGATGTCTTTTCTGAAAAAACCGCAGTTCCATTTTCTGCTGATTCTGCTGGCGGCTCTGCTGCTCCGTTTCCTGTATCTTGCCGATTTCGCACAGCTCCCTCTGCTGGGACAGGTGGTCGGTCCGGATGTTTCCGAATATTATGCGGAGGCGCAGCGGATACGCGCCGGAAACTGGCTGCCCGCGGACACTCTTTCCATACATGCGCCGCTGTATCCGTATGTCCTGGCGTTGTTTCTTTCGCTGACCGGCGGTGATCTGTTCCTGACCCGGCTGCTGCAAAGTTCCGTATTCTGTCTGCTGACTCTGCTGCCGCTTTTCCTGCTGCTGCGCCGGCAGACTGCCGGTTTGTCCTGCGGTTTGCGTTTCCTGCCGCAGACGGCATGTCTGCTGCTGGCACTGTACCCGCCGCTGGTGATTTACCAGTCGGAATTTTTCAGTGAAAACCTGATGCTTGTGCTGATGCTTTTTTCCTTGTGGAGTTTTACGCGTCATACCCCGGCGGCGGAACTGTATGCCGGAATTTTTGCCGGACTGGCGGTTCTGGCGCATCCGGGCTGTGTGTTCCTGATTCCGTTTGCCGGACTGTACGCCTGGTTCCGCCTCCGGTCCAACTGGAAAAAACGTCTGCTGAGAACTGCTCTTTTTACCGCGGGCGCGGCTCTGCTGATTCTCCCGGTCTGCATACGGAACAGCCGGCTGGCGGGCCATGCAGTGCTGATCCAGGGAAACAGCGGCCTCAATCTGTATCTGGGGAACAGCGCCGCCGCGACGGGAACCTGCTGGCTTCCGCCCGGCAGCCGCTGGGACAAAACACTGGATGCCGCCGGCTGTGGTGCGGCGCAGCAGGGAATTTCGCGGGATGCGTTTTTCCGGAACGAGGTGTTCCGCTATCTGACGCGTTTCCCCGCGGACTATGCCCGGAAACTGCTGAAGAAAGCCGCCATGTCCATCAGTGCCAGGGAGTTCACCACCTGGTCGGACGCCACGGCTCTGGGGGCGGTGTTCTGGCATAAGTATCTGTTCCACGGCTGGTTCATGTTCCTGCTGCTTCCGGGCGGACCGGTACTGCTGACCGGACTGTTCCGGCGGCGTTTCCGGCGGAACATGAGTCTGGAACTGCTGCTGTTTGTTTCCATTTTTGCCGGACAGATTTTTCTGCTGACTTCGGGACGCTACCGGCTGCCGCTGATTGTGCCGCTGGCGGTTTTTGCCGGATACTTCCTGTGTGTGCCGAAACGTTTTCTCGGAAATACGCGTCAATGCGCTTACACGCTTGCCGCTCTGGTTTTCGTGTTCGGCGCGGGAACTTATCCTTACGCGATTCCGCGTCAGCCGGAACGTGAATACGCCCGGAGTCTGCTGGCTTCCGCTCAAATCAAAGCGGGCAATCCGAGGGCGGCTGTTGAATTGTATGCCGGTTCCGCTTCCGGTGATTTTTTCCCGGACCGCCGGCTTTCCATTCTCGGACAGGCATGGTATGAACTGGGTGATCTGAAACAGGCGGGGAAATATTTCCGTCAGTCGGTGAAAGATTTTCCCGGTCAGACGGAAGGATATCTGAATTATGCGTCTGTCCTTTCCGCCTCCGGTCAGGATGCGGAAGCGGAAAAACTGCTGAAGGAGGCGTTGAAGCGTCCGGCAAAAACGGCAGCGCGCGCGGATCTGTTCTATAATCTGGGGGAAATCGCCCAGCGGAACGGACGTCTGAAACAGGCGGAGGAATGTTACGGGAATGCATTGAAACTGCAGCCGGCGCATTTCCGCGCGATGAACAATCTGGGTGCGGTACATCTGCGGCGGAATCAGCCGGAACAGGCTTTGCCGCTGTTTGAACGTGCTTCAAAACTGAATCCGGCGAATGTGCTGTTTCAGGTGAATCATGCGCTGGCACTGGCGATGTGCGGACGCGAACCGGAAGCGCGGCGGCTGGTTCAGGAAATTCTGCGCAGAGAACCTGATTGTCTGCAGGCACAGCGTCTGCTGAAAGCCCTGCCGCCGGAACGCTGAACTTCCTGCTGTCCGTTCAGCTGTTTTTCCATTTCCGCACGGCTTTGCGTTCCAGTTCGAGTGCGCGGGGATGCTGTTTGTAGAAAATGCTGTCCTGGCTGGTCCCGCTTTCGGCAGCCGCCTTGCGCTGCGTTTCATACAGGGTCCTGTAAGTTCCGCCTGCCGCCATCAGTTCTTCATGCGTGCCCTGCTGTTCGATTCTGCCGTCTTTCAGCACAACGATTTTGTCGGCGTTGCTGATGGTGGAAAGACGGTGGGCGATAATCAGGGTGGTGCGTCCTTCCATGAGGGAATCCAACGCCTGCTGAACCAGTTTTTCGGAAATGGTGTCCAGTGCGCTGGTTGCTTCGTCGAGCAGCAGAATGGCGGGGTTTTTCAGCACGGCGCGGGCAATGGCGATACGCTGTTTCTGTCCGCCGGAAAGGCTTGCGCCGTTTTCCCCGATGACCGTATTGTATTTGTGCGGCAGTTTTTCCACAAATTCCTCGACGTTGGCGAGCCGTGCCGCCTGACGGATTTCCTCCATGGATGCATCTGGGCGGCCATACGCCAGATTGTCGTGAATGGTTCCGCTGAACAGGAACGGTTCCTGCAGAACCACACCGATATTGCTGCGGTAGGATTCCTGAGTGAATTCGCGGATGTCGCGACCGTCCACGCGTATGGCTCCGTCCACAACGTCGTAAAAACGGAGCAGCAGGTTGCCGATCGTTGACTTTCCGCAGCCGGAGGGTCCGACCAGTGCCACTTTCTCGCCCGGCTGAATATCCAGCGAGAAATCACGGAGAACCGGTGCGTCGGCATATTTGAAGACCACATGGTCAAACTGGATATTCCCTTTGAATCTTCCGGCAATCGCGGCGTTGGGAGCGTCCTTGATTTCCGGAATGACGCGCAGAATTTTCATGATGCGCTGCGCTCCGGCAAGTCCCTGCGATACCGAATTCATCTGTGCCGCCAGCGCGGCGATCGGTCCGACCTGTATGCCGATATAAGTGTAGAACGCCACAAAATCACCGACGGAGAAATCCTGTCCGACCATGACAATGCCGCAGCCGATAATGATCAGGTAGGTGAGGATGGTGAGCGATTCATAAATTCCGTGGCAGACATTGCCCTGCTGGTTCATTTTGACTGCAAGATCGACTGTCGGGCGCATACTGCTGAAAAAGTGACGGCATTCCGCGCGTTCCTTGGAGAAGGATTTCACCACGCGTATGCCGTTGATGGTTTCCGCAAGGTTGGCGGAAATTTCCGACATCTTTTCCTGGAGCAGGCGCGCGTTGGCGCGGATGTACCGGTTGAAAATGAAGAAGTTGAGAAAATGAATCGGCAGAGCAATCATGGCGACCAGCGCCAGTTTCCAGTTGATGAAGAAGACTGCAAAGGTAATGATGATCATGGTGAAAATCTGATCCACCATGCCGATGCAGAGAGTGATGAGCCCCTGCAGCAGAGATACATCGCTGATGATGTTGGAGATCAGTTTTCCTGTGCGGTATTCTTCGTAGAAACGCAGGGACAGGCTTTGCAGATGTTTGAAAATGCGCTGACGGACGTCCAGCAGAATCCGGGTTACTGTATATGTTCCCAGAAATCCGGTAATCATGCGCATGGTGAAACGGATCGTGTAAACCGCAATCAGACTGACCGCCAGGAGAAAGAACAATCCCCAGTCTTTGGACGGCAGGACGCGGTCGATCACGATTTTCAGCACCAGCGGCATGGTCAATGCCAGACTTGAGAACATGATGGAGGTTACAGCCGAAAGGAAGAGCATCCGTCTGTACTGCTTCAGGAGCGCGGAAACCTTGAATTCCGTCATCTTGGAGATCCTTTTGTTGGTTGGAACCGGAGAAAAGGGCTTTCTCCGTTAAGACAGGGTAAGATGTTACCAAAATCATTTATTTCAAGTGCCGGAAAGAAAAAAATCAGCTTTTTTTGCGGTTCGCATATAGAAAATGCGGTATCTTATGCTAAAGTATCGCAAACCAACATTTTAGGAGACAGCAAATGGATTTCACGATGAAATATGATGTTGCAGTAATCGGCGGCGGTATCGCCGGTGCAGCTGCAGCATTGCAGGCTGCGCGGTCAGGCAAAAAAACGGTTCTGATTGAAAAAACGGTTCTGCTGGGCGGTCTCGCCACCAGCGGACTGGTATATATTTATCTGCCGATCTGCGACGGAAACGGGCATCAGGCGTCTTACGGCATCACGGAAGAACTGTTGCGCAACAGTCTGCAATATGGTCCCGGCGATATTCCGGTCTGCTGGCCGAATGAAAAAAATGCGCCGGAAGCCAAACGTTTCTGCTGCCGTTTTTCCCCGGCGGCGTTCATGCTTTCTCTGGAGGAACTGCTGCTGAATGCCGGTGTTGAGCTTTGGCTGGATACTCTGGTATGCGATACGGAATGCACTGATTCCAGAATGACCGCTGTGGTGGTGGAAAACGAAAGCGGCCGCGGCAGAATCGAAGCCGGCTGTTTTGTGGATGCTTCCGGTTCCTGCATCCTGGCACGGCGCGCGGGTCTGCCCTGCCGGGCGGAGGATAACTACCTGACCATCTGGGCTTTGGAATATGCACTGGGCATCAACGGTGATTTCGGGGAAAACCTGAATATGAAATTTTTCACCGCCGCCAGCCTGAACCCGCCGAATGAACTTATTATTCCGGCGGAACTGAAGACGCGGCTGTATCCCGGCATGACCGATGATGAGATCCGCAAAAAGAGCACTTTCAACGGATTGAGCGGCAAATCTGTTACCGAATTCGTGACCGAGGCTCACCGCGTTCTGCGTGAACAGTTCCGTCTGCATCAGGAAAAAGGCGTGTCCCGCAAAGACCGCTATCCGGTTAAACTGCCGCTGATGCCGCAATACCGTAAATCCTACTGTCTGGACGCTGAATATGTGCTGAAGGATGGAGAAAACAACCGCACCTTTGAAGACTCCATCGGTATGATTCCCGACTGGCGGAAAGCCGGACCGGTCTGGGAAGTGCCGTACCGTTCTCTCTATACCCGGAAAATGGACGGACTCCTGGCAGCCGGACGCTGCACCGGCGCTGCCGGCGACGCCTGGGAAGTAACCCGCGTGATTCCGTCTGCCGGATTGACCGGACAGGTCGCGGGGCTTGCCGCTTCCATGGCGATTGATCAGCGGAAGGAAGTCTGGGAACTGGATACCGAAGAACTTCAGCAGAATCTGCGGAAATTGGGAGTCCGCATTCATCTGCCGGAAATCGGTCTGTAAGAATTTTTCCGGACAGAAATAAAAACAGGGCAGGGACGCTGAATCTCTGCCCTTTCTTTTTTTCAGAATGCCGTTTTATTCAGCCGGCGGAGGTTCCGGATGTTTCCGGCGGGCGCGGAAAAGCCATCCGGCAATGACGGCGGTAAACGGCGCAACCAGCACCAGGGAAAAGCTGCCGATCAGGGTTTTGACCGTTTCGGCGGCAACCAGCGTGCTGTTGAGGAAATCCCAGGGGGAAGTTCCCTGCGCGGCAAACATCATCAGCAAGGTGATATAGCCGCCGGAATATGCCAGCAGCAGAGTGGTGGTCATGGTTCCGACCACACTTCTGCCGATCCGGATTCCGGAACAGATCAGTTCTTTCGCGGGAAGTGACGGATTGTGGTGCGCCACTTCCTCCACTCCCGCCGCAATGTCCATGGCAAGATCCATTACCGCTCCGGAACTCGCCAGAATCATGGCTCCGATGAAAATATCCTGCAGGTTCAGAAATTCATACCCGGAATAAAGCAGTGCCTGCACATACGGCATGGTCGCCCCGTTGATTTTCATCAGATGTCCGAACAGATGCGCCATGCCCAGCCCAGCCAGAATGCCCGCCCCCGAACCCGCGAAGGCGGCAAAACCTTTCCGGGTTACACCCGCAACCAGGTAGACTATGACTGCGGTCAGCAGGCATACACTTCCGAAGATGGTCCAGCTGGCGGGCCAGCCGCGCAATGCCAGCGGAATCACAGCTTTCCAGATTACCAGACAGCTGAACACAAAGCTGAACAGGGCTTTGGTACCGGTCCATCCGCCGAAAACGCACAGCAGCAGACAGAATCCGCCGAAGAGCAGGAGTCCCCATCCGCTGCGGCTGTGATCCTGCGCAATCAGCACGGCGTTCTCCGGACGATCCGACGGCTGAAGAATGACGATTGCCGTATCGCCCGGCTCAAATTCCTTGTCCAGTTCCAGCTGGGCGCGGAGTTCATTGCTGGCATGAAAGACCTGTCCCTTGAAGAAGCCGTCCAGCATCCGCACCGTCAGTTTCTGAGAGCCGAACCGGACAAGACCGTGCTGCATCACGGCGGTATTGTCCACTGTAATCACTTCCGCCCGAACCCGTTTTCCCGTCTGTGCGGCGGGGTGCGGGGGCGGCGGAATGAAATACAGCACGATGCAGCAGATCAGTACCGCGATCAGGAAAATTCCTTCCTGTTTCGGCAGCGGAAACAGCCGTTTCATCAGAAGATCGATTTCAGTTTTTTGGCAATGTCGGTGTTGTCGAGGAAGCCGGTGAAGATTTCCGCGCCGACACCGGAACTGGTGGTCAGCACGGGCAGGGCGGTATGGGAACCGCTGGTCCAGCCGATACCGGCTTTGGCGTTCATGACAATGCGCGCTTCATTGCTGAGATTGTTGTTTTTGAATGCTTTTTCCAGCTGGGCAATTTCTTTGGCGGACAGCACCATCGGACCTTTGCCGGAGAACTGGAAACCGAAGTCGGCGGTCAGCATCTTTTTGGCGTCTTCGAACGAGAATGCCGGGTTGGCTTTCTGCGCCGCGGCGAGTTTCTGTTTGAACTTGCCGACGGAGCATTTCTGATTGGCGAGACGTTCCATATAAAGCGCATATCCCGTGCCGGCGAAGCCCATGGTCATGCCGCCGGTTTCATGGTCGCCGGTAACGACGATCAACGTTTCCTTCGGATGCTTTTCCGCGAATTTGACCGCCACCCGGACCGCTTCATCCAGAGCCAGCACTTCGCCGAGGTTGCCGGCGGCTTCGTTGGCGTGTCCGCACCAGTCAATGGCGCCGCCTTCAATCATCATGAAAAAGCCCTTGGGATTGTCCAGCAGTTCGATGCCTTTGGCGGTGAATTCCGCCAGCGTGGCAATGGAACCGTCGGCGTCAATGGCATACGGCAGATTGCCGTCGCTGCCGCGAGCCAGCACTTTGCCGCAGCCGGGTTTGAGAGCCAGCAGATCTTTTTTCGTGCTGACCACTTTATAGCCTGCCTGTTCCGCCAGTTTGTAAATGGATGCGCCTTTGTATTCCGGAGCTTTTTTGTCGTCGGCATTGGCAACTCCGCCGCCGCCGAAATAATCGAAGCCGGAGGCAATCAGATCCAGCCCGATGGCGTAATACTGGGAACGGCTCTTCCGATGAGCATAGAACCCGGCGGGGGTGGCATGATTGATGGTGACAGAGGTGATGATTCCAATTTTTCTGCCGGTTTTCTGCGCCGCTTCCGCCACCGATTCCAGACGGCGGGTTCCCGCGGCATCCATGCCGATCCGTCCGTTATTGGTTTTTTCTCCGCAGGCAATGGCTGTGGCCGCGGCTGCGGAGTCTGTAACCAGCGAATCGGCGGAACAGGTACGGGTGGTGGCATGATACTTCAGCGTGTTGAGCGTGAGCTGACCGTGTCCCTGCTGACGGGCAAATTCGTCGGCAATCATGCGCTGCGGCGTGGACATGCCGTCTCCGATGAACAGGAATACGTACTTGGGGTTTTGAGCGCAAAGGCTCAAGGCGGCAAACAGGATTACGAGAACTGAAACAAATCTTTTCACGCTGGCATCTCCTTGCTGGCTTGATTAAATAAAAATTTCACGGCGGAGTTCCGGGGCAAATCCCTGCTCCCGCACGGTCTGATATACTTTAGCATTCAAACTGTTTTTTTGCAAACGGAAAAGAATGGACAGCGGATTTTTTTTCATGAAAAAGACGTTCACATTCCGGAAACAGGTTTCAATCACCCAGCACTACTTTTTCCACGCGCGGACGGGTCTGTTCTCCCAGAAAACGACACGCGCTTTCCTGAATGTCCGACGGCAGATCCGTCATGAAAAAACGTGATTTTCCGGTTTGTTTCGGATTCGCACTCAACGAATGTTCCTGAAGAAAACGGGTGAGCTGCACTGCACATGCCGCCGCACTGTCCAGAATTTTCAGTGAATTGCCGAAATAATGCTCCAGCGCTTTCCGGAAAACCGGATAATGAGTACAGCCCAGCAGCAGCGCATCTGTCGGATTGCGCCGGACACTGGAAAGATAGAGGTCAAGGACATGGAAAGTGAGCGGTTCATCGCAGATGCCTTCTTCCGCGAATGGGACCAGCAGCGGGCAGGCAATGGTTTCGACGATGAGTCCGGGATTGACCGCATGAAGTGCACGGCGGTAGGCGTCGCTGTTGACTGTCGCCCTGGTGGCAATCACGGTAACGCTTTCCGCACAGCTTTCCACAACAGCCTGGACTCCGGCTTCAATCACCCCTGTCATCGGCAGGTCCGGATACATCTGCTGGACGTGTCCAAGCGCCACCGCGGAAACAGTGTTGCACGCAGCCACAATCATTTTCACTCCGCGCCGGAACAGAAATTCCACATCCTGCTCGGCAAAATGACGGATGGCTTCCTCCGATTTTACTCCGTATGGAACTCGCGCCGTATCACCGAGGTAGATGATATGTTCCGACGGCAGGGCGCGGCGCAGTGCCGCTGCGACAGTCAAGCCGCCGATTCCCGAATCGAAAACGCCGATTGGCCGGTTGTCATATTTTTTGCGGATCATGGCTGCGTCTCCTGCTGTCCGGAACGGTTGCGTTCGATCCAGGCATTCTTTTCAAACAGCGTGAAAGCGATATTTTCCATTGCCGCCCGGCGGCGCTTGCCCAGTCCGGTGCATTGATGTTCCTCCATGATGCCGCGTTCCACTGTGTCCAGAAACGAATAGATTTCGGCCCGGCGCAGCGGCTGCGGGTTGGCTGCCCAGCTCCGCAGAAAAGTCTGTTCCGGCAGTTCCGCGCATCCTTTGGGCGGAATGGAAAGCGGCCGGGCATGAGTTCCGAACTGATAGCCTTTCAAGGCGATGATCACGTTGGAATAGTCGGTTTCCTCCGCGTGCAGACGCATGAACTTATACTCCATGACATCGGCGGCTTCGTCCTGACTCTGGTCCGGGCGGCTGTAATGATACTTGCGCGAAGAAAAGTTCAGCGATCCCATCATATTGGTATCCAGTTCCCGGTTGAATATACGCCATTCGCGGAGCTGTCCGTTTTCATCCTTGCGCAGATCCCCGCCCAGCATGAGCAGACACGCCAGATCGCTTTCCCTGTGCGGTTTCTGCGCGTCGTGAAACATTTTATGACGCGGCAGTTCCATGGAGATATGCAGACTGTGCGGAGGAATTCCCAGGAAACGCACGGCTTCGTTGATGAGTTTGGACATAGCCCACGGACAATCGAACAGGGGCAGGGAAAGGTCGCCGATGATGTTGAAGCGTCCGAAGGCATATTCAAAGAACCCGCGGTGTCGTTCATTGCCTGTCATGATTTCGCGGTGTGAATCGACATGACCGCCCATGCGCCAGGTGCGCCGCTGCAAGTCAAAATCATTGAACCAGTAAAAACCGTCGAAATAAGGGTCTTCGCCGGGTTCGCCCACGACTGCGCGCGCCCCCAGATAACTGAATTCCAGTTCCGCTCCCAGCGGAGTCGGCGTGGAATGCCAGTGGGTTTCCACATAATCGCAGATGCCGCGCATTTCCTCCCGGCAGTAGATTTCCTCCACCAGATTGATGCACAGTACGGCGTAATCCCGGTACAGACGCCCCGGCACGATGCGGTCGAGGGATTTATCCTTCATCATGGCTTCGATTTTCACGCTGTGGCGGTTGTAATAAAGAAATCCCAGAAGCAGAGCCAGTCCGTGCCGGAAATATTTCCGTGACAGCCGGACCGCATCGGGGAACTGATGCCGGATGAGTTCCACCAACTGGTTGAAGATGATATGTTTACACGCCAGCTTGATGTAGTTGTCGGCATAAGGGCGGAGTTCTTCGCGTTCCAGCACTTTGGAAAGCAGCGGTGGCTTGGCGTCGTTGAACGCCTGAATCATGATGTAGTTGCAGATGTAATTGCCGTCGAAGTGGGATTCAATCAGGGAATCGACTTCCGAACCCATGAGTTCCCGCAGCGCCCGGCGGGTGATGTCCCGGCGGTCCGGGTCTATCTTCTCTATGATCTGGTCGATCTTGCGTTCCAGATACAGACTGTAACGGTCTTCGAACAGAATTTCCTTGCCGAAGGAACGCTGCAGAGCCGGAATATTGCCGACATACGTCATGCAGCGCCGCCGCCGGTTGTCTTCCGTCCGCACAACCACCACCCGGCGGAAATACAGCTTGCCTTCGTCTTCGAACGCATCCAGACGCGCCAGTTCCTCCGGCGTCAGATTCTTGAGCAGACGTCCCGGCGCAGTTGCTCCATGCTGTTTGACCACGAAATAGAAGGCGCCGGGGGGGACAACGCGCATGTAATTGTGCAGGACTGCCGGTTCGCTTTCCACTTTCCGGTTGAGCAGCAGCCGGACATGCTGATCGCTGACCAGTGTGCCATAGACAAACAGGTCGACATGGTCTTCATGCACACCATGGAAATCATCCCGGATCTGAACTGCTTCCTGTTCCGTATGATGGCAATGACCCGCAGCAGGCGGATCATGTTTTACTGGATTTCCAGCAGAACCGCTGTCTCGTCGCATTGATCCTTTTTCGCACATATTGCACAATCGCTCCAGATTTTCTGCGGAAACATTTCCTTGTCCACAATATGGAAACCGAGCCGGCAGAAGAAATGCGCCCGGTATGTCAAGGCAAAGACCCGTGCGGCGATTCCCTGCTTCCGCAGATGTTCCACTGCGCCGGAGACCAGTTTGGAACCGATGCCCCGGTTGACCCAGTTCTTCTTGACTGCAAGGGACCGGACTTCATACAGATTGTCGCCGTAATGCCGCAGAGCCAGACAGCAGACAAACTCACCGTCCGTTTCCCCTACCCGGAAATTCTTGAGTTTTTCCAGAATGTCTTCGCGTGTCCGTCCCAGCAGCAGATGCTCCTGCGCATATTCTGTCAGCAGAGCGCGGATATTGTCCACATCCGTTTCCACGGCGGGGCGGACGATAAGAGTTTCAGTCATTTCCTGCCGTGTCCTTTTTCCCTGGCGGTTCGTGATAGAATGCGATCTGACGGAATCTTTCATACCGTGATTTCTTCAGGTTTTCCGGAGAAATTCCTTTCAGGGAATCCAGGGTTTCCATCAATGATTTTTTCAGCAGTTCCGCTGCTTTGTCATAATCTTTATGGGCTCCGCCGAGCGGTTCTTTGATGACGCCGTCGACCAAGCCCAGTTTCTTGAGATCGCGTGCGGTCAGGTGCAGTGCCTCCGCCGCTTTTTCGGAGAATGCGCGGTCTTTCCAGAGAATGGCGGCGCAGCCTTCCGGCGTGATAACGGAATAATAGGCGTTTTCCATGATCAGCACTTTGTTGCCGACGCCGATTCCCAGCGCACCGCCGCTTCCGCCTTCGCCGATCACAATGCAGACCACCGGAACCGTCAGTGCAAACATGTCGCGGAGGTTGACCGCAATGGCTTCGCCGATGTGCCGTTCTTCTGAAGCCACTCCCGGAAATGCCCCCGGAGTGTCAATGAACGTGACAATCGGAATTTTTGCCAGCTGGGCTACATTCATCAGACGCAGCGCCTTGCGGTATCCTTCCGGATGCGGACACCCGAAATTCCGGAAGACGTTTTCCTTGGTGTTGCGTCCTTTCTGCGTTCCGATCACCATGACCGGCTGTCCGTTCAGCTTGGCAAAACCGCCCACAACCGCCGGGTCGTCGGCAAATCTCCGGTCTCCGTGAAATTCCAGAAAATCGGTGAATATGCGTTCGATATAGTCAAGAGTGTAAGGACGGTTCGGGTGACGCGCCAGCTGAACTCTTTGCCAGGGCGAGAGATTCGAATAAATGGCGGCCTTGGTTTCGTCAATCCGCTGTTTCAGCGTTTTGAGTTCTTCCGCGATTTCCGGATTGCTGCTCAGGGCTTCTTCCAGTTCGGCCTGCCGCGCAGCCATCTGTTCGATCGGTTTTTCAAAATCCAAAATGATTTCAGGCATAGTAATGTCTCCGCTAACTCGGTTATTCAGTTTACTATACACCCTTCTTTCGATATTTTCCAGTCTCAATGCAAAAAAAACGCATGAACCGTCGTGAAATCAATCCGGAACCTGGCAGAGTCCCTCCGCGTTTGCAGAACATTTGTTCATTCCGGACTTGACAAAATGTTTTTATCATGTTATTTTTACCACTGTAATTGGGAGAAAAAATGAAAAAACTGATTTTATGCATGACGGGCAGAGACGGACAATGAAACGGCGGATTGTTCTGATGGTATTTGTACTGCTGTCTGCCGCGGCTGCCGCTGTTGTTCTGTGGAAAGTATTTTTCGCGGAAGAAACGTATGATCAGCTTGCAGCCAGAGGGTGTGAACTTTGCGGAAAAAGCTGGGATGCGTTGAACCAGAATGACTATGATCGGGTGGAACAGTTAGCCGGGCAGCTGCTGGACTTATGCGGAAAATTACCGGAAAATGATAAAAACCGGCATGAAATGGCTTTCACTGCATACGGTCATCTCGGATTTGTCCACTTTTACAAAAGTTACCGCAGGAGTATATACTGGATTGACAAAGCACTGGAGCAATTTGCAGCGTCGTCTGAAGCAAGCGAACCGTTCACGAATCTTGCGTATGAACTGATGCTTTTTGAAGTGCATATACTGGCGGAGGGCCTTGATGATATTGAGCGCGGAGAGCAGCGTCTGAAGCAGGCGGAAAAGATATTTTCCAAGCTCAAAAAGGAATATGATTCCAAAACACAGGATTCCGAATGGGTTCCGTATAAACAGAAAGACGTGAATTTACTCTGGCGAATGTGCGAATTTTATGACAATGCAGGGGTTGTGTATAAGGCAAAAAAGAAATGGAATGAGGCTCTGCGCTGTTTTCTGCAGGAAAAAGAATGTGTTGACCGGTTGTCTCCCGACAATCTTCTGGAGCTCGGATTTGTGCATCGTAATCTCTGCGTGATATACGCTGCACTTAAACAATGGGATGAATGTGAAAAAAACGCGATGGAAGCATGGAAATGTTTCCGTCAAAAAGACAGGTTTAATATAAAAACATACCTCGAATTAATGAGGGCATTGGCGAAACAGGGAAAGTATACAGAAGCGCTGCAGGTATCGGAATCCAGTCTGGAATGGTTCTGCCGCAGACGGCTTTCCGCAGAGGACAGGAGAGAGGTGGCAAAAATTTATTACTGCATGAGCCGGCTGTATGAAAAAAAAGACAACAGAACGAAATCGGAAGAATGCAGAAAGGCGGCAGTCCGGCGTTTGGGTCTGCCGGCTTTGCAGAACACCTGCGACCTCGGTTTTTTATGAAAACAGTATATGTGCAAACTGGGAGGTTTTGAATGTTTATGAAAAAACTGATTTTATGCATGACGGCATTCTGTATGGCGATGGGTGTTTTCTGCGGAGAATCCGTGGAAGAACTTGCGGATGCGGAAGGATTTGTGAGTGTGGATGTGAATGAACTTATGGATGTGTTTTCGTCTGCGAATGAATTTATGGAAGCATTTTCGTCTGCGGGTCGTCGTGACATCACGAGGCTGTGGGAAGCAGCGGCAAAGTTTATGGTCATTTCGTATTGCGAGGAAAGTGTACTGCATATGAAGACGTTCACGAAAAAGTATTATAAAGCCTCCGCTGACTGTGACAGGGAGCTGCTCGAAAAACTTTGCCGGGACGTGCTTCCGTACCTGCCGCTGCTGCCGGAGATCCAAGCCAAATGGCTGTGGCGTTATATGGTGCACGGTCAATTATGTGCGGCAGCCGGCAACGATAACAAATATGAAGAAAGTGTTTTTCACGGTGAAAAGGCACTGTACGCTGCTGAAAAGTGGGACGGCATCCCCGCAGTTCATATCTGGCTGATTCATATACACCTGCTGCATGGTTATGACGGACTCGGAAATAAGAAGAAACGGGATTACCATCGGACTTTCCTGCTGGAGCAATTCAAAAAAGGTATGAGTTCTATACCGCCAACAGAAAAAGCTGAAATGTTTCTGGCTGGGCTCGGGTTTATATGCCAGAATGAATGTGGTATACTCTTGCGGCAGAAAAAGTATCAGGAAGCTTTGCCGCTGATACAGCAGCTGAAGATGTTGTATGACAAGAATCCGGAATCTTCAGCGAATACTTATTTTTTGGTTTTTGAATGTGCCGCAAATGTTTATGTAAAAATGAAAGATTGGAAATCTGCTAAACTGTATGCGGAGAAAGGGATAGAGGCGATGGGGAAATCCGCTGGTCCGATTCATGAATGCTATATCCCGCTGCTGAGAGCATCTATTGCCTTGAAAGAGGAAGAGATCATGCTGCAGAAATCAAAACAGTATCTGGAAAAATACAAGAACCGTCCGTCCGGCGTAAGGAAGGACGATGTTGCAATTATTCAGTACTGTATGGGGAAACTGTATTTGCGGCAGAATAAAAAAAGCGAGGCTGAGGAATGTTTCCGGACAGCCTCGAAACAGCGTCCGCTTTCTGAATTGAAAGTGCTGGATACGCTGTTTGATTAATGAGAATTTTCTCTTTTAAGAATTAATTCAATCATCTTCGTGTAACTAAAACACGTATTATTTTTTGCGAAATCTTTACTGTCCTTTGCGAGTTCTACTCCTTTGGTTATCACCCTCTCACCATAGTCATCGATGAATTTGCAGATGCCATTTATGTTGAGGAAGAAATCCAGATAAAGATCGATGATATCTCTCACGAACGGCAGATTGAATTCGTTGATTGCTTTCGCCGCCTTAACTATGCGGTCCATCTTGTTTTTGGCTTCCCACATATCGTTTCTGAATTCCTCTATGGTCCTGGAGCTGTTTGAATCTCTGCCGCCCGTAAGTGTTATCAGGCCTTTTGCGACCGTGATACGGCAGCGCCATTTCCTGATTATTTTCTTCGCTGCGTCAATGTTTTGCGAGATTTTTCGGAATTTAGCCAGCATCTTCAGCGTTTTGTTTCTATTCTTCATGAACATATAGATCTCATGTTCTGAAAAAACATGTTTTGCGTGCAGATTTCCTGTTTTTATCCAGGCATTCCGGAAATTTTTCGCCGCAGCTGCATCAACGTTCCTGTCCGTATGGTCTTCCAATAATATCAGCAGTTCTGTGCGGAGTGAGGCATCAGCCCCGGCATCTTCCAGTGCATCATCGAGTTTGTCTATGCAGTTCTTGAAATCTTTTGCCGTAGTGATGGTTTTCTGCAGAATCTCATCGGACATAATGCACCTCCATGCGGATTTGCCAGCCGGGATGTTCATCGCCGAACAGACAGGGGGATGAATATTGAAATTCCAGATGACCGCCGCCGAATTGCGGAAGCCTGCCTTGTTCATCCGGCAGCAGGACGGACAGAACTTCATCCAGCAGTTTCAGCTGACTGCGCGGAATTTCCGGCAGCAGATATTCCTGGCGGATCAGATACAGATCCAGAGTAAGATACCGGGTAAGTCCGCTGTTTTCCTGATGGATGTCCTGCGGAACAAGAATTGCGGCGGGGAAACCGGTCAGATCGGGAAACTGTTCGAACAGGTCATACGGCTGAGCTGGACGGTTTAGAATCCGGACGGTTTTCAGCAGCGGCTGCTGTTCATTCGTGAGTTTGCCGAGCTGTTCTTTTACGGCGTTCATGACAGCGGTTGGGGTGGATGTGGATGGCATATTTTTCTTCCTTTCCAAAAAGTTTCAGCTGCGGAACCGGTTTATTCCGCATTTCATCCTTACTGCGGAACGTCAAATGGAAATGAAGGAAAATCAGTATTATGAATGTCAAAGGAACATCAGGCAGATTACTTTTTCCGGGAAAAGATGCTTCTGCTGCATTATAAAAAGTTTGCATTCTCTGAAATGCAGGTTATATTATTATATGGATATGTTGAATGGCTGTGATTCAAAATAACAGGAGGTGATTATGGCTATAGAGATCAGACCGACACCGATATTGAAGGCGGCGTCTGCGAAAAGATTGTCTCATATCATGTTTGCCAACCGCCGCCGCAAAGTTGGATTGACGCCCACTCCCGAACTCGCGGATTTGACTGCTGCCGTCATGGCATACCAGGAAGAGCAGAAGGTTCAGCGTGTCAAGAAATGACTTCGAGTATCAGGGCTGGGTTCTGCGGAAAGTAGACGAATCTCTGCAGCTTGGCAAGTTTGATTGCGGAGATATTCCCATGAACGTTTATTTCCGCAGACGAAGCAAACAGTTCCGGCGTCATCTTCTGATAGAATCTTATCATTTCTGTCCCGCAGAGTATCATGAAGCCGCTCCGATTGTTCTTGTCGATTTATGCAACGATGCAATTCGCCGGGGAGATATAACCGAACCTGATGATTTGACGGATCACCGCAAACAGTTTCTGCAGGTTTTTCCCGCTGTTAAAATTGCACGGCTGGGCAGAGATATTCATTTCAAGGGACGGGGAATATCAAAACATTTGTTCAATGCCTTGAAGCTGTTTTTCCGGCAGGATAACCGGACTGGATGCCGTTTTCTGACATTGGATGCCTATCAATCCAGAGTTCCGCTGTATGAAGAATGCGGTTTTATCCGGACATTGGCTCCGGAAGATGAAGTCAGCGGAGATACCGTTCCCATGCTTTTTGATCTTTACTCACTGGCTGTTCCGTCCGGTAAATGAGGTTTTCAGAGGCGGGAATCAAAATTGATCCGGGGATCGGCAAGGACGTACAGAATGTCCGCCAGCAGAATTCCCAGCAGAGTCAGGATGCCGCCGAAAGAAAACAGCGCCATCAGCAGCGGAATGTCCCGGCTGCTTAACGCCAGCATGGATAAAGACCCCATGCCCGGAATGTTGAATACATATTCCACCAGAATACTGCCCGCCGCCAGCGATGGCAGGATTCCGGCAAACAGGGTAATCATGATGATCATGGCGTTGCGGAAAGCATGTTTCAGAATCACGCGCGGTTCCGGTACGCCTTTGGCGCGCGCCGTCCGGATGTAATCCTGATGAATCACTTCCAGCATTCCCGACCGGGTGAACCGGGTCAGCCCGGCGAATCCGGCATAACTCAAACAGAACACCGGCAGAATGTAATGCAGCAGGGTTTTCCCGATGATTGCCCAGGTGCTCATGCCCGGCACAATGTCCGGCGTCAGCCCTTTGAGGGGAAACACCGGCATCCAGCCGCCCTTGCAGAACAGCGCCTGAAGCATCAGGGCGGTCCACAGAACGGGCAGGGAATACAGAAAAAACAGAAGAAAGGTAATGGTCTGATCGGTTCGGGTATCCGGCCGTACGGCAGAAAAAATTCCCAGCGGAACCGCCAGCAGATAGGTCAGGAAAATCGCCATCAGATTGAGTTTGAGGGTAACCGGCAGTTTTTCCAGAATCATGGACAGGACGGGGCGTCCCTTGTCGACTGCGGCGGATTCGCCCAGGTCGCCATGCAGAGCCGCCTGAAGCCACAGGATGAATCCCGTAGTGAGCGGTTTGTCCAGATGCAGTTTTTCCCGCAGAGAATCATTGCGTGCCAGTGCGCTTTTTTCCGCCGCCAGCTGGGTGCCTGCGCCTTCGCCGAGCATACTGCTTTTGGTCGGGTCGCCCGGCGCCAGACGCATCAGCGCGTAACTGGTCAGCAGAATGACCAGCAGTGTGAGCATTCCCAGCAGAAAACGTTTCAGCAGATATGCGGCGAATCCGTTTTTCATTCCGTCCTCCGGCGGGCTATTTCAGCCACATCCAGATCACGACTGCCGCCGCCAGAAGGATCCGGTACCAGCCGAACACTTTGAAAGTCCGGGTCCGGATGAAATTCATCAGCCAGGCTATGACGCCCAGCGACACCAGAAACGACATGCCGAATCCAACAGCCAGCGCAATCCATTGTTCCCCGGTCATGGCTCCGCCGTGTTTGAGCAGACTGTATCCGGATGCCGCCGCCATGGTCGGAATGGCAAGGAAGAAGGAAAATTCCGCCGCCAGCGGACGCGCTGCGCCCAGAGCCAGTGCACCGATGATGGTTGCCGCGGAACGGGAAGTTCCCGGAATCATGGCAAGACATTGAATCAGCCCGATCAGAATGGCTGTTTTATATGGAAGTTCCGCCATGGAATTGACCGGATGACTGGTTCTGCACCAGTCTTCGATGCGAAGCAGCAGAACGCCTCCGACGAACAATGCGCCGGCAACGACCAGCGGCTGTTCCTGAATGGCTTCCACCCAGCGCGCCGCCAGAAATCCGATGATCAGAATCGGCAATACCCCCGCTGCGGTCTTGAACCAGATCCCCAGTGTGTCGTTCCGGACAGCACGGTCGCGGAACATTTCCGCCGGAATCAGTTTTTTATGAAAATAGATGACCACCGCCAGAATGGATGCCAGCTGAATCACCACGTTGAACATTTTGACAAAACCGCCGTTGCCCATGTTCAGGAAATTTCCCATCAGAATCAGATGTCCGGTGCTGCTGACCGGCAGAAACTCGGTGATTCCCTGTACAATTCCCTGAAGAGCGGCTTTCCAGAAAAGCTCCATCCGGATCAGTTCCTTTCCGTCAGCGTTTCAGCTTCCGCCGCAATCTGCCGGGCAAAACGCTGGACAGCCTTGCTCATGGCATCCGCAAATGCTTCCGGGCCAGCCTTTTCCATCTTTTCCTTCAGAAGAACTGTTCTGCCGATTTTATGTTCATTCAGGCGCAGCTGATACCGGATTCCCAGTTCCGCAAAACCGCCGTGCGTTTCAAACAGCAGAACTTCACCCCGCAGCTGGACCGGATGTTTCTTTTGTACTTTATCATCGGTGCTTTCGCGGTATGCCAGCCGCAGATATTTCGTGACCAGCGAGCCGGGAGTCTGAACCCATTTATGAAATTCACTGCCGAGTATGACCGTTTCATTTTTCCGCACGGACATGCGGAAGCGTTCGCCGGACATGGTGGTGAATTCCCGTACATCGATCGGCACGGAAGCAATCTGTTCCGGACATTTCAGATCGAAATAGCGTGTTTCGGTCTGAACCGGTTCGCTCAGCAGAGCGCAGCCGCAGAACAGCGTACTGACCGCGGACAGAAGAAACAGTTTGCAGAAACAGACAGATTTATTCATGCTTCACTTCCTTCAGCGCTGCGGCAGAGCGGGAATGACCAGAGTCTGTCCCACCTGAACCTGGAGGTTTTTGGAAACCTTGCCGGGGTTGGCGTTGGCAATCAGCCGGAAATATTTAGGCGAGCCGTAATGTTTCCGGGAAATCTTGACCAGCGAATCACCCTTCTGCACCTTGTAGTAGGTTACTCCTTTGGACTTCGGCTGAGTTGCGGCGGTTTTGGGCTGTGAAGGCTGAGCCGCCGGTTTCGGGGGCGGAGTGGTCTGCGCCGGCTGTGCGGCTGGCGCCTGAACGGTTTTCGGCGGCTGGGCAGCGGGCTGTCTGGGGGCAGGCTGGTTCTGACGGCTGAGCAGCTGTTTGACCTGATCCTGCAAGGTGATCCGGTCATCCCGGAGCCGTTTGATGACTTCCGCCTGTTTGCGGCAGTGTTCCACATACACCTGCAGCCGTTCCTGAACTTTTTTCAGTTCCTCGTTCGACTGCTGGAGTTCGGGATCGTTCTTGTATTCTTCGCAGAGATTCTTGAACAGATTTTTCCGGGAGGTTTCGACGAAACTGCGGATGTCCGGGGCATTGGTCGTGTCGTTCGGATTCATCTCCAGATATTTTTCGTAGTGATAGATCGCTTTCAGAGGATCGTTCAGGTTGTCCGCATACAGATTGCCGAGTTCATAATGGGTAACTGCGGATTTCGGACAGATCAGCAGGAATTCTTCATAGCACCGGGCAGATTCCTGATACTCGCCGGCACTTTTTGCCGTGCCTGCCTTGACATAAAGCGGATGAGTTTTTTCTTTGCCGACATAATCGCCGCAGGAGGACAGCAGCAGTGCAGCCGCCGCGGCGGACAGCAGCATGATTTTTCTTTTTTTCATGATTCCGTTTCCCTTTCCAAGATAAAAATGAATTCTGTTCTTTTCCGGATAATATAACTCTTTTTTTTAGGAAAGGAAATACAAAACTGCCATTTTCCGTTTTTTTTCCGTTTTTTTTGCAGTCGCGGCAGCCGTCCGCATTGAAAAAACGTTCAGGTATGCTAAAGTGAATCTCCGGAGCATTCCGGAAATATCAGACAGAGGGGGGACAATGAACAGATCAGGTTTATTTGTGGTCGGGATTGCCGGACTGGTGATCGGCAATCTGATTGGTGCGGGAATTCTGGCACTGCCGGTCAGTCTGGGACTGGCGGGGGCGGTGCCGTCCCTGATTCTGATGCTGCTGTACGGCGGCATGATGCTGTTCACTGCGGAAGTTCTGGCGCGTGAATCTGCGGCTGCCCGGAGTGCGGCATTTGATTTCCCCACTCTGTACGGAAAACACCTCGGACGCATCGGCAAATGGATTGCGGTAATCACCAACGGCATTATTCTGTACGGACTGCTGATCGCCTACCTTTCCGGCGGAACACAGATTCTGGCGGATGTGCTGAATGTTTCCGGTTCGTCGCGGTGGCTGATTCTCTGTTTTGCGGCGGTACTGAGTCTGGCTGCCATGATGAACCTTGCGGTTGTCCGCAAGTACAACACGCTGCTGATCGGCGGTCTGCTGGCGGCGTTTGTTCTGCTGATTGTGCTGAGTGCGCCGAAGATCCGGCTGGCTCCGCTGCTGGAACAGCACTGGCAATACAGCGGGCTGGCAATTCCGCTGATTGTGACGGCGTGTCATTTTCATAATATCATACCGGCTCTGTGCGGCAGTGCGCGCTGGGAACTGGCACCTCTGCGCAAAGCTATGGTGATCGGCATGACGGCTGCGCTGGTGATGAATCTGGTCTGGACCGTCTGCGGGATTGGCAGTCTGCCCCGGCACGGAACGGACGGTCTGGTTCCGGCATATCTGAACAGTCTTCCGGCGACGGTACCGATGCGCAATGTGCTTCAGCAGCCGCTGTTTACCGCAGCGGCAGTGTTCTTTTCCATTACGGCGATAGCGACGTCGTTCATAGCCAACGGGATCGGTTTGCAGAGCTTTGTGCGGGATCTGCTGTACAACTCTTTCCGTTTCCGGAATCCGCATCTGGTGCGGCTGCTGACTTTTGCGCCGCCGGCGGCGGTTGCCTTGTTCTGGCCGCATATATTCATCCGGGCATTGGATATTGTCGGCGGGATCGGCATCGTTACTTTGTTCGGCATACTGCCCTGTCTGATTGCGGTCCGCAGCCGGGAATATTCCTGGTGGTTCCATCTGCTGGGGGCATTTTTCCTGCTGCCGGCGGTGTTTGCTCTGCTGGTGGTGCTGGGTTCTCACTGCGGCATCCGTTTTCTGTCCCCGGATCCCGTGCTGGAATGTGCTGAACGGCATCCGGGGCAGGAATTCCGGGTAACGTATCATGAGAACTGCACGGCAGACGAAACGGATCCCGGTCATTTTCATCAGGTGATCAGGTGAACAGAATTGGAGAAACGAATGAAATCATTGAAAGAACTGTTCCGGATCGGCTGCGGTCCGTCCAGCAGCCATACCATGGCTCCGGCGCGGGCTGCCGGCGAATTCCTGAAACGCTGTCCGGCGGCTGTCCGCTTTGACGTTACCCTGTACGGCAGTCTGGCGGCTACGGGCAAAGGACATTTCACCGATCAGGCAATTGAAGCTGTTCTGGGAAAAGAACGGACCGCCATTCACTGGAAACCGGAAGTTTTCCTGCCGTTTCATCCCAACGGCATGAAATTCCGGGCGTTTGCGGCGGACGGTTCGCCGTGCGGGGACTGGACCGTGTATTCAGTGGGCGGCGGCGCACTGCGGGAAGAAGGCGCGGCGGAGGAATCCCCGGATGTCTATCCTTACAAGTCCATGAACGATATGATGGAGCATTGCCGCCGGGAAGGGATTCCGCTGTGGATGCTGGTTGAGAATGCGGAAGGTCCGGAAATCTGGGATTATCTTTCGGAGGTGCTGAACCGGATGATGGCGGCATTGTCCGCCGGACTGGAAAAAGACGGTGTTCTGCCGGGCGGTCTGCGGCTGGCGCGGAAAGCGCGGTCGGTGTATCTGAAAGCAAAAGCGCAGCGGCGGGAAATCCGCCGGACCGGACTGCTGGCGGCTTATGCGTATGCGGTCGGGGAAGAAAACGCTTCGCTGGGCGTGGTGGTTACTGCGCCGACTTGCGGATCCTGCGGAATCCTGCCGTCTGTTCTGCGCTATTTTCAGGAGGTCGAGCATTGTTCGCGCAAAGAGATTCTCCATGCGCTGGCAACCGCGGGAATTGTCGGAAACATCGTCAAGCAGAACGGCTCCATTTCCGGCGCCGAGGTCGGATGTCAGGGGGAAGTCGGCGTTGCCTGTGCGATGGCTGCCGCGGCGGTTGCGCATCTGCTTGGAGCGACAGTTCCGCAATGCGAATACGCGGCGGAAATCGGGCTGGAGCATTTTCTCGGTCTGACCTGTGATCCGATTATGGGACTGGTGCAGATTCCGTGCATTGAACGGAATGCTCTGGCGGCGAACCGTGCCATGATTGCGGCGGAAATGGCGATGCTGTCCGATGGCGTGCATTTCGTTTCCTTTGACGCTGTGATCAGAACGATGCTGGAAACCGGTCATGACCTGCCGTCGCTCTACCGTGAGACTTCGGAAGGCGGACTTTCGGTGATCGTTCCGCGGCTTGCCGCCTGGAAATAACCGGAAATATTATTTCTGTTCCGGTTTTTCTGCGGGAAAACGGATGGTGAATACGCTGCCGTGTCCGGGGGTGCTGTCCAGTTCAATGCTTCCCCGGTGAGCATGGACAATGGCATGAACCAATGCCAGTCCCAGTCCGTTGCCGGGCAGATGCCGGCTGGAGTCCGCCCGGTAGAACCGTTTGAAGACATTTTTCTGTTCCTCCGCCGGAATACCGCACCCGGAGTCCGCCACGGCGAAGCATATTTCATCCCCCGTCTGCGTCAGAGAAATGCGGATGACGCCGCCTTCCGGAGTGAACTTCACCGCGTTGTCCAGCAGATTTGCCGCCATCTGCTGTATTTTGACCGGATCGGCAAAGAACAGAACGGGGCCGGGGGGCAGTTCAATGACCAGCTTCTGTTTTTTCTGTTCCGTCACCATGCTGAAAACTTCGGCGGAACGCTGCAGCAGCAGAGTCAGATCGAAAGTTTTTTTATGCAGAACCGCCGTTCCGGATTCGGTTTTGGAAATATCGAGCATCCGGTTGATGAGCGAGAGCATTCCGCGGCATTCTTCGGCGTTGTCGCCCAGGGTGTTCAGACAGTTTTCCAGCGTAGGATTGCCGGAAACCGTAACTTCCGCTCGTCCCAGCATCCGGGTCAGCGGAGTCCGCAGATCGTGCGCTATGTCATCGGCGATGGTCCGCAGTTCCCGCATCAGCGTTTCGGTATTGGCGGTCATGGAATTGAAACTTTCCACCAGATTGTCGATTTCCAGTCCGTCGTTTCCGAACGGAACCCGCTGCGTATAATCGCCGTCGGCAATGCGGTCGGCGGCTTTCCCGATGCGCTGAATCCCGCGGATCATTCTTTTTGCCAGCAGCCAGCCGCAGAGAGAACTCAGAATCAGGATAATCAGTCCGGCGGTCAGGAAGACATTGGCGACTTTTTCCAGATTTTCATCGGAATTGCGCAGACTGAGTCCGACCACCAGCACTTTCCCGTCGGGCAGGGGGCGGTACGCCAGACGGATCCGGCGTCCGCGCGGGTCGGACAGTTCCGAAAAGCGGACGCTGTCGGTTTCCGTCATATCATAAGGATGCTGAAGGAAGACGGCGCGGCTTTTCCGGACGGACGGCGATTTTTTCAGGAGTTTCCGGTTTTTGTCCAGCAGCAGGAAATAGATGCGGTTCCGTTCGCCGTAGGATTCGCCGGAAAATTCTTCGGACAGAATGATCCAGCTGTTGGCTGGAGTGAATTGCTGCTGGCTGATGGAGTCCGTTTCGGTGTTGAAATCCGCCTTCCAGTATTCTTCGCCGCGCATACCGAAAAGCACATACCGGGTCCGGTTCTCCGTATATTGAAAACCCGTGTACGGATGAAATCCCTTCAGCGCTTCCCGGATTCGCGGGGTGTCGGGACCGGGCAGACTGGACAGTTCCCGGAACGGACGCAGCTGCGGATCGAATTCTTTTCCGGTGAGGTATTCATATTCGCATTCGCTGAAAATTACATGCAGACGCCGGTCTGCCGCCCGCTGGTATTCCAGGCAGAGCGAAACATATACCACAGCGAAAATGACGGCGAAGGAACAGGAGAGCAGCCCCGTGTAGAGCAGGGCAGTCCGCACCTTCAGGGAATAGAACAGCGGATAATTGTTTTTGTGCATGAGCGGTCTCCTGTTTCTGCTGATGACGGTAATATAGCACAGAAAACGGATATTTCCATGATTATCGGACGGAATGACTCATTTTCGGCTTGATTTTATGAAGAAGCAAGAGTATATTAATTAGTTAGTTGTTCACATAACCCGTTGAAAGAGGTGACAAAATGACTGTTGAGCTTTCATTTGTTCTGATAACGCCGTATTCGCTGATGAAGTCCCGAACCGGCGGCATTATTGCCCGCCTGCTGTCCCGGACCGATCTGGAGCTGGTCGGTGCGCAGATGCTGACGCCGTCCCGCGAGTTTGTGGAAACTTATGCCGCATCGGTGCGGGAACATGTCGGCAAGCGCGATGAATTTGCCGCCAAGCTGTTCAGTGATTACATGGTGGATAATTTTTCGCCGCTGCTCAGCGGTGAACGCGAACGTGTCCTGATGCTGCTGTTCCGCGGAGAGAACGCCTGTGAAAAACTTTCCGCCGTGGTCGGACAGCTGCCCAATGCCAAGAACCGCAAGACTCCGATTTTCGGAGAGACGATCCGTGATACGTATGCCGACCTGGTGTTCAACCGGGACGGTTCTCTGAATTATTTCGAACCTGCCGTGTTTACGCCGCCGCTGAGCGATGCCTGCGAAGCGCGTCTCGGCTTCCTGGCGGATTTTGCGGAGAAATGCCCCAATATCGTGGAAAATGTGGCGGGCCTCGGCGATGAGGATGGCAGAGAACGTACTTTGGTCATCATCAAACCGGACAACTGGCGCGGTCCCAGCACGAAACCCGGCAATATCATTGATATGTTCAGCCGGACCGGTCTGCATATCGTCGGCTGCAAAATCTACCAGATGTCCGTGGCGGAGGCTTTGGAATTCTATGGCCCGGTCAAAGAGGCTCTGCGAAAAAAACTTGCTCCGAAAATCGGGGCGGAGGCCATGGAAAAACTGTCCGGCATTTTCGATCTTAAACTGCGTCCGGAATCTGAAGAAATGCTGACGCGTTCCGTCGGATATGATTTCGCGGACGATCAGTTCAGCCGCATTGTGGAATTCATGTCCGGCCGCCGTCCGGAGGATTGTCCGGAAAATGAAATGGATCAGCCCGGCAAAGTCAAATGCATGGTGCTGATCTATGAAGGCGTCGACGCTGTGCGGAAAATCCGCGATGTCCTGGGCCCGACTGATCCCAGCAAAGCGCCCGGCGGCACGATCCGGCGGGATTTCGGTCATGACGTGATGGTCAACACCGCCCATGCGTCCGACTCGCAGAAAAGTTATCTGCGGGAAACCAAAATTGTGAAAATCGATAGGAACCCGATGGCTTCGGTCATCCGGGAATATCTGGCATCCAAGAACCAAAAGAAAGAGGCAGCTTCAAAATGAATGACTTGAAGTCTTCTGCATGTCCGATGGCGTTCCTTGCTCCGTCGGCGACCCTTGCTATCGCGGCAAAAGCCAAGGCTTTGAAAGCCGCGGGTGAAAATGTGTGCGCCATGGGAGCGGGGGAACCCGACTTCGACACTCCCGCCCACATCAAACAGGCAGCAATCGACGCCCTGATGCGCGGAGAAACCAAATACACTCCCGCATCCGGCATTCCGGCTTTGAAAGCCGCCATCGCCGATAAATTCGCCAAAGACAACGGCATCAAGACTGAACCGTCCCAGATTATTGTCTCGCCCGGCGCAAAATTCAGCGATTTTGCCGCTGTCTGCACCCTCTGCGGTCCCGGCGATGAAGTCATTGTCCCGGCTCCTTACTGGGTCAGCTATCCGGAAATGATCAAGGCGTGCGGCGCGACCATGGTGGCTCTGCCCTGTTCCGCGGAAAACAATTACGAACCCGATCTGGCGGAACTGGAAAAAGCTGTGACGCCCCGCACGAAACTGCTGATTCTGAATTCGCCGTCCAACCCGACCGGTGCGGTGTACCGTACTTCCACCATCGAAAAAATCGCGGAAATTGCTCTCAAACACAATTTCATGGTGCTTTCCGATGAAATTTACGAGAAACTGGTGTACGATCCCGAATTCCAGCACAAGAGCATTGCTTCCGTTTCTCCGGAAATGAACGAACTGACCATTACCGTCAACGGTTTCAGCAAAGCGTATTCCATGCCCGGCTGGCGGCTCGGTTATCTGACCGCTCCCAAATGGCTGGCGCAGCGGATTTCCGCTTTCCAGAGTCATGTTACTTCCAACCCGACCAGCTTCGTCCAGTACGGAGGCATCGCCGCCTTGACCGGACCGCAGGAACCGGTCGAGGAAATGCGCAAAGCCTTTGCCGCGCGCCGCGACCTGATCCATTCGCTGATTTCCGCGATCCCCGGCATCAAGACCATCCGCCCTTCCGGCGCGTTCTATCTGTTCTTCGACGTCGCTTCCTTCGGGCTGGATTCCGTCGAGTTCGTGAACCGTCTGCTGGACGAGGAAAAAGTGGCGGGTGTACCCGGCGATGCCTTCGGCGCGCCCACTTGCGTGCGGGTTTCCTATGCCTGCTCCGAGGAAGTCATCCGGACGGCGGCGGAGCGCATCGCACGTTTCTGCGCCAACCTGAAAAAATAACAGTCCGCCCTGTGCGGCTGCCTGAAAAACGGAATCATCTTCGGGGTGGTTCCGTTTTTTCCCCCGTTCTGTTGAATTTCAAAGTTCGTGTGGTATATTAT
Source organism: uncultured Victivallales bacterium (assembly GCA_934661375.1). GTDB lineage: Bacteria > Verrucomicrobiota > Lentisphaeria > Victivallales > UBA1829 > SIG94. Next base: position 30,358 of record CAKUJH010000033.1, read on the forward strand.
GCTTTACGTTTTTCCGGTAAGTGAAGCTGGTGAGAATCCGGCACTGTCGCGCAACCGTGAGAAGGATTGCCTTCGCAGTCGGGTCCTGCCGGAAAAATCATCCCAGACGGGATTTAAGCGAATCCTGTCATTGTGCGCGCAACACAATCAAAAAGGAAAACTGTGCAATGAAAGTTACGCACAACCCGAACATCTGCCGGGGTGGAATCTTCTCTTCCGCCGTAATCCGCCGCTTATGGAATTTCACTTTGATAGAACTCCTCGTGGTGATAGCCATCATTGCGATCCTGGCGAGTATGCTGATGCCGGCTCTGAACAAAGCAAAACAGAAAGCTCAGGCAATCAGCTGTACCAGCGGGATTCGTCAGATCGGCCTGGCTCTGCTGCAGTATGTCCATGACAATACGGAATATTTTATCTATGGGGTTGATACGTGGAATCCGTCTGTTCAGCAGTGGTGCGGTCTCTGGAGTGAAAATGATAAAACATTCCTCCCGGAAGGCGGTCTTCTGGATTATCTGGGAAAGAGCAAAATGATTCGGCGCTGCCCTTCCATGCCGAAACTCGTTGAAGCAAAGAGTACGTGGAACAATTCCGGCTGCGGCGGGTATGGCTACAATTCTTCGTATTTGGGGGGATTTGCCATGTCAGGAGAATCAGTATACACGCGGCTTGGAAGCGTTCGGAATCCCGGACAGACTATTGCTTTCGCTGATTCCATTCAGCACGGTTCAGGCGCCATGATAGAATGTCACTATTTGACTCCCCCGTATCACCCGTGGTATGACCCTGCGCCGGATATGCACTTCCGCCATGACGGATTTGCCAACATTTTCTGGGTGGACGGGCATACCGCGCTGGAAAAATTCGGTTGGACCAGAGCTTATGTTGCGGATGCAGATGCGCAGCGCAAGTATTATAAGGTCGGTTTTCCCGGAGAAAAACGGAACGGTGTCAGTGCAAACTATCTTTACGATTTGGATTGAAAGGATTTAACGACTGATGAAAAGACTGCTGCTGTTTCTGTTCCTGTTTCTGGGGCTTGTCCTTTCCGCCGCCGAACCGCGGATTGTGTCGCAGTCGCCGGCGTTGACGGAACTGGTGTGTCAATTGGGGCAGGGCGGCAGACTGGTCGGACGCAGCGACGTCTGCGATTATCCCCCGGAAGTCAGGAAACTTCCGGTAACCGGACGCTTTGCCGAGCCGGAACTGGAACGCACCTTGAAACTGAAACCGACTCTGTTCATTTCCAATGATCTGATTTGTCCGGCGGCTGGCAATACCCTGCGGTCGGCGGGCGTCAAAGTCCTGCTGCGGCAGTGCCGCACGCTGGATGACTACTGCGCATGGGTCGCTCTGCTCGGCGATGAACTGCAATGCTCCGCCGCGGCGAAAGCCGAACTCAAACGTATTGCCGCCTTCCGGCAGGAATGTGCGGAATACAACCGGACCATCCCCCGGCAGGTAAAAATCCTGTGGGTGATCTGGGATTCTCCGCTGATGGTCGCGGGAAGCGGTTCGCTGCCGGATGAAGTGATCCGGCTGGCGGGCGGCGTCAATGCGGCGGGACAGGTTCCGCAGGAATATTTCAAGGCGTCCATGGAATGGGTGCTGCGCAATCAGCCGGATGTGATTCTCTGGAGCGCACCGAAAAGCCGGACTCCGTCGCTGTCGGATTCCTTCTGGAAACAGCTGGATGCAGTGAAGCACGGACGGGTGATTGCCGATCTGAACCCGGATCTGGTGCAGCGTCCCGGACCGCGTCTGACGGAAGGCGTGCGTACTTTGCGGAAGGCATTGGAGGTGCAGCGTTGAATTTTTTCCGCGGACATTCCGGAACGGCAGGTCTGGCGCTGCTGACTCTGCTTCTGCTGATGGCGGGAACGGCGGCGGGCGCGTATGCCGTGCCTTTGCCGGAATGGTTCGCGGACGGGGAACTGAACCCGATTATCCGTCTGCGTCTGCTCCGCATGACTGCCGCTCTGGTGATCGGGGCTTCTCTGTCGGTGTCCGGCATGACCTTTCAGGCGGTGCTGCGCAATCCGCTGGCGGAACCTTTCACGCTGGGGATTTCGGGCGGAGCGGGAGTCGGGGCTGCGCTGGCGGTGCTGCTCGGACTCCGGGCGGTTTCCTGGACGGCGATGCCGCTGGCGGCGTTCGCGGGTGCTTTGCTGACGCTGTGGCTGGTGCTTCACCTCAGCCGTGGCGGACAGCGCGGCGCGGAAAATCTGCTGTTGAGCGGAGTCATAGCCGGGACGGTCGCGGGGAGTATCCTGATGTATCTGCTGTCCATCGCGCAGATGGATGAACTGTCCAGCATCACCTGGTGGCTGCTGGGGGATCTGCAGAATGTCCCGGCGGTCATGCTCGGACCGGGTGCGGCGGTGCTGCTGGTCTGCACTCTGTTTCTGCGCTGGTCCGCCAACGGGCTGAACGCTCTGTCGCTGGGGGATTCCGAAGCATGGAATCTGGGGTTCGATCCGCGGCGGCTGACCCGGTTCGCGGTGCTGGCGGCTTCCTTTCTGGCGGCGCAGACCGTTGCCATGGCGGGCATCATCGGTTTCTGCGGACTCATCGTGCCGCATCTGGTGCGCCGTCTGTACGGCTGCTGCCACCGCCGGATCATCTTTCCCGTTTTCTTCGCCGGCGCATCCTTCCTGATGTTCTGTGACATTTTGTCACGGGTGGTGCATCCGGAACGGGAACTCCCGGTCGGCGTGATCACTTCCCTGGTCGGCGGACCGCTGTTCCTGTGGCTGATCAACCGGAGGCGCGGCAATGAAACTTGAAGCGCATGACCTGACTTTTTCCTATGACGGCGGAACATATCAGGCGGATCATATCAGCCTGACTCTGGAGCCGGGGTGTTTCACGGTTCTGCTGGGTCCCAACGGCTGCGGAAAAAGCACTCTGCTGCGGCTGCTGACCGGAGAACTGACGCCGGAATCGGGAAGCGTCCTGCTGGACGGCAGACCGGTCCGGGAATGGTCCGGACGCGAACGCGCACTCCGGCTGGGGGTGGTGCTTCAGAGTGCGCCGCCCGCTCTGGCGTTCACGGTCCGGGAGTACGTGACCATGGGGCGCAGCCCCCGGCTGCCGGTGTTCGGTCCGGTTTCCGCGGAAGACCGCCGGCGGATCGCGGAAGCCATGGAGATTTTCGGGGTAACGGCGCTGGCGGAGCGTCCCTGCCATACGCTTTCCGGCGGCGAACGGCAGCGCGTGATGCTGGCGGCCGCCTGGGCGGATGATCCCGGCGTTCTGCTGCTGGATGAACCGGTTTCCGCCGCCGATCCCGCCCAGTCCATGATGATAATGAATGCTTTGCGGAAAAAAGCGGAACAGACGGCGGTGTTCATGATTTCCCATGATTTAAGTCTGTCGGCGGATTTTGCGGATCGTCTGCTGCTGATCCGGCACGGCAGAATTCTGGCGTCCGGGGCTCCGTCTGCGGTGCTGACTCCGGAAAACATCCGTGCGTTGTATGACATCGAAGTGGAGATTCTTTGTTCGTCATCCGGCGCTTTTGTCGTCCTGCCCAAAAAAATATGATTTCCCGCTTTCATTTTATTTTTTCCATGCTATATTAACTGCATGAACTGAATATTATGGAGGCAGAACATGCAGCAGAACAAGAAAAACAAAGTTTCGTTCAGCGTCAAGGTTTGTCAGGGAAACAGTTTGCCTTCCAAAGAATCACGGAAAATGCGCCGTATCGGTCTGGAAGCGAGTGCCGCCGCAGTGAAACGGTCCTATCAGTCGGCTGGCTATATTTCCTATCTGGAAAACGGCGTTGTTGTCCGCAAATACGCCGATGGAAGAATTGTCCCCGTATCTGAATAATCCTGAATTCCCGCAATCTTCCGGCGGAATTTTTTTTCGAATTGACGGCATTTCCGCCGTCCTGCCGCGCTGAATTGTGAAAAAAAGTGAAATTTTTTTCATTTGGGGTATTGCTATTTTTGAAAAAATGATTATAATATATAGATAGTTGAGCGACTATGAGACAACAAAAGAACTATGATGAAAAGAAAAGGAGGAGTGCGCCCGGAATAAAAACAAACTTGCGGCATTCCAAGGAAAAGAGAATGCAACCCAAAGAAAAAGAGGCTGTTACAGCCGTAAACACAACCAAAATTTTGGAGAAAAACACATGAAGACCCGTAAAGAAAAGATCTTTACTCTTATCGAACTCCTCGTCGTTATTGCTATTATTGCAATTCTGGCAGGAATGCTGCTCCCCGCCCTGAACTCCGCCCGTGAAAAAGCGCGCCGCATCTCCTGCACCAGCAACCTGAAACAGATCGGTCTGGCTGCCAAGATGTATTCCGGCGACTTCAACGAAAAGTTCCCCTGCACCCAGAATTACTACAAAGGCAGTGACTCCACTTGGGTAGCAGGTTCCGCCGGTTACCACAACGGCCCGTCCGCGACCCTGCTGATGTCCCAGGGCTACAACACCGACTACAAGACCTATGTCTGCCCGTCCGGCACCCTGAACGGCATTAAGCCGACCACGAACAGACTCAGCAACAGCACTGACGCCAATGACTACTGTCTGCAGGCGACTGCTGATAAGGTTGATGAAACCAACCTGTCCTACGCTTTCATCGCCGGCATGAACGAAAACGACAGCCCGGACAGCGGTCTGACCTTCGACGTCGGCTATGAAATGGCAAGCAAGAAGTCCAACCACGAAAAATACGGCAACGTCTGCTTCGTCGATGGTTCCGCCCGTAACTTCGCCGGCGACAACTGGGCTTCCAACATCCAGTACTATGGCGATACTGCCAAGACCGCCAATGTTCCTTCCATGAACAACAGCACCTACACCACCCCGAACGGTGCCTTCTACTACACGAAGAATGCCCACAACACTGTTCCTGCCAATGCTGACGGTGTTCTGCTTCAGTAATCTTGCAGCATAAAAGCTGAATAGATTCTTCGCCCCGCCCTTAACCCGGCGGGGTTTTTTCTTTTCATAATGGACCGTTCTGCGTTCTTTTTTGCCGGTTTTCTCCCGGAAAACCCCGAAAATGTTTAAAAAAGCTGAAAATTTTTGATTTCGGGTATTGCTATTTTTGAAAAAATGATTATAATATATAGATAGTTGAGCGACTATGAGACAACAAAAGAACTATGATGAAAAGAAAAGGAGGAGTGCGCCCGGAATAAAAACAAACTTGCGGCATTCCAAGGAAAAGAGAATGCAACCCAAAGAAAAAGAGGCTGTTACAGCCGTAAACACAACCAAAATTTTGGAGAAAAACACATGAAGACCCGTAAAGAAAAGATCTTTACTCTTATCGAACTCCTCGTCATTTCTCCATGCATAACTCAGTAATCTCCCATTTGGTTTATTCTTCCTGTTTATTTCTGTTTATATTGTTTTATAAATCAGATATTCATTCAGGAACACCGCGTTTTCCCTGCCGGTAAGGATTTTTATCCGGACCGGAGCCGTTCCCGCGGCGAAAATCTGCGGAGGCAGGGTGCCGGACTCAATGACCCACTGCGGAAAATATTTCCGGTTCTTGTGAATGATTCTCGGAATGACCAGACTGCCGCCGACCGTTTCATATTCGACCCGGTCCGGATGAACGACCGCCCGCCGGACGGTTTCCCGGAAAAGCTGTTCATATACCGCGTTGTCCAGCAGCCGGTTCCGGATTTTCTGAAACAGTTCCGGGATCTCCACCAGCCGTTCGTGTTCCAGCGATGCCGCGTCAATGCTGGATTCCAGCTGCAGACGCGCCTGCAGGGTCTGGCGTTTCTGCTTGTGCTTGCGGAGCAGGTCTTCCAGCTGGTCCTTGGAAACGATGCCTTCCACGAACATGTCGAACAGCTGCTGTTCCTTTTCCTTCATCTGAAAAATTTTTTTCCGGATTTCCTCCAGCTGTTCCCTGCCTTGCAGCACCGCCCGGTTTTTCCGGTACCGTTCCAGCAGTCCCAGCAGCAGGACGGGGTAAGTGATTTCATACAGTCCGTTTCTGCCGTCGGGTCCGGTGAAACGGATCCGGCTCTGTGAACAGCCCGGTTCATGAGTCAGGTTGACTTTGTTGCACTGGTAGAACAGCTTTCCGCGGTCGATCTGGCAGGTCAGCTTGCCGCCGCAGCAGCCGCAGATCAGACGTCCGCTCATGGGCAGCCAGTGTTTTTTCGCGCGGACCGGCGCCTCTTTCTTCTTGCTGTTCAGAATGGATGCGACTTTCTGCCACAGTTCATAGGAAATGATTTCCTTGCCGGCGATCTGGACATTGCGGATCAGTTCGTGCTGCGAGTCGTACTGATAGCCGCAGTAGATGGGCTGCCGGGCGATGGAATACAGGGTGGATTCGTAGCAGTATTTCCGGAAACAGTGGCGGTAGCGCAGATTCACTTCCCGGATGATGGCGCTGTACGGCCGGAATTCGGCGATGCTCCGGTAGATGAACCGGATCACTTCGGCGCATTCGGGAATGACTTCGATCTCGCGGTTGCCCAGATACCGGATTCCGAACATTTTTGCGCCGTTGCACTGATACCCGGCGTCGCGCATTTTGCGGAACTGTTCCTTGGATTTTTTCTTCTGATTGGCGATCGCCTCATCCTGAATCTGGTTTTTCAGCGTCTGGATCAGCTGCTGGTCGAACTGCTTCAGATCCAGCCTGCCGCCCTTGCACTGCAGAATCTGGACACTGTTTTCGGTGAGTTTCTGATTGACGAACGATTCCAGAAAACTGCGGGTAACCGGACGGTAGAGCCGGGTCATTTCATCGACGATCAGGTAATCGATGTCGCGCAGTTTCCGGAACACTTCGCCGAGTCCGCCGCGGAATTTCCGGGAGCCGGTCTGCTGGGCGAACCAGCTCTGGAACGCGGCGTCGTTTTCCGCAATCTTCTCCGCGCCTTCGGGATACGTTTTCCCGCTGGTGTTGAGATCGGAAAAACAGCCGATGACGTTGAGCTGTTCCTTTTCCGCCAGACGGCGGCAGTTTTCGATCTGGGTTTCCACAGATTCCGAGTAATCGTCCTTCCCGGAACTCTGCCGGGCGTAAATGATGGCGTTCATGTATTTCTCCTTTCCAAAAAAATGAACTTCAGACCCCTCTGAAAACGGATCACTTATTTAAGATAGTATCAATTGT
>CAKUJH010000034.1 GCA_934661375.1 uncultured Victivallales bacterium
TCTATGCTGACAAGACCGAATCCCTTGGTTTGCAGACGGATGGCATACGATTTTGCTTGACCGTAGTCCTCTCTCAATTGTTTCTGTGTCGGGATTCTGTATTTTGCTTCCCAAATAAAATTCGCGCGTTCTTTGCCTCTTGTTCCCTTTTCAGCCTAAAAGTCGGATAATTGCTTCACGATTTGACAACGCCCAGCAACTCCAGGAAGAACTTGTCCCGCGCCACTGATTCCGTAGTCCATCGCCTGACCCCCGCCCCGGTCTTGACAGTGGTCTCCTCCAGGCAGTCGAACCAGTCGAATATCTGCGCGAGCGAACGCTGCTTCAGCCAGTTCAGGAGGTCTTTCTCCAGATCGAGCCGCCTTGCCGTCTTCTTTCCGTCATCCTTGCCGAGCATCTCCTTGACGGCCTTGATTTTCTTTACAATGAAACACCTGTAGCACAGGGCAATGAACTGCACGAACATCCTGCCCCGCAGGGCGTCCGGGTACCAGATGCGCGGCCGCCGTCCGTCGACACTGCCCTTCTCATCCTGGAACAGCTCCTCGATCCTCTCCCTCATCCTGTAGTCTTCCACTTGTCTCCTTGTGTTTAATGAAGTAATTAAAATATAATTGCTTCACGAAACTTTGCAAATGAATAGCCCGATTTTTCTGCGTGTTTTTCGAGAAAATTCGGGCTATGGGGTTAAATCAGCGATTTAATGAATCATTTTGCCGATTTTTAGGTTAATAAGCCGGTGTGACATATTTATTATAATAAGCATCCACGCCGTTTGGATAGGTCAGCAGAGGTGTTCCGCCTATGTAGACTTCGGAAGCGATCATGTCCTTTTCCTTCACATAATTTTTCGAAATGTTTGCAGTATGGCCGTCAAGATACAGAACGTTCAAATTTTTACCGTGTCTTCTCGGGAGAATCTGAACGAGAGGTGTAATTCCATTGCCAGTTCCGAATCCATTCTGGGAATACAGAGTCTGGCTGACAAAACCGGCAAGCGGTGGAATATTCTTGATATACCCCATCGGAGAATCATTGACAAGATGAGTTGAGGAAGGTCTTTCCATGCGGCTCATTTTCAGGCGGAATTCTCCATTCGAATCGGTAAAGCCGCAAAGGGGATTGTAAGCAATACTGAAGCCGCCAGCAAGTTCCTCTATGCCGTAAGATGCATCATTGGAACCGTCTTCCGAGGGACAGAGAAATAGTTTTGATCTGACAAGAATTTCCGCCCGTTCCTCATCTGATTTGCCGTTGTTCCCGACATAAGGAGCGATTTCGAGTCCCCATTTTCCCCTAATGCTGGCATTGCTTGCAATCGGATAATACTCATAGTCGTTTACATACATGAGAATGCCTATTCCAATCTGTTTGTGTTTGCTCAGACAACTTGCACTTTGTGCTTTTTTACGTGCTGAGTTCAACGCAGGCAAAAGCATTGCCGCAAGAATTGCGATGATCGCAATTACAATGAGGAGCTCTATAAGAGTAAAACTTCTGATGTTTCTGATCCGTTTCATAAAATGATTCCTTCTGATTTATATGGTTTTGTCAAACACTTCCTCTTTCTCATGGAGCGTGTTTGAGCTTGTTTTGTTGTTATTTGAACGGGAGCCGACCGATGGAATCGGTTCTCCCCCGATTGAACTGCGAATTACGCAGAGTTATCCATAGTGGCTGCTCCGGCGAGAATGGGTCGTCCAACTCGTCGAAGCCGGAGCGGGCACTGTGGATAACTCGGTGCCCGAATGAATACGCCTCTGAATATCCGTTTCAACTTGTTCGTCATCTATGACTGTCCTCCGTCATTTTTGCCGTCATATTCTTTCATGTCGAATTTGACACTGCCATTTATATTTTTCCTGAATCCGTGAAATTTTGTTGATGTATTCGGCTATGGCATGGTTCGGGAACCATTTCCAAAAAATTCGACCTCATCTACCGCCATGCCGGCCTTGTCTGAAGGCAATTCGAAAATCCGGAAGGCAATTTGCACCGTCACTGCCCCTGCCGGAACTCGCCCGGTACAGAGAACCGTCTCCCAATCTTCGCTTGGCGCAACGGAAAGATGGGATCTGTTCGGTTCCGGAATCGGTTTATTATTTTTATCAAAGAAGAAAACGTATGCAACGCCCTCCCAGCCCTGATGACGGAAACGGAGAGAATAATCCGTATCAGGAATGACGGGAAACGGCTTGCATGCGACAAAATCATAGTTCAGTCCGTTTTTCCGCTCTTTATTCAACAGGACGGCATGTTTTCCCCCGGAAGCCTTTTCCGACGCGATAAGTACCCCGGTAAACGGCTGATTCCATGCAATGGGAGAACCGTTTTCATCCAGTTGTTCAAAAGAACCATTGAGAAGCAGATTCTCCGGAGCCATAAAATGAACGGCGGGAAAATGTTCCGGAGCGTAATTTCTGGCATCCAGGACAGGGAATACGGAAAAATATTCACCATTCTCCGGTGAACCGCCTGTTCTGCGGCGATAACACTGGAATTTCAGCGGGGGAACGGAATCAGAGCCTGTTTTCAGATCACTCCACGGAATGACGGCGGTAAACTGGAAACGGTCTTTCTCCCGCGAGACTTCAAGCTGCATGCCGCTTGTCCAGGTCCGTTCATCAGGAATGTTGACATTTTTGTTCAGCCTTGTATCATAGACATTCCCCGATGCTGTTATCATGTAAAGCAAATTGACCGAACGGTCCTCGGAAATCAGATAAATCTCAAAACAGTCATCTTTCCAGGTGTCTTCATGATCCCGCTGTGCAGTTGCCGTATGGAGATTTTTCATATCGCTTTCCATGGCAATCCCATGAAGAGCGATCCCATCCTTGTTGGCAAGGACGTAAAGCTCCGTTTTGTTTTTCACATCCGCCGCCCGCCCGTCCTTGCGGGTGAATGTATATTTCCGGGCATACCGCCAGGCGGAGTTCCGGGAATCAAACTTCACGGGGATCTTCTCTTTTACAGTCGGAACGGAAAAAATCCGCGTATAGGAAAGTTCCGTCAGGAGCGGCTTCAAAAATGGATCCATTTCAGAATGGATCAGTGCAATACGATCGGAATAGGGAGTTTTCCCGCCCGCTTTCCGGGATGCCTGGTCAAGAAGTCCGTAAAGTTTCAGGATATCGTCTTTTGTATATTGGTTCAATGGGTGCGGCTCGCATTTCGCCATGTAGAGATCGCGAGCGGTTTCCCAGAACATCCGCATTTCCGCTGCAGACGGACCGTAAAACATCGTATAGTATTCATCCAGCAGTGCTTTCAGGTTCAAATCCGGTTTCCAGAGCAGCTGCGCTCTCACATAGTTGTTGAGGTGCGTGAGGCCGGGCAAGGCAAAATCGAGTTTGTGAATATACTGGTCACCTCCGCCGCTGTAATAGCTGGCTTCGCTGAACTCTCCGCGTACCCCATGCCGCAAATTGAAAAGAATATTTTCCTGAAGAAGTTCAGGATAGAAAATCGGAAGTCCGCGAAATGGGGGGATATGATTGTAAAGCGGATACGTCCAGACATAAATCGGGACTTTTTTGGCGGCAAAACCGGCAATCACACTTTCAATCTCCTTTTTTTTCTGCGGATCGCGCATATCCTGACGATTATAACAGATCCGCACAGCGAGATTTGCCGGGAGCTCGATGTCCGGCGGCATGCGGTGCCGTTCGTATGCGAGAGTGCCGATCAACTTTCCCGGATGGCGCTTCGCAACTTCCGCCGCGACTTTCGCCGCCAGGGTAAAAACAGCATTGGAAAATTTGCCATTTTCTCCCAGGTGTGGAGAATACAGCTGTTTGCACCCCGGGCATTCGCAGATGCGGAACATTCCGTCCTGCGGTACAACCGGATAAATGATGCAGTCGGGATTCTGATCGAAAAACTGACACGCGATTCCGGCAAAAGCCTTGACGACTTCTTCATTGGAGAAACAGAGGTTTCCGAAAGGATTGGCTGTGGACAGATTGCTCAGGTCCCGTTTCCCGTCGATCAGAGCGAAGAATTCCGGGTTGGTATCCTTGTAACGGTGGAAAATCTCCTGGTAGTTATGGCTGATCTGGATATTGTCGGGGCTTCCGGAACACAATCTGCGGTACCATAACAGATTTTCCAGCTCCGCATCCCGGAAATACATCCCCCAGAAAAGGCGGTAGGAAAAAGCGGGAGCGTCAAGAAGCGTCATTTCGGGAACTTTGAAATCCGGATCCCGGGGAACAACGCAGCCAAGTTCCCCCGGCATATACCAGCGGATTCCGGCATATCGCTCCAGAAACTTGTATACACCGTTGAGGGTTCCCGTTTCCCCCAGCATATAGATCTTGTATTTTTCATTTCCAATTACGAAATCATGACCATGATATTTGTCCTTAGTAAGAGGGTTGTCCCGTCCGGCGATCACAATATATTCAGGCGTCACTTTCAAAAAAAATCCATCGGCTTTGATGGCTGCCGGATCTGCGCCGAGTTTCCGGGTACGCTCCGACAACCCGAGATAAAGTGGAATTGTACCGGCTTTCCATTTTTCCGAAGCGTTTACCAGCGGCACCTGCACCCCGGTCCGTTTCCGCAGATGTGCCCGAAGTTCTTCGCCTGCCATGCGTGTCACGGGATTGTCCGTGTCTTCCACGACAATCGTAACATTCGCCCTGTTGTTTTCAATCAAAGCCACCTGATTCCCGGAAAATCCGGAAAGAGATACAAGGCAAAGAAAAAATCCGCAAATTTGATTCACTGTCATTTTTGCAACTCCTTATCATTTAATGATTTATGTGTTTTTTCTGAATCCGTGAAACTTTGTTGATGTATTTTTCATTCGGATCCAAATGTTGTTTTTGCCGGATTTCCGGCGTTTTTTTGTTCTGATTTCTGATCAGGCTCCGCTGATTTTCCGCTCCTTCAAGATTTACTCAGGTTAATATTGCAATGAAATTTCATTTCCGGCATGAATTTCCGCATCGGCCCAGACAATTTTCTTTTCTGGATCATATTCTGCTTTCACAGCATTCCCATTGACGAACACCTCTGGCGGACAGGGAGACCATGCCGAGATCGGAAAGAAGCCGCTCGCTCCGGCAACAAAAGTCAGACGCCTTTTTTCCGCATGAAGTCTTAACACGGGCAGGTCGAAGGCGTTCCTGAGCTGAATTCCATCCGGCGGATTCTCCGAACGGATGATGCGGAGCTTGATCTCTCCTCCAGCCAAGAAATCTATGGGAATCTGCAGAGAGCTGTTCAAAGGGACGTCATTGATTTCCATAACTGCATAGGGACCCTTCCCCGCAATGGAAATCTCAAAAGACATCTCACGGAAACGGAAGGAACGAATCGTGAAATTTCTGTAGTCGTCCGCAGGCGTAAATACACAACCGCCCCGATGCACCTCAAACCCGCTTAACGTGCGGATTGCCTCCGCCGCGGCGGAAGCGGAAAAGGTCTGCCAGTTCGCATTTTGAGATTCGTTGTATGCACAGCCGCAGAGGTTGAATGTTTCAACTGCGATTTTATACTGATCGTAAACGTCCAGATACGCTTCCAGCGACCGATAAGCCTCCTGCGTGTATCCTGCCAGTCGCGCCAGTTTCGCTTCATGTCCGAGATGCTGATTCATGTGGACATTTCTCCACATTTCACATCCGACCCGGCTGTCCGGAGCGGTTGCGCAATGTCCCATGGGATGATACAGCGCAGTCGCCTGATACGCGGCGAGATCCTCCAGAATGTCTCTCATCAGATAACGTCCGTAAAGATAATCCAGCCCGATAGTGGAAGAGTTCTGGAAAACATCATTCGGAAACGGCGTCAAGTCATCTTTTACAGCCAGCCGCAGATACCCCGGATCAGAGAGGAAAAAAGTTTTTACAAAATGTTTTTCCACTTTTCCGGTCAGTTCTCGTACCAGGGAACACATTTCATCATCCTGATATTCCATTCCCAGATTCAGCAATATCCGGAGAGCATTGTACCAAAGACCGTTGATGCAGGAGGCGCAGTAAAAGCCATGAATCCCGGCCTCTTCGGGTTTGTCATTCGCCGCATTGTCCAATGTGGCGATCAATCCGCTGGAAGCATGACAGAGGCGACCAGCGACCTTCAGGAACTTCCGGAAATACGGCATGGCAAACGGAATCAGTTCTGAATCAGGATGATACGCCAGATATTCATTGAATTGCGCGATGAGCTGAAGTGTTGTCCACGGTCTGCCGTCCAGATGCGGATACGAAATCAGATAGCGCAGCGTTTTTTCAGCGATGTCATGCTGATTCTGCCAGATGAAATCCCTGATCGGCCAGATGGAATCCCAAAAAGGAAAAGCACCGTAATTATGGCTTGAAGCCCGCGTAATTCTTCCATCGCAGATGAGCATGGCGTTCTGATAGGAAATCTCTGCCTCCATAAAATTCTGAATCAGCGGGACCTCACGGCAGCTTATCCCGGGGGCGTTCTCCTCCAGCTTTTCCAGATGTTTTATCTTGCGCTCTTTGGAAGATTCGAACGTCTTCACTCCGTTCAATACGTTTCTGATTGCGCTTTCTCTGTCTCCGGCAACGGACAGAGCACTGTAAATCCGTCCCGATGGGGGAAAAGCACCTTTGAGCTCGATCAGGGGGCCGTTTCCATTATATTCCATGACTGCGTCCGAAGCAATCGCCATATAGATATGGCGGATTCCGTAAGGAAACGTGACAGTGTTATGAAAAACAAGACATTGCCCATCCCATTCCGGATCTTTCTCCCAGCAGCATTGCGCAAGGCCGTTGGAAAGCGCGGGGAAATCATCGGGGACGACTCCGGCCCGGCTGTAATGTTCCCTTTCCACCCGGGTTAAGCGCTGATTCTTATAAGACTGGAAAGAGCCATTGAAAAAATGTTCCGGATTGATGAAGATATCCAGCTGTTTCATTCTGGAGCTTTCACAGCGGAACAATACCGTTGAATGATCCAGAAGCATCTCAAAATTTCCCTCCGCATCGCCGCCGGAAACAAACCATGGCATGACGACCGGATCATTGGGATGAAAATAATAATAACGCTTTTTTTCCGTTATTCCCAGAAAACGGACGGCTGAACCGTACAGGGACCTCCCCATACTGTTTGAAGAATAACGCGCCAGAAGCGGCACACAGTTCTGATCCGGAAAAGGATACCCGTTCAGATCTTCCACGTCTAGCAGAGAAATGGCATCAATTCCGCCATAGCGTTCCATACACAGGGACAATTCTCCGTCACAGAATGTCCGGTACATTTCCGGAAATTTTCCTTTCAACCGAAACTCCATTGTATTCCATCCTTTCCTTCGACTCAGCATCTTCTCCTGAAACGTCAGTTTGCTAATGTTTATTTGTTCTTTTCCGATTTTAGTTTCCATTTTGCACATCCGGCGGGGACTGAGAAAGCCCGTCCATCCGGAAGTCTTACATTCGCTCTGCATCCGGAAGGTACAATCAGCGACATGAGCTCCCCTTCGCGGGACAGCACATATCCGCGGTGTTCAACCCGGTAATGATGCAGTTCTCGGACAAAATACGGTTCGACTGCAAGTTCTCTGAAGCCCGGACGGTTGAAATCATAACGGAAACCTCCGACATAACGGAAAAACCACGCACTGAGATCGCCGAACATGATGTGCGCACGGGAGTGTGTGCCGTCCCAGTGTTCCCAGAGAGCGGATGCACCCTCTTTTACCCAGTAACCCCATCCCGGGTATTCCTCCTGTGTAAAAAGCCTGAACGCATGGTCAATGTATCCATTCTCGCTTAATGCTCGGGGAACATACTTCGCCCCGAGGATTCCAAAATCCGCCCGGAAATGATTGTCTTCGACTGTCCGGGCCAGAAGCCTGGCAACCTTCTCCCGTTCCTCCGGTTCCGGGAGATCAAAGAACAATGCTGTCCCGAGCTCCGTCATTTTCCCGTCGCCATAAAGTCCGTCCCCGTGATAATACTTCCGGTTGAAAGCTCTCCGGATTTTCTCCCGTTTCTTTTCAAATGCGAGAGCTTCTTTTCTTTTCCCCAGGAGCGCAGCAAATCTGGATACCACGGTAAGACCGGAAATGTAACTGGCTGTGGCGGAATAGGCAACGGAAGTACAACGGCGAGTGTCCCAGTGGCACCAGTCGCCGATTCCGAAATCAACCAGTCCGTCTTCCTCAAGAGAGGCGCAGAACGCCATGTGCCTCACGATCGCAGGATAATTTTCCTCGACATAACGGATTTCGCCGGTAAAGCAATAAAGGCGATAAGGAATTTCAAATATGGCGCTGTCCCAGACTGGCCCGCCGCCGGCATTATATCCCCAGCCGGGAGAAGGAACGATCCCCGGAAATTGTCCGGAAGGTCTCTGACAGTCCCGCATGGAAGTCAACCATTCGGCATAAGCTTCCGCGGAATCGAAATTGTAGAGCCCCGTATCCGATGCAAGCATTGCATCTCCGGTCCATCCGTTTTTTTCGCGATGGGGGCAATCGGTGGGAATTCCAACAAAGTTGGCATGGTAGGAACGCATGGTCAGCAGCTGAAGACGATCAAAGATCGGATTGCCGGAAACAAATTCTCCGATGCGCGTAAAGTCGGTTCCCACCTTGCAGGCAGTGATCTTCAGCAATTTCACCCCGGGATCGGATTCGACTTCAACATAACGGAAGCCATGGTAGACAAAACGAGGCTCCCATTCTTCGGGTGTCCCCGCTCCAGCCAGAATATAGCAGTCGGTCTGATATTCTCCGGTTTTGATAAAGGGCTTCTGGTTTGCCGTATCAGCATGGCCGCAGGAATCACTGCGCTCGGCATAACGGAATTTGATTTTTGCGCCGCGCGGGCCCGCGACAAGGATCCGCACATGACCAGCCAGACATTCTCCGGCGTCAAAACATTCCGTCACACCGAGACGGCGCATCGGTATCGTTTCAAGAATCCGGCAGGGAGGTGCGTGATCCTTCAGTAATTCTCCGCCTGGACCCGGAACGATACGTGCCTGTTTCCATCCAGAATCATCAAAACCGGAATCCAACCAGGCTGTTTCCTGTCTTGCATCGTAATATTCGCCGTTCCTGATTGCGTCGAAAATAATCGGGCTGTCTCCGACACGCCACGAGGAATCGCTTTTCAAAACCGTTTTCCCGCCCAGGTTCAATTCCAAAAGCAATTTAGGATAATCGCGCCATGATGCACAATGAAACTGCCAGACATCAACCGCGGAAGAATTGTAAAAGCCGTTTCCCAGAAGTACTCCCACAATATTCCGCCCTGCAACCAGATACCGCGAGACATCGAATTCGTCATACCAGACATGGCGGTCATAAACGGAGGTCCGCGGCGCAAGTCTGTGATCTGAAATATTGTGCCCGTTGAGATAACATTCGTAATATCCGAGACCGCATATTTTCAGGCAGGCACTGGAAGTTGTCCCGTCAAGAAAAAACTCCTTCCGGAAACATGGGGCAGGCAGAACAGGGGAATCGACGCCACCCATGACGGCATCGGGTCGCCCGATCCAACGGGATCTCCAATTGAAGTTTGTCATAATGCCAAATCTCCTCTGATTTTGATAGTGGGTGTATATTCGAAGCGCTGCGGAGTATACTGCTCCCGGACCAGAGCCCCAACAATATCCGCAGCCATTTGCGAAACCGGATATTCAACGGTTGAAATCTGCGGAGAGCAGTTCAGATAAAACGAGGTTCCCTTCAATGGCACGGCAATGATTTTCACATCCGCAGGCACTCCCAGATTCTCTCTGAAATTCCGATCGATAGAAAGAGTATTCTCATCAAAATGGGTAATGATCCCGTCGAAATGCGTTTTGCGGTAATATTCCGCAATTGCCTCCCGGTCGCCGACACCGGAGAGATTCAGCAGAAGCGGAGGCAAATGCAGCGCTTCCATCATCTTGCGGCAACCACAGCCGAACGGGTTAAACGCACTGTGACAGTCAGGAAGAGCCACTGCGATTTTACTGCATCCCTGCAGGTGAAGTTTCCGGATGGCGTCTTCGCCGGTTACAGTATCGCATTCAATGAAATTGAGCCAGTTCCTCGTATATTTCTCCCAGGACTCCGGCAGAGGACAATCCCCCATGACAAAAGCCACATGCGCGCCTATCGCGCTCAGGGATTCAAAATATGGGGAAAACCAGGTGCGGTAAACCACAACACGGCTCTCTCGGTTGAAATGCATCAGATTCTCCCACCATATATCCGTATTCGAGTTCGTTTTTGAAAAAACAACCGGAGTGATTCTCCAGCCGAATCCCGCGGCACAGGCAATCAGCTCAAAGAGCAGCTTCTGAAAATGCAGATTGATCTGCTGCAGATATTCATTACAGGGCACAAGAAGGGAAATCGCCCGGTTTTCTGGAGAAGTATCGGGCAGACAGACAAAAGTGCCTTTGGACTTGATCCGCTCGATAAATCCACCATCTTCCAATAATTTCATTGCCCCGCGGATCGTATCGCGGGAAACATGGTAAATTGCCGCGTGTTCCCATTCATTCGGAAGTTTGTCGCCGACTTTCAAAACACCGGAAATAATTTCCTGCCTGATTTTTCTGAATATCTGATCTTTTTTCAGCATGAAAAGAAAATCCTCATTATTGGTTTGTATGGTATATGTATGATACTATAATGGCAAAAAAAATTTTGTCAAGTCCCGTTTTCCACTTTTTTCAGGAATTTATGTCCAACCGTCATTCCAGAATTCCAAGACCTCGCAACAGAAAGTGGGGAAGAGTGTTCTGTGACGGAGTTTTTGAATGCATTGTTGATGTTCTTTGGAAATTTTAGGGCGTTTAACGGTATGAGATTTGACTTTTCGAGATTTCGATGGTATTCTATTCATGAGATACCGTTCTTTCTGGGCTGTGGAATGGCTCAGGCGAGAACATGCGATATCTGATGGAATTGTTCTCATTCGATTTTAAACATTGCTCCCCTAACCTGATAATTCATAAACCGTTTTTTGGGCGAGTTTTCGCCCGTTATGGCCGAGCCGGCAGGTTTCCGGTGGCCGTGTTGTTTGAAAAAATTCAGTCCGACAGGGGACAAGCTACGGAATTTGGGCTGACTCCCCCTTACCCCCTGCTATTTTCAATGCGGCGGGGACCGCGATTCTGCAATTATGTCCGTAATTGGACCCAAAGACAGCATAGGCGTTGGTAGATGTCCTTGAACGGGAAATTCAGCAGCAAATGAAATAGTATGCATCGCGTGGAAACTTCGACCCGTGCGGCGCATTTGAGCAGTCTCATGCGAATGGTATCGAACTGCGCATGTGCCAGTTGAGCTCCATCCGGCAGTTTGTCGCGCAGGGCATGCATCAGCATATAGGCGGCGGAATGCAGGAACAACCGGAACTGGTTGGCGGTCGCTTTGTGACAACTGGCACGGCCGGATTTCAGGCCGTTTTTGTGGTCTTTGATGAAGAGTTCTGCATTACCCCGGTCGCAATAAACCTCCTCGCAGAGATATTTGGCCCCGGTTTGTTTGAAAGAAGTGACGATGTAGCGGGCATCAAGATTGCCGAAATCATCGACATTGATCCGGCAGATTACTCGGTGAGGACGTTCCCAAGTGCTGGCGGCGTAATATCCGGCTGCATAGACACGACAGGCCTTGCCCAGATTCTTATACTTGAGTTTTGCCTGTTCGAAGGAAAATTCGAATTGACGGTCAAGCGCCCGGTTGGGACCGAGTCCAATGACGAATTCGACGTTGTGTGCTTCACACCACGCATGAACCGCCGGTTTGCAGTGGTGGCTGTCGGCACGAAAAAGCAAGACCGTATCGGAAAAGCGGTTGCGGATTTGCCGGACAATTCGTTTGAGCAGTGCCAGAATCTCCCCCCGTCGGAGTCTTGCCGGATCGGATCGTGGTGGTGATGAGCTTGCCGGTGAGTCCATCGTAAACATGGAACGGCATCAGGCAGTATTCGTCTTCATGAGCGTTGAAGAGCAGCAACTGCTGCGCACCATGACAATGAACCGCTGTCGGGTCCATGTCGATGACAATGGCCTTGGGATGGGTGGTAAACGACTGAAGGAAAATCTCGCCCGGCGCGCAGCCAATGCGAACCAGTTCTTTGCGGTTCAAAACCGGTTTTCCAGACGGCTCATGGTGGGCTGGGAGGCCAGCGCGGCATCGCTGCCAGGGACTTTGCCGACCGCAGTCAAAAAGGCCGGATCAAAGCGGAAATGGTCGCAGTCGTCTGCGTCTTCATAGCCTTGGCAAATCTGGAATATACGCTGGCGGATGAGTTCGGACAAGAAGTGTTCAACGTAAGACTGGTGACGTGTATCATGGATGCATTCTGCTATTTTTGAGGATATGCCGAGGTGATTCTCTAATTCACGTAGCAGGAGGACGCCGAAGTCACTGGTGACTTCGGGTTCGTCAAAGCGAGCCCTAATCCGTCGCAGCTTCAGGGATTCAAATTCCAGTTGCTCGATTTTTTTGAATCAGACATAAAACACCTCGTAATGTTTTACATATAATATAACACATTATAACAGAAATACTTGCAATAAAAATATAATTTTTTATGAATAATTCAGGCTAATAGGTCAAGATACTCGAGGAAAAACTTGTGGTTCGCTCAATATTGTTCTGTATTATTCGATAAATCAGTGGGATTTGCACCTTTGGTGTTGTCTAAGTGTTTTCATGAGAACTCAGGAGATATTTTTTCAAAAATAGAAAGTATAAGCAAGTAAAAGCAGAAATTTGAGTTAAAGATAATAGTGGTCATTGCAATTCTGACGGGAATGCTGCTCCCGGCATTGAATCAGGCAAAGCAGCAGGCACATTCCATCAAATGCGTCAGCAATCTCAAACAATGCGGAAACGCATGGGTCATGTACCAGAACGATTACAATGATTATGTCAACGCCTGTGATTCCTCCACGGCATACAATATGGGAGGCGGCAATAAAAACACTTCCATCTGGTACGGTTTTCCGGAAAATCCCGCGTACAGCTGGCCGCATAATAAAGGAGTCAATTTTCTGCTTGCCAACGGTTCCGTCATCCACCGCAGGCACACCCAATTGGCAGGCAACGGTCTGGGCGGCACCAAGGTAACGCTGCTGGATCCGCTGATGACCCGTGCAAAAGATTAAACCCCAAAGGAGATAAATCTCATGAAAAGAATAATTGTTCTCGGCTGTCTGATTTCCGCAGTTCTTTCCGGTGCGGAACTGCTGGGACTGCACAGTGAGGCAGTTTCATATCAGAATAAAGCGGAGCTTTCCCGCGCGGCAATCCGCCGGGCCATGCTGCGGGACGGTCTGTTCATGGACAATCCCGCTTCCCGGCACACTGCGATTCACAGCTGTATCTTCCCGGCATTGTGGGATATCGCGGAACCCGCAGAAAAACCGCGGATTCTTGCGCTGATGAAATCCAAAGGCATGGCGTGCAGTGTCTTCTGCGCGCAATTTCAGCTGGAATGCTGCGGAGTCAACCGCATGATGGATTACGGACTGGAACTGATGACGTCCGCCGGTCTGCGTTCGTGGAACAACATGCTATGCTGGACAAAGGCGCAACCATCGCCATGGAAGCGTGGGATGATTCCTTCAAGCCGAATCAGGATTGGAATCACCCCTGGGGAGCCGCGCCCGGCAATATCATTGTGCGTTATCTCTGCGGAGTGAGACCGCTGGAACCGGGCTTCCGGAAATTCACAGTCGACCCGCAGCCGGCAGGTCTGAATCATTTCGAACTCCGGACGCCCACACCAAACGGTCCTGTTCTGCTGCGGATGGAATCACCGGAACGTTATGTACTGACTGTACCGGATGGAACCTCCGCGCTGTTCCGGGGAAAAAGCATCCCGCCGGGAATACATGAACTGCTTCCGTAATACTCGCAACAGCAAAAAACAAAAAAATCTTCCGTTTTTCATTTGCATTAATGAAGAACGGATTTATCTTATAGTGTCCGCATTTTTAAGAAGTGCGGATACATTAATTTGCGAAAGGCGGAAGCATAAATGAAACATAAGAACGGTGGAATATTTTCCGGTATGGACGTTTTTTCCTCATGCCGACAGCTCCGGCAGCCTTCCTTTTCCGGAGTGCTGGAAGTGCGGCACGCCATCAAAGGACGCATCCGGCTAAGCATCCCTTCCCTGAAAAGAAATCTGGTCGGAGCGGAGAATTTCAAACGGCAGCTGACCCGTCTTCAGGGAATCGAAACGGTCTCCGTCAACCTGTTTCTCGGAACAGTTCTGATTACCTACAACCCGCGGATTCTGAACCAGCTGCTGGTTATTTCCGCATCCACGCACTGCTTTGATTTTGACCGTCAGCTGGAACAGCATCAATCCGTATTCGGCTGCGAAACCAAGGCGATCCGTTTTGCTCTGGACCAGGCGCTGCTGCGCAACACCTACGGAATTCTGGATCTGCGGTCGGCTATGACCCTGATGTTCATGGTTACTCTGATCCGCGGCATCATGCGGCAGGGTTCTGTGCCGTTCAACCCGCTGCACACCATCTGGTGGCTGTTCCAGAGCGTCGACAAATAAAGCAGGAGGTGCGTTTCATGAATCCACTGATCGAAACCTATCTGAGCTGTGTCCGGAAAGTGAAAATTGTTCATTCTCTGCCCGGACGTCTGCGCGTCAGCATTTTCGGCGTCCGGCAGAATCCGGAACTGGCGGCAAAATACGGACCGTCCTTGTGCCGCAGAATTGCCTCGCTTTCCGGAGTCAGCCAGGCGGAATTGTCCCAGCACACCGGAAATCTGCTGATTTCCTACGATCCGAAAAAGATTTCCGAAGCTGAACTGCTGATCTGGCTGAACGAAGCATGGGAAAAATTCGCCGACATTCTGAAATGGGTCGGTGTCAACAACATACAAGATGAGGACGCTATCGCCGGCGCGGTGGATAAAGCCCTGGCAAACCTGTGAATTGAGGTGTACGCTATGGAATTCTTTCATTCAAAATTACCGCTGCTCAAATGTTATTTCGCACACCGGATGCCCGGACGTGTCCGCATCATCTGCCGTGCCGCGCATTATCTGCGGCAGGAACAGTCCGACCTGGAAGACCATTTTTCCGAAATGCGCGGCGTAACCGCTTTCCGCATGAACTGTCTGGCGTCTTCCATCATTCTCAACTATGACCCGATGAAGACTACGGATGAAGAACTGCTTGATTCCGTGGAAAGCATCATCTCCATGCACTCGCTCCCGGCACTTCAGCGGGAGCGTGAAGAGCGAAGCCGTCTGACCGTTCAGGAACGCGATCTGCATGACGAACCACTTTCCACCATGCTGATCCGCAGCCTTTCCGCCGCCGGCCTGCTGGTAACTTCCTGGCTCACTCGATCCATGGTTCCGGCAACCGTCATGGGACGGATATTCAGTTTCACCGGATTCGGGGCTCTGACGCTGGCTGCGCCGCTGTTCCGCAGCGGACTTTCCGCACTGCGTCATTCCATGCTGCCCAATGCGGACACGCTCAGCGCAATGGCGGTTCTTTCCAGTGTCATTACCGGGAAATCCGCATCCGCTCTGACTGTACTGCTGCTGCATGACTTGGCGGAAGCCATGACCGTCTACACCATGGACCGCACCCGCAACGCCATCCGCGACATGCTGTCCGTGGACAATGAGAAAGTCTGGCGGCCGCTGAACAACAACCCGGATGCCGCTCTGCAGAAAATTCCGGTGTCCGAACTCAAAGTCAATGATTTGATTGTTGTGCATACCGGAGAAAAAATCTGTGCAGACGCCACCATCGTTTCCGGACGAGCCATGATCAACCAGGCGTCGATCACCGGTGAATTTCAACCGGTTACCCGTGAAGCCGGGGAAAAGATCTATGCAGGAACCGTTGTCGTGGACGGAACTGTCATGTCCCGCGTGGAATCAGTTGGCGACCAGACTGCCGTCTCGCGCATCATCCGCATGGTGGAAGATGCCGAAGGCAAGAAAGCCGCCATTCAGACGTATGCCGACCGCTTCTCTTCGGCACTGGTTCCGGTCAACATTCTGCTGGCGGGAATCGTGTTTGCGGCGACCCGCGACATCAACCGCGCACTGAACATGCTGATTATTGACTATTCCTGCGGCATCCGGCTGTCCACAGCCGCCGCTCTTTCCGCAGCCATCAGCACGGCGGCACGGAACGGTGTTCTGATCAAAGGCGGCAGCTGCATTGAGACCCTGACCGAAGCGGATTCGCTCATTCTGGACAAAACCGGCACGCTCACCGAAGGAAAACCCCGCGTGGAATCGGTGGCGATGGTCTCGGACGATTATTCACGGCAGGACATCATTGCGTATGCCGCCGCGGCGGAGGAAACCTCCAAACACCCGATGGCGGTCGCCATTCTTTCGCATCTCCAGCGCAACGGCGGTCATATCCCGCCGCACGGAGAAATCCAGACCGTGGTCGGACGCGGTGTCTACACCATGGTGGACGGTCACTGCATCCGCGTAGGAAGCAAGCGTTTCCTCAATGAAAGCGGCATTCATACGCACCCGATGAAGGAACAGGCATCCAAACTGTTCGCCAACGGCGAAAGCGTAATTTTTGTGGCTCGCGATTCGGAAATCATCGGGCTGATCGGCATCCGCGATCCGCTTCGCGAAAATATGAAAAAAGCACTCAACCGTCTGCGCATGGCGGGCGTCGATGACATCGTACTGCTGACCGGCGACCTGGAACAGCAGGCGGATGTGGTGGCGCAGCGGCTCGGCCTGGACAGCTTCGAATCCGAACTGCTGCCAGAAGACAAAGCCCGTGCGGTTCTACGGATGCAGGCGGGCGGCAGTAAAGTCGTGATGGTCGGCGACGGCATCAACGATGCGCCGGGGCTGGCTTATGCGGACGTGGGAATCGCACTGGGCAAAACCCGTACCGATATCGCCATGGAAGCGGCGGACGTTACAATTGCCGGAGACAATGCGCTCATGCTCCCCGGCGTTTACGGTCTGGCGCACCACACCATGGACATCATCCGGCAGAACTTTGTCGTTTCCGTCGGAATCAACACCATCGGACTGCTGTTCGGCGGACTGGGGATGCTTCCCGTCATCATCGGGGCTGTCATGCACAACGCCAGCACGATTCTGGTCGTGGGCAATTCTCTGCGGATTCTGTTCTATGACATGCAGGATTCCGTAAAACACAACTGATTACCAACAATCCCAAAAAAGGAGTTATAAACATGGCTATTACACGAGATCATCTGATCGGTGCGGCTGTCGGCGTCGGCGTTGCCGCTGTGGGGTTCTACCTCTACAAAAAGAATCAGGACACTATCGAAGATTTCCTGCGTCAGCACGGCATGAACATTCCGGTTCGCGAAGACAAACCGCTGGCAGACATGTCCATTGAAGAACTTGCCACCCTCAAGGAACGTGTCGAAGACATGATTGCCGAACAGGAACAGGCGGCTCAGACTGTCGCGGCGGAAGAACCCGTTCCGGCAAAAGCCTGAAACGTTTTTTCCTGATACAGAAAAAGGCGGATCGTGAGTGATCCGCCTTTTTTGTATCTTATCGCTGCACTGATTCCGTCAGAAATCAATCTTCAGTCCATCGTAGCAGACCTGAATTCCAAACGGATTGAAATGGGCTTCCAGTTCCGCATGGGTGGCTTGTCCGTTGTGCGAAAAATGGTTGATGAAATACTTGGTGGAATCGGTAACGCTGCCGATTTTTTCCAGCCGTTCCTTGGTCATAAGCACATATTTCCCGCTCATGTGTCCGCGTTCCAGATCCAGAATACCGCCGGTGCAGTCCGTAATCACCAGGTCGAACTTGAATTTTTTCTCTTCCAGGAACTGCCAGGTTTCCTCGCGGAAATATCCGGTGTCATTGGCAACCATACCCCAGGATGTCCCAACCCGGAAAACATAGAAATTCGGAATTTCCGTGATGATACCGATCATATGATCCGCTTTCAGCGGAATGAATTCCATATCTTCCTCTTCCAGCACAATCGGCTGAAACGGCTCAACCTGAACCGGATTCAGACGGAAGCGTCTGAAATCTCCGTTGAAACGGAAATACGGCTTTTCACAGAAAAACAGGTTGAGGGCACGCATCACACCCGGATTGCCGTAAATATTCAGGATGTTGTCTTCATCGACCACGGAAAAACCCGGCATACGGTAATCCAGCAGGTTCGCATACAGATGATCCTCGTGACTGTGAGTGATGAACAGATGTTTGAGATTTTCAGAATGCAGCTGGAATTTGAATTCCTGCGCCAGAGAATCCGGACCGAAGTCAATGCGGACATGATCATTCAGCTTGTACGCAGAACGCATACGGATGTCTTTGCCGCCGTTTTTCCATGCTTCACGGCAAACCCGGCAATTGCAGAATATGGCGGGAATCCCTTCCGCCGCGGCACTTCCCAAAATCTGAATCTGAGCCATTGTCTCCTCCTTTTTGAAACGGATGCCTCATCCGTCGTTCAATTGCGGAATGCACCCGGATATGGATTGTTTTCCCAGCCTGTCGGCTCGTTGAAAGGTCTGGAATTGATTCCTGCGCGTTCATACTCCGTACATGCCGTTGACAGCAGAAGCCAACAGGAACACAGCAAAAAAAATCCGAGCCGCAGAACACAGCCCGGAGTTATTTTCCGTATTATGGAATCAGAACATCCCATAGCATTTCATTTCCAATGCCTGAAGCACCAGAACTGCCAGCAGGGACAGGAGTGCCAGAACAGATGTTACGGTGAAGACGGGTGATGAAAACATAACCGATCCCTCCTTATTTTGCTGCTGCCGCAATATCGTCATCGGAGAAGAACACCGTATCTCCGACTTTATAGGCATCTGCCGCTGCACCGACCAGATTGCAGATTGCGGAATCATCGCTGACTTTGGTGACAATGATCTTGCCGACGAACATCGGATTGCTGGTGTTGAGATTACGGGCAACCGTCAGCACACGGCCGGGAACCATCGGGAACGGAACTTTGTTTTCCTTGATTCCGTACAGCTGAGTGAAGGTGTAGTTTTTGCCGAGGTTGATGGTCACAAAACCATATTCCTTGTCCACCGACTCGATTTCGCCTTTCACATAGCGGAAGCATTCCGGTTCTTTTCCGGTCAGCAGTTTGCCCGGCAGAGTGATGCTCCCGTCTTTGTTCAGGATGTTCGTAAGCTCATCAATCCGGTTTTTATGCTGCTGAATGCTGTTCATATTCGCGGCAATCGTCTTCTGCTGATTGGCAATCTGATTGGACAGCTGACGGGTTTTGTTCTTCTCAGAGTTGAGCTGATTGCGGGTTTGGGCAAATTCATTGTTTTTCGCCTGAATAGCCCGCAGGGTTTTATCCAGTTCTCCGCGGTAAGCGGCACTGTTCACATTGGGAGGAGTAACACCCAGCGCACGGGCAAACTGATTCAGATAATTGGCATAAAGATTTTTGCGGTCAACCGTATCTTTGATGGCTGCGCTGGCATTGGCGGCAGCGGAACGATAGGTTCCGGAATTGCCGAGTTCAGCAGAGGAAACACGGCCGCCGGCAGTGCGGGCAGCCTGAGCAAATTCATTGAACACATGGTTGCGGACATCGCGAAAGTCCTGCACTTTGGAAGTGAACACGCGTTCCTTATCTTTATAGGAACCGACATTTTTCAGGGCTTTCGCATCCACATCGCTGATGGAAAGGATTCCCGCCGCTCTCTGAATGGAGTCCGCCAGAGAGTTTCTCTGCGCAACAATTTTTGCTGCGTTGTCTTTCAGTTTCGGGAGGACCTGACCAAGCTGTTCATAGTTGGTATGTTTCAGTTTGTCTTCCGGCAGGTCTCTGGCAGCGGTTGTGCCGGATATTCCGCCGTCATCCAGGGTTTTGGCTGCGGTATTGACAGCCGCAGCCATCTGAGCCCAGCCGTTGGTCAGCTGCTCGCGTTTGCTGAACAGAAAATACGAGAAGACCACTGCGGCGATCGCAGCCAACAAAATCAGAATATTGATGATTCGGTTCAAAATAACCATAACTGTTTCTCCTGTCGAAATTGCTCCGTTTTTTTCTATAATGCCTTACACTACATTCTTTTTTACTCTTTTCAAATCGAAAAGTGCGATATTCGGAAAATTTTCAGCTGTTTTTTTCAAAAAAAGCGTCTGTCAGGCCATTTTCCGACGTTGAATGACCAGAAAACGTGATGCGCCCAGCTCTCTGATTGCAGTCAGAGTCCACTCCGGCGGGAAAATTTTCAGCTGCGTACGGTAATCCGGCAGCTCCCACAGAAGCTGCGCATTGCCAGTCCAGGATGCAAAATCCTTCTGATGAAGCAGAGCATCCAGCAGAGATGCCGATTCTGCATACGGGGGATCCGCAAAAATCAAATCCGGGGGAGGACAGACCGCCGCCAGTTTCCGGAAACACTCCGGAACCGCGCCGGACATCGGCTGAAACAACGTATCCGGGCAATATTCCTGCGCCCGGCGGACATTGTCCCGGATCACAGCCAGGACATGCGGCGATTTTTCCACCAGCAGCACATGAGCTGCTCCGCGGCTGGCGGCTTCAATTCCCACCGCGCCGCTGCCTGCGAACAGGTCGCAGAAACGTTTTCCGGAAAGATCACCCAGCATGTCAAACAGGGCGCGCCGGGAGCGCACGGAAGTGGGACGCACTTCCATGCCGGACGGAACTTTCACTGTCATGCCTTTGGCGATACCGCCTGTGATTTCCATGAATCAGTCTCCAGTTCCGTTATTCCCATTCAATCGTTCCCGGCGGCTTGGAGGTAACGTCGTACACCATGCGGTTGACTCCGTCGACCTCGTTGACCACCCGGCTGGAAATTCTGCCCAGCAGATCATAAGGCAGTTCCACCCAGTCCGCAGTCATACCGTCGCGGCTTTCCACTGCACGCAGGGCGATAACACTGTCATAGGTGCGTTCATCACCCATCACTCCGACGGTTTTCACCGGAATGAACACCGCGAAGGTCTGCCATACTTTATAATAAAGACCGGCTTTCTTCATTTCCTCCACGATGATTTCATCCGCATTCCGCAGAATTTCCAGGTCATGCGCATTGACCGGACCGACAATCCGGACAGCCAGCCCCGGACCGGGGAACGGCTGACGCATCACCATTTCTTCCGGCAGTCCCAATTTTCTGCCGACTTCGCGGACTTCATCCTTGAACAGACGGCTCAGCGGTTCCAGAAGTTTGAGGTTCATTTTGGCAGGCAGACCGCCCACGTTGTGATGACTCTTGATCATGGCACTGGGATTGCCGTCGATCGGCACACTTTCGATCACATCCGGATAGGTGGTTCCCTGCGCCAGGAACTTGACGTTCTTGATCTCGGAAGCCGCTTCATCAAACACTTCAATGAATTCATGTCCAATGATTTTGCGTTTCTTTTCCGGTTCGCGGACATCAGCAAGTTTGGTCAGAAAACGGTCTGTGGCGTCCACATATTTCAGCGGAATCTTGAATGCACCGCCGAACAGGTCAATGACACGTTCCGCCTCGCCTTTGCGGAGCAGACCGTTGTTGACAAAGATACAGGTCAGTTTGTCGCCGATCGCTTTATGAATCAAAGCGGCAGCCACGGAGGAATCGACTCCGCCGCTGAGACCGAGAATCACTTTTTCGCCCTGCGTTTTTTCCTGAATTTCCCGAACCGCCGTTTCGATGAACGACGCCATGTTCCAGGTTCCTTCGCAGTGACAGATTTTCCGGCAGAAATTGGAAAGAATCTGCTGTCCCTTGACGGTATGCACCACTTCCGGATGGAACTGAATGCCGTAAATCGCTTTTTCCTGATTCTGAACGCCGGCAAATTCGGTGTTGTGCGTGGAAGCAAAAGTAGTGAATCCTTCGGGAATCTTCACCACTTTGTCGCCGTGCGACATCCAGACCTGCGTGGAAGCGGGAACGCCTTCAAACAGCGGGCTTTCCGCAACGGTTTTGACTTCCGCCTTGCCGTATTCACGGGCTTTGCCGCGCGCCACATCGCCGCCGAGCGCAAGCACGGTCAGCTGCATTCCGTAGCAGATGCCGAGAATCGGCAGACCCAGGTTGAAAATCTCCGGATCACATTTCGGCGCGCCGTCCTGATAGACACTGGCGGGACCGCCGCTGAGAATGATGCCCGCAGGGGCTTCTTTGCGGATTTCTTCCGCCGTTGTCCGGAAAGAAACGATCCGGCTGTACACGTTGCATTCCCGAATCCGGCGCGCAATCAGCTGACTGTACTGCGAGCCGAAGTCAAGAATCAGAATTGTTTCTGTTTTTGTCATAACTGCAAACCTTATTCTATGGACTTGAGCGCATCATTGACGCGTTTCAGTTTTTCCTGCATTTCCGCCAGCTGAGCTTTCGTGTTTTCCACCAGCTGTGCCGGAGCTTTCGCCAGAAATCCCGGATTGCCGAGTTTGGCTTCCAGTCCGCGCATCCAGCCCTGAAGTTCCTTCTGCTGTTTATGGAGTTTGGTTTTTTCCGCTTCCAGATCGACCACACCTTTCAACGGCAGGTAAATCGCACCGGCGTTAACCAGCATGGAAGGCGCACCGGAACCGTCGTCCGACTTGTATTCTTCCAGTGAAACGGTAACTTTTTCCGCATTGAGCATCCGCAGCAAACCCGGCATTTCCTGCTGGAGGAACTCCGCCATTTCCGGAGTTGCCGCCTTGATATAGTAGTTCAGCTTTTTCGCCGGGGGAATATCATACGAAACCCGCAGATTGCGTCCGGCGCGGATCAGCTGGAATTTATCTTCCACCAGATCCAGCACGTCATTGGCGTCATTCATCAGCCGGGAAAGACCGATCGCCTCAAACGGTTCCGGGAAATGGGCGCGCATGATGCTTTCGCCCTCGGCAAGGAATCCCATCTGGTGCGCCAGTTCTTCCGTAATGAACGGCATGAACGGATGCAGCAGACGCAGCAGTTTCCACAGAACGAAGTCCAGCACGGCAAGTGCCTGGTCTTTTTCTTCCTGACTGCCGCGTAGACGCGGTTTGCTGGCTTCGATGAACCAGTCGCAGAAAGTGCTCCACACCATTTCATAGATTTCGTGAACCGCCTGATGGAATTTGAAGTTTTCCAGTGCATTGCGGGTAACTTCAATCGTGCGGTTGGTCCACGCCAGAATCCATTTTTCGTCAGCGGACAGCTTTTCGATGTCGATGCCTTCGAGTTTGCGGAAACTGGGGGAAACCGGTCCCTGCAGCGTGCGGAAACGGCAGGCATTCCACAGTTTGTTGGCGAAATTTCTGCCGATTTCGCATTTTTCGTTGGAGTACTGAATATCCATGCCGACCGGCGCAATATAAATAATGGAGAAACGCAGAGCGTCCGCTCCGTATTTGGCAATCACATCCAGCGGGTCGGGGGAATTGCCCAGCGACTTGGAAAGTTTCCGTCCGAGACTGTCGCGGATGATACTGGTGAAATACACATTGCTGAACGGATGCGTTCCTTTGAATTCGTAACCAGCCATAATCATGCGGGCGACCCAGAAGAAAATAATATCCGGACCGGTAACCAGGTCGTTGGTCGGATAGAAGAATTCCTGTTCCGGAGTATCCTTCGGCCAGCCCATGATGGAGAACGGCCACAGCCAGGAACTGAACCAGGTGTCCAGCACATCTTCTTCCTGACGCCAGCCGTCGCCTTCCGGCGGATTCACGCCGACATACACTTCATCGGTTTCATCCTTGTACCAGGCGGGAATACGGTGTCCCCACCAGATCTGACGGCTGATGCACCAGTCCTGAATGTTTTCCATCCAGTGAAAATAGGTTTTGGTCCAGCGTTCGGGATAAAATTTGATCGTGCCGTTGCGCACGGCTTCGATTGCCGGTTTGGCGAGTTCATCCATCTTGACGAACCACTGGTCGCTGAGCAGCGTTTCGATTTCCACGCCGCCGCGTTCAGAAAACCCGACATTGTGGACAATGTCTTCCACTTTTTCCAGCAGACCGAGCTGATCCATTGCCTCGACACACTGTTTGCGGCATTCGTAACGGTCCAGTCCGGCAAATTTGCCGCAGACGGAATTCATGGAGCCGTCACGGTTCATCACGTTGATGAATTTAAGGTTATGCCGTTTGCCGACCTGATAGTCGTTGGGGTCGTGAGCCGGCGTGATTTTCACACAGCCGGTTCCTTTTTCCGGGTCGGCATGTTCATCTTCGATGATCGGAATCTGGCGATCCGTCAGAGGCAGGTTGACCGTCTTGCCGACCAGATGTTTGTACCGGGGATCATTGATCGGCACAGCAACAGCAGTATCGCCGAACATGGTTTCCGGACGGGTGGTTGCGACAACCAGATAGCCGGAGCCGTCAGACAGCGGGTAGCGGAAATGCCAGAACTTGCCTTTGACTTCCTTGTAGACGACTTCTTCGTCGGAAAGTGCGCTCTGCGCGGCGGGGCACCAGTTGACCATGCGTTTGCCGCGGTAGATATATCCTTTATTATAGAGCTGAACGAAAACCTGTTTGACTGCATCGGAAAGACCTTCATCCATGGTGAAGCGTTCGCGTTCCCAGTCGCAGGAAGTGCCGAGTTTGCGAAGCTGCTTGATGATGGTGCCGCCGTATTGTTTTTTCCAGTCCCAGACGCGTTCAATGAATTTTTCGCGTCCGAGGGTGCGGCGGTCGATTCCTTCTTTTTCGCGGAGAACTTTGTCCACTTTGCTTTCCGTGGCAATACCGGCATGGTCGGTGCCGGGGAACCAGCAGACTTCATCGCCGAGCATACGGTGCCAGCGGATCAGGATATCCTGCAGGGTATTGTTCAGAACATGTCCCATGGTGAGAATACCCGTCACGTTGGGCGGGGGAATCACGATGGAGTACGGTTTTTTCCCCGGTTTGGGTTCTCCGTGGAACAAACGGTTGGTCTCCCAGTAGGAATACCATTTCGCTTCAATGGAAGCTGGCTCATAGGCTTTGGGCATTTCTTCTTCAGACATAAAGATCGCTCCGGATAAGGTTTTCAGTCAAACCGATAATATACTGCAATTCGTGCTGATTACAAATTTTTTATCAAAAATATTGCCGGTTCGTCAAAAATACGGCAAAAATTTTCAAAAAAAAGCGGAATGATTTTTATATTACAGTTGATTTTTCCGCGTTCTGTGGCATATTACGGAATATTATGCCAGCTTAGCTCAGTGGTAGAGCTACGGTTTTGTAAACCGCCGGTCGTCGGTTCGAATCCGACAGCTGGCTCCATTTTACCTTATTCATTTTCATTTTAAGGAATCAACGGGAAGGATTTTTGTTATGCTTTCTTCATTGACCGCTTTTCTTGCGGGATTCGTCGCCGGCGGAATCGCCAGGGTTTCCGGACTCAGCCTCACCTGGAGCTGCATCATCGGTCTGCTGGTGCTGCTGGCTGTAACCATCTCCATTTCTTTCATCGTCCGCAGAAAAGTCAAACTGGTCAACGCACACATCCAGCAGGTCATGGAGGAAGTACAGCACAGAATCATGATGCGCCAGAACCAGTTCATGCGCCGTCCGATCGGGACTCCGCAGAGAATGATGCAGGAACTCGAAAAGGATCAGGCCGCCGGAATCCGCCGTGCCATTGACACCTGCAATGAATTCACGCCCCTCTTCCGCTGGAGTCCTCTCCTCGCCAAGCAGGTCAACACCATGAAAATGGCGTTCTACTTTCAGATCAAAGATTTCAAGATGGTCGACGAACTCATGCCGAAATGCATCTTCTTCGATCCGCAGTCCGTCTGCATAAAAATGGCGCGCATGTATATGCGCAAAGAGGAAGGCATCGACAAACTGTTCAAGAAAAAATGCCGCAATCTGAAAGACCCCGCCTGTATTCTGCCCTACTCTCTCTACGCCTGGATTCTGGTCAAGCAGGAACGCTATGACGATGCTCTGAAACTGCTGGTGGAATGCAAAAGAAAAACCGACAACGAAGTCATTGTCCGCAACTGGGAACACTTGGTCAATAAGAAATACAAGAATTTCTCCAACTCCGGACTGGGAGAAACCTGGTATGCGCTGGGACTGGAAACCCCGAAAATGCCGCGCGTTCAGCAGAATTTCCGTTACCGCTGAAACAGCCCCGCTGAATTGATTTCCGATCCCGGAAGCAGAGTCTGCCCGCCGGGATTTTTTCTGTCCGGAATCAGGGATCCAGCACCCGGTCCAGCCGCTGACAGCCGAACCGTTTTTCCAGCACCGTACTGCGGAATCCGAACCGTTCCTTCGTGCGTTCCAAATCCGCTTCACTGCCGCTGATAATATACTTCGGACCGGGCTGATCCTGCAAACGCACGGTCTTTGGACGGTTCAAGGTATCCGCCAGCAGAACGCCTTCCGGGAAATCCACCAGTCCTCCGGCAAAAACCAGCGACGGCGCATCTGCATCAAACGTGGCAAACACATGGAATCTTTCTCCATCCTCATATTTGTTTTTCAGATATGTCAGCAGACGGTTTGGGACAAAAGAAGACCGGGCATAATAAGGCGCAATAAAATCGTCCTGCCGCCCTTCCATATCATATAAAGCACTGCTGACGGCAGCCGCGCGTTCCTGAAAGAACAGCAGGCTGACTGAACCTTGAAGCAGAAACACCATGAAAATCCAGAGCTGGCGATGTTTCATCATTTTCAGGAACCCGTTCAGACTCTGCGCCAGCAGAAACAGCCATACCGCCAGCAGCGGAAAAAATACCCGCGGAAACGGCGGCACTTTCATGACACCATACGCCAGCGCCGGCAGCAGCAGGATCAGCAGTCCGCACAGACAGTTTCCCCGCCAGCGCGGCACTTTCTGCCAAAGCAGCAAAGCTCCGGCAAAACAGAAAATCAGCAGTCCGCATACAGGGAACAGCATTCCCGTACTGCAAGTATAAAATGCCGATGCCGCCGAATGCCACCCCTCACCTAACCGTATGCAGCCCATAAATTTATCATGAATCGGCAGATAAAACAGCAGCAGAGCAAAAAATGGTGCTGACAGCAAATATATACTCCGTTTTATACCGGTTCCGCCACGACGGATTCCCGCCGGCAGAAAATACAGCCAGACACCCGTCAGGGCGGCAAGATTGGTGGGCGCCGTGCCGACCGACAGCAGTGCCAACAGAAAATATCCCAGCTGATTCCGGAACCCGCCCCGCTGAATCACTTTTTCCGCCTGCTGCATCGCCAGCACCATCAGCAGAAAACCGAGCATGTATCCCCGCACGGCAGTTGCATAAAGCGCATAGACTGCACTGACCGCAAACGCTCCGGAAACCAGAATTCCGGCAAGAAGTCCGCAGGAACGGATCAGTTTTCTTGACAAAAGAAAAACTGCCGCCGCACCAAAAATCATCGGAGGAATCCGGAAAAAATAATAAGGGTAACTGCCCGCGGACGAAAGCAGGGAAAACCAGATTTTTTCCAGCAGAGTAAAGACAATATGATTGTTCGGAATTTCGTACGCAAAGTAAATCCGGGACAGCGGCAGCTTCATCAGCAGATTGACGGTCAGCACCTCGTCAAACCAGAGCATACGGAAGAGCAGAGACGCTCCGGAAAGCAGTGCCGCCGCACCCGCCGCCCACGGCAGAACATCACGCCAGAAAACATGATCCGAAACAGTGTTACGCATGAAACAGCCTCATCATGGAATACTGCGCCGCTGCGCATCCAGCCAGAGCGGACGGGTTGCTATGCCGCCGGGAAACAGCCGGACATTCCGGTATGCGTCATTGATGACCACCAGACTGGAAGGCGAAAACAGAAACAGATATGGGGCTTCATCATGAATCAGCCGGTGAAATTCATGATACAGCCGGGTTCGTTCCGCAGGGTCAAAACACTGCCGGATTTTTTCAATCAGTTCATCTGCTTTCGGATTGACAAATCCGATATGGTTGCTGGAAGCCGGCTGATCCGCCTGCGACGAGTGCCACAACTGATACGGATCCGGTTTGAGCGTTCCGGTCCATCCCAGCAGACATGCTTCAAACTGTTTCTTTTCCAGACGCTGCACCAGAACCGACCATTCGATACCGAGCAAATCCATGCGTACCCCTGCCTTCTTCATGTCTTCCTTGATGACAGGAAGCATTTTCTGAAAAGACACCGATGTATTGGGGTACACCACGGTGAATGCCAGTTCCCTGCCGTCTTTGCGGAGAATACCGTCCAGC
This sequence comes from uncultured Victivallales bacterium, assembly GCA_934661375.1. Classification (GTDB taxonomy): domain Bacteria; phylum Verrucomicrobiota; class Lentisphaeria; order Victivallales; family UBA1829; genus SIG94. Next base: position 28,118 of record CAKUJH010000034.1, read on the forward strand.
CCCTCTTTCCAGCCGGCTTCGGCAAGCAGACGCCGCGCTGCCGCCGGGTCAAAGGAATAAGGCTGCACCGACGGATCATACGCGGAACTCTGTTTCGGGAACGGACCGCTGACCGCGTCCATCAGCCCAAAAAAGATTTCCCTGCGGATTTTTTCGCGGTTGACCAGATGACTCAATGCCTGCCGGACCCGTTTATCCTGAAAAAGCGGATTATTCAGATTCAGTCCTATATAGAAATAGGAAAAGCCCGGATAGGAATATTTCTTCAGGAATCCCTTCGGTCCGAATTCCGGCGAGGAAGTCCGGTTCACCCATTGATCGGGCGTAAGGGAATCCATATCGAGATCTTTCGACAGCAGAGACTGAAGACGTGTATTCGGGTGCTGGATAATATCATACGCCAGGGTTTCCAGCGGCGGCATGATTCCCAGACTGCGTCCGTAGTAATTTTCAAAACGGCGCAGCAGAATGCGTTTGCCTTTTTCCCAGCTTTCAAAACGGTACGGTCCGCAGCCGACCAGCATCCGGTTGCGCGCATGTTCGTCGTTGAACCGGCGTCCGTCAAACGGTCCTTCATAGGCATGGTAGAGATGCCGGGGCAGCGGCATCAGGGACAAGGTCATGTCCTCCATCATGAAATAAGGCTTGCTCCAGACAACCTCAAACTCATAATCGTTCAGAACATCGATTCTTTCCAGATCATTATAATATACGCGGAGCGGAGCGCAATCGACTGCCGGATTCTTGATGACATCCACATAAAATTTCACATCCTGCGCAGTAACCTCCCGGTTCTTCCATTCCTTGCCGGTAACAGGATCCTTGAAATCGTGCCAGAGAATGCCTTTGCGGAGACGCACCCGGACTTTCCGGCGGTCCGGCGAAATGGTCCAGGATTCCGCCAGCATGGGTTTGAATTCGCCATCTCCGCGGTCATTGTAATCCCGTTCCGCCAGCGAATCCGTAACCTGCGACCAGATCTGACTCACATACGCATCATTGGTGATCAGCATGTTCATGTTCCCGACATCCGCCTGAAACGCCCGGACCAGACGTCCGCCGGAGACAGCCGCGGGGTCAAAGTATTCCGCATTCGCCGCAGTTCCCTGAACTTCCGTCCCCGCATTGACTGCGGCACGGGCTGTTTTTTCCGCCGCAGCCGGAATGCCGGACGTCAGACGTGATTCCAGCCGTTTCAAGTCTGCCGAAAGATTTTCCAGTGCATAGCGGTGCCGGTCCAGCGCGGCAATAATCACACAGCCCAGCGCAAGGAACAGCAGCAGAAACAATGTCACGATGACATTCAAATATGTATTCCGATTCATGATAAACCTCTTTTTGTTTTCTCATCCGATATTATACCACGGAAGACCGGGAAAATCAAGGACAAACCGGGACAAAATCCATTCTTGCGGCAAGACAGAATGCTCTGCTTTGCCGGAAAAGGCGTTTCATTTTTTCCGAAAAAACGCCTTGAAACAGTGAAAAAAGCCATTTTTCTGCAAAAACATTCATTTTTTTCAAAAAAGATAAGATTTTTCTCTTGTCTTTTTAATGGAAACGCATTATTATACGAGGTCAGCGGTACATTGTGATCATGCAAACAGGAATCAAATATAAAACAAAGAGGTGTCAGAAGCAATGACAAACGACAATAACAACTTGAATGCGGTAATGGAGCGTTATGCCCTTTCCGTGAAACTGGCGGCAGTGTCGCTCGGCGTTACAGCCGCATTGTCCATCCTGGTCTTTCTGGCCGGGCTGGTATATGACTGGAGCGGCTTCATCAGCTTTTCACTGGCGGTCATCCCCTTCACCCTGGCTCTGGTCTTTTCCCTGCTTGCTCTGATTCAGGGGAAACTTTCCGCCGCGGCTGTCCGCGACGAAGAAGAGAAAATTCTGCTTCAGAAACGCAAGGAAAACAAAACGTCCCTGCTGGATATTTCCGAGGATGTACGTTTCACCGCCGGCCGCAATCTGCTGAATTTTGAAAAATATGTGCCTTCCGCTGTAGCATTGCTCTGTTCCCTGCTGATGGCGGGAACGCTGTTCTATTTCTGGCGGGCACACATCTTCCGTCCGGAAGACGCCGTAACCCTGGCGACGGGTCTGCCGAAACAGCCGATCCTGCTGGCGTTCACCTCGGCGCTGTGTGCAGTGATCAGCGTATTTCTGGGAATCTTCCTCGCCGGACAGTCCCACGTTTTTGAATACCGCTGGCTGCGTCCGATCGGTGCGTGGCTGATGGGCGGCGCGGTCATCATGCTGTTCTCGCTGGTGTCCTCGATTCTGAGCGTACTGAAAATGGCTCCATGGGATGGTTTCTTTTCCAAGACAGCGTTTTTTGCTCTGGCAGTTCTCTGCATTGAAATGTTCCTGAACTTCATCAGTGAATTTTACCGTCCGCGCAATCAGATGGAAGACCGTCCGGTCTATGAAAGTCGTCTGCTTTCCATTTTCACGGAACCCGGCGGCATCATGCGGAACATTGCGGATTCGCTGGATTACCAGTTCGGTTTCAAAGTATCCAAAACCGGAATTTACAGATCCTTTGAACAGAAGATTCTGCCGGCACTGCTGCTGTGGCTGGTGCTGTTCTGGCTGTTCACCTGCGTGGCGGAAGTGGCGCCGGGCGAACGGGGAATCCGGGAACGCTTCGGTGCAGCGCCGCGGAACAGCAGAATTCTGGAACCGGGCGTCTATTTCAAACTTCCCTGGCCGATGGAAAACATCATCCGCGTTCCGGTGGATACGGTTCAACAGGTAGTCATCGGGGACAATTTCAAGAAAGACGGCAAGGAATTGAAACCGGCGGTTGTGCTGTGGACTACGGAACACGGTGAGGGAGGAGCGGACACCGACGGCTTCCTGGTTGCCAATGAAAAAGGCGGCTCGGAAGTTGCCAAAGCGGTTTCCATTCTCGAAACCTCTCTGCCGATTCATTACAAAGTCAAAAAAGGCCTGCCCGGCGAAACGACCCAGATTTACAATTACCTGTTCCGTTTCAAAGACATCCCGGTAATGCTCAAAAGCATCGGGGAACAGGAAGCGACCAATTATTTTGCCAGCACGGACTTCATCCGCGATATGTCTTCCGGACGCGGCACCATTGTGCGTGAACTCCAGAAACGCATACAGAAAGAAGCGGACGAACTGAAGCTGGGCGTGGAAATTGTCTGTGTCAACATGAACGATGCGCATCCGCCGGTCAAGGATGTGGCGCCGGCATTCCAGGATGTTCTGGCGGCGAAGGAAGATGCGAAAGCCATGGTTTTCGGCGCCAATGCCGAAGCGGAAAAATCTCTGTCTGAAGGAAAAATTCAGAGCATGGCGGTCACCAGCGAAGCCTCCGCCTACAAATATGATGTTTCCAATGTGGCGGCGGCGGATGCCTTCCGGTTCCAGCGGCAGCTGATGGCTTTCAACCAGCAGCCGATGCTGTTCCGTCTGCGCACATATCTGGATTTCCTCGAAAACGACTGCATGGATCTGCGGAAATTCATCGTTTCCTCGAAGATTCCGTCACAGATTTATGAACTGAACATGGAAGAGAAGCCCCGTCTGGATCTGCTGGACGGCGCAGATGTTCAGAATCTCGGCAAATAATAAAACATAACATAACGGAGAAAAAGCATGTCTAAAAACAGTTCGGAAAAAGTTGCAAAGGTGCCGGTGTACACCATTTTGCTGGGATTGATTGTCGCCGCCGTTTTCCTGGTGGCAATCTTCTCCTATCAGGTTCAGGAAACGGAACGCGCCCTGATCATCACCATGGGTAAAATTACCGGTGAACGCGGACCGGGTCTGCATCTGCGTCTGCCGCTCCCCATTCAGGAAGTGGTCAAATATGATATCCGCGAACGCTGCTTCGACGGCAATGTCGGCAATCTGGAAGAAACCATGACGCAGGACGAAAAGAACGTCATCGTCGGCATTTACGCCATTTACAGCATCAAGGATCTGGCGAAATTCAAAAACGCCGCCAAGAGTCTGGAAGCCGCTGAAGAATATCTGAGCAACCGTATGCGTACCGTCAAAGGCGCAGTGGTCGGACAGTATCGTTTCGATCAGATGATCAACACCGATCCGAAGAAAATGAAACTTTCCGAAATTGAAGACGCCATGTTCAAACAGATTGCTCCGGATGTGATGGAGCGTTACGGTCTGCAGGTGGGAAAAGTCGGAATCCGCACCATCAGCGTTCCTGCCAAAATTTCGGCAGCCATCACCGAACGCATGAAGAAAGAACGCGAAACCGCCGCCTCCATTGACAAACAGAAAGGCAAAGTGGAAGCGGAGGAAATCAAAACCCGCGCCAACGAAAAGAAACGTGAAATGCTCACCCAGGCAGAAGCCAAAGCCAAAAAGCTGATGGCGGAAGGCGATGCCGAAGCCGCTGTTCATTTCGCGGTATTCAACGAAAATCCGCAGCTTGCCGCATTCCTCCGCAAACTCGATTCGCTCAAACGCATTGTCAAAACCAAAACCACTCTGGTTCTGGGAACAGATTCCGCCCCGTTCGATCTGTTCAATATGAACGTCGGCGAACTGCAGGGACATTCTCCGCAGCCGAAAATCGGCCCGCGGGCAGAAAAAGCCGCCCCCGCTCCTGTAAAATAACTGACCCGGAGAGCGCAATATCATGGACAACGAAAAAAACAGATACGGAGACATGTTCGGGGCTTCCGACGGCGGGCAGTTCTCATCGGGAACGACCGCACTGCTGAAGCTGGCCAAGGCTCTTTTCTACCTGCTGGCCATCGTCATCGGGATTATGCTGATCTGGTTCTTCACCCTGGGCGGATCGTTTATTGTCGATTCCACCCGCGAGACGGTGCTGCTGCTTCATTTCGGCAAATACCAGAAAACCTACACCGCCGGATATCATTGGTGTCTGCCTTATCCGGTCAATAAAATTATCCGCGTTCCGAAAAGCAACCAGACGATCCGCAGTGTTACCTTCATGCCTGCCGACCGCAAATCGCTGATCGAACGCAAGAAAGACAGCGGTCCCATGGATCAGCCGCAGCCGCTGACTCCCGGCAGAGACGGTTTTCTGCTGACCGGCGACAACAGCATCATTCATACCGAATGGGAACTGGTTTACCGCGTGGAAAAACCGGAACTGTACTATACCAGATGTCTGACTCCGGTTCAGCCGCTGGATGCGGACGAAATTTTCCGCGGTGAAGACGGCGAATCGCTGGGAACCCGCGGGGCAACCACGATGATCAAGAATCTGCTGGATGACTGCGTCATCAAAGTTACCGCCCGCTGGAATATCAAGAATATTCTGTATGACCGGACCACCGAATACATTTCGGAAGTCAAGGCCATGCTGGTGAAAACGCTGAATGACCGGCAGATCGGCGTCAGTGTGGAAAGTCTGGCTCTGCCGGTGAAACGTCCCCCGCTGCTGACCATTGCCGCATTTGACGAAGCCGCCAGTGCCGGCACTCAGGCGTCGATTGAGACAGAAACCGCCAAAGCATATGCGATCGAAACGGAGAACAGCGCAAAGTCCGAAGCGGCGGAAATCATCGCCAATGCGGAATCCTACCGCAAGCGTGTCGTGGCGGAAGTGATGGCGGACAAGGAATATTTCACCAGTCTGCTGAAGGAATACAACAAAAATCCGGAATCGGTCATGGTGTCGCTTTACTCCACAACGCTGGCGGATGCGCTGGCGCAGGCGAAGGATAAATTCGCCATCGGACTGAATCCCGGAAGCCGGCAGGAACTGCGCATCAAGCTGAATCCGGAACCGGTCATCAAAAAGAATCAGGATCCAACCAAGGAAGATAAACCATGAGCGAACATAACGAACATCATCATGAACACGGTCCGGAGTGTGCCTGCTCCTGCGGACATGATCACAATCATGAAGAACCGACCCGCTGCATTTCCTGCGGCGCACCCATGGGGGAAGGCGTCGGACACGGTCGCTCCATGGGGCGTATCGGCTTTGCCGTGGTCGGCGGGTTCCTGATCATCAACCATTATCTGCTGAACTGGCTGATGCCGGAACTGGGATTTGCCGCTTCGTTGAGCGCATTTCTCGGAGCGGTCATCCTGGCTCTGCCGATTGTCATCACGGCAGTCAAAGACCTCTACGAAGGCCGTGTTTACATGAACGAGCTGGTGGCTCTCGCCATTCTGGCGGCGTTCACCTCGGCGGAATTCAGCACAGCAGGTCTGATTGCGTTCTTCCTGCTGATTACCATCATCATCGAATCCCATACCGCCAGCGGTGCGCAGCGTTCCATTGAGGAACTGATCCGTCTGGCGCCGCATACCGCCCGGAAAATCGTCAATGGAAAAGACATTGAAGTAGAAGTTTCCGAACTGGCTGTCGGCGACATCATCAATGTACGCCCCGGCGACAACTTCCCGGTGGACGGCAAGGTCGTGCGCGGTGTGTCGGCTGTAAACCTGGCATCCATCACCGGTGAATCTCTGCCGCAGGACAAAGGCGTCGGCGATGAAGTTTATGCCGGTACGCAGAACCTTTCTGGCAGTCTGGACGTCGAAGTCACCAAGCTGGGAAAAGACACCACGCTGGGACGGGTTCAGACCATGATCGGGGAGGCGGAAAAAAGCAAAACGCCGATTGTGCGTCTGATCGACAAATATGCCGGATTCTACACTCCTACCATTCTGATGCTGGCGATCATCACCTGGTGGCTTTCCAACGGAGACATGACCCGTGTCATCACTCTGCTGGTGATTGCCTGTCCGTGTGCTGTCGTGCTGGCGACTCCGACTGCAACCGTTGCGGCGGTGGCGGCAGCGGCACGCCTGGGTATTCTGATCAAGAACGTCAGCCACCTGGAACTGGCAGCCAAAATCAAAGCCTTTGTATTCGATAAAACGGGTACGCTGACGGAAGGACAGCTGGCAGTAGCGAAACTGGGTCCGGCGGACGGCATTGAACCGGCGCAGCTGCTGATGGCGGCGGCTTCGGTGGAAGCGCACAGTAATCACCCGACCGCGCTGGCGATCCAGAAACTGGCGAAAGAAGTTGGTATTAAAACGTTGGAAACCACAGACTTCAAGGAAACGCCGGGTACCGGTGTGGAAGCAAAAGTCAACGGCAAGGATACGCTGGTGGGACGCGCCATCTGGCTGAAGCAGTTCAACGTGGTTCTGCCGGAAATATCATCGGAAGAGACAGCCGGCATGAGTGTGGTTTATGTGGCACAGGAAGGCAAGCTGATGGGCTGGATCGGATTCCGCGACCAAATCCGCGCGGAATCGGCGGAAGCAGTCCGCCGTCTGAAAGATCAGGGCGTACAGCGCTGCGCCATGGTTACCGGCGACCGTGAAACCGTTGCCAAAGGCGTTGCCACAAAACTCAAC
>CAKUJH010000035.1 GCA_934661375.1 uncultured Victivallales bacterium
AATCGTGTACTCCGTTTCCGGAGACAGTTTGATTCCCTGCTGCGCCATCGTGTATTGTTCCAGACTGTTGTTGGTCAACGCCATGGCATTGTTTTCAACCTTCATCGTCCCGTAAACTTTCGACCAGGTTACCGGGCTCCAGCCATCGGAGCCGTTGAACTCCGGATTCCGCACCAGATTCCGCGTCTGCGCGGACGGCGGATCGGCCTTTTCGGCGGCGGCCGCTTTCTTTTCTTCCAGTTTCAGATGGCTGAAAAATGCTTTGCCTGTACTGTGCTGCAACACCAGATACAGCGTGCTCCACCCCTTGATATTCTTTCCGGTCTTGAATGTCAGCGTGCAGGTTTTCCAGTCGAAACTGCCGGATACGCCCTGCCAGATTCCCGCGGGACTTCCCTTGAACACGAATTCCCCCTGGTTCAGGATCATCACGAACGCGCCGACTCCTTTTTTGCCGTTCGTCACGATGTTTTCCCCTTTGACGCGGAACGAAATCGTGTACTCCGTTTCCGGAGACAGTTTGATTCCCTGCTGCGCCATCGTGTATTGTTCCAGACTGTTGTTGGTCAGCGCCATGGCATTATTTTCAACATTCATTGTTCCGTAAATTTTCGACCACGTTACCGGGCGCCAGCCATCGGAGCCGTTGAACTCCGGATTCCGCACCAGATTCTGTGCTGAAAGACCAAGCATTGCCGTCAGCCCGATAAAAATCAGCATTTTTTTCATAAGAGACACTCCCCTTTCATATATCAGTTTTTATCTGCATACTTCATGAAAAAATTGAACCAGTCGGCTTCGACACTGGTCGGTTTGCCGAAGAAGAAACAGCGGTATCTGGAATTCTGCCCGCCCGTCGGGATCAGCTTCATTCCCCGGTACGACCGGGCATGTCCGTCAGCAAAAACCAGATTGGGAACACCGCCGTTGTGAGCGGGGTAGATCGCACCATGGAAATTGCCGTCCACATTGTTCCAGTTTTCATAGTTGATTTCATAGGAATACGCGTCGGCGAAGATCGCCTTGGTGGAGACATGCGGCATGACCTTGAGATTGCCCAGATCACGGGTCAGACCGTACGCACTCTTGGCACGGTTTTTTTCCGCCAGTGTGGTTTGCTCTGCGGGATACAGCACCCGTTTGCAATCCAGCAGACTGCCGTTTTTCTGACGCAATTTTTTGGGTAAATATTTGCCGTTCATCAGCGGTCCGTAAGTCAAGTCATACCAGGCACATGTGTAGTTCACCACCGTTTTTCCGAAATAACCGAGATTGTCCTCCGTATACATCAGATGTCCAAGTCCCAGCTGTTTCAGATTGGCGAGACAGTTGACATCCTGCGCTTTTTCCCTGGCCTTGTTCAATGCCGGCAGCAGCATTCCCGCCAGGATCGCGATGATCGCTATCACCACGAGGAGTTCTATAAGCGTAAATCGGAACGATTTACGCTTCAAACATGGAATCAGAGTGCATTTCTGAAACGAATACTTCTTCCGCTTCGCGTTTCCAAAGGATTTTACATTCATGATGAAACCGCCTTTCAGTTAATATATGCTCCGTTTTTCAAAAGTTCAGCCCGCAGTTCCGTAATATCTGCATGGTGCAGATTTAAAACGCCGCTCTTTACCGCCAATCCGGCAGCTGTCCCCGCCGCTTCTCCGGTCACCAGACAAACCGGCATGACCCGGATGCTTCCGTAGACGATGCGGTCGGATGAGATGCAGCGCCCCGACAACAGCAGATTATCCAGCTTTTCCGGAACGATGGAACGGTATGGAATCCCATGGGATTCTCCGTTTTCGCAGTGTCCCTTTTCCTTGAGAAGTGCCTCCATTTCACCGGTAATAGAAGAGTCGCCTCCGTGAATATCAATGTAATAACTGTTGCGTCCGATCTCATCGTCAAAAGAACGGCGTTCGACATAATCCCGCCAGGAAAGCACATAATCGCCCCGGATCCGTCGGCCTTCCCTGATTCCCATCAGATTGGCTGTCGCGGCGATGTGTGCCCCGCCGAACACATTAGACGCATGTTTTGCCAGAGCATCACGGTAATCTGAAGCGAGTTTACGCCCTGTTATCATTCCCCGCGACACGCTCTCCGGCGACAGTGTATCCAGCGCAAGATGTCCAGCATTGAAGCCGACTGTTGAGGGACCGACAAAGTTGTTGCACAAATGCGAATGTCTGATGGATGAAAATTCCGGATCCGCCATAATGCCGTGAATGACCGAGCGCGGATCTCCCCCATGCGAATAATAAAAAGAATCCACGTTATCCAGCTGGAAACAAAGCGAGGATAGCTGAAGCTTTCCGGTTCCCATTTCCCCGATTTCAAAATCGGCACCAGCCCATGCGGCAATATCCCCGTCTCCGGTAGCATCCACATAGATTTTCGCCTGATATGCGGTCAACCCGCGCTTGTTGCCGACGATAAGCGTGTCGATTTCCCGATCGGATTTCTTCTCCACCCCGCAGACAAACGAATAAAACAGGACTTCCGCACCGTTTTCCGTGACAATTCCGTCATAAACCCGTTTCAGACCTTCAGAGTCGATCGGAACCCAGTCGAGCTTTCCCGGCTTATTCTGCGGGACAAACGCCAATGCACGGTTGAAAACGACTTCGGCAAGCCCGCGATAAATCATTTTTTCGCCATCCGAAAACGGACACCAGGCCGGAACCAATCCCTGCGTTCCCATTCCGCCGAGGGCTCCGGTCTGTTCTATGATCAGCGTTTTTGCCCCCAGCCGGGAAGCTGCCGCTGCGGCGGTACACCCTGCGGGGCCTCCGCCAACAACGATGACATCCCACCCCGAAGACAGGGGAATTGCTTTTGATATGAACTGTTTATCCATGGTATTACCCTCGTGCCAATTTCAGAACGTTTTTGGCATTTCTTGTTAAAAAGTTGTTTTTCCAGCGTAAACCCATTTTGACGCAACGGAAATGATTTTTTTGGAAAAAACACGAAAAATCATGTTTTAGAACATAGCCCTCCTTGCTGATCGCAACTGATTCTGTTTTATAAACTGACAGAGGTAATTCTTTATTTTGATCACCTCTTTGATTCATTTTTTGCTCTTCTTTCTGGTTTTAATGCCCCATGCCCGCAAACTCCTGTTTTTATTTCATATCCGTCTGTTTCCGTAAAACCGTTTTTTCACCGAGTCCCGAAGAATCAGTGTATTCGGCAGAACCACTTCGGAATTTTCCGCAACATCCTGCTCCGCAAATATATCCAATGCCCGCTGAACCGCAAGAGCCGCCAGCTGTTCAAAATTCTGAGCAACCGTTGTGTGCGGCGGTGTCATACATGCCGAAGCATAATAATTCTCATAACTGATGATGGACAGATCATCCGGCACATTCAGCCCCAGCATATTGACCGCATAGTTGGTCTGAAAGAGCATATCTTCACCGGCGATCAGCAGGGCGTCCGGTTTCCGGGTGCGCATGAGTTTGGCTATGGCTTCCACCGGATTCTGTTCCAGACACGTTACCAGAGATTCTGCATCCTGAAATCCGGCTTCCGCGGAAAAATCCAGGAAAGCCTGCCGGCGCCGGGCTACGGAACAGTTGTCGCCCAGATTCGGCAGCAGCAGAGCGATCCGGCGGTGTCCGCTCTCCCGCAGATGTTCAAGCGCCAGCTGAATTCCCTGTCTTTCATCGGAATGCACTGAGAATCCGCCGGGAACCTGGTCATTGATGGTAATGAAGCGGGTATAAGAGTAGCGCTTCAAATCCTGTTCCGTCAGAAGCTGCTGAAAAGTGATGGCTACGGACAGGAAATTTTCTTCCAGCAGTTCCATGTTGGAATACGTGAAGATTTCCGTGGTGATGCCGTTCCGGTCGCATTGGCAGGTCAGATGATACAGCATACTGCTGTCGTAGGAATTGAGCGGAGCACCGCTGCGGTCGTTGATGATGATTGCCAGGCGTTTCTTATCCGAAGGAGTGCGGGGCTGATACCCCAGCTGATGCACCGCGTCAAAAATCCGGTCATGAACTTCTTTTGTTACATAAGGATGATTGTTCAAGGCGCGCGAAACCGTGGCAGGCGATACCCCTGCCAGCTTGGCGATGGCACAGATATTCCGTTTTTTCTGCGGCGTTTTCGTTTCAGATGATTTGTTTTTCATGCTTTCTCTTCCGGTATGAAAAATTTTTCATATCTATATTATATGCATTTTTCTGTTTTTGTCAACCCCTGAAACGAAAAAAAAGCAATTATTTATGCCGGATGCCGTTCAATCCCAGCACCGGCACTTTGCCGTAAATGCGGAAATACTGATTCCGGACCTGCGGCGAAACGGGGTCCAGCACAAAAGCCGCGGCGATCATACGCCGCGCCGTTTTGAGCCGTCCTTCCCGGTACAGCTTCCCCGCAGTGAAAGACATTTCCGCGGCATGGATGCGATCCAGCGGACGGATGACCCGGAACACGGAATAAACCCCGTTCACCATGCGGAATTCCCGCGGCGGCTCAATCCGGTAGAACCAGCGCAGACGGTCCGGCTGATAACGCATCAGATTGGCGGGCGAATCCCCTTTGATTTTCCGTGCGCCCGCAATGTAACGGTCGGAATAAATGTGCAGAGGTCCCACGCAGCCGTGATTGTAAACAAAGAAATCGGCGTTCAGCCCGGCGCAGAATTCCGCCAGCTGGCGTTCATTGCCGTGATACAGCAGATTCAGGTAAATCTGCACCGGACGCCGTATGCGTTCCAGACCGAACTGCGGCTGAAGTGCAATCGCAGTTCCGGCATAACATTTCAGCATCGGACCCAGTCCGAAATCCGTAATGACGCCCTTGCCCGGAACTTTCTCCTTCCGGAACCAGGCGATCAGTTCGGAAGTCTCCCGCATCCGGACATCATTATCATAAACTCTTCTGCCGCAAAGAGAAACCAGTATTTCCAGTCCCAGCAGGAGCAGACAGCACACCGTCAGAAGCCCAGACACCGTTTTCAGCAGTCTCCGGGTTTTCTTTTCAGGATTCCGCCGCAGAGCCAGACGCAAAGCCCGCTGCAGGTCATCCAGCAGCAAGGGCAGGGACAGCGCCAGAAAAAGAATCAGAAATTCATGGTAACGGACAATGTAAATAAATCCAACCGTAAATACGACCGTGAAGGTCAGAGGGAAAAGCAGCCGCGGCAGATTGCGCCGGACCATGCCCGCCGAACCTCGGAAAAAAGGCGTTCCCAGCAGAAGCAGATAAAACAGACTCAGCGAAAACGGCGCAAACAGAATTACATTGTTCAATGCCCTGACAATAAACCGCGCCCCCGTAACCGTGCCGATGGACGGAAAATAAGTCGCCAGAATTTTCCAGTCAGCGGAATGCATGGCGGGCGTCCACATCATGCGCGCATCGTAAGTCAGTTTGTCCGGATTCTGCGGCTTGACATTGTTGAATTTGAGTTTGGCGGCGGTCAAGTCGCTGAAATGGCTGTAATGCGAAACATAATACGGTGTTTTGACCGCATAATTCCAGAAGCACCACAATGCGCCGCCCAGTACCGCCAGCATCAGCAGACGTTTCAGGAAAACGGGACGCCGCGGCAGGAAATGGGTAAACAGCAGCAGCGGCAGCAGAATCACCACCAGCGGGGACATCACGGTCTGGTAAGTCTGGTTGAACGGAATCAGCACGGAACTCAACACCACAGCGCAGGCAATGGTCAGCCAGGCTTTTTTCCGGCGGACAGTGACTCTGCCGCCGATTGCCCAGCGGCCCAGTTCATAAAGGGTCAGCGCGCTGAAAAATCCCAGACAGAGATCCCAGGTGGAAAATGCTGTGAACGCCGCCAGAAAAAGCAATGCGTACATCCAGCGGCGGCCTCTGGTGTAACAGGAATACAGCAGAAGAAGAAAACCGGAAATGACGGACAGAGCAAAATTGCCGCGGATAATGTCCTGTCCGGTGGAGCGGGCGACTGCGCTGATCGCCACGGCATGGAACATCCCGCCGAAAAATGCCAGCCGCGTGCGGCATTTCAATACCAGCAGCAGAAGGAACAGAAATCCGGATGACAGACTGATCCACAGGCGCAGCTGAAATGCAGTCCACTGCGCCAGATACACATTGTCCTGATACCGAAGCTCTTCCGGAGAAGGCGCAGGATCCGGTGCAAACAGCGATTTGATACGGTATCCCCAGCCGAGAAACCATTCCAGCCCCATAATCATCTGCCGGTAAGGCGCAATGTCTTCCAGACCATGCAGATTTTTATCCACGGACGGCACTCCGCGTCCGGCGGCAATGTCCTGGATATAGCCGAACATCATGGCGCATTCGATGGAATAGGGCATGAAATTGTGATGCGTAACCGGCAGGAATTTACCGAAAAAACTCTGCCGCACAGCCGGCTGGTCTCCGATGACTGCGGCGATGGCTTCCGCTTCACGGTTGTAGTTGTGAGTACGTACCGCAAACGCGGTCAGAACACAGATCAGGAACAGCAGGAATTTTCCTGCGGCGGCATGTTTCCGGAAAAAAGCGGTCATCATTCAATAAGCCTTTCTCAGCTGGGAAGACGGGATGGAAAGTTCCTCCCGGTATTTGGCAACCGTACGGCGGGCGACATCCAAACCGTGTTCCCGGAGCATATCGGCGAGTTTGCTGTCCGACAAGGGTTTGGCGGAATCTTCGGAGGCAACGAAATCCCGGATCATGTTCCGGATGGCGTGGGCGGAAACCTCCTCCCCTTCGCCGGACTGGAATCCGCCGGAGAAGAAAAAGCGGAATTCAAAAAGCCCGACCGGAGTCATCATATACTTCCCGGAAACCGCCCTGCTGACCGTCGTTTCATGAAGTCCGAGTTTATCGGCAACCTGCCGCATGGTCATGGGTTTGAGGGCCTTGGGACCGTATTTCATGAAGTCATACTGATTGCTGACAATCATTTCGGCGATGCGGTGGATCGTGGTTTTCCGCAGTTCCAGACTATGAATCAGCGCCTTGCCGGAATCAATTTTGGCACGCAGATAGGCTTTGTCCTCGGCGGCAAGAGCCGGATTTTCCAGCATTTTCTGATAACTGCGGGAAATGGTGAGCCGTCCGTAAGGCGGATCAATATCGACCACGGCATAGGAATCGCCTTCGGGAACGACTGTAACTTCCGGCAGAATGTACGGTTCGTTGTGATGTTCCAGCGAAGATGCGGGATGCGGATTCAGCAGCCGCAGTTCCGCAATCAGAGCATTGAGCTGTTCCATGTCCAGCTTCATGGCTTTGGCGATTTGCGGCAGCTTGTTGTGCGCCAGTTCATCAAAATGTTCGCAGATCAGCGTCCGGAGTGCGCTGTCCGTTTTGCCGGAACGGTCCAGCTGCAGAAGCAGACACTCTTTCAGATCCCGTGCGGCAATGCCCGGCGGGTCAAAAGACTGCACCAGAGCCAATGCTTTTTCCGCCGTTTCCAGCGAGGTTCCGACAGACTGGGCAGCGTCCGGCAGCGAGCCTTTGAAATATCCTTCCTCATCCAGACTGCCAATCACGTATTCCGCGCATTCCCGCACATCCGGCGGAATTTCCGCAAACCGGAGCTGTTCCAGCAGGGATTCCTGCAGGGAAGTTTCCGCCACAATGGAGTCAAACATATACTGCCGCCGGCTCTCAAGATCATCGGAATTGTCCTGTTTTTCCGGTTCCGGCGATTCCAGCACCCGGTCAAGATGCTCTTCGTAATCTTCCCGGTTGGGGTCCATCATGTTCTCTTCCGGAGACGGCGAATCATAAGGGGTGTCTTCGGGCGGCAGAGTGTCTCCGGTCTCCATATCATCTGCATTGAAATCATCCGGGGCATCGTAAGTTTCGTCCACCGCGGCATATTCGTTCAGTTCAAGCACCGGGTTGCGCGCCATTTCCTCTTCAATCTTGTTTTCAAGATCCACCGCCGGCTGGGTAAGCAGATTCAAGGACGCCAGCTGCTGAGGCGCCAGCGTCATGTTCTGTTTCTGTTCCTGCTGCTGCGATAAACTGTTCGATATATCCATGGTCAAAACCTAAAAAAAACGCAAAAATTTTCCATCCCGATTTTCTTTTTTTCCGGAATGAGTTATAATAATGCATAAATGCGAAAAAACAAATCAGATTTTGCATTCGATGCATCAAAATTTCAGGATAAGGAGAAAATTTATGTCTGGAAAATTCGGGATCACTGTTCTCGGCAGCGGAAGCCGGGGAAATTCCACGGTGATCCACGGTCCGGAAGGATGTCTGCTGCTGGATGCCGGATTCAGCTCAAAGGAACTGGAAAAACGGCTGGAGGAAACCGGTATTTCGCCGTCGGATATCCGCGGCGTACTGATTACGCACGGGCATTCCGATCACACCAAGGGGTGCCGGCTTTTTGCCACACGTCATCATATCTGCGCCTACATGACCGCACCGACTCTGCATGAAGGCGGACGGCTGCATTTCCTGCCGGAACAGCAGGCGGTCATCACCCCCGGCACCGCGTTTGAACTGTGCGGAATCCGGGTGGAACCGTTCACCCTGCCGCACGATGCCGTCGATACGGTCGGCTACACTTTTCACGCCTGCGGACAGAAAATCGGAGTTGCCACTGACCTGGGTCATCTCAATCTGCTGGCACGGCAGAAACTGCGCGCCTGTTCCCTGCTGATGCTCGAATCCAATCATGAACCCGCCATGCTCCAGGCGTCCGCACGTCCGATTCAGCTGAAACGCCGCATTCTGGGACGGCATGGACACCTCAGCAACGAAGATGCCGCTTCCGCCATTTCCGAACTGCTGGCCGCCGAATCCCGTTCTCTCGTGCTGGCTCATCTGAGTTCCGAATGCAATAACCGCGAACTGGTCGCCGATATCTTCCGGAAAACACTGGCAAATCTCGGAAGAACGGATATATTGTTCCGTATAGCCGAACAGGACAGACCGCTGGAAACATTCTGGCTGGCGGATTAAGGAAGGGGATTATGACAGAAGAACAGACCAACGAAAACGGAGAAGCGATCTCCGCTGCAGCGGAACAATCTGCGGCGGAAGAAGTTGCAGTCAATGTTCCGCCTGCCGGACCGGACGCGCGCCCGGTCAAGATTTTCTGTCATCAGTGTCAGCAGAAACTGGATGTAACCGGACTGCAGCCGTTCGCGCGCATGATTTGTCCCGTCTGCGGCACAGAACTCATTATTCCGAAATGGTTTGACAGTTATCTGCTGGAAGAGCCCTGCGGCATCGGCGGCATGGCAACGGTCTACCGGGCTCTGGATGTCGCACTGGACCGGGAAATTGCAGTCAAAATCCTGAACCCGGAAGCGGATGATCCCGGCATTCAGATGGATGCTTTTCTGAATGAAGCCCGCACCGCCGCCACCATCAACCATTCCGCGGTGATTCCAATTTACACTTGCGGCATCTATGAGAAGCAGGCATACATTGTCATGCAGTTCATGGCGGGCGGCTCCCTTGAAGCAAAACTGCAGCTCGCCGGCGGACCGCTCCCCGTGGAAGAGGTTCTGCAATGGCTGCGCGATACTGCCGAAGGGCTGGAATATGCCGCCCGTCACGGAATTATTCATCATGACGTCAAACCCGGCAATATCATGCTGGATGCCGACGGCAACGCCAAGGTCGGCGATTTCGGTATCGCCGGAAATCTTCACGCCGCTGCCGGACGAAAGGAATTATGGGGCAGTCCCCTGTATATCAGCCCGGAAAAAATCTCCACCGGAACAGAAGAAAGCACCGGCGATATTTACAGTCTGGGCGCATCGTTCTACCATCTGCTGACCGGGGTTCCGCCGTTTCAAAGTGAAAATCAGGAAGAACTGCTCTGGGATCGCGTCCGGCGTGATCCGGTTCCCCCCATTCAGCTGCGGTCCGATCTTTCTCCGACTGTTTCCTCCCTGCTCATGCACATGATGCACCAGCAGCCGGAAATGCGTCCGACTTACGCCGAAATCATCCGCATTCTGGACTCCGTCATGAACTGCACGGAAACAACGCCGCTGGCTCTGCTGCGGGATTATCCTCTGCCGAAAACGCCGGCAGGTACAGCCGGTCCCGGTTCCGCTGTATTCCGGGTCAAATCCCCTTCGGCGGTGTTGAAACGGCGGCACTCCCGCATTATGCCGCCGCAGCCGGCTCGTCCCGCCGCCATGCGAAGCAGCAGACCCGTTCCCCAAAAAGCAGAAGAGAAAAAAAGCAGAACCGCAGGACTGAACCGGAAAACCCGCAGTCTGCTGGTTCTGATGCTGATTCTTTCGGTCGTTATCCTGGGATTTCTGGCTTATGCTGTATCGGAACTGCTGACGGCTTACGGATTTTTCT
The DNA here is from genome assembly GCA_934661375.1 of uncultured Victivallales bacterium. Taxonomy (GTDB): domain Bacteria; phylum Verrucomicrobiota; class Lentisphaeria; order Victivallales; family UBA1829; genus SIG94. Next base: position 10,297 of record CAKUJH010000035.1, read on the forward strand.
GACAATCTCCGGAAAGCCGCCTTTTTTCAGCGCAAAGTCCGCAGATAATCTTCGTATCCGGCGGCGCGCAGACATTCACTCCGGCGTTTGTAATCAGACCATTCCTTGTTTTCCGGTCTGCTCCAGGCAACTTCCGCAAACGCCCCCATACGCGGCAGCAGTTTCTGGAACACCCGCCATTCCGGCACATATTCCGTCCACAGACAGGTTTCCGGTCCCAGTATTTTATCGTTCCATTCCTTTTCCCAGATCACGTACGGATCGGCAAGGTACACGCCCTCTTCGGGCAGGGCGAACATCCAGGTTTCCGCTGGTTCGCTGGCATTTGCCGGATAATCCAGATAATAGGAACTGTGAATGGACATGATGACTTTGTTGCCGTTGGCGATATGCCGGAACGGTTCCCGGATGTCCAGCCAGTTCTGAACGATCGTATCCGACGGGTGCAGAACTCCCGCGCCCCAGACAATCGGGGTGCGCCCTTTTTCCAGCGCAAAACGGGTCAGCTGTGTCAGAAAATGATTTTCCAGTTCCCGCAGATTCCTGAAATTGCCGTTTTTCATGGCGGCCTGACAGCGCGGACATTTTTCCCAATGGGTCAGCTCTGCTTCGTCGCCGCCGAAATGAATGAACTTGCTGTCCGGGAATATCTCAAACAGTTCCGCAAAAAGTTTCTTGAGGAATTCCACCGCGTCCGAATTGCCGATGCAGAACTCATTCCCCGGATGTTCGCTGTCGCACGCAAACTGCGGAAAGGCATTCAAAATACTGCGCGAATGACCGGGAATATCTATTTCCGGAACAATCTGAACAAAATTCTTCTTCGCATACGCGGCGATTTCCTGCAAATCCGCTTTGGTGAAAAAGCCGGGCGTATAGGAATCCTGCGATGCGGAACGGGGTACGGAACCCGTATGAATACGCCAGCCCTGGTTGTCCGTAAGATGCCAATGAAATACGTTCAGACGGTACGCCGCCGCCATGCGGATCACCGCCTTGACTGTTTCCTTGCTCTGACAATGGCGCGCACTGTCAAGCATACAGCCGCGCCAGCCGAAACGGGGCGCATCTTCAACATGTCCGCATTCAATCTCGGCACAGTGAACGCCGCGGATCGCCGCCGCCGCAAAAATCTGAGTCAATGCCTGCAAACCGTAGAAAACTCCGGCGTCATCGCCGCCCGCCAGAGTCACGGCATCCGGCGTGACATCCAATGTCCAGCTTTCCTTGCCGGGTTCCGCACTCCGCCGGATCACCAGATCGGCATCCGGATCAGTACCGGTAACCGCAGGTATGCCAAATGCCGCACAGAGTTCCGCCGCCTCCGCGGCAAAACGTTCCAGTCCGTTTTCGGCGAAAATACTCCGCAGATTCTTCAAGGCAAAATGCCCGTCTCTGAAAGAGACAGACACCGGAGCGGGAACAATGCAGTTCAAGACATGATTTTTCATATAATCTTCTGTTGTAAAAAGTTAAGCATTCTGTGCCGCGACATCTTCAATGACCTTCATCCGGGTCCATTTGTCACTGCGGTAACGCAGATAGAACACCGATCCGGCGATCACCACGTAAATCACCTGACAAATCCAGAGCAGACGGTAGTCCATCTTCAAATATCCCAGCACCAGTGCCGGCAGCGCCTGCATCAGCAATGCCATGGCAGTGCCGACAATCATGGCGAACAGAGTGTCGCCCGCCGCCTTGATGGCGTTGCAGTACACAATGAACAGTCCGTCGAACAGCATGAAGCCCGCAATGAATTTCATCATTAGCTTGGTCGTCTGCACCACCTCCGGGTTTTTATTGGAGAACATCCACAGCACCGCGTCCGGATAAATCACAAACAGCAGAGCCATGAAACCCATGTAAAGCAGCACCACATTACGCGCACTCCCGACCGACCGTTTGGCGTGCGGAATGTTTTGCGCGCCAATGCTCTGCCCGACCAGAATACTGACCGTCTGACCGATTCCGATCATCGGCGTAAACGCCAGTGAATTCAGCCCGAACGCAATGCTCGCCGCCGCCTGCACCACCACGCCGTAACGTCCCAGCATGATAATGAAAATATTGAACGACGCCAGATCCAGGGCGAACTGCACCCCGTTCGGCAGCCCGAAACGGATCAGACGCTTGAACATTTCCCAGTCGAGAATTTTAGTGAGGATCCCGAAATGACGCCGGTTGCCGGACGGCGCAAAAAAGAAAAACAGCAGAATCAGAGTTCCGCACAGAGCCGACAGGTTGGTTCCCCAGGCCGCCCCGGCTATCCCCATTTCCGGGAATCCCCATTTGCCGTAAATCAGCGCATAATTGAACGGCACGTTCAGCGCCGTCACAATCAGATTCACGATCATGATCAGACCCGTTTTCCCGCGTCCGCCCCAGAACGAGAACAGGGCGGAGTTCAACAGCAGCAGAACAGCACCCAAAGACAGCAGTTTGAAATAAGCCGTTTCCTGACCGACGACTTTCGGGTCATGCCCGAACAGGGAAAACAGCCAGCCGCCCCAGAACCATCCGGTCGCCAGGATCACACCGCCGATCAGAGACAGGAAAATTCCCTGCCAGACCGCCGTGCCGACCCGGTCTGTCGCACCGGCTCCGTAATACTGCGCCACAAAAGTTCCCGTGTAGCCGATGATCCCCAGAAAAAAGCAGGACAGCGTGAAAGACGTCAACCCCGCCGCCATGGAGCCCGCCACCGCTTCATCGGAGTAAAAATCCAGCATGATCCGGTCGGAAAGCAAGTTGACCGCATGGGCGGATGCGGCAAGGATCAGCGGGAATGCGATTTTCAGAACTTCCCACATCCCGCCGTTGTGTTCGAGAAATTCGTTCTTCTGTTTTTTCATGTGCTACCGTACTTTATAATTTCTTCTGATTTCCAGGTCTTCCTGTCGTTTCCGGAGGGTCTCGCGCTTGTCTTCGTACGCTTTGCCTTTCGCAGTCCCCAGCTCCACTTTGATTTTGCCGTGCGACAGATACATCTTCAGCGGAATCAGCGCACAGCCTTTTTCCCGGACTTTCTGAGCCAGACGCAGAATTTCCCGTTTATGAAGCAGCAGCACCCGCGGCCGGATCGCCGTGTGGTTGAAAATGTTGCCGTGAGAATACGGCGACACATTCATATTATACAGGAAAACCTGATTCTTTTCCACACGCGCAAACGCATCCTGCAGGGACACCGAACGCATACGGCAGCTTTTCACTTCGGTACCCCGCAGGGCTATCCCGGCTTCCATCGTTTCGAGGATCTGATAGTCATGGAACGCCTTCCGGTTCCGGACAATCACACCATCAGCTCCTGCCTCTTTCTCTTTGTCTTTCTTTGCCATGTCTCATTCCAATTCAGTTGGGGAACCGCCGGGCAAGCTGTTCCCTGTACGCTGTTTTCCGCGGCTGGTTGGCATCCGTCAGCGAATTCTGGAACGCCGTCAGCTGTTCTTTTTGCGAAGCGGACAGCCCCACCGGGGTTTCCACTTCGATTTTCACCAGCTGGTCGCCGCGCACTCCGCCTTTCAAAGCGGGAACTCCTTTTCCCTTCAGCCGCAGGGTAACACCGCTCTGCGATTTTTCCGGAACTTTCAGCCGGATTCTGCCCGCCAGGGTCGGCACTTCCACAACTCCGCCCAGCGCCGCGGTAACAAAATCCACCGGAACAACACAGGTGATGTCGCTGCCGTTCCGGCTGAACACCGGATCCGGAAGAACGTTGATGATCACATACAGATTGCCGGGTTCGCCGCCGTTCGTTCCGGCTTCCCCTTCCCGTGCCACTTTCAGTTTGGAACCGGTATTCACTCCCGCCGGAATGTTCACCTGGATTTCCTTGTGGACACTGACCCGTCCCGTTCCCGAACACTGTGCGCACGGATTCGTGTTGGTGAATCCTGTGCCGCCGCAAGCGGGACAGGGCTGCGCCTGGCTGAACAATCCGTTCCCTGTGACAATCTGTCCCGATCCGCCGCACGAAGGACAAGCCGAACGGGACGATCCCGCCGCCGCGCCTGTGCCGGAACACGCCGGGCAAATGTCATGCTTGGACAGTTTAAGCCGCTTTTTCGCGCCGAACACTGCATCGCTGAACGAAATATCCATCTGAACGGACAGATCCGAGCCGCGCTGTCCGCCCGTGCTGCGCGCACTTCTCCTGCCGGCACGGCGTCCGCCGCCACCGAACATCTGGCTGAACGCATCCGCTCCGCCGCCACCGAACATCTGGCTGAAAATATCGTAAGGATCCCGGAACGGACCGCCCTGCGAGTATGCGCCTCCAGCTCCGCCGCCGAATCCGCCCTGCCCGCCGGCACCGCCTCCGGTGCGGAAATAATCCGAACCGAACTGATCGTACTGCGCACGTTTCTTCGGATCGCTCAGCACATCGTATGCTTCCGACACTTCCTTGAACTTTTCCTCCGCCGATTTGTCACCCGGATTTTTATCCGGATGATACTTCACCGCCAGTTTGCGGTAAGCCTTTTTCAGTTCGGCGTCGGTTGCGTTCTTGGCCACGCCCAATATCTGATAATAATCTTTTCCCATAAACAAACCTCCATCTTCCCGTCTTCAAAAAAAACTTCGCGGAAAAATACGGGAAGGCTTATTTTTTCTCCGCGGGACCGGAACTCACCACCACGTTGGCGGGTTTGAGCAGATGATCGCCCAGCTTGTAACCGTAGCTCCACTGCCGGATCACTTTGCCGGCGGGAACGGTATCGGATGCTTCCTGTGACATCGCCTCCTGTGTTTTCGGATCGAAATCCTTGCCGGTCGCGTCAATCCGTTCAATTCCCAGTTCAGAAAATGCCCGGTCAAATTCCGTCCGGATCATCTTCATTCCTTCCAGCAGTGTCTGCATGTTGGTCGTCGTTTCCGTTGCCGCAACCGCCATGGAAAAATGATCGAACACCTGGAAGAACGGATGCAGGGTATCGGTCATCACATTGTAACGGACCGCTTCCGTATCCTTTGCAGCGCGTTTCCGCTGGTTGTCCATTTCCGCAATCAGACGGATCCGCTTGTCTTCCAGTTCCAGCACGGTTTTTTCCAGTTTTTTGATTTTCTCTTCCGGAGTTTCCGTTTTTTCTTCTTTCTTTTCCGCTTTCACTTCCGGTCCGGCGTCTTTTTTCATTCCGCCGTCTTTTGCGGCGTTCTCCGGCTTCACTTCCGGTTCCTGCTTTTCATTTCGATTCTTCATTATGATCAACCTCTCTTTATTATGTATATAATCACATGGTAATATACTCCCCGGACGGCACTTGTCAAACGCGCCATTCGGGGATTTCAGAGGCTTTTATGCTTTTTCACTGTTTTCAGCGGCCTTGAAAGCTATGCCTTCCTTGCCCGCATCCACAGTCAAAGTCATATCCTCATGCACTTCACCGGCAATCAGCATTCTGGAAATCGGCGTTTCCAGACGGTTCACGATTTCCCGTTTCAGCGGACGTGCGCCGAATTCCGGATCGTAACCTTCCTCCGCCAGCAGTTTCTTGGCTTTGTCCGTCACTTTCAGCGTAACCTTCTGATCCGCCAGACGACGCCCCAGATCCGCCAGCTGAATGTCCAGAATCCGGATGATCTGTTCCATTTTCAGCGAATGGAAAATCAGAATGCCGTCCACCCGGTTCAGGAACTCCGGTTTGAAATGCTCGCGCAGACGTCCCATCAGATCCGACCGCAGCTGTTCCGGATCGCATTTGTTCTTGATCTCTTCCAGCAGCATGTCGCTTCCGATGTTCGACGTCATGATGATGATCGTATTTTTGAAATTGACGGTTCTGCCATGCGAATCCGTCAATTGTCCGTCATCCAGTATCTGAAGGAAGATGTTGAACACGTCATGGTGCGCTTTTTCGATTTCGTCAAACAATATGACGGAATAAGGACGCCGCCGGACGGCTTCCGTCAATTGTCCGCCTTCGTCAAATCCGACGTATCCCGGAGGAGCGCCGATCAAACGCGACACACTGTGTTTTTCCATGTATTCCGTCATATCAATACGGATGATGGCATTCTCATCATCGAACAGTTCATCCGCCAGAGCCTTCGCCAGTTCGGTTTTGCCGACACCGGTCGGACCGAGGAAGATGAACGACGCCGTCGGGCGTTTCTGGTCTTTCAGACCGGCACGCGCCCGCAGAACTGCATCGGACACCGCATCCACCGCTTCATCCTGTCCGACCACCCGCTCATGCAGTTTTTCCGACAGGTGCAGCAGTTTTTCACGTTCCGTGCGAACCAGTTTGCTGACCGGAATCCGGGTCCAGCGGCTGACGATTTCAGCAATGTCCTCTTCATCGACGTCTTCGCGCAGCAGCCGGTCTTCTCCGTTTTCATCGGCTTTGATTCTTTTCTCCGCTTCCGCGATCTGCTTTTCCAGAGAAGGAATCGTGCCGTGCTGAAGTTCCGCCGCCTTGTCGTAATCGAAATTCTGTTCCGCTTTGGCAAGGTTGGCTTTGGCGATTTCCAGAGCTTCACGCAGAGTGCGGATTTTGGAAATATCCTGCTTTTCCGCTTCCCATTTTGCCCGGAGCGCTTTGGCTTTGTCCTTGTATTCGGCAAGTTCGCCGGCAATGACTTTCGCACGTTCCTTGCTGGCTTCGTCCTTTTCTTTCTTCAACGCAGTCAGCTCGATTTCCAGACGCATGGCTTTCCGTTCCAGTTCATCAATTTCCACCGGGCAGGAGTCAATTTCCGTCCGCAGTTTCGCCGCGGCTTCATCGATCAGGTCGATGGCTTTATCCGGCAGGAAACGTTCCGTGATGTACTTGCTGGACAGCGTGGCTGCCGCCACCAGCGCACCGTCACGGATTTTCACGCCGTGATGCAGTTCGTACCGTTCCTTCAGTCCGCGCAGAATGGAAATCGTATCTTCCAGACTCGGTTCCGGAACCAGCACCGACTGGAACCGTCTTTCCAATGCCGCATCTTTTTCGATGTACTTGCGGTATTCATCCAGCGTTGTCGCACCGATGCAGTGCAGTTCGCCGCGCGCCAGCATGGGTTTCAGCAGATTGCCGGCATCCATGGAACCTTCCGTAGCGCCCGCACCCACAACCGTATGCAGTTCATCAATGAACAGAATAATGTCGCCGTTGGCACTGGACACTTCTTTGAGGACTGCTTTCAGACGTTCCTCAAATTCGCCCCGGTATTTGGCACCGGCAATCAGCGCACCCATATCCAGAGCGATGATTTTCTTGTTCTTCAGATTTTCCGGCACGTCGCCGCGCACAATACGGACCGCCAGTCCTTCCACGATTGCCGTTTTACCGACACCGGGTTCACCGATCAGCACCGGGTTGTTTTTGGTGCGGCGTGAAAGAATCTGAATCGTCCGCCGGATTTCATCGTCACGGCCGATCACCGGATCCAGTTTGTCCTTGCGGGCAGCTTCCGTCAAGTCGCGTCCGTATTTTTCCAGCGCTTCAAACGACGCTTCCGGATTTTCATTCGTAACACGCTGGTTCCCGCGGACTTCCTTCAACGCCATCAACGTTTTGTCTTTCGTGCAGCCGCATTTTTCCAGCAGAGACGCACAGTCACGGCTTTCTTCCAGAGCCAGGAACAGATGCTCCACGCTGATGAATTCATCCTTCATTTCCTCGGCTTTGTTTTTGGCTTCAACCAGCACCTGGCTGAAATCACGGGACGCATAAGGCTGCCCCGCGCCCGGTCCGCTGACAGACGGAATGCTCCGCAAAGCACGATCCAGTTCGCTTTGCAGACGTCCGCCTTCCACATTCATTTTTTTCAAAAGGGACGGGATCAAACCCTGTTCCTGATTGATCAGAGCATACAGCAGATGTACCGGACGGATTTCCTGATGTCCGTATTCCAGAGCAGTTTCTTGCGCTTTCAGCATCGCTTCACGCGATTTCTGTGTGAGTTTTTCCATGTCCATAGTAAAAGCTCCTTGTTTTGATGTTTCTGTTTTTGTTCAGCAACATATAAGCAACTTTTATGCCAACTGGCAAAACAAGCAAGACTTCATAGAGTCAAGTGAGACAATATGACACACTGATTGAGCAGAATCAGCGTACTGTCGGCTTGACTTCATGCGAGGCGGTATAGGACAAACCGGGCATGGCGGAAATGCCCACGGTGAAGTTCACGTAATAAGGCCATCTCTTTTTCAATTTCTGCGGATGCTCCGGCGACGGATGTTTCCGCTCGACCCGTTCAGAGTAGCATCCCGCCCCCAGCGTAACATACCAGCAGTGGAAATCACGCCGGAGCAGAATCCCGACATCATCAACAATGTCTTCGTCTATATCGTAGGACACATAGATTTTCCCCTTGAGCCGCTTGTCGATGATCGTCGGAAAGTCCAGCGCGGCGGTAACATACTGTTCCCGTTCAAAGTAGCTCTTGAAATGAGTGGTGGCATTGATCTGTGCCAGCGTACTGCCCATGGAATAAGTGGTTCTCTGCGCATAAGAATCTGAATAATAATAACTTGCACTGAATATCCAGTCTTTGGTGATCTGGTAGGACAACCCGGCATTGAACCGGTTGATGAATTTGGAGGAAAGACCGGGCCGGCCGACGTCTTTGCCGCCGCGGGTTACCCGTGCGTCATGCTTGTTGTTCTGACCGACATCCAGCAGCAGCTCCGTGAAAAACGACAGTTTTTCGGTCGGAGTGAACCGCAGAATCGTTCCGAAATCCCCGATATGATTAAAATCTTTGGTGGATTCAAAATGAAAATCCCAATAGTTTTCCAGCGAGATCCATTCATACAGCTGATTGTTCCGGCGGGTCTGGAGACGGTTCTGGACACCCAGCCGGATGAATGCCTGTTTCTCTATCTGGTCGACATCATCAAAATAATACAGCTGGTCATAGTTGACAGTCGGTTTTGGGATATAGGTCAGGTTGAAATACGGCACCATGACATGCCGCAGACCGTCAATCCGGAGCAGTGCGCTTTTCGGCGTCTGCCATGCCCTGGAAATTTTCATGTTGCCTTCCAATCCCAGTTCGAAAGCCAGCCGGTAACGGGAGCCGCCCTGCGAACCATATGGAACAATCCGCTGCATGGAGGACGGCCAGCGGTCAACTTGGTCGGCGGAATACATGGCATACAGATCCTTGACGCTGACCTTTTCGCTCGGAGATTTGGAATATGCGGTAAAACGCGCCAGCGCACGCGGAATCAAATTCAGGAATCCGAACAGCTGGAACGGATAATACAATCCGTGCAGAGTGTCAAAGCGGAAGGAATCGTAATCTTCCGGATCGCTGAAATACGGGTTGAACCGCTGCGGATCCTTCATTTGCAGATAACGGGCGGCGCCGATCGTGTTGTTGCCGTATTTCAGGACTTCCGGATAAAGATCCATCCGCCCTTCCTTCTGCAGAATCCCGGCAAAATTGATGTTGGGATTTTCATCGCGGGAATAGGTGTAATGCCGCCAGCGCATACGGTAATACCCGGCGGACGTCTGCCCCTGGTAATAAATATTCTTGAACAGTTCCTGACGGAAGAAATCCAGCCGGAGTTCCGGCAGCCGTTCCATGGTGGTGTCAAATGAATTGATCCGGACCTGAGTCTGAAGCGTTGCCGAAAAACGGTCGCCCTGATATTCCAGTGCGGCAAAAGTCGGCGGCTGAACATCCCGGTCATAACGGCTTTCAAAATAATCCTCCAGGAAATTGTAATCGCTGATGGCATCCAGCTGTCCGCGGAAATCCAGACGCGGGGTCAGGTGCGTCAAGTTGGAAAGGCGGATTTCATAACGTGCACTCGGCAGTTCATAACGCCCATACCGGCGGAGCCATTCGGATTTGGTATAACCCGGTTCCGGATCGCCGCGGTCGGAATCCCAGAAACGGTACGGATTCCGGTCCTTTATATAATAGGCAAAAAATTCGGTTTTGCTGTTTTCCGTCAGCACATCACCAGTCGCACCGAACCCGAATCCGCGGTAGGAGTAATAATCCACCAGCAGGCCGGCACGGACAACCGCCGGCTCCTCCAGTATTTCAAACTCCTTGGCAGTGCGGATGTAATGTCCCCAGGTGGAATCTTTCCCGTACTCGAAACGTATGCCGAACGAATTGGAATCCGCCGGTTTGTAAAGAGCGGGCAGCCAGAGAACCGGGAAATTCCAGGCGTGAATGATATTGCTCCACGCCAGCAGGCTGTGTTCGCCCTGGTCCGGGTTGTAATTGTAGATGCTCCGGTTGGCTTCGCGGGGCTTCAGTGTCATGACCTGGGAAGCAATGTCATAGTGAGCATTGGAATCCGTCTCATATTCGCAGGTGGTCATTTTCGATTTGAAAAGCTTCAGCGTGCCGTTCGGATAACGGTCCGCCAGTTCGCCGCGGAAATACATGACGCCCGCCTTGATGAAAAAATTCCGGAACTGGAAGGCGCCGGATTCCAGACTGCCCGACGCCCGTTCCGCAGTAAGGTATGCGCTGTTGGAGATGACTGTCGCCCGGATCGCCTGATTGCCGTCCGGAGATGTCGTGATTCCGTTCGCCACAATCTTCACCGCCGGGTTCATCTGGTAAGTCTCGTATTCATCAGGAGTTACAACAATATCTCTGGAAGTCCGGACCGAAAATACCACATTGCCTGCCGCTTCCATATCCTTGGACAGCAGGTTGATGACAATGGAATTGGCGGTAATCTGCATGTCTTTGACCCGGATTACGGCATGACCGCGGGCAATCAGGTTGGATCCGACATATTCGTAGGAGTCAGCGCTCATGTCAATGTCCTGTTCGGAAAGGGAATGCATTTTCGGCAGGGACAGGCTGCTTTCCACTCCGCCGATCGGCGACGCCTGCCCGCTTCCGCCCAGCAACCCGCCTGCTGCTGCCTGGCAAATCCACTGTCCATACAGCGGAATAACGCAGCCGAAAATCAGCAATGCCGCAAGTCTGTTACAGATTTTTCTGTTTCCGAAAAACAATTTTCACCTTTTGCCGAAGTTGATTTCACTATAATTTCTCACAAACAGTAATCTATCACCGCAGAAGCGGCTTTTCAAGAAAAAAAAGAAAGAATCAGCTATTTTATATATATAATAATCTTATTTCATTTTTCGACACTTTTTCTGAATAAACGGCAGAATACCCGCCCGGCAGACCCATAAAAAGCGATATGACGGAATAAAACGACGGATTTATTCGTCAATCACAACAGATTGAATATAAACAAATTAAAAATATGACGTATCTATGACGGATAGAATGACGAATCTTATTTCAGCCGGGTTTCCGCCCAGGCATTCGCCAGAATTTTTTCCGAACATTTCGTCAATGTCCGGATTTCCGGAGCATAAACGGCAATGCGGGTCTCCTCCAGCAGCAGAAGGAAATTCAGCAGACCCGGAGAATTTTCCACACCTTTGACGGCTCCCTCCGCCAAACGGTATTTCCGGATATAACTTTCCAGATACAACCCTTTCTGACGGTCTTTTTCCAAAGAATCAGCCGCCCGCTGCAGCCGTATTCCCAACGCTTTCAGATAACGTTCCGTCCGGTCGAACAGTTCCGGAGTCCGGAAAAAACCGGGGCGGAAATACAAAGCCAGTTCCTGCTTCACATCTTCGGCGGTGTCACAGCCTTCCCGCAGACGGCTCAGCAGTTTTCTGTCATTCTGCACCAGCGGCTCCATTTTCTGCAGCGCAGCAAAACGGTTCATCACTTCTCCTGCCGCCTCATCCCGTGATTTCTCCAGAGCCGCCTCAAAATCCTCTGCGGAACGGATTTGCCACAGATCACCGCCCATTGCCTCCTTTACCGCCAGATCAATCACATCGTCGCGCCAGTCCGGATAATGAATGAAAAATTCCAGTTCCATGCGCGGCGACGGTTTCATGCTGTTCTTCAACGGTTTCAGGATTTGCGGCAGACGCTGCTTCCAGAGCTGGATGACGGCGAGCTCATGGCAGGCTCTGGCTTCCGTTTCATCCAGGAACAGTTCCCGTCCGATGCGGTCGCCTTCGAGCGCCAGAGCCGGGTATGCCGGAACCGGATTCCGGGCGGAAAATTCCATGGTTTCCGGCAGCGGATCATTTCCCGGCCAGCCGCCAATTGCCGTGCAATGGAATTTGCGAACTTCCGGCAAAGCATGGCTCAGCTTGGAATGATTCAGACTTTCGCCCGGAAATTCCCGATAGATTCTGACATGTCCGTTTTCATCTTTCACCGCCAGTTTCATCGTCAGATATTCCGGCAGTTCCATTTCCCGGAACAGCTCCGAATCCGGAGCATCCCCGCGGAAATCCCGCAGAAAATCACACAGGGAATCCGCCAGATCCTGCCCGGTAAACACTTCGCCCGCACGAAACGCCTCCATGAATCCTTCCTGCACTTCTTCCAGCGGCATGAACTGCTTCCGCAGGTTTTTGTTCATGCCCCGCAGCAGAAATCCGACTTTTTCATGCAGATACCCCGGAACCAGATATTCCGGCAGATACGGATTCAGCAGATTCAGCATCTCTTCTTTGACAGACAGCGTAATGCCGTCATTTTCCTCGCCGGGGTCAAAAACGTATTTCAGCGGGAAGCGCACGCCGGACGCCGCAAGGAAATCCGGGTAATCCTCCTCATGCAGTTCATCAAACGGAACCATCACAATGTCATCGGGTTCGGGCGCATAGTCCCGATGATGTTTCAGCCAGTCCTCCTTCAAACCGCGCACGGAGTTGATTTCCGCCGGCAGAATTCGTTCAAAGTGGAGGATAACCGCCTGCAAATCCAGAATGGCGTCCGGACGCCGCATCTTGACTTCCAGCAGCCGCAAAGAGTTCAGCAGGTCATTATAACCGTCCAGCCAGGACCCGCGCAGTTCCGCCCGACCGGATGCAAGTCCTTCCCGGATAAACACTTCCCGTGCTTCATCGGGCCGGACTTTGGCATAATGACAGCGACGGCCGGGATGAACCAGCAGCTGTCCCGCCATGACTTTTTCGCGGGCATACACGAAACCGCTTTCCGCATCCCACTGAATGAGATCATAGGTTCGGGAACAGATGTGCGGAGCGGTTTCTTCCAGCCAGCGGGGCTGAACCACGGCATTGATCCGGGCAAACACCCGGCTGGTCTCCACCAGAGCGGCGGACATGATCCACGGCGGATTCTTTTTGAGTTTTGCCAGAGCCGACCCCGGAAAAATCGAAAACTTGCGTCCGCGCATATCGGAATACAGGTTGATTTCCGGGTTGTAACAGCCCAGATGACGCGGCAGCGCGCACATCAGGGCTTTATGAATGGCATCGGCTGAAAGATGTTCCAGATTGATTTTTCCTTCACAGTTCCATTGGTTTTCCCGGCAGATTTCCTTGAGGTCATCCACCAGATTGCGCCATTCCTGAAGACGCCGGTAATTGTAATAATTCTTTTTGGCAAATGCGCGCAGCGCCTGGTTGGAATTGCGTTTCTGAAGCAGCTCCTCAATGGCATTGTGCAGAACCAGAGTCCCAATGAAATCGGACTCCGGACAGGAATAATTGCGGTGTGCCTGGTCTGCGGCAGCCGCCGCATTCATCGGTCTTTCCCGCGGATCGGGAATGCTCAGCCAGGCGGCAATGACCAGCACTTCCGGCAGAACTTTATAATGAATGGCACTCATCAGCATCCGGGCGAGGTGCGGATCCAGCGGAATTTCCGCCATCTTCCAGCCGTCGCGCGTCATATTCCCCTGACGGTCAAACGCCAGCAGGTCTTCCAGCATCTGACGGCCCTCACGGATCAGGGCGGGCGAGGGGGGATCAATCAACGGAAAATCTTCCAGACGTCCCAGCCGCAGAGCCGCCATCTGAAGCAGCACTCCCGCCAGCGAGGAACGCTGAATTTCCGGCGGCGTGTAATCGGCATAATCCTCGTAGTCTTCCTCCGAATACAGATGCACACAGACGCCATCCTGTACCCGCCCGCAGCGTCCGCGCCGCTGTCTGGCACTGGCTTTGGATACCGGTTCGATCTGGAGTTCCTGAATCCGGGAACGCGGATTGTAACGGCTCAGCCGGACCAGTCCGGAATCAATCACAAACCGGATTCCGGGAATCGTGATGGAGGTTTCCGCCACATTGGTGGCAAGAATAATCCGGCGCAGCGGTCCGGGATGAAACACTTTCTGCTGATCTCCCGCGGACAGCCGGCCGAACAGCGGAAGCAGCTGGGTATGCGGCAGACGCCGTCCCTCCAGCAGTTCCATGCAGTCCCGGATTTCCCGTTCGCCGGGCAGAAACACCAGAATATCGCCCCGGTTGTCCAGAGAGGAAAGAAACTCGATGCCGCGAGCCACGCTGACGGGCAGTTCCTCATCTTCTTCCGGCGGCAGGAAACAGTCTTCAATCGGGAACATGCGTCCTTCCACTTCAATGACCGGCGCATCGGAAAAGAACCGGGAAATACGTTCCGCTTCCAGCGTCGCGGAAGAAACAATCACATGCAGGTCCTTGCGTTTCTGAAGCAGTTTCTTCACGTAGCCGAGCAGAAAATCAATGTTCAAAGAACGTTCGTGGACTTCGTCCAGAATCAGACATTCATATTCCAGGAGCAGGGGATCACTGCGGGTTTCCGCCAGCAGAATGCCGTCCGTCATGAATTTGATGACCGTCCGCCGGTCCGTGCGGTCGTCAAAACGCACCTTGTACCCGACTTCCCCGCCGCATTCACATCCGGTTTCCTCCGCCAGACGCCGGGCAAGCGAGGACGCCGCAATCCGGCGCGGCTGGGTGCAGCCGATTCTCCCGACTTTTCCAATTCCCTGGGAAAGAACGATTTTCGGCAATTGGGTCGTCTTGCCGGAACCGGTTGCTCCGCAGACAATCACCACCTGATGCTGCCGCATGGCGTCGGCGATTTTCCCTGCTCTGGCACTGACGGGCAGCTCCGGCGCAGGTTCCGCTTTCATACGGGCTGCAAAACGGGACAGCGAATGCGCGGAAAGAGTTTCCACGTATTTGCGGAGGGATTCCAGCGCAGGACGTTCCAGATGATCCAGATTCTTCATCTGCCGGGTGACCCGTCCCCGGTCCCGAAGCAGCAGCGACGGATAAATGCCGCGGATTTCCTTCCGCAGACTCTGGTCAGATATTTCAGTATTCGGCATGTGAACGCAAACAGTCGGCAGAGATTCTGTTATCAGGCCTGAACTTCCTCGCCGGCAGTGTTTTTGCGCAGCAGCCGGGAAAGCTGCGGAATGGAATACGGTTTCTTGACAAAATCAGTGATTCCCAGTTCCCGCAGCCGGTCGGCGTCTTCGTCCGATTCCGAATTGACCATCACGATAGCCCTGGCATCGGGATCCATCTGCTTCAGGTTCGACACAATGTCCGTATTGCGGAAATAGCCCGTGTTGATGTTCACCAGCACACACTGGATCGCACGGGTATTGGTGTTCATGTCATTGGCATAAATATCCAGAGCTCCGAACCCGTTGTCGGTCTCTATCACGGTGTATCCGAATTTTTCCAGCAGTTTCCGGGTGATTTTGCGCATGAAAATATCATCGTTGACAAACAGGACCGTTCCCTGTCCGTACTCGATCAGGGAATCGTCCGCATTCAGATTTGCGCTGACCGCCGTTTCCGCGCTGTCTGCACCGCCGGGCAGTTCCGGAATGTAAATCTTGAACACCGAACCGCGGCCGACACTGGAGTTGACGTCCATGAAGCCGTTCAATTCGTTGATGACGTTGATCGCCACGCTCAGACCCAGCCCCTTATGAATATCCGGATTCTTGGTCGTGAAGAACGGATCATAAATACTCGGCTGGACATCCTGCGGAATGCCTACGCCGTTATCCGAAATCAGCACCACCCAGTACGGCGGTTCCTTGACAGCATGACGGAAACGCATGATTTTGTCGCAGACAATCTTGTCGCCGGCAATCTTTTCCACGGAAACGGAAATGATTCCGCCTTCCTGTCCTTTCGGCCGCATTTCCGTAATAGCTTCCGCCGCATTGTTCATCAGACAGAAAAAGGTACGGGACAATGCAATGGGATCCGCCAGGATCCAGGATTTCGACTCGTTCAGCGAAACCTCGATATTGATGCAGGACGGGAATGTTTTCAGACAAACCCGCAGAGCGTACATGACCATTTCGTTCAGGTCGATCTGGATTTTGTTCAAAGCACCGGTATGCAGAGTGGAAGCATATTTCTGCGGCACCATGCTGATCTGGGCAAGGGAGTTGTTCAAGTATGCCGTATAAGGCGTCATTTCTTCTGCAAGTCCATGACTGGCAGCCATTTCATTCAACGCACGCAGGGTTTCTCCCGCCTGAGCGTTGAGCGATGCGGAATCTTTCACCACGTCTTCCATGCCCGTGCAGACCAACTGCGTACAGCGTTCGCGGATATGATGTTCTTCTTCTGTGGTGAACGAGGTTACGTCATCCATTTTAATCAGCAGTTCCGTCAGTTCCTTCTTGCCGCTGGCGGAAACCATCGGCACGCAGAGGATATCGACAATACGCGTCGGACCCTTGTTGACGTGCATCCGTTCGTGATACTTGTACTGCCGTTTCAATGAATAGAAAACCGTGTCGAAAAACGCCTTGAACTGCTGAAAAACCGGGGTCAGCTCATAAATGTTTTTCCCGACCGCTTCGGATTCCTGCAATTCAAAATAACGGACGGCGTTGCCGTTCCAGGACTGAATGACGCCGCTGTTGTTGATCGTAATCAGGATGGAGTCCAGCCCCTGCATGACCGCATGGAAGTTGGCATTCACCATGTTCAGTTTGTTTTCCTTGGCCTTGAAATTGTGTTCGTTGACAAACACCACAAAGAAAATTCCGCCGAATGCAATGCAGTTGCCGATCAGCAGAACCGTATAGATGAAACCGATGAATCCGGTTTCATTCTTGATCAGCTGACTGCGTTCTTCTTCCGAAGCATCCAGTTTGGCAATGGCGTTGCCGACTTCACGCTGACAGACTGCCAGAGCCTGCTTCTTTTCCTCCCGGTTCTGTCTGGAATAGGCTTCCCGCGCGGTTTTCTCGAATTTGTCCAGGTTCGGATCCAGATTCAGTTTCGGCTGAATCTTTTTCAGGCGCATCGCGCTTTTCTGGGCTTTTTCCAGATGGGTGTAAACGGCGTCTTTCAAATCCTTGTCCTGCCGCTTCTCTATAATGTCGCTGAGATTGTCGCTGGCTTCCTGAAATTCCGCACGGAACTGTTTGGAAAGCGTCCCCAGGCTGGCATAGGCATCCCCCATGCCGGCAATGACGCGGTAGGCGTATATGTTCATCGCGGTAATCAGCACAAAAACGATTCCCACCATGATATACAGCACGGTCATATTGATGAAAGAATTTTTCACTTTCATGAACTTCAATATATTCATCATTTCCTCCTGACACGAAATACAGAAATAAAAAAACGATATGGCATTATTATAATATAGTTTAGCAAATGATTTTTTGCAAATCGCAAAACCGGAAAAAACTGCGGATATTGACGTTTATGTCTGCTGTTGGCGCAAAAACGCCGGAAAGAGGGAAATGCACATGGCGGCATTTCCCCCTCGGACGGTTTATTCTGCAGGTTTCAGAACCCGTTCAGGAGACGCAAACAGCAGCGGCATCCGTTCCCCGGGAAGATGAATTATGAAATCCTGGGTGTAGTATCCGGACAGCGGAGGATTCGGTTTCGCGAAATCCACCTGGGTCATGCCCGAAAGTGAATCAATGCGGTAACTCTGTTTCCCCGCATAAACCTGCGGTTTTCCCGCATTGAGCGACAGACTGAATGCCTGCCGTTCGCTGCTGTCAACCGTCATCACCCGCGCCGTGGTGTAAAAACGCACCGGAGCACTGAAGAAATACACTCCGCCGCGGGCGTCAAACGCAAAATACGGATTGAACACCTGAACACTGTACCATGCCTGTCCGTCGTTGCCGCCGGTAACCACCAACGCATACATTCCGGTATAAGGCGCACGAACCGTGAACGTTTCCTCCCCGGACGGGCTGATTGCCTCATTCCGCAGCACTTTCTTTTCCCGGTCCAGCACGGCATACTGAAGAGACAACGGACGGTTCTGACCGGCGAGGTGGCGCAGTTTGACCTTGATTTCCTTGCCGGCTTCCGCGTAAATCAGCAGTGTGCGCTGATCCCGGAGAACGAATTCCTGCTGTCCGCTTCCGAGATCTCCATTGCCCGACGGAACCAGTTCCGGAATGGTCAGTCTGCTGTAATTCAACGGCGGAACCAATGCTTTCACCGCGACGAACGGAATGCGGGTTGCCTGTCCCAGCGTTTTTTCCCGGATATCCATGGCGACCGCCTGATTGGCGGTGCGGTACGCCGCAAAATACTTTTCTGCGGTTTCTCCCGCAGGAAGCGCATAGGAACTGGGCAGGGGCAGACCTGCCACCATCGCCATCGTCCAGTTGGAATAGCCGTCCGTCCTGACCGCCGCGTGGTAGACGTTGGACGCCAGCTGCGCCGTGGAATAGCTGTTGATGCGGAACCACGGCACGTACAGATTGTGCGGATTTTTCCGCTTGACGGCATCGCGGGCGGCAAGCACCTGCGGATTGAAACCTTCGCCGTTGTACATGCTCCAGTCATCAATGACAGCCGGCGCACTGGCGGTTCCGAGCAGGCGGATGAAGGCGTCCGACATCCAGCCGTGAGTGGCGGGCATGACCCCGAGGCTCAGCTGCGGATTGATGGCGTGCAGTTCCGTTTCCAGCCGCCGGACAACTTTGTCGAATTCCCCCATGAACCAGCCGGAGTAAACTTTCATCGCATCTTTCTTCTTCAGCAGTGGAACCCGTTCCGCAGCAGGTGTTTCCGCTGGAAAGTCCGGATGAGACGCCGCAAAAAGCCGCCATGCGCGATCATCGTACGAAATGCCGGTATTGGAAATGGTTTCAATATCGAATTTCAATGCACCGATGGGATATTTTCTGCTGAGTTCCGCAAAGGTGAAGGCGTGACGGAAAGTTTCTTTCCAGACTTCATAATCGATCAGGGAAAAAGTGTTGCTGTGCGCTGTGCCGTTTTCGTCCACGAAGGAAGGCAGTTTCCGGTGTTCCGGCCAGTCGGGAATACGGTTTCCGCTGTAATGTTCCGGATAAAGATAAATCTGGAACCACAAACCGTTGGCGGCAGCCCGGTGCGCCAGATCGGCAATGTCTGCTTCATATTTCATCACATCCATCCGGCGCGTCTGATTCTGCTGTATTTTCAGTTCCACCGAAGTGAAACCTGCCTCTTTCATCTTCGTGAAATACAGCTTTTCCATTTCCGCAGCTTTATGCTGTCCGAGGAAAAAGCCGGAATATCCGCTGAGAATCCGTTCCGGACGCGGCATTTCTTCACCGCCGACAACCGATCCCGACAGCAGCAGTGCCGCACAAACAGTTCCCATAAACAATTTCATCTCCATTCATCCTTTCTTTCTGTATATGCTCAGTTGAACAGGTCCGCCAGACGGGTGTCAATCCCGTAATAAAAATCATACCATCCCGGAACTGCGACGGCGGCAGCATGTCCGTCCAGATACAACACATTGGAACTCAATGACGAACCTTTCCCATGGCGTCCGAACCCGTTGATGAATTTCATCGACCCGGATGTCCCCCCGTAGGGTTCCACATAATCTTTGTTGTAGACAGGAAAGAACAGGTTTGCACTGGAGGCGACGATGTTGTTGCCGATATTCAGATCCGCGGTCTGGCTGACGAAGGAAGGCCGGCGGCAGCGTTCCATTTTCCGGTAAACCGTACCGTAGGGCGGCGCACCCGGATCCCCCAGATGCGAATTGCGCCCGAATCCGTATTGCAGATTTCCGTCGGCGTCCTTGAACGTGTAGCTGGGACAAGTCAGTTTCGCAAAAACGGCTTCCGGCAGATAAAGCCCCAGGCAGTACTTCGTGTTCCAGTGGGTCCATGTCCAGCTGCTTCCATACGCAATAATCACGCGGGCGGGCATGACAACATGGTAGTCATGGGTATAAAATGCGTTCACCTGTCCAATCTGTTTCAGATTGCTGATGCAGGAAGCTTTCCGTGCGGACTCCCTTGCCTGGTTCAATGCCGGCAGCAGCATTCCCGCCAGAATCGCGATGATCGCTATCACCACGAGGAGTTCGATAAGTGTAAATGCGCCGGGTTTTCGTTTCAGACGGGTAAAACCCGCCGCCGAGTGGTTCTTCATTTGGGTTTTCTTTTCCATAAGCCGATTTCTCCTTCCGTTTTCCTAAGTGATTCAAGGTAATATTTCCAACAGAACCGTCTGCCCTTTGCGCATGGGAATGACCACCCGGCCGTTCTCCGCACAAAGAGTTTCGTCTGTAATGATATTCCGCAAACCCGGTCCGGACACTAGGACCGCCACCGGACCGTCGCAGTCCGCCCGGACCACCAGCGTTTCCCCCGCGCCGTAACAGACCGCCGTGCCGTCAATCCGGAAACGGATTCCGATTTTTTTCAGCAGTGAATGCAGCAATTCTTTCGGAAGAGCCGGGAAACTGCACCAGAGATCGAAGCGTTTCCCATCCTCTTTCAGCAGACAGCCGGGCAGTCCCGTGGATTCGACCAGCCCCAGAACTTCGCCGCCGGAACCGGTCAGCACCGGCGCATACACCGCTTCCGAATCCTCCACCGGAGCAAGTGCGAACGGCGTTTCCACGCCTTCCAGCAGCGGGTGTCCATACATGGTTACGGCATTGGAGCCGGTCACGCCGGACAGCGGCTGCAGCTCAAAACCCGTCAGCAGACGCGAACCGGAAAAATCAATTTTTTCCGGCTGGACAGTTCCCGCCGGACCGAACCAGACCGCAGACGCCTGATGTTTTTCCAGAAAAGAACGGATGCGGCGGCTTTCTTCCGGCGTTGACAGAAACTTGTCGCGGAAAATATAAAGTTTATAAGCCGGTTCGGAAAAGAAATCATCCATGGTGATGGTATCGAACACGGTTCCGCAGCGCGGCAGATCGCCGCACAGAAAACGCAGAAAACTGCGGTAATATCCGACGCTTCCCTCTGTGCAGCAGACACTTGCCGGGTCTATGACCACGGCGATCTCCGCCCGGGCCGGCATTTTGCGCGGTCTGGCGTAATACCAGGCAAGCGGACGGATCAGCGCCCGGATTTCCGGGTCCCGGAACCAGTGTCTGCCGAAATCATACAGCCAGAAGCAGCCGGAACCGACTGACAGATTGTATCCAACCTCGAAAAGGAACTGGTCCGGACAATCTTCTCTGGACGGCGCAAAGCGATCCGTTACCCATTCCGTGCGGACATCACATTCCGCAATCAGCAGTTTCCGCCGGGCTGCGGAATGTTCGGGCATCTGCAGATAGAGTCCGCGTTTCCGTTCCTGATAACCGTTCGGAGTGGAAACAAAGTCCAGCTCCGGCATTTCAGCCAGCCGCAGTTTCTGAGCAGCCATCGGCAGCTGATGCAGCTGATAAGCGGAAGAACCCGTATTCATCAGATAAAGTCCGAAACATCCCGTTTGCAGCTGCGGGTCAACCGCTTTCACCGCGCGGCAGAAACAGCGGACGGCGTTCAGCTGTTCCTCCGCCAGACAGTCATAATAATCCAGCACTCTCTGGAAAAATGCCGGAGAACGCAGTATGCCGTTTTCCGTACGCATCCGCTCCACTTTTGAAGGCGGCAGAGCAGCATGAAATTCCGGACGGTCCCCGTAGCGCGTGATCAGGAATTTCCGGAAAGCATCAACCATCGGACGGGAAAAATCCCCGTTGCCGAACTGTCCGTTCGTGTAACTGCCGAACAATCCCCATTCTCCGCAGGTTCCGTATGCCGGCTGAATGCCGTAAACGTGATTTCTGCCATACTTTTTCAGCAGGTGCGCCGTATAATTTCTCAAGGCTTCCGCGGCATCGTGCTGCCAGAGCCGGGAGGCGACGGAAGGATTGCGGACCGAATGATACATCTTGTTTTCATACTGCCAGAACGGATGATCGGTCGTATGGAATGCCGCGACACGGGGTGCCGGACCGTCAAATTTCAGCAGTTCCTCTTCATGAAGGGCATCCCACCAGTCCGGCGTTGCCAGGAACACCCGCGGCAGCAGTTGAGCTTCCGGCGCCAGGGCGAAAATTTCATCCGTGAGCTCATCCAGCAAGGTAAAATCGAAACTGCCGTCTTCACGCCAGGCTACGGTCAGCGGGCAAAGATATGAAACCCCGCGGACTCCGTCTTCATAAATCTCCCGCAACGCCTGCCGCCAGGGATGATTGTCATAAGGATCCAGCGTGTAAATCAATGGGGGCTGCTGTGCCATTTTCATCCTTTCCGTTCGTTTGGCATATCCTTCAGCGGAATATCATTTCCGGCAAATACAGGATTCTCCGTTTCTCCGTTTCGCCGGACAACATGAAATCCACCACGTAATCCAGCCGCAGATCCGCCGTGCTGACCGGACACAGGGATACTTTCCCCGCAGGAGAATTTCCGAAACCACAGACAAATGCACCGTCCGCATCTCCAGTCGGACAATGATGTTCCAGCAGGGCAGCCTGAACCCCGACGGCCTCGTGATCCGACATGCAGATCCAGCCGACAGGCGCTGTCAAACGGGGAATGACCGAACCCGCGGCGCGCCGTGCCGTCTCCCTTGCCCGCAGCAGACAGTCCTCCTGCAGATGCGCCAGGTCTTCGATCGGCAGAAAGTATTTTTCCGGTTCCAACCCAAGACCAGACAGCGTTTCCCGGCAATACAGATTGAAATGATGTTCGGACATGACGCAGAAAAAGTGCATCTTCCGTTTCTGGAAATGCTGAAAGAATATTCGGTAAGCGGCAATGCAGTCCACTTGCAGATTGCGGTTCGCAGGCAGCTCATCCAGCCCGGAATCAATCACGGAATTGTAACAGGATATCCATAAATCGGATTCCTTCAAAAAGCGGCAGAGGTTCTGGATCCCGACCGGAGAACCCAGAAAAAAGAAATCACGGCAGCCGCGGTTGATCAGATTCCGGATCTTGGCAAGATTCTCCTGTTCGGTATAATCCATCACCACGGTATAAGCGCTGCGCCCCTGTTTTTCCAGACTTTCCAGCAGTTTCATGGAAAGCAGCAGATTGCTTTCAATGAAGTAGGTCCGCCGCTGGGAGAATATGATGGCGGCTGTTCCCGAATCCCGCCCGGTCATGATTTTGAACCCTACATTCGGAATATACCCCAGACGTTCCGCCGTTTCGCGAACCATCCGGCAGGTTTCTTCAGAACAGAAATTTTTCTTGCCGCTGAGAATTTCTGAAATCGTGGATACCGCAAGACCGGTCTGTTCCGATAATTTTTTCAATGTTACCCGTGCCATGAATTCTCTCCGTCAAAAGCCGTTTTTACCATGCGAAATATTTCGCATATATCATATTATAATCAAAAATGCCGTTTTGTCAACCCCTGAAAATAAAAAAACGGCAAAAAATCAGGACCACCGGCTGAGCCGGTGGTTTGCACCAGCCCTATAAGGGCATATTACCGGCAGGGCCCCTCTAAGGGGCTCTGAATGGTTCCGCCACACGCACCCCGGTTTCAGCGGCTACTCACAAGTAGCCCGCGTTTAGTGATTCTTCTGGACTTTTTCGCCTGTAAACGGGTCGAATAATTCCCCTTGCACGAGCTTGTCAGTCGCCATATCTTCCACCAGTTGATTTCGGATATATTCCGCTATCACTTTCCGGTTCCTCCCTACGGTGTCTACATAGTAGCCCCGGCACCAGAAGCGCCGATTCCCGTATTTATATTTCAGATTCGCATGGCGGTCAAATATGATCAGCAAACTTTTCCCCTTCAAGTATCCCATAAACTGCGAGACGCTTAGATTCGGCGGAATACTTACCAGCATATGGATGTGGTCCGGGCAAAGTTCTGCTTCCTCTATGGTTACATTTTTGCGTTCGCAAAGGCTGCGCAGGATTTTCCCTATATCTATTTTCAGCCTTCCATAAATGTTTTGCCGGCGAAATTTCGGGGCAAATACAATATGGTACTTGCAATTCCAGCGCGTGTGTGATAAACTATCACTGTTCTCTTTTGACATGTTTCACCTCTTGGGTTGTTTTAGGGTGCGGGTGCGGTACCAGCACTATAATTTAATCCAAGAGGCTTCTTTTTGCCACCTGAAGCTAAAGCTTTTTCGTTTACTTACCGGCATAGCCGGTAGTTTTTTTGTCCTAAAGGGGATAA
>CAKUJH010000036.1 GCA_934661375.1 uncultured Victivallales bacterium
TCTTTTTGTACACCGCAGCCTCCTTATATGCAGACAAAATCGGGAATGTCTCAATATTTCATTGCATATAATATACCTCATTCACAGATGATTTTCAAGTAGTATAACTAAATAAATAGTTGTTTAGCAGACACTACTTAGCAAGATCTTCACGATCATACTATACTATATATCATGTATCTAAAAAATCAACTCCATGTAAAGTTTTGAGACAGTTATAAAATTCTGAATGAGCTTAGAATTTCGGAGACTCCCCTTTTGCATAATCGACTAATCTATTTGCCTATTTCTGTTTTAACGACCACCCCTGTAAAAAGATCGACATATACCAAAATTCCAACCCACGTAAAGAATATAACCTGTCCTGAAACAACTGTTGGGGAAATTCCAATAATACAAATATCATTTGCTGGTTCTTGTGGATAATATCCATGAGGTTCTATTTGCCACAAGTGGCGTTTTTGAAGAACAAATCCATAGGCATTATCTGAAAATATCACGTTCGGAGGAATGTCAAGAACAATAACAACTGTGCCCTGTATTTCTTTCGTGACTCGGACAGGGTATGAAAATTTCTTAATTTCCACACCGTCAACGAATAATGTATCTCTTAATATTTTCCAATTCATTTAAAACCCCTGTACTTGGATCAATTGGCCTTGGATTGCTAAATTCTGCTCCTCGCTCTAATAAAAATAGTTGTGTGCCTCCCCCGGGCTGGCCAAAGTTTTTTTCAACAATCCCCGACATAACGGAAACATTTTTAGGGTTTACATCAATGACGGAATCAGGGGGGGAAAGGGAAGTGCCAATCTAGCTTGAACTTCTGCTGGAGTTTTTCCCACGACCTCTTCTCGCGGTGCAATAAATGCTCCCTCAGGACTATTTTTTGTACTATTGAAAACGCGAACAAAACTTTCATTAGGATTTGCTTTCGCTTGAGCAACAAATGTCCCCGGCTTAAACGGAGGTTTGGAAAAACCTTTCCCCGCCAATGTTTCATTTGCTTTTGCTGCTTGCATAATTTTTCCAGGTCCAGTCACTGGGCATATGGCTTGCTCAAACATCTTGAAAAACGATGTTGCAGAAATTCCAAATGAGAAAAGCATAGTGCCTCCAAGCGTAGCAATCTCTGGATATGGAGTATCAGGAATTAATCCAACTTGTTCACAAATTATTCCAACAAACCCAAGTATCATAACGACTCCAGACACAGTTGTTGCAATTTTTATAGTTGGAAGGAGCTTAACACCTAATTCAATAGAACGGAATATAGTGCTTAGTATGAAACCAAACATTTCCCCTGACGGGTCGATGCCGTTGACGGGATCGCAATGAGCATATGCATACTTATGTAGGCTTTGCGGGTCTTCGGAGTTCCCGTCGAACGGATCGAGCCTGTTGAATCTGCCATTATCTTGATCATAGTAACGTGCGCGGAGATATTCCATCTGGAGACCGGGATCGAACTGTTCGCCAGCGTACAGCAGGTCTGTGGCGCTCTGCTTTCCGTCAGTTACGCCAGGATTCCCTCCGAGCATCTTGCCGTAGGCGTCGTAAGCATAATTAGCCGTAACGCCTCCATCATCTCCAGCCAACTGGCGAGTACTACCATGACCATCATACAGCAAATAACTTATTACGCCATTAACGTTTTGACTTAGGACATCATCTCCAAGAATGTAGCTACGGACAACATTAGCTCCTAAGGTCGAGGTTTCTTCGAACACCTGCGCATAACCCGTGTGACCATCATCTAGTAAGAAATACCGATTTTGTGTAATTCCATTGATCGTCTGCAATGCTCTAGTACGAATACCATCTACATTGTACGCATAGCTGGAAGTGATGGTTACATCCTGCAGCCCTTCTTTCCGGGTAATGTTCGCCGATGCAAGACGGTTGCGGAGGTCATAGCCATACTGACAGCTGAACTTTCCTGTGTTTACTTTACTTGTCAAAGAGCAGCTGACATTTCAGATATGCCAGTATAAGGTAAAATACCTTTGCATAATGAAAAGTCAAGCAAAGAACAGGAGGAACTCACTGTTTTCTGCAAATAAAATTTTCGGATGGCTATTCCGCTATGATGCTGGTCGGAGCCAGACTCAGGCATATTTCCACGACAAAATGGGGCACTCGGCAGTACATGAATGCTTGCAAACTTTACGAAGGTGATGTAAGGTAATTGCGACAAATCACGTTTGTCATCTGTAATCATTCAGAAACAAATGTGCGCAAAATTACGGACACTACCCAATACAGAAATAGGCAAATAAAATTATTGATAGTAAAAAATAAATCTGATAAATAATATATACGGAAGTTGCGGTTGCCATCTGAATTTCAATGGTAACCGCGGTAAGACTTGATCCCCCTTGGATTTTTCTGTTAAAAACCTAATTCGGGCTGGGAGATACCCCAGTTCTCTTCCTCGGCTTCTTTTTCACTTTTTTCCGGAGCAGATACTTCCGGCGTTTCCGCGGAGTCCGCTTTCTTTCTGCGCTTCGGTTTTTCCGGTACCGATTCTTTGTCCGGGGCAGCGGAGGGCGTTTCCGGTTCGGGGGCTGATGCCGTTTCAGGGACATCAATCAGTTCCGGTTCCGGTGTGTCGCCGGCATTGTCAGTGTATTTCACAAAGGTTATCTTCTGCAGTTTGCGCGGGAAGAGCAGCGTTCCGCCGGCATGGGGTGAACGCATGGGCAGTTCCATCAGATTGATCTGCTGAAGCTGACGCGCTTTGATCGGGGTGTCGATTTTACATTCGTAAATGGCATTCGCCCGCGGCGTGATGAGTTCCAGACGGCAATTCTCCGGACAGATGCGGTAATCCTTATCCTTGATGAACTTGTCAATGACCGTCCGTTTGCCGTAGACTTTTCCCGTGCGGGTATCCGTATAGACAATTCCGAATACCGTGGTTTTGTCATATTTGCGGAAATCGTACAGTTTATCAATGAAAATCTTGTCCGGAATATCAATGATCTTATACCCGCCCTTGCGTTCGATGCAGAGCAGGTGGTCGTATTCGTTGCAGACAATGACGTCATCGCTCTTGACGTTGGTTCCGATGTAGCATCCGCCTTTGTCCCAGCCGACGCGGATATTGTTGAGCGCGATGGCGGCGGCGTCAATCTTATCGAATCCTTCGAGCCGGATTTCCGTGCGGCGCGGGAAATTTTCACCGTAACGCACAATCAGATCCTGCAGGCGGCTGATGGCATACTTCTTGAGCTGACGCAGATTCCTCTGTGCTTCCGCGAGCAGAGCGTTGAGTTCCGCCATGTCCTTGCGGTTCTGCTCAATGTCGAACAGCGAAATGCGCCGGATCGGAATCGCCAGCAGTTTTTCGATCTCGGAATCGGGAATGATTCCCTGTTCCAGCTGCTCAAGCCGTTTCTGCGTTTCCTTGTCGCTGGCGGCATATCCGCGCACCCGGACGCTCTCTTCCAGCTGTTCCACCAGCGGCTGCCATTCCTTGCGGAATTTTTCCAGACCGGTGCGGACTTCGGAACTGATTTTTTCCTGCGTCTTGCAAGTCTCAATGCGTTTGTAGATGCGTTCTTCAATGAAAATCTGCGCCAGGGTGCGGAACAGCAGTTTGTCCAGATATTTGCCGATCTCGATATTGAGTTCGGCGCGCAGATAGCCCAGCAGTTTTTCGGTGTTGCGGCGCAGAACGTCGGAAACCGACATTCGGACCGGGCGGTTGTCGCAGATCACCATCATGTTCAGGGAGAGGCTGATGGAGCAGTCCGTATATTTGTAGAGTGCCTGAATGGCGCGCTGCGGGTCATATCCGCGCTGCGGGATGATTTCAATGCAGACTTCCTCTGCCGTGAGGTCATGAATGGAGGCAATTTTGATTTTGCTTTTGTTGATGGCGCGGTCGATGCTTTCCAGCAGTTTCTGCGTGTCGGTGAGTGCGGGAATCTCGCGGATAATCAGATTGCGGCCGTCGATGTCAATTCGCGCCCGCAGGGTGATTTTGCCGTTGCCGTCGTCATATTCCGAAGCATCCATGATGCCGCCCTGGAGAAAATCCGGGTAGAGCTGGAACGGCTCGTCGCGCAGAACCGCAATCTGGGCATTAAGCAGTTCGTTGAAGTTGTGCGGCATGATGTCCGTGCGGGTTCCCGGTGCCAGCCCGGATGCGCCCATCAGCAGAAGCGAGGGGATTTTGATGGGCAGGCGAACCGGTTCTTTGTTGCGGGAGTCGTAGGAATCAACCAGTTCGGTGATGTCGTCATTGAACAGCACTTCGCGTCCCAGCGGAGAAAGTCGCGCTTCGATGTAACGGGCTGCCGCCGCGCGGTCGCCGGTAACGATGCTGCCGAAGTTTCCCTGTTTGTCGATGAACAGTTCCTTGTTGGCGAGGTAGACCAGTGCGCCTTCAATCGAGGCGTCGCCGTGCGGGTGAAACTTCATGGTACCGCCCACAATGTTCGCCACTTTATGGAACGAACCGTCGTCGATCCGGTGCATTTCCCACAGAATACGCCGCTGAACCGGTTTCAGGCCGTCATCCACATCGGGAATTGCGCGGTCCTTGATGACGTATGACGCATATTCGATATAGTTGGTGTTCATCATCTGCCGGAGCTGCTCATTGGCTCCGGCGGACTGTTCCGCTACGGCAGTCTGATCTTCTTCCGTGTCGGTATCGTCTTCGGCGTCAGTGTCATCAGAGTTTTTCTGCACATCGTCCGCAGAGCTGTTTTCTTCCGGGATCTGCGGCTTGACCGGCTGTTCTTCCGGCGGAATGGAATTGCTGTTTTTTTTCTTTGCCATGGTTACACCAGATTGTTTTGAATGAATTCCCAGCGTTCCGGCGTGTTGTCGCCCATGTAGAAGCGAAGCATTTCGTTGATGCCTTTGGTCTGGTCGATCGTAACCTGTTCCAGCCGGATATTTTCGTCAATGAACTGCCGGAATTCTTTCGGGGAGATTTCGCCCAGACCTTTGAACCGGGTGATTTCAGCATTTTTTCCGATGATCGCGGCTTTTTCGTCGCGTTCTTCTTCGGAATAGCAGTAATAGGTTTTTTCGTTCGGCTTCTCTTCCGGAGCCGCAGTCTTGTCCGCATCTTTTTTCTTCCGCGTCGGCAGTTTGCGCACGGCTTTTTTATCGTCCTTTTTGCCTTTCGGGCGCACCCGGAACAGCGGTGTTTCCAGAATGTAGAGGTGTCCCGTCTGAACCAGCCGTTCAAAATACGACAGGAAGAAGGTGATCAGCAGATTGCGGATATGCAGCCCGTCCACGTCGGCATCCGTTGCTATGACCACCTTGTTGTAGCGCAGATTCTCAATATCTTCTTCAATGTCGAGCGTTCGCATGATGCAGAACAACTCTTCGACGGTGTAAATGGTTTCCAGTTTCTTACCGTAACAGTTGAACGGTTTGCCCTTGAGCGCGAATACAGCCTGCGTGTTGGGGTCGCGGCTCTGCACCATCGAACCGCCGGCGGAATCACCTTCCGTCAGGAAAATCATGGTTTCCGAGCCATGCCCCGAACGGTCGCCGAAATGGAACTTGCAGTCGCGCAGCTTGCTGTTGCGGACACTCAGTTTTTTTTCAAATTCCTTGCCCTTCTTGCGCACAGCCTGAACTTCCTTGCGGACGTCTTCATTGCGTTTGATTTTTTCGAGCAGCAGGTTGGCTTCTTCCGTGTGACGGTACAGATAATCTTCCACGGCTTTCTTGACTGCCGGGACAATCCAGCTTTTCACATCCGTGCTGCCGAGTTTGTTTTTAGTCTGCGATTCAAAGACAGGTTCCTGCAGTTTGATGGCGATGGATCCGACGATTCCGCCGCGGAAATCCTTGGCGTCGTAGTCTTTGCCCGAATATTCGTTGACCGCCCGAAGCAGGGCTTCCTTGAATGCCGATTCATGCGTGCCTCCGTCGTTGGTGTATTGTCCGTTCACAAACGAGAAGTAGGTTTCGCCGAAATCCGCAATGTGCGTGAACGCAAATTCCAGGGTTTTGTCTTTGTAGTGAATGATCTGATAGAGACTTTCCCCCTGAACCCGGTTTTCGATCAGGTCCTGCAGACCGTTCTTGGAATAGTAGCGCTGGTTATTGAAATAGAGCGACAGTCCGCTGTTGAGGTATGCGTACATCCACAGCCGGTGTTCGATGAATTCCTGCTTGATGACGATTTTCGGAAACAGCTTCGGATCGGGAGAAAAACGGATCTTCGTCCCATTGCGTTCCTCGGTGTCGCCGTCTTCTTCACGGACCAGTACGCCTGAATGAAATTCGGCTTCCTTGTATTTGCCGTCGCGGACGGTGCGCGCGCAGAAAAAACCGGAAAGCGCATTGACCGCTTTGGTGCCGACGCCGTTCAGTCCGACGGAAAACTGAAAGACGTCCGAATTGTATTTCGCCCCGGTATTGATCTGCGAAACGCAGTCGACAAGTTTGCCCAGCGGAATGCCGCGTCCGTAGTCGCGCACGGTGATTTCAGTATCCTGTATGGCAATGTCGATTCGTCTGCCGAAGCCCATGATGTATTCGTCAATGCTGTTGTCAATGACTTCTTTCAGCATGACATAGATGGCGTCATCCTGATGATTTCCGTCGCCCATGCGTCCGACATACATGCCGGGACGCTGACGGATATGTTCGAGAGAAGACAGTGTTTTGATTTTGTCTTCACTGTAAGCCGCCGCTTTGGCTGAAGCCTCAGCGGAGAGTTCCATTTCATTATTGTCCGTATTTTCTGTCATATCAGCAGTCTGTAAAAAAATTATTCTGTAACGAAGCAAACCTGTTCCGCGCAGCGGACAGAATATGACAATATAACCTCTTTTCGGCAGGATTCAAGCAGAAAAACCGGAAATTTTTTCCGTGGGTTGAAAATCCGGTACAGACGGTATATTTTTGGGGAAAATTCACAGACAGAGGACGGCAGGTTGTCGCTGTCGGGGTGAATTTTGATTCTGTCCGCGGTCAGATTACCGACTGGATTTCTGAAAAAAACATTTCCTGAATTCCGGTTTTCCGTTTTTATTCAGACAAAAAACAACCGGCTTACGGTTTTTCCGCAGCCGGCTGTTTTTTCCGTTGGACTGTTGACGCTTATTTCGCCGCCACAGTGTAAACCCAGCCTTTATCCTTGTTCCATTCACGGCGGAGCGACACCGGCAGGGAACGGCGCGGACCGTTCAGCGCCAGTTTTGCCAGAATCCCTTCCACTTCATATTCTTCGGCAATACCCAGTTTTGCCGCCAGTTCACCCGCAGTTCCGCTGAATGGCACGATTGCCGGCAGTTTCTTTTCCAGATCCGTCAGCAGCTGAATGATTCCCTTGCTCGCCAGTTTATATGCCTGAACGCCCGGCTGATGGAATGCATTGATATGAATCAGTTCCGCGTACGCCGCCACAGCCCGTTCATACAGAGCAATCAGCAGACCCAGATTGTACGGTGAAACTTTCGTCAGCTTCATTTCGATCACCTGGCGTTTCTTGGAACGCAGCGCGTTGGAAAGACCCGTCATGAAACCATGCAGATAATCACCCATTGCAACTCCGTCGGAAATCGGTGCGGACATCACATCTTCCAGCACTTCGATGAACGTCACGAAGAAATCATCGCGTCCGTCGTTCAGCTGCTGGATGAACGCATGGGCGTCCGTTCCGCCTTTGTTTCCGAACACGTTCAAGCCCTGATGCACCACTTTGCCGTCCAGATCTTTTTCCTTGCCCAGACTTTCCATGACCAGCTGCTGGAGATAGCGGGAGAGCAGAATCAGACGGTCGGAATACGGCACAATGACCATATTGCGGTCGCCTTTTCCGTTGCCCGCGATGTACCACATTGCCGCCAGCATGTATGCCGGATTGTGCGACAGATACTGATTGCGCGTGAGGTTGTCCATGTGGCAGGCGCCGCGCAGGAACGATTCAAAATCAATTCCCGCCAGAGCCGCCGGCAGATGTCCCACAATGCTCGTTTCGCTGGTGCGTCCGCCGATGGATTCCGCCATCTCGAACACCCGGAGCCAGTTCGTCGAACGCGCTTCCTGATCCAGCTTGCTTTCACGCATCGTGACAGCCGCCGCGTGTTTGGCAAAATCCAGACCTTTCGCCTTGTACTGTTCCTGACAGACGATCAGGTTGTTCCGCGTTTCCTGTGTGCCGCCCGATTTCGAAACGCTCACCACCAGGGTTGTTTCCAGATCGCAGACCGCCAGCGCGTCCGCCAGACCGGCGGTATCCGTGTTGTCCAGAAAATAAATTTTCAGATTGCCGCCGCGTTTTTCCGTGGAGTATTCATTCCAGTACGGACCGTTGATCGCCATCTGAAGCAGCTGCGGACCCAGAGCGGAGCCGCCGATTCCGTTGATGATTGCCGATTCAAAGCGTTTGCCGGTGGAGCCGGTGATTTTGCCGGAACGGATTCCCGCCGCAAATTCTTCCACTTCCGCGTAAACCGATGTGCCGGTGTAGACCGAGCGGTCGGTGAAGTGAGTTACTTTCCGGTGTTCATCGGGATTCTTGATTTCCCCGCGTTCGATTTTCTGCATTTCCGCATGAACCGCCGGGAAACGTTCCGCCATCTTTTCTATGTCGGCGTCTTCGAAGTTCATTCCGGCGAAATTCACCTGAAAACCGCTTTCTCCGTCAATGAAAGTGTACTTGTGACAGCGGTTGATCCAATCGTTCGGCAAACCCATTTTTTCTTCTCCTTATTAACAGATGAAATAGTGTCTGTAATATACTGCGTTTTTCCAAAATATCAACAACGAAATCCGTAAAACTTGCAACAGCACCAGCCGGACGCATCTGGTGTCAATCCCATTTTTTTCGGCTTTTATCATATTTTTGTTTGAAATACGTTGAAGCCGTGCTATTTTAAGAAAATTTTCATTAATATAAGGGAACAGAAAAATAATGAGGATACGTGTGTTTACCGGATTGCTGGCCGCAGTCTGTTGTATATTGCTGACAGCGGTCCGTATGCTGCCGTGGGATTGGGGTGCGGGTTTGACACTGCTTGCACTGGCGTTCGGATTGCCGGCAGCCGGGAAAAAATCAGAGCCGCAAACCGCCGCGCTGGACTTGCCCCGGCTTCCGGATGGCCGAATGGCGTTTATACGCAAATGGCTGGTTCGTATTGTAGTCTGCGCCTCATTGATCTGCTTTTGGGCATCCTGGTCTCTGGCATTTCCGCCTCATTCCGCAGCTTATGATTCGATTTCTCTGGATTTGAATTCTCCGCAGGAACTGGGGTATACCCGTAAAGTATGCAGCGACGATGGGTTGTGGAAAATTCATGGAAGGTTCAGCCGCGGGATGGTTGTTTATGGAAACGGCAGACGGCTGTCGCCTGCAGCTGACCGCGCCGCAGTGTTCAAAGATTCCAGCCTCTATTATAATGGCAAAGTCTATATCGAAGTGTCGAAAGACATCCGCAATTTGACTGCATTCGGGAAACGCAGTATTTTCCGCTGGCTGTCGCAGCCATGGTGGCTGCTGGCTGTTTTTCTGCTGATCTGTCTTTGGAGTTCTCTCTGCGAACGCGGACTGATTGCTGCGAGGCTGGCACCGTCGTGTTCTTCGGGAAAATTACTGACCGGGCTGTTTGTCCTGGCTTCTTTTTGCATAATTGCTTATATGTATAATGAACTTCTGCCGCTGAAACACGCGGTGGATGGTCCGCATTATTTAGGATTCACGGAAGGAAACACGATAGAGAAAGCGTTGTTTTCATACCGGACACCGGGATATCCGCTGCTGCTGAAATGGACGGCGGCATTTGCTCCGTTGAGTTTCAATTTTCTGATTGTGGTTCAGTACGGGCTGTTTGTCCTGGCACTCAGCTGGCTGCTGCTGGAACTGCACGCCATGCGGCTTTCTTCGGCGGCGTGTTTTGTACTGTTCATTATTTTTTCCCAGTACATGTTCTGTTATCATAATTTCATGCTGGCGGATTCACCCGGTCTTTCGGGAATTATTCTGCTGCTGGCGATGGGGCTGATGCTGTTCCGGAAAATATCCTGCGGGGTGAGCTTCGGAAAATTGTTCCGTCTGAATGTATTTGCCGCGCTGGTGGTATTTCTGCAGCTGATGATTAAACCGTTTCCCGGTACGGTCTTCATTCCTGCCGGAATGCTGTTTCTGCTGTATGCCAGGCGTCTGGAATGGAAAAAAGCATTTCAATATGGAATTCTTTTTTCTGCGGTATGCCTGATTCTGCCGCTGCTTTTTTGTTCATACCGATACATGCGGACAGGTGATTTCAACTTTGCCTCGCTTTCTTCCTTTCAGATGTCGTCGACAGCGATTATTCTTGCGGAGCCATCGCGTTTTTCGGAATTGAAACCGGAAATCCGGCAGTCGGTGGAGTTGATTATTTCCGAAACTCTGGCGCAGAATCCGGATCTGAAATGGCCGATTCAGCTGGAAGCTCCGGATTTCAAGAGTTCTGATTATGAAAAATACGCCAACCGCATCATGTATCATCCGGGATTGAGGAACGGTTCCTGGCTCAAACCGCTGAATATGTCCCAATATCCTTCGCTGGATGTCGGGCTGGAGCTGGAATGCAAAAAACTGTTGAAAGAACTGCTGCCGGCAATCAATCTGCATAAATTTTCTCTGCTGCAGAAAAAGTATCTGGAAGAATTGTGGTCTTATCTGAAATACCCGCGAATCAGCCGGGAACTTTTTGCGGAAAATTCTCCGTTCGGAAAAACTTCGCGGGTGTTGTTCCTGTTTCTGATTCCGCTGTCTCTGGCAGTGTATTTTGCCCGTTGGACCGGCGACAGAACTTTCTTTACGCTGCTGTATGTTTTCTGCGCGGTTGCATTTCTCGGCGCGTGCGGGACAGTTTCAACTTTTCTGCTGGTGACTCCGTTCATAGAAGTCAGGCGCGAGATGATTGGTTTGTTCAGTGTGTATTTTGGAACTTTCGGGCTGATTGCCGCAAGTTTCTGGCTGTTGTCATGCCATATTTTCCGTGCTGCTCTTCCTGTGTTGCAGCATCTGCTGAATTTTTATACGGTAAAGGAATCTTCCCATGAATGAAAAAATGCTTTCTCTGATTTTGCTGTCTTATTACAGTCAGGACCGCATCGAAAGATGCTATGACCGGGTTTCTGAACTGCTGAACCGGGAAAACATCCCGTTCGAATTCATTGTCATGGACGACGGTTCAAAGGACCGGTCTTATGACATGGCTCTTGCTCTGGAAAAGAAACATTCCAATGTGTATGCTTACCGGCTGAGCCGGAACTATACCAGTCATTATTCCATATTTGCCGGATTGTCGGTCTGCTCCGGAGCCTGCGCCATGCCCATGGTCGATGACGAGCAGCAGCCGTATCAGACGATCGTGGACATGTACCGGCTGTGGGAACAGGGGCATAAGATTATCATTCCGCACCGGATCAGCCGGGATGATCCGCCGGTGAGCAAGTTGTTTTCGCAGCTTTATTATTCGTTCATGAACCGTTTTTCGGAAGTGAAGTATCCGGAGGGCGGAGCCGATCTGTTTTTCATAGACAGGGAGGTGATCGACATTCTGAACACGCGGATTCACCCGATCAACACTTCTTCGATTTCCGAAGTTCTGCGTCTGGGGTTCGATCCGTATTTTTACGGCTATGAACGTCCTCTTGGGTTGAATAAAAACAGGAGCCGTTGGACATTCCGGAAGAAATGGCGTTTGGCGAAGGACAATTTCTTTTCCGCTTCCACGGCGCCGATCCGGCTGATTACTTTCCTTGGTGGCTTTTCGTTTGCTCTGTCGATTGCCGGGTCGGTGTTTTATACGTACATCGCATTGTTCGGCAACCATCAGTTCTGGGGAAAACAGGTTCCCGGCTGGACATCCATCATTTTGCTGATCGCATTTTTCGGCGGTATGATCATGCTGTCGCTGGGGATCATTGCCGAATACGTCTGGCGGAT
The DNA here is from genome assembly GCA_934661375.1 of uncultured Victivallales bacterium. Lineage (GTDB taxonomy): Bacteria > Verrucomicrobiota > Lentisphaeria > Victivallales > UBA1829 > SIG94. The sequence continues at coordinate 11,921 of CAKUJH010000036.1, forward strand.
TTACGAAGAAGTCAAGGCGCGTCCCGGATACATTATCCGAAAGAAGGATGACCGGAAATGACCCTGCTGAACCGAATGAAAAAAACAGCGGTGCGATTCAGCGGATTTTCGCTGATCGGGCTTGCCAATACTTTTCTTTCCATGCTGCTGATCTTTGTGCTGAACCGGATTTGCGGAGTTCATTATCTGATTTCGTATGCAGCGGCATATGTCCTGACTGTGCTGCTATCGTATGCGGCAAATGCTCTCTGGGTTTTTCATGTCGGTCTGGCTCTGGCTGATTGCATTCGTTTTGTCATGACCTATATTTCAGGGATGCTGCTGGGAATGGGGCTGCTGCGGCTTGGCCGGTATGTTTTCCCCTGTCTGGATGAAACATTGTTGAGTTACTGTGTGATTCCCGTGACAACGGTCTGGAATTTCTGGTTTGTGAATAAAGTATTGTCTGGCAAAAAGAAAGAGGTGTCTCATGCCTGATTCTTCTGTTTTTGTTCATCCGCAGGGCATTGTCGATGAAGGTGCAAGCATCGGCGCCGGGACGCGTGTCTGGGCTTGGGCGCATGTGCTTTCCGGTGCGAAAGTCGGTCGCGACTGCAACTTGTGCGATCATACGTTCATCGAAGGAAACGTGGTGCTGGGCGACCGGGTTACGGTCAAATGCGGCGTATATATCTGGGATGGAGTAACCGCAGGAAACGATGTGTTCATCGGTCCGTCCGTCACGTTTACAAACGACAAATTCCCGCGCAGCCGTCAATGGCCTGAGGAATATGGAAAAACGAGGATTTGCGATGGTGCTTCGATTGGAGCGAATGCCACGATTCTGCCGGTTACGATCGGGGCTTGCGCCATGGTCGGGGCAGGGGCGGTGGTGACCAAAGATGTGCCGCCGTATGCAATCGTGGTCGGCAATCCGGCACGCATCGTCGGTTATGCCAATGCTGTGGACATGTCCGCCGCTGCTCAGGAAAAAACAGAAAAACATGTATCCGGCGGAGAAAGCAAGACCGGTGCCAGACTTTATTCTCTGCCTCATTTTGCTGATTTGCGCGGTAATTTGTGTGTGCTGGAATTTGAGAAAATTCTGCCGTTTCCGGTAAAACGCATATTCTACACCTACGGCGTCAAATCAACGGAAGTCCGCGGCGAACACGCCCATAAAAAATGCGAACAGTTCCTGATCGCCGTTGCCGGTTCTCTGCATGTATTGGTGGACAACGGAACATACCGTGAAGATTTCGTGCTGGATTCACCCGCACAGGGACTGCATCTGCGGTCCGGCTGCTGGGGAATTCAGTATAAACATTCGCCGGATTGTGTCCTGCTGGTACTGGCGTCGCGTGAATACGAGGCGGATGACTATATCCGGAATTACAATGATTTTTTACAATATAAAGGGCTTCGATAATGCAGTTTCTGGACATGCTGGCTCCATACCGCGAGCTGAAAAATGAATTGGATGAAGCGTATTTCCGTTTCATGAACTCCGGCTGGTACGTACTGGGTCCGGAAGTGGAAAATTTTGAGAAACACTGGGCCGATTTCTGTGGAACCGGGTACTGCGTCGGCGTATCCAACGGACTGGATGCCCTGTGTCTGGGATTGGAAGCGGGCGGTGTCAAACCCGGAGATGAAGTGATTGTGCCGTCCAATACCTACATCGCCACCTGGCTGGCAATTTCACAGATCGGCGCCGTTCCTGTTCCTGTGGAACCTTCATGGCGGACATACAATCTTGACCCCGCGAAAATCGAAGCCGCCATCACGCATAAAACGACGGCCATTGCCGTTGTGCATCTTTATGGAACTCCTGCGGATATGGATCCGATTATGAAAATAGCGGAAAAGCATCATCTTTTCGTTCTGGAGGATAATGCACAGTCGCAGGGCGCATGGTATCACGGACGCCGGACCGGCAATCTGGGGCACGCCGCTGCATTCAGTTTTTATCCGGCGAAAAATATCGGCGCATTTGGGGAGGCTGGCGGTGTTACCACCAATGATCCCGCGATTGCCGACCGGATTCGGGTGTTGCGCAATTACGGCTCCCGCATCAAATATCATAACGAAGTCAAAGGTTACAACCGCCGTATTGATGCTCTTCAGGCGGCGTTTCTGTCGGTCAAAATTCCGCATCTGGATGAATGGAATGCACGTCGCCGGAAGGTTGCGTCTGTATATTTCGAGGGGCTTGCAGATGTGCCGGGGGTGATCCTGCCGCCGTCCGCCCTGGAAGAAAGTGTATGGCATCAGTTCATTATCCGGGTGAAAAACCGGGATGATGTCCAGGTCAGACTGAAAGCGGAAGGAATCCCGACCATGATTCATTATCCGATTCCTCCCCATCTTTCGGAGGCGTACGCGGATATGAAATTCAAACGCGGAGATTTCCCGGTTGCGGAGGAAATGGCGGATACGTTCCTCAGTCTGCCCATTGGACCGCACATGCCGGAAGACGATGTTCATACGGTGATTCGCGCCGTGAAAAAAGTTCTTGCCTGAAGAATGGAAACTTTCCCGGCTGACTGTACGCAGCATCAGAAATTTTCGCGGAGAAAATTGCATGACAGATAGAATACAGATCGCAATTCTGGGGGCAGGGGCGATGGGCTGTCTCTACGCGGCATACCTTGCACGCAACCCCGCCGTTCAGCTGACGCTGATCTGTCATTCTGCCGAAGAAGCCGCTCTGCTTCGCCGCCGGGGCATTCTTATCACTGAAAACGGAAAACAGACCGCCATTCCGGTTCAGACTGCGGTTTCCGGTGTGCCGCATCCTCCGGCAGACTTCCTGTTCCTGTTTGTCAAGGCACACACCACGGCGGCGGCTCTGGATGACAATCCCGGTCTGATTTCTCCGCAGACAATTGTCGTTTCCCTGCAGAATGGACTGCTTTATCCTGAACTGGCGCAGCGTTTTGCTCCGGAACAGCTGGTCGTCGGCATTTCCTGTCACAACAGCACCCGTCTGGAACCCGGCAGCATTTTTCATGCGGCGGAAGGTGAAACGCGTTTCGGCTCTCCCGCAGGATTTGCAGCCTCCACGGAAAAAACATGCAGTCTGTTCCATGGCACCGGGCTGTCCGTCACGGCGGATTCCGATGTCCGCCGGACCATCTGGCGCAAACTGTTTGTCAACATGGCAATCAATCCGCTGACTGCGCTGTTTCAGGAACGGAACGGCTTCATTGTCCGGAATCCGGTTTGCCGGAAATGGACGGAGCGGCTGGCGGATGAAGCATTGAAAACTGCGGCAGCTGAAGGGATCCAGTTTGACCGGGCGGAGATTCTGGCGCATATTTTTTCGGTGGCGGGGGCAACTGCCGCCGGACGTTCCAGCATGTTTCAGGATCGGCTCGGCGGACGCCGTACGGAGATTGACTACATCTGCGGCGCAGTGGCCCGTCTGGCGGCGCTTCACGGGTTGGAAGCTCCTTGCAATGCCCGGTTGACCGCTCTGGTTCATGACGTCGAAAACGGCGAAAGCCCTGTCCCCGGATGGGAAAAATTCGCCGGAAAAAATCCGTAAAATGAAAAAAAACGGTTTTTTGACGTCAAAACCGCAACTTTTTACTAAAATAATTGTGTCATTGACTTGACAGATGGCTTTCCGGAATGTATTGTGCCGATGTTGCAAATGTGCGCCACGGAAACCGCGCACGGAAATGGAAACGAGAGCAATATGAAAATTCGTTGTTTGTTGTTGATGCTGGTTCTGGCTTTTGCCGGAGGTGTTCTGTCTGCCCAGACATCATCCCGCTCAGGAGCCGGAAAGGACGCGTTCGGCGTGCCCGCCGATTCCATCACGGTCGATATTTCCCTGCAGAGAGCTCCGGTCTATTCCGTGGACAGCAAACGGACCCGCCTCGGCGCCGGCAATGTTCCCGACAATGCGAAACAGTGGCTGGTCAATGATATTTCCTTCCGCTTCAATTCCCGTTCCGGACGCGACGCCGGACCGGTTCTCCTTTACGGTTTGAAAGTGGTTCTGTGTCTGTATGTCCCCGCTTCCGGCGGCGGACGCGGTGATTCCCAGCTGTTCTTCGGGATGCAGGAACTCCATTGTGTCCTGGTTGATCCCGCCGCCAGAACCCGCCGTTACTGGGCTTCCCTGTTCATGCCCCCGAATTTCGTTTACGCTTTCTTTCCGGAAGACCGCAACGGAAAATATAATCTCAGAGCCCTGGAGGGCGCGATCCTGATCGTGGACCGCAACGGCGTGATCCTCGGTCGCAAAGCCTTCGCTTTCAAAGGAAAAGTGTCGAACAAACAGACCGCTGCTCTGCTGGATGCAGTGGAAAAATTCAATAATGCACCGGGTTCCCGTCCCGTGATGCTTTGGCCGCGGGAAAAAACCCCGTGGGCATGGGTTGACGCCGACCGCTACGAGCTGCCGGCTGTCAACTTTTCTTTCAGTAACACTGGACGCACTGTCAATTAAGTAAGGAGTGACAAGACGCATGGCGACACAGGATTTAATGCTTTGTATTGATATCGGCTCCAGCAGCATCAAAGCTGCCGAGTTTTCCTATACTCCCGAAGGGGAAATGCGCATGGAGCGTTTCGCTTTCGAAGAGTATGCCATCCCGGAAACTTCCCTCCAGGAAGTCGTCGAAGGCGATACACATGTGGAAATGCTCGAAGCTCTTTCCCATATCCTGAAAAACAACGAGTTTCAGTCGAAAAAAGTCAGCATCTCCCTTTCCGGACACGATGCCTATATCCGTTTCGTCAAAGTCCCTTCCATGGTCAATGACGAGAAAAAAATCAGACAGATCATCGAATTCGAAGCCAGAAGCGCCATCCCGTATGAAATGAATGAGGTCGTCTGGGATTCGCAGCTGCTCAGCGTCGCAGACGACAGCGGCGAAATCGAAGCAATGTTCGTGATCGTCAAAAGCAATGAAATTGAAAGTGTTACGGAAGTGGTGGAATCTGCCGGAAAGCGGATCGATTTCATCGAGGTGTCGCCCACGGCCTGTTACAACGCGGCACGCCTCAACGGCATTGGCGACACAAACTGTGAACTGATTCTCAATATCGGTGACCGCTGTTCCACTCTTCTGTTTGTCGACGGCGGACGCCTGTTTGTCCGTGTCATCCCGATTGCCGGTCATGCCATTACCCTTCAGATCAGCAAGGAATTCGGCATTTCTTATAAGGAAGCCGAGGAAATGAAACGCAAACATGGCTTTGTTGCTTTGGGCGGCGCGTATGAAGAACCGGATTCCGAAGTTGCTTCCATCGTTTCAAAAATTGTCCGGAATGTCATGACCCGGCTTCACGGCGAAATCAGCCGCTCCATCAACATCTACCGTTCCCAGCAGAAAGGGCGCAAACCGGAAAAGCTTTATCTTGCCGGCGGCAGTTCGGTCATGGGATACACTCCGCGTTTCTTTGCGGACAAGCTCCGCATTTCCGTGGAATATCTCAACCCGTTCAAGAACATCGCCATCGGCGCGGAAGTCGACAAGGAACGCCTGGCGGATATTGCCCACATGTTTTCCGAACCCATCGGGCTGGCTTTGCGGCACGGAATGAACTGTCCGGTTGAAATATCCCTGGTTCCGCTGTCTCTCCAGAAATACAATGAATTCAAATCGAAAGCACCGTATTTCTATGCATCGGCGGCTTCGCTTCTGCTTTGTCTGCTCGTGACTTACGCAGGTTTCGCCAAACAGGAGCATATCGCCGTGGAAAAACGCGAGGTCGCGGTCAATCTGCTTGATAAAACCAAACGCGTGGTCAAGAATCTCAAATCCGCTGAAAACGAATTCAACTCTGTGCGTTCGGAGTATGAAGACGCCGCCAAGCTGCTGGATGAACGGGTCCGCTGGCCCGAACTTCTCAATGAAGTGCAGGCGATTCTTCCCGACAATGTCTGGCTCACCAAATTTGAATTGTCCAACACGCTTCCCGGTCAGAAAAATGCTCAGAAAAAAGAAGAAAGTGGCGGTTTGTTCGGCGGTATGGTCAATATGGGCGGTTCGCAGGAGCAGGTTTCGAAGGATTATGTTTCCGTTTATCTTGAAGGCAACGGCTGGGTTTATGACCAGCAGTTCGCCGAACGGTTTACTCAGCGTCTCAGCGAATCCAAGTATTTCGAGTTCAACCGGAATACCGATTCCATCGACACTCTCCGCAACGGTGTGCTTCAGAGAGGCGAATACAATATTGCCACTTTCGAGCTGACCCTTAAAATGAAAAATGTGATCAAACAGTAAGGATTCGGATATGAATTTTTTCAAGAAGAATATCATTTTCACCATCGTTGCGGCGATTACTCTGCTGGGGTCCATCCTGCTGATTTATCTGGACTGGACCAAGCATGATGCCGTAACTGCTGCCAACGAGCTGACACAGAAAAGCGAAAACGAATTCAATGCCGCTTTCCAGAAAGGCAACAAACCTGTCGCTCTGAATATTCAGATGATTAAACAGGATACCGAAGTGCTGCGTGCCAAAACCACGGAACTTCAGCGTGTTTTCGGCAAACCCTACCGCAAGGCACTTCAGCAGTTCGCAGCTTCCTTCAAAGTTCCGAAAGATGACAAGGCTCCCGCAGAGGGAGAGGACGGAAAGCCCGTTCCGGAAGAAAAGGTTACGGAAGATGATCTCTACCGGATCATGCGCGAACTGTTTGAGAATGGCGAGAATACAGTCAAGACCGCGGATGTACTGATTCCCAAATTTTTCGCCGCACTGGAAAAGGAAAAACGGCTCAAACATGATGATGTTATTGCCTCATACCGGAAATTTCTTTCGGATGTTCAGCTGGAAACAGTGGAAGATTTCCTGACACTGGAAGCCGGTTATGATATTCTGGGTGCGGCGCTGGGACTTCCCCGTACCATGAGTGCTTCCATGGCGCATGTGTATCTCGGTCAGATGCAGCACAAAATCCGCAATCAGCGGCTGATTCCCGGCGTAACCACACTCGGAACGGTGCAGAAATTCACCTTCGACCAGTATGTGGAGTCTTTCCCGTCCGTTGATGCCATCCGGGATATTCTGGATACCATGCCGATCTTTGAAGATATTTTCCGCCGCATGACTCGTGCCAGACTGACCAGAGTTGAGGATTTCACCCGTGAAAATGTCGTGAAAGTTTCTGACAAATATACGGTCTACAATTTCAAAACCACTGTCATTGGACCGATGAAAGCCGTGCGCGAGTTCTCCAACAGTCTGCTGAATGCTTACAAGGACAACCGGGTGTATGCCATCACCTGGGTCCTGCTCACGTCCGAAGATTCCGCCAATGAAGTTGAAAGTGAACGCAAGCTGCTGTTTCCCGACAGCGGACGCAATGAACAGCTGGAACCGGAACCGGTGTTCGGACGCAATCCGCGCAGCCGCGGACGCGTCCGCAATAATGCTCCGCGCCGCAATGCCCCCGCTTTTGCCGCCGGTGCTGCGCTCCGCCGTCCTCCCAGCGAAATGGAAGCGGAAATGCAGCCGGATTACGGCAGCACGGTCATCGGCATCAGCAGCAATGTCAAAGCTGAAATCAAATTCAAATATTACGTTTTCACCGGCGATATACTCCAAAAGCAATAACAGGCGAGGTTCAAGTTGAAGGCATTTTTGAAAAAACATTATGAAAAAATTCTGCTGGCGTTTCTGCTGGTCGTATTTATCCTTCTGCTGCTGTTTCAGCTGATCCTGCTGGGCGCCAGCGAAAAAATTCAGGTGGATAAGCTCAAGCATTTTCGTGAGCCGCCCCCGAACTACACTCAGGTCAAGTTCGATGTTCCTGAATCGCCTTACCGCGTACTGGAACGTCTTCCCGAAAAACCGCATTGGAACGAGGCTCGCCCGCGTGGCGTCAATGCAGTGCATTTCACTGATTTAATGATTCCGTATCCGATGGCTCTCTGCCCGTATTGTCTGCGCATCATCCCCGCGGATTCCTATCCCGCACCCAATACTCTCGACAGCGGAAAATGTCCTTTCCGCGACTGCGGCAAAACTCTTCGTGCTCCGTACCGTTCCGCCGTGGCACAGAATCAGGACAGTGACGGCGACGGCATTCCCGATAAAGAAGAGACTGCCATGGGGCTGAATCCGCAGGATCCCAGTGATGCCGCGGTGGACAGCGATGATGACGGTTTTTCCAACTACGAGGAATATCTTGCCAAAACCAAACATAAAGATCCCAAGAATCGTCCGCCGTATCATGAAAAAATCCAGGTGCGTTCCGTTACGCAGGCTCGGCTGCCCTTCCTGTTGAAGAACGTTTCGTTCAAGAGCGACAAGAGCAAGAAAAATGCCGAGATTCAGTTCGAAGTGGATTTGCCTGCCACCCGCGGCAGACGCCCTTCCAAAAACATGTTCCTGAAAGTCGGTGAGTCGTTCCCGACTCTGGCGGGACAATTCCTCATTGAGGACATTGTTTCTTCCGGTGATGAAGTTCAGGTGGTTCTCAAAAAAAGCGACAATGGCGAACGTATCACCGTTACGCAGAACAAGCCGGTGCTGGAACCCCGGATCAAGGCGGTTCTCTCCATCAATCTGATTAAGGACGTTCTTGAAAAAGAAGTCTATGACGGCTCCAAATTTACCATCGGCTCTCTGAAAACCAATGTCGATTCGTATGAAGTTGTCAGTATTGACCGTGAAAAGAACACGGTTACGCTGAAAGATACACGGGATGGAAAAACTTACGTGATAGAGCAGAAATCCATGATTCAGAAAAAGATTGATGCTGTCCGCAAGCCGGTTCCGCCCCGTCGTCAACCCGGAAATTCAAAACAATAATATATAAGGACAAAAAAGATGAGCGTGAGAATATTCCGACATGATGGAATGAACAAGCTCCTGCCGGTATTATGTTCGGCAGTGCTGGTTTCTTTCGCGGTTCAGGCGCAGCAGCCCTCCAATTTCGAGGAGGAACTGCCCATGGAGGCGCAGAGCGATGAAGTCAAAAAGCGCAATGCTGTTCTGGAAAACAATGTGTTTCCCCTGGAACTCCTGGGCGACCGTCTGACCAAAGAACAGAATTTCGAGCGTGCGTATGAAGCGTATGCCCGCGCGTGTCAGGTTTTTGAGAAAGCCGGACTGGGCGACTCCGAATATGTCAACTCGATCCGGGTGAAACTCAAAGCCAAAGTGACTGGTGCCCGCAAGGCATGGGGTGCCGCGGTGTTTGCCGAGGCAAAGAAAATTTATCTGCCGTCCCTGACCATCAAAGATGCCGAAGCGGCGGTCAAAGGATTCCGCGATGCCAAAAAACTGGCGCAGGATTCCATCGCTCCGTATTACGCCGGAGCAAAAACCGGCAAGGTTTCTCCGACGACTCTCGATGTGCTCATCAAGAAAGATCCTGCGTTCAATGACAATGTTCAGGCGTTCATGATGGACTGCGACAAAATGGAGGATGCCTACCGGTTCCGTGAAGAAACTTCACTTTCCGCCGTAGATCCGGATTATTCCCGCCGGAACAAAGAAATCAGTTTTCTGCTGCGTCAGGCGGATATCTATTACAAGAACCGTGAATATGCCAAGGTGCGTACCGCTGCCGAACGTGTTCTGGTGCTGGATCCCTACAATCAGAAAGCCATTTCCCTGCTGAACCGCACATATAAGAAACTGGAAGCCATCGGCATTGCCCGCAGTGAAAACGATGCCATGGAACAGATGGCGGAAACCGAATGGCTCTGGAATGAACCGATTCCGCCGATGGATGCCGACAGCGAAGAAGCCGCACCGAAGGAAATGACCGGTAACCGGACTGCGCTGTATGACAAACTTCAGAAGATCATTGTTGACAAAATTGAATACGAATCCACGGATATCCAGTCCATTCTGGAACATCTGGTGCGGATCAGCAAACAGCAGGATCCCACGGGCGAGGGCGTCAGTATCATTCCGCCGTCCAACCTGGAACTCCGTACACGGAAAATTCAGTATCTGGAATTGGAGCAGATGCCCCTGCTGGACATTATCCGTTATGTCTGCGAGATTGCGGGTCTGAAATATAAAATTGAAGACAAAGCGGTCATGGTGGGCGTGAAAGCCGCCGGCGACATGGAAATCGGATTTTACGAAGTGCGTAAGACGTTGATTCAGCGGATTGCAATTGAAGCCGAACCGCCGGGAAAGGAAGAGAGTTCCAGTTCCAGCAACAGTTCGCTCAAAGACGGAGACAAATTCTCTGATAAAAGTCTGACCGAAGCGGTGGAAGATGAACGCAAACTGCCGGAAGTTACGCAGGAAATGCTGAAGGATTATTTCATCCCGATGGGTATTCCGTTTGACGAAGGCAGCACGATTTCCTATGATTCGCGCAACGGCAAACTCATTGTCAAGAACACGCCGGAAAACCTGCGCCGTCTGGAAGCTCTTCTGCGTGAAGTGGACATTCCGCCGCCGCTGGTGCTGGTGGATTCCAAGGTCATGGAAGTTTCCATGAACACGATGGAGGAACTGGGTTTTGATTGGATGCTGACCTACACCAACACGGAAACCGATCACAAAATATCGTTCTCCGGTCTCAGCTCCAACAGTTTCTATCGTTCCGATGCTTCCAACTATGTGGTGAGCGGTCTGAAACTTATCCCGAATTTTGGCGGTGATCATCAGTTTGATCTGTCGCTTTCGATCCGTGCTCTGGATCAGAAAGACCGCGGAGAAATTCTGGCGACTCCGCGTCTGCTGGTCGCTTCGGGTTATCCCGGCACTCTAAAAGTGGCGGAAGAACGCTACTTCCCGGATGACTGGTCCGATGCCGAAGTGGAAATCGTCAACGGTACATCTTACACGTATACCGCGCCGACGCCGGAATTCGGTGATGCCACTCCGGTGGGTACCATCTTCAAAGTTACGCCGACAGTCAGTTCCAACAACTACACGGTGCAGCTGAGCGTGGATACCGACATTACGCGCATGACCGGCTGGTCCAACTACGATTACAGCATCATCATCGGCGATCTGCTGAATTTGCCGGCGGACCGTTCTTCGACGAACTTCCAGCCGAAGATGAAAATGCCTGAATTCTCCAAACGGCACTTGAAATCGACCGTGAAGATTTACGACGGCGAAACCGTGGTAATCGGCGGTATTCTGGAAGACATCGCCTCCCGCCGGGAAGACAAAATCCCGGTTCTGGGCGACATTCCACTGGTCGGACGTCTCTTCACCGATACGTCGTCCGCCTCGGAAAAAGTCAACCTGATGGTCTTTGTGACGGCGCGATTGATGAAAGGCAATGGCCTTCCGGTGCGCGAAGCCCGCAAGCAGGGACTTTTCGAATTCAACGACAGATAACCCAGAATGGATGTGATGAAGATGAAAAACAGTAAAATCAATGAAATGATGATTTGCGGCGTATCTCGGAAACATTCTGTTCCGGGTTTGACGGCGGCTCTGCTGCTGAGTGCCTGCTGCGTTTTCGCGCAGGACGACAAGGGAAAGAAAGCCGCTGTTCCGGAAAACGCCCCGGATGCCGCTGAACAGAAAATCGAATACCGGAACAAGGAAACCGTCCGGCTTCAGGGTATCGAGAAGAAAATCGACGGCATGGTGGCACAGGCGGGCAAATTCTATCGCAGCAATGAGTTCGACAAAGCCATCGACCTGTATCTGGATGCTCGGAAACAGCTGGCTGATTTGTATGAACTGCATAAACAGCCGCGTTTCCAGGAAAAACTGGATCTCTGCACTGAAGCTGTTTCCAAAGCCTATTATTACTGGGCGCAGCAGATTTACAATGATGCGGTCAATTCCGCGAACCTGGCGGATTTCGATAAAGCCATCGAAAAGTGTCAGAAAGCAATGGAAATCTATCCGCCCTGCAAGGAAAAAATGGAGAAAATCATTGCGCGTTATCAGCTTATGAAGGACGGTGTGCAGGTCCGCAAGGATTTGGAAGAAGCCAACCCCGACCCCGCTGAAATCCGCGAAAAGAATGTTCTCCTGCGTCAGGGACAGGTTCTCTATGATACCAAACAGTGGGATAAAGCCCGTACGAAATTTGAGGAAGTGATTGCTCTTGATCCGTACAACACGACGGCGATTGACTACATCCGCCGCATTAATCTGCGGTCGATGGAGGCGGCGCGTCAGCGTACCGGTGTGATGCGCAATGCCCGCAATGCCCAGGCAACTTGGGAAATGGTTACTCCGCTGATCAAGCAGGAACCTTCAGATTCTCAGCTTCCGGAAAATTTCATTTCGAAAAACAGCCAGAATGAAAAAATCGCTGACAAACTCAAAGAAATCATCATTGACAAAATCAGCTTTGAGGAAGTCTCCATTGCCACGGCAATCCGGTATCTGCGGCAGTGCAGCAAAGAAAAAGACCCCGAAAAAATCGGCGTCAACTTCGTGCTGCGCGGCAAAATCAACCAGCCTCTGAACCGTGATGGCGAATCCGTGGAGAGCGAAAGCGACAAAACCGCCAATGACAACCGCGGCGGCAACAGCAATAATAACAACAAAGATGCGGAAGACGCCGGCGACATTGAGCCGCTGACCATGATGCTGGAAAACATTCCGCTGGAAACGGTCATCAAATACATTTGCCGTCAGGCGAACCTGAAATACCGCATTGACGACAATGCCGTAGTCATTGCATCCAAGGATGTGCCGCTGGATGATGTCCAGACGAAAGTTTATCCGGTGGAAAAATCTGCAATCACACTGCGGGACGGTCAGACCGTGCAGGAATTCCTGACGGAAAAAGGCATTACTTTCGATGCCGGTGCTTCGGCAGTGTACAAGGAATATATCGGCCGTCTGATTGTAACGAACACGCCGAAGGAACTCCAGCAGGTGGAAACGCTGCTGAGCGATATGAACAAGGTGGATCCGCAGGTTCTGATTCAGACGAAGTTTGTGGAAATCAAACTGAATGACCTGGAAGAACTGGGTTTCAAATATCAGCTGTCGCGCAACAATTCGAACGTGGGATATTTCTCCGCGACGAGCGACCGTCTGACTGCGCTGGCGCCGGGTGAATCGTTCACCTCCAAGGATATTTCGAATATCTACACGAGCACCAGCGATGCGAACTGGCTGCAGTATAATTCGACTGTAAACGGCAATACTACGTACACGAACAATACGGGCAGCACGATTTATTACACGAAAGCTCCGCTGCAGAAGAGTTCCAGTTCCTACACTGTCGGCGGCGGGGACATTATCCGCACGATCAGCAGAGCCAAGACACTGGAAAACAATACGCAGGACGGTCTGGCGACTGATTTCTCGGTCTACAATAACAACGGATACCGTTTCAACGCCCAGCTGTATGCTCTGGATCAGGCAGACTCGGCGGATACGCTGTCCTGCCCGCGGGTGACGACGATGCACGATACGCCGGCGACAATTCAGCTGGTGACGGAAAAATACTTCCCGACCGACTGGGATGAATCGGAATATACGATCATGGGAAACAACGTGCCGGTGTTCACGGGTTCCGTGCCGAATCTGGATGAGGAACAGCAGCTGGGTATCTCACTGGATGTTACGCCGATTGTAGACTCGGACAACTACACGATCCATGTTCTGATGCGTCCTCTGCTGCGCAAATTCACCGGATGGGATGATTATTCCTATAATGTGCCGGTGAAGCTGAACGACAATTCCCCGGCGGTGAACATTCCGAATACGATGATCATGCCGAGGATTGAAGAACGCACGGTGGATACCCAGGCGACCTGCAGCGATAACGGCACAATCGTGCTGGGCGGGATGATCCGCGATGAAGTGACTGTGGTGGATGACCAGTACCCTGTGCTGGGCGATCTGCCGCTGGTCGGCCGGTTCTTCCAGAGCAAAGGCCGGACGTCTTCGAAGTACAACCTGCTGATTTTCCTGTCCTGCCGTCTGGTCAATCCGGACGGATCGCCGCTGCGCGAACGGGAAAGCCGCGGACTGCCGCCCTTCAAATATTGAGGCGGTGTCTTCAACCGATATCAACGTCTCTGGTTTCGGCCGGAGGCGTTTTTCTTTTTTGCCGAGGCGAATATGAAGAAATATAGTGTAATTCCGCCAGCACTGCACACATCGGGCATTCAGGTGGGAGTGTTGACAGGTGCGCATTTCCTGGTGGATATGCTGGGCGGACTGCTGCCGGGTTTTTTGCCGGTTGCGCTGGTGTATTTCGACATCAATCTTGGTCTGGGGGTGGTGATTCTGAGCAGCGTGAGCATTGGCTGCAATCTGATGCAGATTCCGGCTTCGCTGCTGGGACGTGCCATGCGTTCGCCGACACTGCTGACCGTCGGACTGCTGATGGCGGGACTGATTGTTCTGCTGGGCGCCATGCCGCGGGAAACGCCGGTCTGGGTTCTGTGCATTCTGATGGTTACGGTGGGATGCGGGATTGCGCTGGTGCATCCGCACGGCTTGCGCGGGACACAGCACGCACGGAAAGTTGCGGTGAGTGTATCGACACCTGTATTCATGACGGGCGGATTCCTGGGTGGAGCTGTCGGTCCGTGGCTGAGTTCACTGCTGGTCGGACATTACGGCCTGAAGGGGCTGAGCTGGCTGATCCTGCCGGTGGTGCTGGTGATCGGCGGTCTGTGGCTGACTCATGTGAAGCTGACGCCGGATCAGCCTGTGCAGAAAACACCGGACGAACCGCATACGGAAGTTCAATCCGGTTCGGAATGTCCGTGGGGTTTTGCGAATCTGTGTCTGATTGCGACTTTGCTGAACATGGGTACGACGACGATTCAGGCCCTGCTTCCGTCGTATCTGAATACACTGAAGTATTCGCTGTCATTCGGCGGGTTCTGTTCGATGCTGTTCGGAATCGGTTCGGCGGTAGGTTCCATTTCGATCGGTGTGCTGGTTCGGAAATACCGCTGTACGCCGTTCGTGCTGGGGGGACTGCTGCTGGGCGCACCGGTGATGCTGATCTATTTCCTGCTGTCGAAATACAGTGCGGCGTGTCTGCTGGTTCCGCTGGGCGGAATGCTGGCAAGTTCGTGTTTCCCGCTGCTGGTATCGTTGTCGCGCAATGCGGAAGGCGGTTTGTCCACAAGTATGCGCATGGGATTGATTGTCGGCGGAACTTGGGGGTTTGCCGGCGTGGTACTGCTGGTGATCGGACAGATTGCGGCGCGAATCGGTTTGGCGCCGGTAATGCATCTGAGCTGGATTTTTTATGTCTGCGCACTGCTTGCGGCTGTGTTGCCCCTGAAAAAAAGACGTCCGCCGGGAAAGACGGACGCCCAGTTGTAACTTCCCGGTGATCAGCTGATAAGTGAGCTGCGCAGTTCTTTGAGCAGCTGCACGGCAGAGCAGATGTCGGCATCCTGTTCCGGACCGGGAAGAATTTCGCGTTCGATAATGAGCGGACCGCGGAAACCGTTGTCTTCATAGAGTTTCCGCAGACATTCCGCGAATTGAGTATCGCCTTTTCCGAGAGGCGTTTCCTTGCCTCTGGCGGACTTCCCGGCGGCGTCGGCGGTGCTGTTTGCGCTGCCGGCGGCGGATTTGCCGGGACGGACAGCGTCTTTGCAGTGAACTGCCATGACGCGGTCGCCGAGGAGATCAAGAAATTCGAGCGGTTCGGTCTGGTCGTAGATGAGGAGATTGGCGGGGTCGAAATTGATGCCGGCATTGGGTTCGCCAAGCTGTTCGAGAAATTCCTTGAGAACGGAGGCTGGTTCGGGACCGGTTTCGAAGAGAAAGTCGGCGTTGAATCCGGCGGCGAGACGGCAGAACTGACGCATGTCCTTGACCCAGCGTTCATACGCGGGAGTGCCTGCTTCCGGGAAAACTCCCGCATGGCAGACAAACTGGCGGACGCCGAACTGTTGTCCCCAGGCAATCTGGCGCATGGCGAACAGCAGACGTTCCGCACGGTGATGTTCGGGGGTGATGCCGCATTCTTCGGGCGACCACTGCATATTTTCGAAAAAAAGGAACATGGACGGGACGGCGAGGCGGTTGCGGTAAAGCGATTCGGCAAGGACGGCAGTCTGGTGTTTTCCGTCGCAGCCATGCATGTAATTTTCGCCGATCCGGCAGAGCTGGCAGCATTCCATGCCGACTTCCCGGATGAAATCGAGCCGGGAAACGGGGTCGGAGCCCAGACGGACCATAACGCCGATGGGCAGAGTAGGTTCATTCCTCATGTTTCTCTCCTTTATGAAGTTTCGAAAACGAAAGGTAACGCGTGTTACTTGTTGAGATAATAATACCACATTTTTGAAAAAAGTCAAGCTGTTTTTATGGGGAAGAGGCAGTTTTTATCTGTGATTCCAGAGCCATCCCATAAAAAATCAAAAACGGGGTATAGATCGGAATGTGCTTAACAATTTGTCCCAGCACCACCAACCCCATGATTCTATCCTTTGTTTCGTTGCAGAGAAAAAGGCAGCTTGGGCTCTCTTTTTTGTCAAGGCTGAAAGATTTTTATGGGATAGCTCTGGAATTTTTTCCTGAAATTCGTTGAATAAGGGTGTGAATCGAGGTCGTTCATAAAGCAGGATATCCCAATCCCATTTGTCGAGCTTGTCCCAATCACACTTGTCGGCAAAATTGGGTTGATTCTGGAGCAGGTTTGCCCAATTCGAACCGCTGAGCTTGTCCCAATCACACTTGTCTGCAAATTGAGGCTGCTCACACAGCAGACATACCCAGTCCCAGCCGCTGAGCTTTTCCCATTGACACTTATCGGCGAATTTGGGTTGATTCTGGAGTAGTCTAGCCCAGTTTTTTCCGTTGAGCTTGTCCCAATCACACTTGTCAGCGAATTGAGGCTGATTCGTGAGCAGTTCAGCCCAATCCCAGCCGCCGAGCTTTTCCCATTGACACTTATCGGCGAATTTGGGTTGATTCTGGAGCAGACTAGCCCAGTTTTTCCGTTGAGCTTGTCCCAATCACACTTGTCAGCGAATTTGGGTTGATTCTGGAGCAGACTAGCCCAGTTTTCCCCGTTGAGCTTGTCCCAATCACACTTGTCAGCGAATTTGGGTTGATTCTGGAGCAGTTCAGCCCAGTCCCAGCCGCCGAGTATATCCCATAGACGCGTGTCTGCCGGTAGCGAGTGATTGCAAAGCAATTTAGTCCAGATGTCTCCATAGGCGAGTTGCGGGTGATCGCAAAGCAGTTCAGTCAAGATGTCTCCATAGGCGAGCCAATACAAAGGACATTGTTCAATAAGCTGCGGTTGTCTCAGAAGCAGTTGTCTCCAGTCTTCTTTGCTGAGCTTGACCCAATCACACTTGTCTGCAAATTGAGGCTGAACGCGCAGCAGACGTGCCCAGTCTTTCCCGCCGAGCTTGTCCCAATCACGCTTGTCTGCAAATTGAGGCTGAACGCGCAGCAGACGTGCCCAGTCTTTCCCGCCGAGCTTGTCCCAATCACATTTATCAGCGAATTGAGGCTGCTTACACAGCAGATTTGACCAGTCGCTTCCGTCGAGAACATCCCACGGGCATTTATCGGCTTTTTTCGGATTCTGACAGAGTTTTTCCTGCCATTCGCATCCTTTTTCGTTGTAGCTGGTGTTGTCCATTTTACACTCTTTGTTTTAGACGTTTTGATTTTCAAATATGTCGACGAGTTGCGGCTGTTCTGCCAGCAGGCTTGCCCAGTCTCCGCCGCCGAATTTGTTCCATTTGCATTTATCAGTGAATTGAGGCTGAGCTGCCAGCAAATCTGCCCAGTTTGAACCATCAAGCTGACTCCATAAATTCCGTTTTCTGTTGTTTTTATTTTTACAGGCTGTTTTCTTGCTGTCATCATCGGCGCACTGTTTATTTTGCTTTTCTTTCATGATTTCTTCCGTATTTTATTGTTTTGTGTTGTCCCAATCCCAGAGAACGAGCCAGCTGCACCTGTCTGCGAATTGCGGCTGGCCGTTCAACAGAACAATCCAGTCCTGGTGGTTCAGTTTATTCCACTTGCATTTATCCGCGAATTGAGGCTGTTCTCTCAATAGGTATGCCCAGTCTTCCCCGTTGAGTTTATCCCAATCGCACAGATGGGCAAACTGCGGGTGCTGTATGAGCAGTTCCGCCCACTCAAAGCTGCAGAATTTTTCCGTACTGCAATGCCCGATGAATTGAGGCTGAATATATAACAGCAGAAAAAAATCTTTGCTTTTCAGTTTGTTCCACTTGCATCTGTCTGCGAATTGAGGCTGTTCAGCCAGGAGAGTACTCCAGTGTTCGCCATTGAGTTTTTGCCATTGGCATCTGTCTGCGAATTGAGGCTGTTCAGCCAGGAGAGTGCTCCAGTGTTCGCCATTGAGTTTTTGCCATTGGCATCTGTCTGCGAATTGAGGCTGTTCAGCCAGGAGAGTACTCCAGTGTTCGCCATTGAGTTTTTGCCATTGGCATCTGTCTGCGAATTGAGGCTGTTCAACCAGTAGACGCGTCCAGTCCAATCCGTCAAGTTTTTGCCACTTGCACTTATCTGCGAATTGAGGTTGTTCAATCAGCAGGATTGCCCAGTCCCAGCCATTGAATTTGTCCCAATCGCATTGATCGGCATTTTCCGGGTGTTCCCGGAGTTCCTGCACCCAGTCCCCTCCGTCAAAATGCATCGTATCGCCTCATTGTTCTGTCTGTTTTTTTCATGATACGCTCCTGCTGTTTTACTCGAAAAATATATAGCATAAATCATGCCAGCTTCATTTTCGCAGAAAAATACTTCGAATGTCCGCAGAATTTTACTGGACAGTGTTTAATTTTTGGTTCTGGCAATTCAATTTTTGATTTTACTGATTGAAAAAATATGAAAAAACGCTATTATATGGTAATGATGCTGAATTCGGGATGTTGCACCGGAATTGCAGAAAATCATAATGAAAAAGGAGAAAAATGAAAAGATTTGCTTGGCTGTTGTGCTGCTGCATGGCTTTTATTCTTTCGGGAACGGAGACTCCGGCGGAATTCCGGCTGTGGCAGGGGGATGCTCCCGGGGCAAAGGGGACTGCCGCCGCTGATATCCCGGTCATGACAATGTATCTGCCGGAAAATATGAAAGGTCCGGTTCCCGCAGTGCTGATTTTTCCCGGAGGCGGTTATGTCGGTCTGGCTGGATATGAAGGCGAGGATTACGCCCGGTTTCTGAATCAGCACGGCATTGCCGGATTCGTTCTGCATTATCGTCTCGGTTCCCGCGGCTACCGTCACCCCGTGATGCTGTGGGATGCCGCCAGAGCATTGCGGACGATCCGCAGCCGCGCGGCGGAGTTCAATGTCAAGCCTGCCTGCATCGGAGTGATGGGTTCCTCGGCGGGCGGGCATCTGGCAGCCACTCTGCTGACCAAGTATGACGCCGGCAATGCGGACTCCGCCGATCCGGTCGAACGGGTCAGTTCCCGTCCTGATTTCGGTATTCTGTGCTATCCGGTGATTACCATGGGGGAGGGGACGCACACCATCACCCGGAACAGTCTGCTCGGCCCCAATCCGCCGGCGGAACTGATCCGCGAACTGTCTGCCGAGAAGAATGTAACTGCCGACACTCCGCCGTGTTTTATCTGGCACACTTCCACGGACAAAGTGGTTTCAGTGACCAACAGCCTCAATTTCGCGACAGCTCTGCACAGCCGCAAAGTTCCGTTTGTGCTGCACATTTACGGCACCGGCGGACATGGTCTCGGACTCGGCGCCCGGTATCCTTTTGCGAACGCTTTGCCGTGGACTCAGGAACTGCTGCGCTGGTTCAGGGAACGCGGAATTCTGCAATAAAACTTTTCCGGATGCCGCCGGAGTCCGCTGAATCCTCAAAAATTATTTTTCCGGATTCAGATGCCGGATGCGGTCTGTCCGGCTGCGTTCATAATACTGATCCCAGGTTTCTATGCCGAACTCCCGGATGACCTGTCCGATGGGGAGTTTCGGATCACGGGAGAAAAATGTCACCATGCCCGCACCGCCCGGATCCCGGAATCCGATTACCGGTCCGTATTTCTGAATTGCCGCTGCTCCACGCTTTTTTCCGGCAGCGCCATCAGGTCTTCCCCGATGATGCTGACAGTGATTTCCCGTTTTTCCATGCGGACTTTTTTCTTGACCGGCGTAAAATCATCAGCGAATCCGGAAAGCAGAACCGCTCCTGCCGATAGACTCAATATCAATTTTTTCATATTGCAAAACTCCTTTTCCGTTTGTTATTCAGGTTCGGGTGCGTGGTAATCCGAGTATCCGCCGTACTGCTGGAAACCGCGGCAGACCGGCAGAAATGCCGCCAGGGTGGCGAGCGTGCCGAGTCCGCCCAGAATGAACAGAATCCGGTATCCGCCGTCAAAAGCATCAATCAGCCAGCCGAACAGCGGAGCCGCGATCATGTTGAATCCGGCGCCGACAATCGCGCCGGCTGAACTGAACTGTGCAAACAGTGAACGCGGCATCAGACGCGGCATCAGGGAGGCGGTCAGTGTGGTGTAAATTCCGGAAATCAGACAGTGCAGCGTGAACAGGAGCCCGAACAGCTTCGGATTGTTCATCAGCGGGTAGGACACGATCATCAGGATCAGGTACAGCACCAGAGAATACATGCCGGTCCGGAGCGGATGAAAGCGGTCGGCGATCCAGCCCAGCGGGTAACTCAGACAAAGGGATGCGGTCAGCGAAATCACCAGACAGATCCCGTAGGCTTTCATGCTGCAGGAGATGGACTGCGCGTACTGGATGGCAAAGAAGTTCACCGGTCCGAATGCCAGGGATGCGGACATTGCCACCGCGGCCATGAACCAGCGGTAATACGACATGCTGAAACTCTGCCGGAAGTAGGTGGATACACCGTGCAGAACCCGTACGCATGTACTGCAATCCTGCAGTTCCGGCGGTTCCGGGGGAGGGGGTGGGTACTGTCCTTCCTTGACTTTACAGCACAACAGGGTCAGACCGATTCCGTACAGGAGACTCAACCCGAGGAAAATCACCGCTCCGTGCATTGCCACTTTGTCCAGCAGCCAGTAGTTGAAAATGACACCGGCGGCGAGACTCACAATCCGCAGCAGCGAGAAAAAACGTCCGAGCAGTTCTTCCGGAACCACGTCATTATTGCACTGGACATAAATAATTTCATTGTTCGTTCTCCACAGCGTATCGGACTTCCGGTTTATGGAAAAGCCGCTTGACCGATGCCTTATCTTTTTTTCTCAAGGTGAGTTTGAACAGCGCGCGTCAATTCATCCGCTGTTTTCGGTACTTTGGTTTCTGACAGATGAG
>CAKUJH010000037.1 GCA_934661375.1 uncultured Victivallales bacterium
AGAAAAATTAAAAAGAAGGAGAAGGAAAAATGAGGAAAATCAGCTGTAAAAGGTTAAACATAAAGGATATTATGCGAAGCGGACTTGCCGCATTTCAGAGGAAACCGGCACGATTTCTCATGCCGGTTTCCCGTTTACGGACAGGTTATTTCACCCCGATCAGGACGAAATGATTGCCCGGCAGCTCCATGTCTTTCAACTCGGCGGCATTCATCGCCTTGTTGTTCCAGAGATCATGATAGCTGCTCACTCCGGACAGCTGGTGCGTCAGCGCCAGTTTCTGTGCATTCCGTCCAAGATTGCCTGCCACAATCAGGTAACGGTACGGACTGTTTGCCGGCAATTCATACCAGCTGACGTACACATCCGGAGAAGCGGATTTGACCGTGGAATCATACCAGTAACCGTGGAATTTCGCGTCCGCCAGTTTGATCTGATCCTTGATGATCCACCAGCGGTCAACCGTTTTCCGCTCAATGCTGTCCGGCGTAATGCCGACATCATGCAGCAGACACGGAGTCATGGTGCGGATTGCCCATTCCGGATTCGCGGCGAAATCCTTCTGGCGGGATTTCAGATTCATGAAGTTTCCGGCTGCGCGTTCCGGCTGCGGCAGCAGAATCACACTCACGCCGCGGATCACCGGGCTCATGGTGGACTGCCAGGCTTCTTTGGAAAGCCCTTCGCAATAGAAATGATCCGGATTTCTGCCGACGCCGTCGTGGAATTCCTCGCCCGGCCAGACATGGTCGGAGAAGTTATGCACGAATGGAACCATATCCGCTGCCGGAACATGGTTGACCAGCGTTTTGCCGAATTTGTGAATCAGCTTGTATTCACGCATCATGAATTCACGCTGTCCCAGCATGGTCGAAGTCCGGTATTTCTGACCGAAAGCATCCACTCCGCCGCAGCCGTGCCGGACATTCTCGCAGACTTTGCTGTGCGGACAGTCGTTATACATGCCGCCCAGAAGCGGGTTGATGGTGAGCAGCTTTTCCAGATTGTAGAGATGCGCATCGGTGATTCCGGTCTGACCGCAGCAGGAATAAATCGTCTGCGGAACGCCGTCTTCCTTGTACCCCCAGATCGTCGTCGGAAGCGTAACCCAGTCATTGAAGAAATAATCATATTCGGCTTCGTTGGTTCCGACGTGGAACGGCATCACGTAATTGATGGACCGGTACGGAATGTGCGATTTGGTTTTCCAGCCTTTGTTGGAAGCTTTCTTCTTTATCGCCTCCTGCACCGCTTTCACGTAACGGTCCATCCAGCGCGGCTTGTGACTGCTCGGCGTCAGCCAGCGCTGATCGGTCTGGTAATCGAAGAAAGAGTGGTCGCCGCCCCCGCCGAACTGCAGGTTCTGCATGGTCGGAACAAAATAACCGCCGTAGTTGTGGTCGCGCCAGCCTTTGAGCGGAGAACGCGAAGGTGTTCCCTGAAACACCATGGTGTACCACAGACGGCTCTTGACTTCCACCGGACGCGACACAATTTTCGCGGTTACGGCAACTTCATCGCCGCTGCGGACCAGAATGATGTTCTTCTCTCCTGTATGATTTGCCCAGTTGGCATTCGACTTCGGATGCCACGCCAGACCCTTTTCCAGTCCGCTCGTCCACAGCAGATTGTTGCAGACATTCTGAACCGGGTTGAATTCGCGCTCGATGCGGTTGTCCTTCCAGACTTCCAGTCCGTCGTTGTAAGCCTGTTTGAACACGTAACGGGCAAACTCTGCGGGAACTTTCCAGGACAGAGTCAGGGAGGAAAGTTTTTCCGGAACCCGGACGGGCGTCATATCCCAGTCCACCAGATACATGCCGTCAAACCAGAGCTGTCCTTTCCACGTGAACTTGAATCCGTTCACCGCGCCTTTGCCCGAAAATTCGATGTAATCGGCATACTGTTTCCCGACCTGGAAATCACTCCAGACAACGTCCGCGCCGTCCGCAGTCAACGCCGGCGGAACGGTCAGCATATTGCTGCCGCGCGAAACGATCTGCACGGGGAACGGACCTTCCGCAAAACGGTATTCGCGGTCCAGCACCCGGAAGGTGCGGCCGTTCACTTTTTCCACCGGAGTCCATGGTTCCGGGACAGTATGATCCGCCGCAACCCGGACTTTGTACGGCTTCATGTCCGGCACACGGAAACGGATGCGGTTGGAAACATTTCCGGCGGCGTCCAGTTTCGCCTCGATCCAGTAATTGCCTTCCGGCAGTTCATCCGGCAGCGGCAGGGAAACGCTGAACACATTCTGACGCGCCGTGAAGGTCTGCGTGCTGTAAACTTTGTCTAGCGTGTCGGAAAGCAGCCGGACCGTTCCGGTTACGCCCTGCGTCTGAAATTTTTTCAGCAGTTCCGCGCCGGCATTGTTGGCGTCCACGGAAACGGCAATGCGTTTTTCGCCGGCATGACAGTCGAACTGAAGTTCCAGCGGGTAATTGACATAATAGAAGGTCTCGTACTGATACATGGGACGGCCGGACGCATCTGCGGCGGAAACCATCAGCCGCTGGCGTCCCGCCGGCAGAGAAACTTTCCACGGAGTCTTGACCAGATTTCCGTTGAAGTCAGTGCGACTGCCGTTTTCCTGTTCATAGAACGCTTTGAACACCGCCGTGCCGGAAGGATTTTCCGCCGACAGATCCAATTGTCCGAGGGCAAGATTGCCCAGCGAACGGATTCCGGCGAACCGGGAATCATTGCGGAACTCGATTTTGCCGAATGATTTCGGGGAATCATAATATCCGGCAGGCAGAGCCCAGGCGAAAGAACCGAGTTCATTCACATAACTGGAAATATAGATATTGCCGGTCCAGTCGTCATTTGCGGTGAATCCGCCGAAATCAGCCAGCGGCAGTTCGAATTCCGCACTCCAGAAATCCTTGCCGCGAAACGCCGCCGCTCTGGCATGGGAATTCCACTTCGGCTCCCCGTTTTTATGGTCGAACACCGCTCCGTTGGAATTGATGATGAACTGGTATTTCTCTTTCCGGCGGTCCGAATACAGGAAAAATTCAAACGAATCGTCTTCCCACAGATTGCCGTCGCGGACAGTATGGGCAAAACGCCGGGGGGGAGCATCGCTGTAAACCGCCAGATAGAACTTTTCACCGTCGTGTTTCAGCCATGCTTTTCCGTTGATCTGCTGTTTCCGGTTGATGGAAACCCCGGTCATTTCCCGGACCGGCACACTGGCGGCGTCCGCCCATTCCGCGGCATCAATCTGACCGTCCAGTTTCACTTTTCCGGAAGTTTTCGGAACGCTGACCATCTGCTGAACCCGTTTTTCACCGAACTTGGAGGAAAAGAATTTAAGATACTCATCATTGATTTCCTTCGCGCTCAGCGGACGGTTGTAAATCCGGACGTTGTCATACGCCGTGCGGTGTTCTTTGTCTTCGCCGTCTGACTTTTTGCCCACGCTGATCCAACCCCAGGAGGCGGGTTCGGGGAAAGTCATGGCGGAATCGAATTTGATTTCCGGCTTGCGCCATTCCACCGCTTTCGGCAGGACGCCGTCCACGTACAGCTTCATGCCGTTGCGGTCCCAGACCGCATCCAGCTTATGCCATTTGTTGGTCGGCCAGTCTTTTTCATCCACCAGAACTGTGGCGGTGAACACTTTTTTCGTACCCGGCGCCTTCTGATTTTCCATATAGAAAAACAGATGATTGCTCCACAGATACTTTTCAATGTAAATCGTGAAATCCTTCTGACCCGCGCCGAAAAACACTTCAATGAACTTGTTGCCGGTCTTCCAGTTCAGCGGCGCGACCCACAGGGAAATGGTTCCCTGACGGGGATCCAGATTGTCTTTCATGTTGTACTGGCATTCCTCGGTGCGGTCCATGGCAAGCGCATTGCCTTTTCCCGCAACACCTTCCCACATGCGGAGCTGCAGGCCGGGATTGGCAAACGTGGTGCTTTTCGGACTGCCCTTCGCATAATCCGCCGTTACGGTATACCCGTCAAAAGTCGCTTCAAACAGCAGAGCGGGATCTCTTGCCGTTTCCGCCGCCATGGCACAGGAAAAACCCAGTGCAGACAGCAGGAGCGCAGCTGTTTTCCTGTATGCAAACTTCATTTCTGTTCCATGTCTTTCTGATAGTTGGCTTTGATTTCATCCGCACTCAGCGGACGGTTGTAAATCCGCACATTGTCGAATGCGGTGCGGCTGATTTTGTTGGCGTCGCCGGACTGTTTGGCGATGCTGATCCAGCCCCATGCCGGCGCGGGGAATTCCATCGGAGCGTCAAATTTCACTTCCGGATTGCGCCATTCCACCGTCTTCGGCAACACACCGTCCACGTACAGCTTCATGCCGTTGACATCCCAGGTTGCGTCCAGTTTGTGCCATTTGCCTTCCGCCCAGTCTTTTTCGTCGATCAGAACCGCAGCCGAGTAATTCTTTTTCGTGCCGGGCGCACTGTCATTCTGATAATAGAACAGCAGGTGATTGCCCCACAGATATTTTTCCACATACATCGTGAACCCTTTCTGTCCCGCGCCGAAAAACACTTCAATATTTTTGCTGGCTGTCTTCCAGTTCAGCGGAGCAACCCACATGGACACGGTTCCCTGTTTCATGTCGAAGTTGTCTTTCATATTGTAAAGACAGTCCACGCTGCGGTCGATCGCCAGCGCGGTTCCTTTTTTCCCGACGCCTTCCATGGCGCGGCCGGCTGCTTTGAGATCGGCATCGGCAATGGTGAAACATTTCGGATCGCCCTTCGCATAATCCGCGGTCAGGGTGTTGTTTTCAAACGTTGCCTCAAACAGCAGAGACGGATCCTTCGCCGCTTCCGCAGCGGAAAGCCCCAGACACAGTACGGCGGCAGCCATCAGTTGAATTTTCATTTCTCAAAGTCCTTTCTTCATGTTTATGTTTTTGATTATCTGTAAAGAATGCATCCGGAACCGCTGACACTGCTCGTTGACGTGTCATAGGCAATCGGCAGGTAAAGCTGACGCTGCAAAGCCGCGGCATGACCGTCCAGAAACAGCACATTGCATTTGTTGCTGTGGCGGTAATCCACGGATTGATACGTGCCGTTCAGCTGAATCCAGTGCAGACCGCCATTCAGCAGAGGATTGGGGTCTCCGCCGCTGAGAATGGGTTTGACCAAACCGTCCATCAGCACGCCGTCATTGCTCGGTTCCTTGAATTTGCCGAGTTTGGAATAATAGCGAAGCACACCGTTCGGATTCGCTTCATTGATACGCCCGCCCATCCCGACAATGGTGCCGTTCACGACATAATTGCCCAGAAAATTGGCTACGCCGAGGCTTTTGTCTTCCCAGGTCAGATTCTGGCTCGGACAAGTCCACGGGTACACTTTCTGTTTTTCCTTGCTCACCGCAGTTTTCACCGGAACATTGTAATTCAGCATGGTCAGCTGAATCTGAAAAGTATACGCCTCGCCGTCTCCGGGATACAGGATATTGCCGATGGGCAGATATTCCTTGAAATCCTGAATATAATTGAGAATCATCACGCCGATCTGTTTCTGCTGTCCCAGACATTTGGCCGAAAGTGCGGTCTGTTTGGCTTTGTTCAACGCCGGCAGCAGCATCCCTGCCAAAATTGCTATAATAGCAATAACGACAAGGAGTTCGATAAGTGTAAAGGTCTTCCGTTTCCGGCACAGTCCGGAAACCGCGGCAATCCGTTTTCTCATCATCAGTTCCTTTTTCATCAATTGTTCCTTTCTTTATTCATTGAGTTCAAATTCTATTTTATCCGTCCACAGTGGATTTTCCGACCACCAGCGGAGCTTTCAATTTCTCAAAGACAAACCCGGCGGCGGGAATGTTCTCCGCCGTCATCCGGCAAATCTCCCGCACCACGCCGACTGCCAGTTCAAACATGGGAACCTGAACATATGTCAGCGCCGGAAGCAGTCCCTGGAAAGTAACTCCGGAGGCAATCGCGGCAATCCGGATGTCTTTCCCGATCCGCAGTCCGGCGGCGGCACAGGTCTCATACAGATCAACGACGTGATACGTATGGTTGCAGAACAGAAAATCCGGATGCCCTTTGTCCAGAACATTCTTCAGCGCGTCTATGCTGTCCGGGAAATCATATTCCAGCTGAAACTGCTCCGGAGTTTCCAGGCCGTGACGACGGCAGCTGTCAATAAAATGTGCGGCTCTGACACGAAAATCGCGGTGCAGCTCCTGTCCGCCGGCCGCGGAATCCGTTCCCGCCAGATCAAACGCTGTAATGACACCGGCAGTCCGGCAGCCGCATTCCGCCGCATGAACCGCCAAAGAGTCCACCGCCGCAGGCTGGTCGTAGTCCACATTGATCAGGGAGGGCGCGGCATGAGTGAACAGCCCGGAGAACTGAAACACCGGCATGGTCTGCGCCAGTTCCAGCTGCAGCTCCAGCAGCTGTGAGCCGACAAACACCACGGCGTCAAATTTCCGCAGCTGCCGTTCCTGCTGCATGAGGGACAGCGGAGCCGAATCCTTGTCCACATGAATGAAATCGACTTTCGCGCCGTACTGCTGCGCTCCCGCCAGCAGACCGCGGTAAATTTCCGAGTCCAGCGCCCAGCATTCCAGATACAGGGTATCGCGGGAAATCGCGGCTTCCGGGAAAACGAAAGCAATCTTGACCGCTTTTTTCTCCTGTGCGAACCGTTCATTGACAAAAATGCCGTTGGCAGGCACGGACACCACAAAACCGTCAGACTCCAGCGATTTCAAAGCGCGCTGCACTGTAAGGCTGCTGACTTTGAATTCCGCGGAAATCTTCCGCACGCTGTCGATCCTGCGTCCGGGGGCATAATACGCGGACTCGATCCGCTGCTGAAGAATCCGCTTCAGCTGAACCGGAAGTGCCACCGGGCTGGTTTTATCCAGAACTCTTTCCATATACTTTTCCACCGTATCATTAAACCGTGTCACACTGTATCACCACAGTTATATTATATTCAGAAATCCGATTTTGTCAATAGGTATTCTCAAAAAAATTCAGAAAAAATAGCGAAAACAGAAAAAAAAGGAAATAATTTTGCATTCCGGATTTTTTTCTGCTTGCAATTTGCCGGAAATGAATTAGTTTATAACGGAAGGACAGAATGTCGGTCTGCCGGACGCCGGCGGCTGACGGGTTTCATAAAACACGGAGAAGATGATGTTGAGAACTTTGCTGATCATGACGGGAATACTGGGGATTGTACTGGTCTCCGGATGCAAAACGGAAGAAGACTACCGCAAGGAACGTGCGGAAAAAGCGGTCCGCTATTTCGCCACGTCGCAATTCAAGGAAGACGAAATCAAGACGGAACAGCGTCTTACCCTGGATCAGTGCATCGCCATCGGTTTGAAAAACAACCTGGACATCAAGGTGTTCAATCTGGAGGAGGACATTGCCGCGGAACTGCGTACAGCGGAAATCCTCGGAATGCTCCCGGACATCACCATCAACAACAATTTCTCCGGACGCAGCAATGTTCCCGCTTCCGGCAGCAAGGCCTACAAAAGCGACGGCGCGACGTACGGCGCCAGCCAGAGCCAGGATCAGAACATCAACAACTTCAACATCGACTTCGCTTTGAGTGTCATGGACTTCGGACTGGCATTCTTCAATTCCCAGCAGGCGAATGACCGGCTGCTGATGAAAAAACAGCGCACGGAACGCATGGCGCAGAATCTCACGCTGGACATCATTCACGCTTACTGCCGGGTGGCGGCGGCGCAGCGCGCCCAGTCCATCACGCAGGGGCTGCTCAACACCTGCCGCGACCGGAATGAACTGATCGGCAATCTGGCGAAAAACAAGAAAATCACCCCGTTCCGCGCTTTTGATGAAACCCGCCGTTTCATTGAAATGGAACGCCGGCTGACCACTTACATCCTGGACTACCAGAACGCCTGCGTTGAACTCCGTTCCCTGCTGGGCTATTACCCCTCCGGACGCATCACCGTGGATGATTCTTTCCTGGACAAAGTTCCGTCCGTGGATCTGCCGGACCTGGAACTGCTGGAACAGATCGCGCTGATCCGCCGTCCCGAACTCCGGGAAACGGACATTCAGCGGCACATTAGCGTCGTTGAATGCCGCAAAGCCATTCTTTCCATGTTCCCGAATGCGCGCATCTTCTTCGATTTCAACAACGTGAACAACTCGTTCCTCTACAAGCAGAGCTGGTGGGACATGGGAATTCAGGCGGCGTTCAATCTGCTGAAACTCCCGCAGAAGATTTCCCAGGCCATGGCCTACTCCCAACAGGCGGACGCCGAAACCATGCGTTCGTTCGGACAGGCGATCGCCATTATGGCGCAGGTCCGGATCTCCCATGCGGACATTCTGGCAAACAAAGATATTTACGACCGTGCCGCCAAGACTTTCAAAAACTATGACACGGCGCTGAAAGCGGCGCAGAAAAACCGCAAAATCGCCGCCAGCGAACTTTCCCGTCTGGAAGTCGACCACATGCGGCTGACCACGGCGGAAGCCAGCATCGAACAGACCTTGTCTCTGGCGAACTACTATGTGTCCTTCTATCGTCTGATGAACGCCATCGGCATGAGGGATACGGCACAGGACGCCATGAAGAAACTGCCGGCGGAACTGAAAGCCGCACAGACGGAAGCCGGCGTTGTGCTTTCGCAGGGAAAAGGGAAATAACCGGAAAGAAAGCTCCGGATCAACCCTGAAAAAACCGGTCAAGGCACTGTGCCATGACCGGTTTTCCTGTATCCGGACAGCTCCCTGCGCGGGGTGCGGTGAATAAAGTCCGGATCACGCCAGATACGGATTGCTGCGCCGTTCCTCTCCGATCGTGCTGCTGTACTGATGACCGGGCAGGACCCGCAGATCGTCCGGCAGAGGCAGGAGTTTTTCGTGAATGGAACGGATCAGGGTATCGTAATCTCCGCCGGGGAAATCCGTGCGTCCGATCGCGCCCTGGAACAGCGTATCTCCGGTGAACAGCGCATTATATTGCCTGAACAGCAGACAGACACTGCCCGGCGTATGCCCCGGAGTTTCCAGCACGGTGAAATCGTCCTGCGGATAATAATCCATGACTTCCGGCAGGTTTTTCGCCGCTGGGATATAAGGCAGCAGATGATTTTCCGGGCTGAAATACAGAACCCGGTCATTGCCGTTCAGACATACCTTCGCGATGCCGAGCTTTTTCGCCACAGGTCCACAGGCGCCGATATGGTCGACATGGGCATGGGTCAGCAGAATGACCGCTTCCCGGTATTGGAATCCCCGGGCGGCATTGACAATTTCGGCGGCATCGTCGCCGGGGTCGATGATGTAAAGATTTCCGGAGACAGGTCCCGGCACCAGATAGCAGTTGACGCCGATATCTCCGACAACGACGGTAGAGAAAGCAGGATTATTCATAAAAAACTCACTGTTTAAGGTTCTGTTTGCTTTTGAAATCGAGGTATTGCCGCAGTCCGTTAAAACCGCGTTTTTCAGCCAGGCGGCGGATCTTGCGGAACCCGTCCCCGTACACGAGATCGGGATTGTTTTCGATGCTGAGGTTCAGCTGTCTGCGTTTTTTGTACTGATTGTAACGCCACGCGATGTATTCGGCGAATCCTTCCCGGATCTGCAGATCGCGGATTCCCGGATAATGCGCAGTCATCCAGTCGTGCGCCAGCTCATGCGCGATCACATACTCCATGCGCGCCTGCGGCAGATGATTCAGCACAAAAATCTGAACCTTCTGTCCGGTTTTGTACACTTCCTCCCCGACTTTCCGTCCCAGATAATCGCGCGTTGTAACTTTCTCCACTTCCGCATCATACTTGAACAGCCCCTGCTCCGGCATTCCGTCGGAATGATTTCCGGACAGACGGTGCAGAACAGAGGGATCGACCATGGAAAAATGAATGGGATGCCGGGTCCCGATACCCAGGGAAACCCGCATGACGTCGCGAACTTCATTGAACAGACTCCGGGCGCGGCTGGGATTGGAAACAGCTGTCCGGGCGCAGACAGGACAGATCACGCGTCCGTCGGAAAGCCGGGTTCCGCGAGCGGGGATCTGACAGGAAAAGCAGCGCGGCAGTTTCATGCAGTCCGTACAGGCGAAAAAGGAATGATCCATGGCGTAAATGCCGCCGGTGAAAGAACGTTTCCCGCAAATTGTGCATTCCGGGAGGGTCTGGATGAAACATTTCCGCGAACAGAATGTCTTACCCTGCGAAACAATGTACCGGGTTCCGGGCTTTACAGTCTGACCGCATCGGGAGCAGACGGGCGAATCCTTTGCGGACAAAGCAAAGGACAGCAGGAGAACTGTCAAGATGATAAAAAAGAAAGCTGATGAAAAAAAACTGGATTTTCTTGCTGTCATTCCGTCTTCTCCGTATTGAATAAACGCGAAAATGATGTAATTTAAAAGGACTTGAGCCGGATTGCAAGTCTCATCCTGCTTTTGACAACGATTTTTTTGAAAAAAACATGGGGAAACTGCGATATGACAAAAAAAAGTGAAATTTTTGAAATAATCAACGAACGGGGATTTCATGCGCGTCCGGCATCCCTGTTTGTCCAGAATGCGGGGAATTACGCCTCGAATATTTCCGTGAAGAATCTGACGTCCGGAGAAATTGCGGACGGGAAAAGCCTGATGTCTCTGCTGATTCTGGCGGCAGGCAAAGGAACCCGTCTGGAAGTTACAGCCGACGGTCCGGATGCCGAAGAAGCATTGAAAGGATTGGGAACCATGATCCGCGGAGGATTCGATGAAGACTGATCCCGCCCCGAAAAAAATACGCCGCAGAGACAAAACGCAGAAACGAGAAATCATGTTTCACGGGATTCCCGCCTCGCCCGGAATCGCCTGCGGGACGGTTCTGCTGCTGCAGGAAAATTCTGTTGAACTGCTTTCCGGGAAGGATGTGAAAACCATTCCGCCTTCGCAGGTTGCAGCGGAAATTTCCCGTTTCAAAAAAGCGCTGGAAGAAACCCGCAGCGAAATCAAGACTCTGCGGGATCGTGTTCAGGCATCGCTGGAAGCTCATGAAGCCAATATCTTCGATGCGCATTTTCTGATTGTGGACGACCATGCGCTGATGACCGAAGTCTGCTCCGCCATCGAGAAAAAACTGCTGCCGGCGCAATATGCTTATTCGCAGGTGATTCAGAAATATATCCAGGCGATTTCCGCGGTTGCCGATCCGTATCTGAAAGAACGCGCGCTGGACGTCAAGGATGTGGCGGCGCGGATTCTGGCGCATTTGCAGGGCAAGGCGAAACCGCCGCTGGACAAACTGCCCGGTCCGCGGATCATTGTCACGAAGGACCTGACACCGTCGGACACAGCCATGCTGGACCGCGAACACGTGATCGGGTTCGCCACAGAATCCGGCAGCAAGACTTCCCACAGCGCAATTCTGGCGCGTTCCATGCAGATTCCCGCCATCGTCGGGCTGAACCATTTCGTGGAATGGCTGGAAGACGGCGACAAACTGATTCTGGACGGCTTTCTGGGCATTGCCATTCTGAACCCGCAGCCCGTTACCGTCGAATTGTATGAACAGAAGGAAAAGAGCAAAGCCCGGCTGTACGCGGAACTCATGCGGGAAACGCAGCTGCAGTCTGAAACCACCGACGGCTACCGCATACAGCTGGCGGCAAACGTGGAAAGCGCGGATCATATTGCCGATCTCAAACGTTTCGGCGCAGCGGGCATCGGGCTGTTCCGCACGGAATATCTCTACATGAACAAGGAACAGCTGCCTTCCGAAGAAGAGCAGTTCAGAGTCTATAAAAAAGTGGCGGAAGCGGCAAACGGACAACCGGTCATCATCCGGACACTGGATCTGGGCGGAGACAAACTGTCGAGTGCGGTCGGCACTTTTCAGGAACAGAACCCATTTCTGGGATTGCGCGCCGTCCGGCTGTGTCTGGCAAAACCGGAAATCTTCAAAACGCAGCTGCGCGCCATTCTCCGGGCAGGCTGTTTCGGCAATATCAAAATGATGTTCCCGATGATTTCCTCGGCAAGCGAACTGGACCGGGTACTGGCATTGCTGGATGAAGTCAAATCGGAACTCCAGAACGCCAATATGCGTTTTGCCGGCGGAATGGATGTCGGCATCATGATTGAAATACCGGCGGCGGCAATCATTGCCGACACCCTGGCGAAGAAAGTGGACTTCTTCAGCATGGGAACCAACGATCTGGTTCAATACACACTGGCTGTCGACCGCAACAACGAGCATGTTGCCGACTTGTACGAACCCACCCATCCGGCAGTTCTGCGGCTGATCGGGCATACGGCAAAAGCCGCCGGCAGACAGGGAATCTGGACAGGAGTCTGCGGTGAAATGGCTGGCGATCTGCGCTATGTGCCGATCCTGATCGGGCTGGGAGTGGAGGA
The DNA here is from genome assembly GCA_934661375.1 of uncultured Victivallales bacterium. Classification (GTDB taxonomy): domain Bacteria; phylum Verrucomicrobiota; class Lentisphaeria; order Victivallales; family UBA1829; genus SIG94. The sequence continues at coordinate 12,366 of CAKUJH010000037.1, forward strand.
ATTGAGCATGTCGCCCATGACCATCGGGCATGTCCGGCGGCTCATCCGGAAAATTTCCATGGCGGACGCCGAAAGAATCGCAGCGCAGGCACTGGAAGCCGAAACCGGCGAAGAAGCTCTGCGGATTTCCACGGAATATCTGGAACGCACCATGCCGGAAATTCTGGCTGCCGTTCGGGAAGGTTAATCTGTTTTCATGAGTCTGAACGATATTATCATCCGGGGCGCGGAGGAACACAACCTCAAATCCGTTGACGTTACCATTCCGCGCAATTCACTGACCGTCGTAACGGGTTTGAGCGGATCGGGCAAATCCTCGCTGGCATTTGACACGCTGTACGCGGAAGGACAGCGCCGCTATGTGGAAAGTCTTTCCGCTTACGCGCGGCAGTTCCTCGACCGGATGCAGAAACCCAAGGTTCAGCATATCGAAGGACTCTCCCCCGCCATCGCCATCGAACAGCGCTCCGCCGGATCCAACCCGCGGTCCACGGTGGCGACCGTCACGGAAATTTACGATTATCTCCGCCTGCTCTATGCCCATACCGGCACGCCGCACTGTCCGAAATGCGGACACATTCTCAAAGCACAGTCGGCGCAGAGCATCTGCGAAAAACTCCAGAAACTTCCGGCGGGACTTCAGATGATGATTCTTTCCCCGTATATTTCCGGGAAAAAAGGCGAACACCGCGACGTTCTGGAAAAAATCCGCAAAGACGGTTTTGTACGCGCCCGCATCGACGGTAAAATCACACTGCTGGACGATGAACCGCCGGTTCTGGCAAAAACACTGCGCCACAATATCGAGGCTGTGGTGGACCGCCTGATCACCGGCAAGGCTGACTCTTCGCGTCTCAATGATTCCGTGGAAACGGCACTCAAACTGGGCGGCGGCAATCTCATCATCCTGCTGGAAGACAAATCCGGGGAACCGGACTCCAAAGTCTCCGCCGAAAAGAAATGGAAAGAGGAACGCATCAGCGAACATTTTTCCTGTCCGGACTGTGAAATCAGTTTCCCGAAACCTGAGCCGCGCAATTTTTCGTTCAACAGCCCGTTCGGCGCCTGTCCGGTCTGCAACGGTCTCGGCGCCCTGATGGTCATGAACCCGGCTCTGGTGGTTCCGGATGACTCCAAATCCATCCGAGACGGTGCCATCCCCGGCTGGCGGCGCGGTCCCCGGCGGCTGATCATTTATTACAATCATCTGCTCCGGTGCATTGCGGAACATTACCGTATGCCTTCCATGATGACAACTCCCTGGCGGGATCTGCCGGAGAACATCCGCCATACTCTGCTGTACGGCAGCGGTGAAGAGCAGATTGATTTCAGTTTCCGGATCGGACGCAAAACCTACAAATCCATCGGTCCGTTTGAAGGCATTCTTGCCAACATGCAGCGGCGTCAGGCGGAATCCGAAAGCGATTCCGTGCGGGAACGGCTTAAAGAATACATGACCTTCCGGACCTGTCCGGAATGTCACGGCAAACGGCTCAAACCCGAAAGTCTGGCGGTTACGGTAGACGGTCTGTCCATTGATGATTTCAACCGGCTTTCCGTGGAAAAAGCACTGGAATTTGTCCGAAAGCTGGAACTGGATGAAGAAAAGGCGCATATCGCCAAAGATATTCTCAAGGAAATCGAATCCCGGCTGAAATTTCTGTCCGATGTGGGACTCGCCTACCTTACCCTGTCCCGGGAGAGCGGAACTCTGTCCGGCGGAGAAGCCCAGAGGATCCGTCTGGCAACCCAGCTGGGGTGCGGACTGGTCGGCGTGCTTTACATTCTGGATGAACCCAGTATCGGACTGCATCAGCGCGACAACGACCGGCTGCTTGCAACCCTGAAAAAACTGCGCGACATCGGCAACACCGTCGTGGTCGTGGAACATGACATGGACACCATTTTCGCCGCGGATCATGTGCTGGACATGGGACCGGCGGCAGGAGTCAACGGCGGACGGCTGGTCGCAGCAGGAACACCGAAGGAAATCATGGCTTCCAAAGATTCCCTCACGGGAAAATACATGTCCGGCGAACTGGAAGTCAAAGTTCCGGAAAAACGGGTGCCGGGCAACGGCGATTTTCTGGAAATCATCGGAGCGGAACACAACAATCTGAAAAATGTGGATGTACGGATTCCGCTGGGAACATTCTGCTGTGTTACCGGAGTTTCCGGTTCAGGAAAAAGCAGTCTGGTCAACGGGATTCTGCGCGCCGCGCTGTCGCAGCATTTCAAAATGGCGGATCCCGCCGTGCCGGGTAAGCACCGCGAAATCCGCGGACTGGAACACCTGGGCAAGGCAATTGTCATTGACCAGAGTCCGATTGGACGCACTCCGCGTTCCAACGCAGCGACTTACACCGAACTTTTCGGTACGATCCGCAATCTGTTCGCGGCATTGCCCGAATCCAAAATGCGCGGATTCGGCCCCGGACGATTCAGCTTCAACATGAAAGGCGGACGCTGCGAAGAATGTCAGGGCGACGGCATCAAGAAAATCGAAATGCAGTTCCTGCCGGACGTCTACGTAACCTGTTCGGCGTGCCACGGCAAACGGTTCAACAAAGAAACGCTCAGCGTTGCCTACAAGCACAAGAACATTGCGGAAATTCTGGAAATGACCGTGGATGAAGCCGTGGATTTCTTTGAAGCCGTGCCGACAGTTCACCGCAAGCTCAAAACTCTGCAGGAAGTCGGACTCGGCTATATCCAGCTGGGACAGCCCGCCACCACGCTTTCCGGCGGCGAAGCTCAGCGGGTCAAGCTTGCCACGGAACTGGCACGCATCCCGCGCGGTCATACGCTTTACATTCTCGATGAACCTACCACCGGACTGCACATCGCCGACATCCGGCAGCTGCTGGACGTGCTGATCCGTCTGCGGGATAAAGGCAACACGGTTCTGGTGATTGAACACAATCTGGACGTCATCAAAGTGGCGGACCACATCATTGATCTGGGACCGGAAGGCGGAGACCGGGGCGGACGCATCATCGCGGAAGGAACGCCGGAGGAAGTGGCGGCAGTGCCGGAATCCTACACGGGCATCTACCTGGCGAAAATGCCGGGCATTGTCCCCGCGGTCAAAACTTCTTCAGCCGGAAAAACGCGCCGGAAGAAAAACTGAACGGAAACCGGGAGGCGGCAATGCCCCCCGGAGATTTTTTCCATCAGTCGAGCCGGACAATCACAATCCGGTCGCAGTAGACCACATTCTTTTTGCCGGCGTCTTCCGGATAGAATGCGGGTCCTTCAAATTTCAGCGAAGCATAAGCATCCGCGTTGTTGAACGCGCCCATGGTATAGGCTTCGCCCACGGGTGTCTTGAAATCCCACCAGTCGCTGACTCCCATCCGGAAAACACAGTTGGGTGAGAGCTGGATACGTCCGAGTCTGTAGAATTTGAATTTGCCGCGCGGTCCCAGCGCTTCTTTGGTCACGCCGCCGATATGCTGACGGTATTTTTTGTTGTATATATCTTCAAAATCCGCATAGAACGGCAGTTTTTTCGGTTCCGGACGGCTGAATACCGCACTCCACCCGAATGCAGCGTCCGCATCCTTGACATAGCTGCTGCCATTGACTTTCGGAATAGACACAAACAGCATTTTCGGGTCTGTTTTTCCGAAAATTTCCTGCGGCAGCGGTTTTGCTCCCGGTATATTGGTCAGCCGCAGCGGAAGCAGACGGTCCTGCAGAATGTTGAGCCATTCCTTCTTTCTGCCGCTGAATGTGGTGAACAAAGTATTCACAGCTTTCTGATAAGAGTCAACCAGCCGTTTTTCGATCAGATCGTAAGGAACGCGGAAATCCGTTTGTGCCAGCTTCGCATAATTCTGAAGCAGAGCAAGATCCAGATTCACCCGGACACGCTGAACACTGAACAGTTCACGCGGACTGTCCTTGACCAGCGTCTCCATCTGATCGAACCAGCGGTTCCAGCGGATCAGACGTTCCGGCGTCAGATAAGTGAAACAGCTCCAGCCGGGATCCCAGGTCATTTCCAGCGGTTCGTTTTTCCGGATGTCTTCCAGTTCGAGCCAGTATTTTTTCATCAGCGGCGCGGCTTTGCCGTATTCGAACGAGATAAATTCATCCGCCATCTCTTTCCAGGGCAGATTCACGTCCTGGAACAGCTGAAGCGCAAGCCAGCTCTGCATTTCGGAGAATCCGATCATTTCCGGAACACCGACATTGTGTTCCCAGACCATTCCCTTCACTCCGGCTTTCTTCATGAGCCGGATGTCGCTGACCATCCGTTCCACATTGCCGAAGGGCGGATTGATATTGCGGGTATAGGGATTGGGATAATACCAGACCAGCACCTTGCCGGTGATGCTGCACCATTTCTTGAGGTCCTCATATGTTTCCCGGTTGTCCGGATGATTCCAGTCATAAGCGAAATTATCATCAATCGGGGCAAACACCGGCATAAAATTTTCCGGGAAACGGATATTTTCCGGCGGCTTCTGGGTCTGACCCTTCCGGTAAATCAGAGTCGTGATATATTTGCCGGGATATTTTTTCGCGGCAATCGGACAGAATTCCATGAAGAAATCGAAAAGCGGACCGCCGATGGCGCCGTATTTCTTTTCGAGAGCAAGGCAGTCCGGGCACCAGCAGAAACGGTCCGGAGTGTCATTGGCGCTGACGTCGAAAGAGTTCATGTCCGGATTCCGTTTCATGTTTTCCAGAATGCGTTCCGCCAGCAGTTTGCGCAAACCGGGATTGCTCATGCAGTATTGACGTCCCTGCTGCCGTTTGCCTTTGCTGTTCATGGTGAAATATTCCGGATGCTCCTTCCACAGATTCTGTTCCGGATATTCTTTCCGTATCCAGCTGTAAGTCGAAGCCTTGCTGTTGACGGGAATATACCTCGGCAGAGAATGTCCCAGCGGAGACAACGCCTGAAAATCATCCGGAGCGGACTGAATGCCCCTCTGCTGGAAGTAAGGAGAAACTCCGTTGTTCTGTCCGTTGCGGTACAGGAAATATGTGGAATGCGGATGATTGAAAAGCCAGTACATGGTTGTGCGGCGGACCTCAAAATCAAATTTGGTCCGGCGGTTCAAATCCTGAATCTGCAGTTTTCCGGTCTTCGGGATTTTCACGCCGCCGCGGGCGTCAAAGAAACGGATGCCAAGCTCTTTCTGCAGGAAATCATAAACGGCATAACGCGCTCCGTTCAAACCTTTTCCGAAAAGGAAAAGATCTGTTCCGCGCGTCATGACACAATGTTCCTGATCCGCCAACGTATTCATCTGAAAATCAGCCGGGGAAATTCCCAGATAAATGCGCTTCCCTGTCGGCTGAACCGATTGTTTCACCGTGCGGAAATCCGCACCGGTCGCCGATTTCAGATGTGTCTGCAATTCCCTGATCACCAGCGAATCGCCGGTTTTCAGCTGATCCGGAATCACGATACTGTAATCGGTTTTTCCCTGATCCGCCAGAATCAGAGTTTCCGCCTGCACCGCCATCGACAGCAGAGCTGCCGCCATCCATAAACTTTTTCTGATGAACATATTCACTCAAACACCTCCTCTGCTGCGGAGCCCTTGATTCCCACGTTCCACAAATCATTTTTGCAGCAGCTGGAATGCCGCCAGCGTGAATTGACGGCATTGGCGCTGCCGTTCATGAACACGGCATTCATTCCGCCCCGGTGCGCCCGGTGGATCCCGATGTCGTATGAACCGCCCGAATCCAGGGCTGTTTTGGTGACGGCAGGCGGGTCGTCGACTTTGCCATGGGTATCGCCGTAATATTTCCAGGAATCGCCGAAAACCATGGTTTTCTCCGTATAGCGTTTTGACTGACCGAGTTTATACAGCGGAACGGCGGCGGAGCAGATGCCGGACAGATAATTGGCGATGGACGGAATGGTGAATCCTTTGTTCATGCCGTAGCTCATCACATTTATTTTGACATTGGCATAAACCATATTCTTGTAACTGTCGCTGGGGCATTCAAATAATTTTTTCTGTGCGGGCGTAACCTGCGCGGCGGTCTTGTCGTTGTAATAATCGGTCAGGATGCGTTCCCACCACCATTTGCCGAACCCGATTTCGCCGTAATAAAAAGTCAACACGCATTCGCGGTTGTCATTGCCGTACATGAACCAGTAATTGTAGAGCTGCCGGGTTTTGCTCAAACAGGAAATGGCACGCGCTTTTTCCCTCGCCGAATTCAACGCCGGCAGCAGCATTGCCGCCAGAATCGCAATGATTGCGATCACGATAAGGAGTTCTATCAAGGTAAAATTGTGTCGCATAATATCCTTTATGTAAAATGCGAAACGGGAAAATAAACAGGAAAAGCAGAAAAATTAAAAAGAAGGAGAAGGAAAAATGAGGAAAATCAGCTGTAAAAGGTTAAACATAAAGGATATTATGCGAAGCGGACTTGCCGATTTTCCGTTTATGAACAGTTTGTTTCATTCCGCTCAGAATGAAAATGATTGCCTGTCTGGCTGCTCTTCCTTTCCATTATAACAATTAACGTTAATGTGAACTGTTCTACTATTATAATCAAAAAACAGAGATTGTCAATAGGAAATCTGAAAAAAATTTCAATAATTTCTTGACATTAACGATAATGTTGCTATATTAAGGACAAAACAACCGGAGATGAAGTATGGCGGTAAGACTGAAAGACATTGCGGAACTGATGGGAGTATCGGTCAACACTGTTTCCCGCGCACTGAAAGACAAACCCGACATCGGAGAAAAAACCCGGCAGAGGATCAAGGAAGCCGCAGCTGCGCTGGGCTACCGTCCGGATCTGAATGCCCGCAGCCTGGTATTGCAGAAAACCTCCACCATCGGACTTGCCGTTACCGAAAGCGACAATCCCGTCCGCATGGAATTCTGTGAAAAACTCCGGCAGCGAGCGGAACGCGACGGCTACCGCATACTCACCACATCTCTTCGCTATAAATGGGATGCCGACAATATGGCGGCCGTGGAAGAACTGCTCGCCAGACGCGTAGACGGTCTGATCATCGGAGCGCTCTGGCAGGTTTCCGGAGAATATGTACTGGGAAAACTGCTGCAGGACTGCAAATCGAACCGCATTCCGGTTGTGCTGTTCGGTCTGCCGGGAGAACTTGACGCGGACTGTGTGGAAATCGACCTTGAGGAAAGCGCGTACCGTCTGACCCGCCATCTGATTGATAAAGGATACCGCGACATTGCGTTCGTGCTGAATACGGATAAAGACTACAAGTTCACCGGCTACCGCCAGGCAATGCTGGAAGCGGGATTGAAGGAATATATCCGGCTGATACCGCTGCCCGCCTGCCGCATGGAACCGGCATACCATGCCATGAACCGTTATCTGGATTCCGGCGGAAAACTGCCGCAGGCAATCATCGCGGGAAACGACCTCGGCGCACTGGGATTTCTGTCGGCACTGCGCGAACACGGAATCGACGTCCCCGGACAATGTGCTGTTGCCGGTGTGGACAACATTGAATTCGGCAAGTTCTCCTGTCCGCCGCTCACCACCATCGGGTTCGACAACGGCGCCTGTGCGGAAGCTGTCTGGAATCTGATGCGGCAGCGTCTTACTCAAAAAGAAAACACACCTGCGGTTCAGATTGCTGTGCCGCAGACCTTGATACCACGACAATCAACTTAATAAAAGGAACTGTTCATCATGATCGAAAAACATCATCTTCCAGTCCAAAGAATCACAGAAGGTCCGAAGCATCATTTCTTCGGATATTTCGACAAATTTCCCTGGGACAAATCGGGGCGCTACATTCTTTCACAGGAAATCGGGTTCACCGCACGGCAGCCGGTTCCCGGCGAAAAAGCCGTTCTGGGCATGATCGACCTGCAGGACAACAACAAATTCATCCCGCTGGCGGAAACCGACGCCTGGTGCTGGCAGCAGGGCTGCATGTTCCAATGGCTCAACGACGCCGAAACCAAAGTGATTTACAACGACCGCGAAGGCGACCATTTCGTTGCCCGCATTCTGGACGTCAAAACCGGTGAAAAGCAGACCATCTGCCGCCCGATCTACTGTCTCAGCCCCGACGGCAAGTGGGCGCTCAGCCTCAATTTCTCCCGTCTGGACCGCGAACGTCCGGGATACGGCTATCCCGGCGCATTCGACAAAAATGAAAAAGTCAACTGTCCCGACGATGAAGGCGTCTGGCTGGTTGACCTCAAGAACAACACTTCGAAACTGGTGGTCAGCGTGGCGGAAGTTACCGACCTGTATTACCGTTCGGATATGGAAAATACGCCCGGCTGGTTCAACCACATGCTGTTCAGCCCGGACAGCAAACGAATTGCGTTCTTCCACCGCTGGCGTCTGTGGAACAAGGACGGCACGCCCGGCTGGCATGTTACACACATGTTTACAGCAGACCGCGACGGCTCGAACATCTGGCCGTTGAACCTGGAATACATGAGCAGTCATTACACCTGGGTTTCCAACAGCCAGATCATCAATTTCTCCAACCGCTACACCCACGGCTGGCAGTATTACCTTTACACCGACCAGACCCATAAAACGGAAATCATTGCCAAAGATGTGTTCCCCGGCGATGGACACTGTTCCTATTCTCCCGACGGCAAATGGATGCTGACCGACTCGTATCCGCTGGATGACAACTGCCGCAAACTGTTTCTGTATAATCTGGCGGAACAGAAAGCCTACGAAATCGGCAGTTTCTATTCCGATCCGTCCTACCCGGTTCCGACCCGGTGCGACCTGCACCCGAACTGGTCCCGCGACGGACGGACTGTCTGCATCGACTCGATTCACGAAGGTTCGCGCCAGGTGTATCTGATTGACGTCAGTTCTCTGACGATGGCATAATTCATTTCTGCCTTTTCCTTCTCCGCCGCGGCGGGATCTCCCTCCGCGGCGTTTTTCTGTCTGCACTTTCGCCGGCGGGACTATTGATTCGGCGTTTTCTTTCAACCGGAACTTGAAATAAAGCAGTTACGGTGTAAATTAAACGGCAATAAAACAACAACAGTTCCGGGAAAAGGGGATCATGAAGAATACGATTCTGGCACAATTTTTGAGACGTCCGCTCACGACAGGAGCGATCTGCCCCAGTTCATTGAGTCTGGCGAAAATGCTGATAGCCGGAATCGGAATCGAAGATGCGGCATGTGTCGCGGAACTGGGGCCCGGCACCGGAGCCATTACGGGCAGCATTCTGAAAGCTATGCGGAAAGACAGCCGTTTTTTCGCAGTTGAACTGAATCAGGAAGTCATTGCCGCTTTCCGGGAAAAATTCCCTGACGTTACTGTTTACAACGAAAGCGCAGCCAATCTGACGGAATTGCTCCGGAAAGAAAACATTGCCGCACTGGATGCCGTGATTTCCGGTCTGCCCTGGGCAATTTTTCCGGATCAGCTGCAGGATGACATTCTGTCGGCAGTTGTCCGTTCCCTCCATCCCGGCGGATATTTCACCACGTTTGCATATGTCCAGGGTGTGATTCTGCCGTGCGGACTGCATTTCCGCAAACGCCTGAACAAATATTTTTCATCTGTAAGCAAATCGCCGGTGGTCTGGAAGAATTTCCCGCCGGCTTTTGTTTACCGCTGTCAGAAATGAAATGCGGAAATCCGCGGACCGTGTGCGGAAAAATTCCGCAGATTTTCCGGCAGGAAGTTGAATAGTTGCCGAAAGATGCTATAGTGTGATGTTTCAAGGCGGAATACGCCTGTTCAAAGCAATATAAAAAGGAGATCAACAAGATGCTGAAAATCGGTTTAAGCTCTTACAGTCTTTCCCGCGCACCTGAAATGGACATTGTCAGCGCACTGCGCTTTGCCGCGGAAAACGGAGCGGAACACATGGAAATCGTACCGGGTTCATTTGCCGAACTGAAGGACATGAAAGCTCCCGGTCTGGTTGAAAAAATCGTGACCACCGCCAAGGAATGCAATCTGGAACTCTCCAGCTATACGATCGGCGCAAATTTTGTCCAGCCGGATGCCGCAGCACTGAATGCGGAAATCGAACGGGTCAAAGGGGAAGTTGAAATTGCGGCGAAACTGGGCGTTACCCGGATGCGTCATGACTGCGCCTGGCGTCCGCATGAAGAATGTTCTTACGCGAATTTCGAAAAAGAACTGGAAATTTTTGCGGACGCCTGCGGACAGATCGCGGACAAGGCGAAGCCCTACGGCATCACCACCAGCATTGAAAACCACGGCTTCTACGTGCAGGCAAGCGAACGCGTGCAGCGTCTGGTCCTGAAAGTCAACCGCGACAACTTCCGCACCACCATGGACGTCGGCAACTTCCTCTGCGTGGACGAAGATCCCGAATGCGCCGCCATGAACAACGTCGGCTTCGCTTCCATGGTTCACTTCAAAGACTTCCATATCCGCCGTGCGGTCTCCAATCCGGAAGGCTACATCAAAACCCTGCATGGACGGTTCATCCGCGGAGCAATCACCGGCGACGGCGATGTGAATCTGGCGGCAATCGTCAAGATTCTGAAAAATGCCGGTTACAGCGGCTTCCTGTCCATCGAATACGAGGGCTGGGATGAATGCAAATCCGCCTGCATCCGCGCCATCAGGAATGTGAAGGAACTGGTTGCCAACAACTGAGCGCGCAGTTCTGCCGATTTCTGAAACTCCGACAGCACTGCCAAAAGTCTGCAGCGGGTAAAAACAATAGCTTTCCCATACATTGTTCACGCTCAAAACATAACTGCATTTTTATGAAATTTCTCGATTTTCGGACTTTTGGCAGTCGCGTCTCTCCGGTACTATGCCGGAGTTTTTTTTATTTTTTTAATTTATTGATTTGCAAAACGATTTTTGACATGTTATATTATAAGTCTATTCGCAGTGGGTTTTAAGTAAAGAAAAAAAAGCAAGAGAGTTCAGAGGATATGTTCAAACAGATATGGACGCCGGATATGATACGGGACATCATTCTTTCCGCTAACGGGAAGGAACCTTTGAATTCTCATTATTTTTCCACGACTTATCCCAGTGTCTATGCGGCGGCGGAACGTATTTTCGGTTCCTGGGGCAACGCCATCACTTCCTGCGGACTGGATTACAGTTCCATCCGGAAATACCGCACCTGGACCCGTATGCGCATCATTACCGTAATCCGCCAGCGTTACAAAAACGGGGAACCGCTGTCCAGCCAGCATATCCAGAATAATTTCAAGGCGCTCTACATGGCGGCGATCCATCGTTTCAAATCCTGGGGTACGGCAATCAAAATGGCGGGAATTGACTACAACACCATCCGCATACGCCGGAGCATGACAGTGCCGCAGATCAAAGAGGAAATCCAGCGGCTTTACCGCAACGGCGAAGATCTGGCGTACTCCAACATGCGCAAGAATCATCAGTATCTTCTGGCTTACGGCATGAAAAAACTCGGCGGCGGCAGCTGGGCGGAAGCCCGGAGAGTCTGCGGCATCACCGAGAATTTCCGTCTGCCAAAAAGCAAACGGCCGATAAAGAACCGGCTCAAAATGATTCAGGAAAATCTTTTCTGATTTTCAGCCACCCGGAATTTTGCGTATCCGTTTTTCAATGGACGGGGAAACGAACAATCATGTACAGTTCCGCCGGTTCATCGGAAGTATTGGACAATGAATGCTCCACATCGCTCTGGTAATCCAGAAAATCACCTTTGCGGAGGATCGCTTTGTTTTTCCCTGCGGTTACTTCCACTTCACCGGACAGCATGGTCAGAAATTCTTCCGAACCCTCCTGATGCGGCTGGGAATGATGCTCCGCACCCGGCTGAAGCGTTACCAGATAAAGTTCCAGATCTTCCGCCATCCGGATGGGAGACAGTACCCGGAAACTGGTTCCGGAGCGATCCGTCGTGAACGAAGTGATCCGGTCCGCCGGATTCAGTTCAAACCGTTTGGTCCGAACCCCCTCGCCTTGCAGCAGTGTTTCGAACTCAACATTCAGGGCATGAGCGATTTTCCACAGAGTCGCCACGGTCGGATTGACTTTTCCCGATTCGATCTGCGACAGCATGGCTTTGGAAACTCCGCTTGCCGCCGCCAGCGCATCCTGCGACAGCTGCTGTTTCCGCCGTTCCTTATGCACGTTCACTCCCACGGCGGGGAGTGCCGGTATTTCTCCGCGTTTGTTCATGATATGACTCCAAGTTTATTTGATCTGCGGACAGGGACAATTATGCGGGGCGGTAGAACTTGCCGCGGGTTCCTTCTTCCGAAATCACCAGTCCGGCGCGTTCCATCCGCCGCAGATGCGGTTCTATGCGGTCGGCGGGAATTCCCAGAGCGGAAACCAGATCTTCCGCAGTACAGGGACGGGACCGCACGGTTTTCAGAATCAGTTCATTATACTGCGCCACATCGGGATGATCATTCTGCTGCACGGTAACCTGCTGTTTGTGCCGCGCCACGATTTCCACGGGAACAGCTTTGCCGATCACTTCCGCGATTTTTTCCAGTACGGCGCGGTCGGCGGGATAAACCCAGTCCACTACGCCCGGACGATCCAGCGAATTGAGCTGAACCTTGTCGGGGTGAATCCGGTCCGCCAGCTGACGGAAGCGTTCCGCAGATTCCATGCTGTCATTGACGCCGGGAACGATGAAGATTTCCAGCCACATGGCGATATGCGGATAACGGCTGCGGAATGCGCAGAGACCCTCCACCACGGAATGAAGCGTAACGGAAGCATCCTGCCGGTTGATCTTGAACAGTTCCTCTTCCGTGGAGCCGTCCAGCGACGGTACAATGAGGCTGACCGGCGCCAGTTCCTCCTGAAGCTGCGGATCGCCCAGCAGCGAGGAATTGGTGATCAGACAGGATTTCAGTGCGGGATAATGATCGTGAATATGCCGGATGATCCGTCCGATGCCGGAATGGAGAGTCGGTTCGCCGACGCCGGAAAAGGTAACATAGTCGATTTTCGGATGTTTCTCCAGCACGGAATCCAGTTCCGCGATGACTGCATCGGTTGGAAAATATTCGCGCCGTTCGCAAGTCAGATGAGTGGTTGCGCCGCATTCACAGTAGACACAGTCCATGGAACAGGTCTTGTAAGGCAGCAGGTCAATGCCCAGAGAAAGGCCGAGACGCCGGGACGGAACGGGTCCGAACACACATTTTGTCTTTATTTGCTTCATGTTTGCCAGAAAATCCTTTGCATATAAAAAAATTATGTATTATATTAATATATTACAATATGGTACCGGAATCCAACCGGAAACGATAAAAAAAGGAGAAAAGTCTTGGATTGGGCGCAAGTATACGCGGGAATCTTCATTATGGCACTGGCTCTGTCGCTGATTTTCACACCGCTGTGTCAGCTGCTGGCAGGAAAAACCGGTTTTCTGGATATTCCCAAACACGAACAGCATAAACTTCATGCAAAATCAACTCCGCTGCTGGGCGGGCTTGCCATGTTCGGAGCATGGTTCCTGACCAGCTGCGCGGCATTGACGGCTGCCGGGTGTTTTCTGCCGGCGGCAACGGAAAATCTGCTGCGCGGCATTGAAGGGCTGACGGCAATCCGCAAGGAAATCATCACCGTCGGTATCTGCGCCGCCGCCAGTGTCGCCATGGGAACCATCGACGACAAATATGCGCTGTCCGCCCGGACCAAGCTGATCGGGCAGATTCTGATTGCAGTGGCGACCATTACCTTCGGCGGGGTGCGGATTTCCCTGTTCTTCAACCATCCGGTCATCTGCTGGACCATTTCCGTTTTCTGGATTGTATTTCTGTTCAATGCCATCAACTTCTTCGACAACATGGACGGTCTGGCGTGCGGCACAGCGGCAATCGCGTTCCTGTTCTTCACGGCGGCGGCGATTGTCAACGGACAGTATTTCGTAGCCTGTCTGGGCGCCTGTTCTGCGGGAACAGCCATCGGATTCTGGTTCTTCAATCATTCCCCGGCATCCATTTTCATGGGAGACGGCGGAAGTCATCTGCTGGGGTATCTGCTGGCGGTCATCAGTGCCAGAGTTACCTATTACAACCCGGAAATATCGGCATCGCGCCTGACCGTGCTGATTCCGCTGTTTATTCTGGCGGTTCCGATTTTCGATACTTTCGCGGTAGTGGTCATCCGGCTGCTGAACCACAAGCCTATTTATGTCGGAGACCATAACCACATCTCCCACCGTTTCTTCCACATGGGCATGACCCGGAAACGGGCTGTCCTGCTGGTACATCTGCTGTGTCTGATTTCCGGACTGGGCGCCATGCCGCTGCTGTGGGGAGACGAACGTTCCTGTTTCATTCTGCTCGCACAGGGCATCACTATACTTCTGCTGCTGACCATCCTGCAATATTCAGGGAAAACGGCTCCGGCGGACAACACCAACCCCCAGGGGAACAAATCATGAGTCCTCATATCCAATTTGAAAAAGTCGGCGGCTCCTTGCAGCCGATCGTCCGCACCGCCGCCGATGTCATTGCCCTGCTGGATCTGCCGCCGGCATACTGGTCCATCACCAGCATTGCCATCGACGCCATTGCCATGGATCCGGAATTTCTGAAATTCATTGATGACGACGACAACGGAAAAATCCGTGTGGATGAAGTCAAACGCGCCATTCAGTGGATGAAAGACCGCATGAAAAACCTGAACGGAGTCGAAAAAAAATCCGATGTTCTGGTTCTGGCGGATTTGAACACGGATGCCCCGGAAGCACGGAACATTCTGGATTCCGCCACTCTGGCATTGAAAAACACTGGAATCGCCAACCCGGAAACCATTTCTCTGGCGGATATCAGCGACCGCAGGAAACTGATTGCCGCCGGGCTTTCCAACGGCGACGGAGTCATTCCGGTCTCCATGCTGGAAGATCCCCGGCTGATTCCCATCGCCGCAATGATCGTCAAACTGTTCGGCGCGGTCAAGGATGCTTCCGGAGCGGACGGCTTCAATGAAGACGCCCTGAAGAAATTCACGGCTTCGGCGCAGGCTTACATCAAATGGATGGATGAGCCCGCCGGCAACCCGGCGATTCTGCCGTTCCAATCCGATACAGGCACGCTCTACAATGCGTATCTGGCAGTCAGCGAAGCGCTGGACCGCTATTTCGAATCCTGCGCGGCTCTGCGGATGTTCGGCGAAAAGAAAGATACCGCTCTGGATAATCTGCTGGACACCGGAAGCGTTGCCGACGCCCTGAAAAAAGCACCGGCGGCAATGCCGGATAAATCCAATATCTTCTCCCGCCGTGCGGATCTGAATCCGCTCTGGCGCGACGCCATTGAAAATTTCTTCAATCTGGTTCTGCCGGATCAGGATACGCTGTCCGCGGAAGAATGGATTGCCATCAAGAAAAAATTCGCTCCCTTCGGCGCCTGGAAAGCCGCCAAACCGTCGGATCTGTTCGACGGCGAAGATCATGACATTCTGCGGGCCGCCATCAAAAACAGAATCCCGCAGAAACTTCAGGAAATGATTGATGAAGACCGTTCCTGCGCAAAAGAGATCGACGGTTTTGAAGATGTCCGGAAACTGATTCTGTATCAGAAAAACCTGCTGAAATTCCTGAACAATTACGTCAATCTGCGAATTCTCTTTGCCTCCTCGGTGGACTCCATCCTTCAGGCAGGCATACTGGTCATGGACGGACGCTGTTTCAAGCTGGCGACGCGGGTTGCTTCCATCGCGGACCACAAAGCTATTGCAACGCGAAGCAACATCTGTACCATGTATATCGACGCCCAGACCGGCAAGAAGGACGCCCTGCGGAAAATGCAGCTGGCGGTGGCAGTTACCTCCGGCGACATGTATGATCTGTTTGTCGGGAAATACGGTGTTTTCTTCACGCCGGACGGCACGGTATGGGACGCAAAAGTAGTGGATTACATTCAGCAGCCGGTCTCCTTTTCCGAAGCATTGAAAATGCCGTTCTACCGTTTTGGAGTCTTCATCGGCAAACAGGTCGATAAATTTTTCTCGGCACAGAGCAAGGAATTCGAGCAGGGTTTTGACAAAACCATGACGCAGGCGCAGAACTTCAAACCGGCGGCGGTTCCGGCGGCAAAAGTCCAGACTCCGGCGGTCAGCGGTTCCATGATGCTGATGGGCGGCGGCATTGGACTGGCTGCCATGGGCAGTGCGGTTGCCTTCATTGCCCAGTCGCTGAAAAACGTTTCGTTCTGGAATGTGCTGGGAGTGTTCCTCGTCATCATGCTGATTTTCGGCGGTCCGATGGTGGCGATTTCCCTGGTCAAACTTTACCGCCGCAACATTGCCGTCTTTCTGGAAGCCGGCGGGCTTGCCCTCAACAAACGCATGAGACTTTCGCGGGTCATGGGCAAAATCTTCACCGACCGTCCTGCCATTCCCGGAAACAGCCTGGCGGACAAAACCGATGTGGTCCGCACTCTTTTCCAGAAACAGCTGGACAGTCTGCCGGAAACAGCCAAATCTTCTTTCCGCTGGCTGAAAATTCTGTTTTGGCTGCTGTTTGCGGCGGCTTTCGGCGCAGGATGCGGACTGCTGCTCTGGCATTATCTGCTGAACGGAGGATTCGCCGCATGAACACGATCAGAACACCATTGTCCGGCGCTGTCATTCTGGAGCCGAAAATTTTCGGAGACGAGCGGGGTTATTTCTTTGAATCCTGGAATCAGAAAGTATGGGAAGCCGCCGGAATCAAAGCGGATTTCATTCAGGACAATGAATCGAAATCCCGGTTCGGAGTTCTGCGCGGTCTGCATTATCAGGTCGCACCCTATACGCAGGCGAAACTGGTGCGGGTCATTCAGGGGGCTGTACTGGATGTGATTCTGGATATCCGGAAAGGATCACCCTCTTTCGGACAGCATTTTTCCGTGGAACTTTCATCCGAAAACAAACGCCAGCTCTTTGTGCCGCGCGGATTTGCCCACGGCTTCACCGTGCTGTCCGAAGAAGTGATCTTCGCATATAAATGCGACAACACCTACATGCCGTCCCATGAACGCGGCATTGCCTTCAACGACCCGGCACTGGGAATCGACTGGAAAGTCAGACCGGATCATTTCATTCTTTCTCCGAAAGACATGAAGAATCCGCTGTTCAAGGATGCCGAATATCTGGAATATGAAACGGAGGAAATGCCGAAATGAAAGTCATGCTCACCGGTGGACGCGGGATGCTCGGCAGAACCCTTTGCGCCGAACTGACCGGATTTGAAGTACTGCCGACCGACCTGCCCGAAGGGGATATTACGTCTCCGGAAGAAATTGACGCCCTGCTGTCCGAACTGAAACCGGACGCCGTGATTCACTGTGCCGCCATGACTGCGGTGGACCGCTGTGAAACCGAACGGGAAAACGCATACCGGCTCAATGCGTTCGGTACCGGAAATGTCGCGGCGGCATGTCATCGGCATCATGTCCGGCTGATTGCCGTTTCCACGGATTACGTTTTCGACGGCGGCGCGGATCATCCCTATTCCGAATTTGACCGGGCGGACGGCGGACACACAGTCTACGGGCAAAGCAAATTTGCCGGGGAACAGCTGGTGCGGTCGCTGTGTCCGGATCATGTGATTGCCCGGCTTTCCTGGCTGTACGGCGCAGGCGGACCGAGTTTTGTTCATACGATGGTGCGGCTGGGCAAAGATCCGGCAAAACCGGAATTGAAAGTTGTCAATGACCAGCACGGCAATCCGACCAGCACGCTCGCCGCCGCCCGGAAACTGCGCGAAATTCTGCTGCGTCCGGAGCTTGCCGGCACCTTTCATCTGACTTGCGAGGGGGAAGCCACCTGGTTTGAATTCGCGAAGGAGATTTTCTCTTTCCTGGGTATCGAAAAACGGATCAACCCGTGTACCACGGCAGAATATCCGGTTCCGGCGAAACGTCCCGCCAATTCCAGGCTGGACAAAATGATGCTGCGTCTTGCCGGCATGACTCCGATGCCGGACTGGAAAAATGCCCTTCATGAATTTCTCGCGGCGGAATTTCCCGGAAAATAATCCGGACGCCGGAGTTGAAAAAACTGCAATCCCGTGCTATTGTAGCAGGATAATATTTCAGTGCTAAAAACAAGGAAAAGGAAACAATGAAATGCCGAATATAGATGTATTTTTGGAATTCATGCTGGAACAGCGTGCATCCGACGCCCATTTGAGCAGCAATATGCCCGCCGCTTACCGTATCGACGGCGAAATGGTTTTCACGGAATCGGAACCGCTGCGGACCGAAGACATTGAAGCCATGGCATTCGAAATCATGCCACAGAGAAACATCGACCAGTTCAAGAAAATCAACGACACCGACCTGGCGTATTCCCTGCCGACCGGAGACCGTTTCCGCGTGAACGTGTTCCGCGACCTCAACGGCGTGGGCATCGTCGCCCGACTCATTCCCGCAAAAATCCTGACGTTCGAACAGCTGAACCTGCCGCCCGTCGTCGCCAACCTCTGCACCCTGAACAAAGGGCTGGTGCTGGTAACCGGACCGACAGGCTGCGGTAAATCCACCACTCTGGCGGCCATGATCGACTATATCAACCGAAACCGGACCGACCATATCATCACCATTGAAGACCCGCTGGAGTTTTTGCATAAGAGCAAGAAGTGCCTGATCAACCACCGTGAAGTCGGGCGTCATACCGAAAGTTTTGCCAACGCGCTGCGCGCCGCTCTCCGTGAAGACCCGGATATTGTGCTGGTCGGTGAAATGCGAGACTTGGAAACCGTGGAAATCGCGTTGGAAA
>CAKUJH010000038.1 GCA_934661375.1 uncultured Victivallales bacterium
ACAGAAAAATCTCATTCGGAGATTTTCAAACAGAAACAATCGGAATTTCTGTCAAAAAGATATTGATAGAGGTTCCCATAAAAGAAAGAGGTTTTCTATGCAAGCTTGGTTCACTCAAAGAAATTCCAAACCATCAGTTTTCATTTTGAAAGGGAAAAAAGATTGGTTAAACGCTATTTTTCTTTGGCTTGCTGGTTATCCATTATTTTGGGGAGCAATTTGGTGGCTGTGTGCGGATATAGAATATATACAAAATGAAAGAACAACATATACAACCTCGTCATATTGGGTAATAATCGGTTTTGGCTCAATGCTTTTCTATGGCTGGATAATACCTTTTGTTTGCTACTGGTTTAAAGCCTTTAGTTGGAAATTATCTTGGCTTGTAATGCTCAGTCTTTATATTTTGCTAGGGCTTGTTCTGTGGTTATTAAACAATACACCTTCTGCAATTATTAAGAACACATTTGGTCATCACTCTATAATGTACACGATAGATGCCTTTATAACTCGAAATTATTGGGATGCGTACAGTTATCAAGTTTTTCGAATTAAAGGAGATGCTATGCTTCTTCAAAAAAATATTGAAGAAAAGCTTTCATATAATAATCAGGATATAGAAAAAATTCCAACGGAACGTATTCCTTCATTTTTATATTCTGGCAATTATGATAGAGAGATTCTGCTCAAGAAATATTCCAATGAATTTTACTCATGGGTCGGAAGAGATGGCTTTCTTTATATTTATTTAAAAGGACAATCTTTAAGCGAAGTTTCTCAAAAATTCCACACACGATTAAGATCAAAGAGAGTAAAAGGATACGGTGCCAAGGATACGGCGTCAATGTATTCTAACTGACGAAATCTGAGAAATATTATTGATACGGTAAAGGTATTTTGGATACTTTTTGCTGGAATTCCAAGTTTCACTCGGATCAGTATCCCTAACTTCTAGTACGGGCACATGTTGTTAAAGAAGTCAACGTATTCGTCAACGGCTGGCATAAATCTTTTCAATCGCAGGAAAAGAACTCTCCAACGATTTGATTTTTGTCAATTCATGATATACTACAGAAATAATGGAGACCATGAATGTATAGAGAACTCTTATTGCCATTCTTACTTGTGATGACTGCCTCTGCTGCAGAGGTTGCCCCGAAAACAATGCCAGCGAAAGTTGTTGAACAACAGCAGGAGGAATCGTATTCTCTGAAACTCCTGAATACAGCAAAACGAGCTCGTTCAAAACTGCAGCTCAAACAGGATGCCAACGCCGAACTAAAGACGATTATCTCAGCAAAAAAAGCCATCGAAACAATGCGCTTGAAAGCAGCCGCAGATTTTGCCGGACAACAGGCAACGTTGACTTCCCGCAAAGCAGATTCAGCGACATTGGCAGCTTTTGAGTCGCAACGGAAAAAGATGAACCAGCGATTCAACGAATTGATCCGTCTGATTGATCAGATAGACCGCAATCAAAAGACAACATTACTGCCGGAAAAGCTAGATGCTCTGATCTTATTCCTTGACCCGGACACTACAGCCCCTGCTTCCTCCTCTGAAACCGCCAAACAGCCAGAAAAACTCTCCCGAGGAGCCGCACCTGTGAAGCAGAAGAAAACCATACAATAGGACCAACAGCCAACGAGCAGAAATTCGATTAAAGCTTTTTTCTCATCCCAAAGAAGACTTGAATTTGATATAAAGAGATGATATATTATCTATCATACAAAACGTATATTTAACAAGTTGTCCTCACAAGGAGTTCTATCAGCGTAAACCGCAACGATTTACGCTTCAAATATGAAATATGAGATATGAAATAGGAAATGGATGACAATGTTTTCCGGTTGTTCATGGTCTGGTTCTCCTTCCTAATCTTTTTTCTGACTTTGAATTTTCCCTTGCTTTTATCTTCTTACCTTTCTTCTGGGTTCATATTTCGTGTCCGCAGCCTCCTGTATTTATTTCATATTTCATATCTCATATTTCATATTTTTTTTCGTCGTCCGGCGCAGAACCAGTTTGGGAGACAGGATTTTATTTGAGGTCTTCCCGGTTCGGATCAGCGCAATCAGATGTTCATACATTTCCTGTGCCTGAATGGTATTGGAAAAATCGACCGCAGAAAGGGCGGGCGCCGCTCCCTGACTCAAAAAAGAGGAATCGATCGACATGACAGAAATCCGGTCCGGCACCGGCACATTCAGATCGTAGAATGCGGGAAATTTTCCAGCCGGAGCGGATAAAGCATTTCAGATTTTCACAGCACCGATGATTTCCTTCACCGACCGGATGCCCTTGCGGTCCAGCCATTCATTGATGCCGTTCAGAACATTCAGCGGCGCCATGGGGTCAGCGAAAATCGCCGTGCCTACCGCAATGGCGGAAGCGCCCGCCAGGAAAAATTCAATGGCGTCTTCCCCGGTCATGATGCCGCCCATGCCGATCACCGGAATCTTCACGGAACGCGAAGCCTCGTAGACCATACGGACTGCCACCGGTTTCACCGCCGGACCGGACAATCCGCCGGTCACGTTGGCGATTTTCGGACGGAAGGTGTTGATGTCGATTGCCATAGCCGGAATGGTGTTGATGAGCGAAATCATATTGCTGCCCGCCGCCTCCGCCGCCTGTGCGAAATCCGCAATGCGGGTTACATTCGGGCTGAGTTTGGTGATCAGCGGCAGTTTTGCAGCCGCACGCACGGCGGAAACCACCTTCGCCATCATCACCGGATCGGTGCCGAAAGCCAGTCCGCCTTCTTTCACATTGGGACAGGATACATTGATTTCCAATGCGGCAATCCCTTCGGATTCCGCATCCAGACGGGCTGCGACTTCCGCATAATCTTCGATTTTTTTCCCCCAGATATTGACAATGACCGTTGCCCCGGAACGGCGCAGAAACGGCATGTAATGACTGTCGTTCAGGAACCTGTCGATGCCTGGTCCCTGCAGTCCGATGGCGTTGAGCATCCCGGATGTCACTTCCGCCACCCGCGGCGTCGGGTTGCCGTGCGACTGCCACGGCGCTATGCCTTTGACGACCACGGCACCCAGTCTGGAAATCGGGTAGAATTCATCGTATTCAGCGCCGTAACCGAAAGTGCCGGACGCCGTCATCACGGGGTTCTTGAGTTTCAGACATCCCAGGTCTGTGGAAAGATCAGCCATAATACACCTCCGCGGCATTGTAAACCGGACCTTCCTTGCAGCTGCGGGAGTAACGCCAGCCGTCCGGCGAAGTTTCATCTTTGACCTTGACCACGCAGGCGAAACACGCGCCCACGCCGCAGCACATATGCTGATCCAGACTCAGTTCCGCGTTCAGTTTCCGCGCCAGAGCCAGTTTCCCCAGTGCCAGCAGCATGGGCGTCGGACCGCAGCCGTACACGAAACATTTTTCCGGTTTCCTGCCCGTCAGAGCATCCGGCAGCAGTTCCGTCACCAGCCCGCGGTATCCGGCGGAACCGTCATTGGTGGCAACCCGGACTTCAAAGCCGAGACGTTCGAAATCCTCCACCAGAATCAGATCGTCTTTCGTGCGTGCGCCCAGCAGCAGAACTCCTTTGCGCGGCGCGTGTTTGGCGACCAGATACAGAGCCGCAGTTCCGTATCCGCCCGCGGCGAGAATCGGGAAGGTATCCGCATCCGGAGCAGTATAAGGCTTGCCGAGCGGACCGAGAATCCGGCAGAATTCACCGGCGCGGCAGTGTGCCAGTTCCGTCGTGCCGCGGCCGACTACTTTGTAGACGACAGTCAGCGTTCCCGTTTCCGGATCCGTATCGCTGATGCTGAACGGACGCCGCAGAATACGGTCATGCAGGGATTCGATGCGGACATGCACAAACTGTCCGCCTTTTGCCTGGACCGCGATTTCCGGCGCACGGAAAACAATCCGCCGGTACCCGCTTTTCAGGTCTTCATTTTTCAGTATTTCGCATTCGTAATCCATGGATGGCTCCTGATGGTAAAAGTTCCGGAAAGCATGGGACGTACTTTAGCACGCAATCCGCGTTTTTCCAATGACGGAAAATGAAAAAGCGCAGATAATGCGGGAAACGCTGATACTCCGGGGAAGCAGCTGTACTGCATATTGTGATACAGAATAAAAATTTTTATATCATTATTTTCACTGATTCCGCTGTTTTGCTGTTGACGATTCCTATTTTTCCGGTTATAATAAAAGGTAGAAAAACAACTGTGGAAAGGAATCGGCAATGGTCTGCGAACGCCAAAGCAAAACTCTGGAACTGTCCCGGAAACTGCACCGGGAACTGCTGGAGCTGCGTCTGCCCGCCGGGTCTCCCGTGGAGTCTGTGCGCAAACTGGCGGTGCGGTTCGGGGTCTCCACGGTAACCGCCAACCGGATGCTCAACCGGCTGGTGGAGGAGGATTTCCTGTACCGGGTTCCGCAGAGCGGCACGTTCATCAAACACAATCCGCCGCGCATCCCCGCCATCGCTTATGCCGGAGCCTTGCCCGGTCCCGAAATCGATCCGATTCAGTACGCCGCATCCCGGAGACTGATGGAATATTTTCATCGGGCCGGACAGGATGTGCAGTTCATTTCCTACCATGAACTCCGGCACCCGGCGCTGGCTCACCGGAAACTCAAGGACACGAACGGACTGCTGATTTCCGCCGCTTTCGTGGACGACGTCACCCGGAAAGCCCTCTGGGAATATCCGGGACGCATCATGGTTACCGGCAATACCTTTGCGCTGAACCGTCTGCCGTGCAGCCAGGTCATTCCCGACTATGCCCCGGCGATGCGTGAGCTGTTCCGCCGCATGAATCCGGAACAGTACGAACGCATTCTGTTCTTTTCCGCCGGACACGAGAACGCCGCCGCAGACGAACAGCAGATCCGCGGAATTCTGGAATCTCGCGGATATCCTGCCGCTCAGATTCATGCCGTGCGGCTGAATAATGTCAGCTGCATGACTGCCTCCATGGCGGCGTACCGGTATTTCACTCAGTCCCGCGAATGCTGGAACCGGACTCTGCTCATCAGTCTTTCCGGTTATTTTTCGCTGGGGATACGGGAAGCATTTGACGGCACAGACGCCATGCCGGATGTTTTGAGTTTCGACAATCTGGAAGGATATGACCCTGCGGTCAGTTCTCCGCGCTTCACCGCCATCGACCGGAATATGCCGGAGATTTACGAGGAAGCGGCGCGCCGACTGAATCAGGAGATTACAGAAAATATTGAACCGCACAGTATTGTGCAGATTCCGGCAAAACTGGTTCTCCGCAATTCCATACGTATTTCAAATATGAAATATGAAATATGAGATAAATACAGGAGTTTGCGGACACGAAACAGGGAACCTACGGAAAGGTCAGAATATGAAATCAAGGAAAGATTCAAAGTCAGAAAAAAGATTAGAAAGGAGAACCAAACCATGAACAACCGGAAAACATTGTCATCCATTTCATATTTGAAGCGTAAACCGTTGCGGTTTACGCTGATAGAACTCCTCGTGGTTATTGCTATCATAGCGATTCTGGCGGGTATGCTGCTGCCGGCATTGAATTCGGCAAAGAAAAAAGCGCAGGGCAATTCCTGTCTCAGCCAGTTGAAACAGTATATGGCAGTTCACCAGGCGTACGCTTTGGATTTCAATGAATACTACGCAAACAGTTTTCACGATGGTATGGTCCCGACAGTCTATGTCGATCTGAAATATCTGCCGAATTATAAAATCATGAAATGTCCGGGTCCCATTCCCGTCAATGAAAAGAATTCATATTATGGTTACGGATGCAAAAATACCATTATCAACAACGGAAATGGACAGTTGAAGCAGAAGAGCCTGTATAATTCCTCCGACCGTTATCTCTACCTGACAGCAAGCAAACAGATCAAGGAGCCGTCACGATATTTCCAGAATGGAGATTCTGTCAGAGAAGATTTGCAGAGACAGGAATGTACTCCCTCGACGTTCACCTCGAATCTGACAACCGGCAGCCGTTTTTATCTGGCGCACAGCAACCGCATCAACCTGAATTTCTGGGATGGTCATGCGCAGTCCGCCTCCGCCGAAGAGTATCTGGCATTTTTCACATCCGATTGGAAGGGAGACGGTTCCAGCGGAATCTGGCTTGCCTGGCGGGACGGTCATAATGTCTATCGTGCCATATGGAAACTGAAAACAGGACGTTGAATTTTCAACCATAAAACATACCGAAAGGAAAGAAAAAATGAAAAAGTGTGTGTTGAGCGCATTCATGGCAGTATGTGCATGCGGATGTTTTGCGCAGAACCTGATTGTCAATGGAGATTTCACCAAAGTGACCCATACGGCACTCTATCCGGAATGCCGGCCCAACGGCGGAAAGGTTTCTCTGTTCACGGAAGAATTGACCTGGAACAAATGCGGCAAACTGGAAGTTGACAAAATCATAACGAAGAAAGACGGCAAAGAAGTTGTCAATGCCGGAGTGTGGATCGGCGGAAACGTCAGCAGGAACGGCGGCTTCACCGTGAAACCCGACACGACCTACCGTTTTTCCATTGAAATCAAAGGCAATGCTGCGTCCGCGCGGATTGCGGCGATGGAATGGACGACTGATGCAATGTGGACAGGCGTCACCACGCTGAAATCCACGGTCGGCGAAATCAAAGTGCAGAAAGACTGGACGGTTTACAAAGGAACATTCAAAACGGATGCAAAAGCCAAACGCGCCGCGCTGTTCCTTCAGCTCTGGTGGGATACGCAGTACGGTCCGCAGAGATACAAAGTCGGCGATTACATTCTGTTTGACAACGTGAAGGTGGAAGAGGAAAAGAACACGCTTGATGCTCCGGCAACTGCTCCGCAGGCGGAAATCAAAGTGAAAACGGTCAAAGCCGCAGCGACGGCAATGGCCGCACAGTCTCCGGCAATCGACGGACGGCTGGACGAGGCTGTCTGGGCAGATGCGCCGGAATACCGGGATTTCATTCAGCTTAAAAAAAAAGTACCTGCATCAGCTGAAACCTGCGTGAAACTGCTGGCAGACCGGGAAAACCTCTATATCGGAGTGGTCTGCCGGGAGCCATTGCAGGTTCGGGACAATATCAAAGACAACGGCATGTCCATCTGGAACGGAGATGTCGTTGAAATTTTTTTCGGTCCGAAAAACGGCGGACGCATTCTGAGTCAGTTCGCCATTGGCGCGGGCGGCGGGCGTTATGCCACCCGGGGGAAAGGCGAAATCCGCCGGTATGACCAATGGGAAGCCAAAACGGCTCGTACTGCGGACGGCTGGCAGGCGGAGATAAAAATTCCGTTTCGGGAACTGGGTTGGAATGAGCCGGTCGTGAACGGCGATTCCATCGCGTTCAATGTCTGCCGTCAGCGCAAACAGGCAGGAGAACTTCTTACCTGGTCGCCGGTTCGGGAATCATTTCATGAAGTGGC
Organism: uncultured Victivallales bacterium; assembly: GCA_934661375.1. Lineage (GTDB taxonomy): Bacteria > Verrucomicrobiota > Lentisphaeria > Victivallales > UBA1829 > SIG94. The sequence goes on from CAKUJH010000038.1 coordinate 7,415, forward strand.
GAATTTCGGTACGCTCATATTGAACGACTATGCGGCAGGACTACAGAAAAAATACGGAATGAATCTGGCGAAAGCGGATCGTGCGGAATACGAACGTCAAGCAGCCGAAGCCGAAGCGCGTCTGCTCAAAGCCAAATACGAACGCAATGCCCGGAGAAAATTCGCTGCCGCTCCTGTTCCCGTCACGGCGGATTACGCGATTCCCTTCATCCCGGAGGAAATCTTTTCGCCGGCAACGGAAATTCAGCTGTCCGCGGCAGTCAACGAATTGAAGCCGCTGCCGCTGGCAATTGCCAATCTGACCAATAAAACAGCGGAATACCGGGTCATTCTGGAAACCTGCGAATCGTATAACGGCAAGTACGGACTGAAAGATTTTCCCTCGGGTCAGATCACATTCCGGCAGGCGGTCCGGTTCAAGGACAGCGACAAGGATACGGACAGTCTGCGTCTGGATCCGCTGCCGCGCATGAACGAAGCCTGCACCATTACCATTCCGCCGAAGGAAGCGGGACTGGTCTGGTTTGATTTCAACACGGCGGACGTCAAGCCGGGCTGTTACGAGGGGCGCATCCGCATCATTCCGCTCAGCGAACCGGCAAAATGGGGAGTGTCAATGGCGGTTTCCACAACCGGAAATACACGGGTGAAATGCTGGATATTCCGGTCCGTCTGAACGTCCGGAACATTGTTCTTGCCAAACAGCCTGCCGTTCCGTTGGGGTTCTTTCAGAATGCGGAAAACGAGCAGATGTTCCGTCTGATGCAGGAAGCCGGAGCTTCTGATTTCGGACTGAGTCCCTGGGATTTCATGTTCGGTCTGGACAAGGCGGGCAGCATTGATCCGTCTTCGTATAAAAAAAAGACACTGGCGGCTGTGGAAAATATCCGGAAACATTTGGAATGGGGAAAGAAATACGGAGTGCATCCGACTTTTTTCATCGGTTTTTCCGGATACCGCACTTTTCAGCAGCTTTACGGGACAAAAAACAATCCTGAAAAGAACCGGAAACTCTGGCCGCAGTGGGTGGCGGCAGTCAAAAAACTGATGAACGACAACGGCGTTCCCGATACCGATTATGCCATTGAGACATGGGACGAACCGGATCCGAAACTGTTCGATGAATTGATTGCATCCCACGAAGCGGCAAAGAAAGCCGCGCCGTCGGTCCGTCTGCTGATAACCCTGGGGGCGCATATCATGTCCGCCGCCGATATGGAAAAACTTGCCCCGTATACGGATGCCTGGATCCTCTGGAGCAGCGGTTATTTCGAACGTCCGGAACATCTGGCGTTCGTCCGGAAGACTCTGGCGCAGGGGAAAAAGATCAGTCATTATACCTGTTCGACCTCCATGCGGGTTCATCTGGACCGCAATTACCGCAAACACGCGTGGACAGCCGCGTTTTACGGATTGAGCGCAAATCACATGTACTGGTTCAGCGACTGCATGGGCGGATACGGTGCTTCCGACTGGAAAATCGCCATGGAAGGCGGATTGACTTACCGGTCGTTCGACACGTTCATTCCGTCCATCCGCTACATGGCTCTGCGGGAAGGAATCACGGACGTCAAGTATCTGGCGAAACTCCGCGAAGCCGGCAAAGGTTCGCCCGAAGTTGAAAAATTTCTGAAAGAAGCACTTCAACGGGTCTTCGCGGATTTCGCCCATGACCCCGCCATGGCGGATAAAGTCCGCGAGGAAGCGGCTCGGCTCATTCTCAAAATGCAGGACAGAAAATGAATATACGCTGTCTCCATTTCGATATGAAGGCGATGATCCCGAAAGCGGAATTTCTGCCTTGTCTTCTGGAAAACATCGCCCAATGCGGATACAATGCGCTGCTGCTGGAACTGGAAGACAAATTCCCGTTCCGGTGCTGTCCGGAGGCGGTTCACCCCGCGGCTTACCGGCGGGAAGATTTCCGGGAAATGAACCGGATCTGCCGGAAACTGGGAATCACGGTCATTCCGCTGCTGCAGAGCGTCGGACATCTGGACTATCTGCTCAAACATCCGCAGTACCGTTTTCTGCGCGAAGACAACAGCGTTTATCAATGGTGTCTTTCCGATTCCCGCAGCTGGGAAATCTGGCGGGCAATGGCGGAAGAACTTCTGGAAGTGTTTCCAGACTGCACGTATTTTCATATCGGAGCGGACGAAGCGGAAATGCCCGGAGAGTGTCCGCGCTGTGCCGGAAAAGATTGTTTTCAGCTGTACTGCGGCCGGGTGGAAGCGTGCGCGGACTGGGTTTTGTCGCACGGCAGGAAACCGGTGATGTGGGATGACGTCTTCCGGAATCATGAACTGGAAATACAGCAGAGTCTGCTGGAAAAAGTCATCCCGTGCGTCTGGCTGTACCGCGAAATGAATGCCCCGCTGATCCGGAAATATGCCTCGCTCGGCATTGAATTCTGGGGAGCGTCCTGCATTCAGGCGAATTACCGTTACCGCGGCATGGGTCCGCAGGAACCCAAGCAGCGCAATGTGGATGACTGGGCAGATATTCAGGCGGTTACGCCGCAGCTTACCGGACACATCGGCACCATCTGGGGACGCATACAGTCCATGTCGCCGCAGGAATCGAATCTGCCGCAGTCCATGTACATGATTGCGTATCAGGGCGAAACCCTGCTGCACGGGAAAATCGCCGACCGGTCCGCCTTCAACCGGCGGTTCGCCGAACAGTTTTTCGGTCTGCCGCAGATGGACATGGACCGGATCGTTTCCGGATTCTGCAATGACCCGGACAGGGTGAAGGCGGAACTGGAAAAATGGCTGGATCAGCCTTGCCGCAATGCCGATATTCTCCGGATCTGGCACATGTTCAACGAAGTGGATGTGCTGTACCGTTATATCGACATGTGTTTCAGTTCCAACGACGCCCTGCTCAGCCGTTACCGTCAGAACCGGGCGTCGGACAAAATGATCCGCAACTGGCGCGACGGCGTCCGGATCACGGAGGAACGCACTGCCGAACTCTGCGGGAGAATCGATGAAGTGCTGGGGCGGTATTTCCCTTCCGTGCAGCTGGCGGAATACAAAGATGAGCGGTTCACCTCCATGCTGGAACAGAACCGCCGCTGGGGAAAACTGCTGGCGGAAACGCGGCAGGATTTCTGAACTGCCGGAAACAAATATGACGTTTTTTCTTTTCGGAACAGACCGCCATGCAGTTTCCCGTGCCGGCTGATTACAGCGGGATCATGCGCAGCTCGTGTGCGGCAAGCGTTCCGCTTTTTTCACCGTACTTCCAGCGTTGTTCCTGTTCCGTGTAATTGGCGAGGAACAGAGCTTTTCCGCCTTGCGGCGACTGCCAGACACTGTGCAGGACAGACGGCTGAATGCTTTCGATCCGTTTGTCTTCCGCCGGTTTCGTGAAAATCATGCGTCCATGGAACAACACGGTGTGTTCCGCGCATTCGAACCCTTCCGGGGAGAGCATGGCGCCGTCGAACAGAAATTCTTTGTGTCTGCGGTAGAAATCCGCCGCATACAGAATGACGCGCCGGGCTTCCGCCAGTTCCGGATTGGTCAGCACGGACTCCAGAAATTCGCAGACGGTCGGCTGGGTTCCGTACACAAAACAACGGTACAGTTCAATGTAGAACTGTTCGGGATAGAGCCGGTGCCACGGCTGTTCTTCCTGCCAGCGGTCGGCGGCGGGCCACATGACGTCCCAGGGCGGAATGCCGGTCGGCGACGCATACCCGCCGAACAGGGCGCATTCCCCATGGTAAACCGCGGGAAAGAATGGAACCGGAATCATCCATGCCTTGCCCTGATGCTCTCCGGAAATCGTGTTGCAGACGGTTATGCCGTCCAGCACATCCAGATAATTTTCGCCGCAGCCTTCCGAAAGCAGCGGGTAACCGAGATTTTCTTCGTGCAGACGTTTCAGCAGGGCGCGGTATCCGTACACCATGGTCTGGGCGTCGCCCCGGTGATGCCGGTGCAGCGGATTGTAACAGTGATAGACCCCCATGTTGCTGATCATGTCCAGATACTGCCCGTCCAGTCCGCTGTCATGCAGAGTCCGGACCAGACGCGAAAGCCGGTCCTGAAATTTCGGGGCTTCGCCGCACATATAGCCAAGCCGGTGATGATTATAGCGGTTGAACGCGTGATTGACCGGTTCGCCCTGGGCATTCATCATGACGGATTCCGTGCCGCCCTGCTGCCAGCTTTCGCCGTCCATATCCCAGCAGAAACCGTTGATATATACTTGTACATAAATGTTGTTTTTATGAAGAATCCGGACGGTTTTCCGGAATGCTTCTTCGCCTTCGCGCGGCGGCCAGAAATCCGGATAACCTGTGTCATAAGGGTTGCTGTGCCACCAATACCAGTTGAGGGCGATTTTCAATTCCGGATTCGCCTGATGCAGCGCCAGAACCGGCGGGATCACATCTGCGATCCTGCCCCGGTTCCAGACCCATAAGTCAATGTCGCGCAACGGATTTTCGGATGTCCGCTTCGGATACAGCGGATGTTTTTTCCGCCAGGAGCGGTAAATCATTGCCGCATCGAACCAGCGTCCGGAAAAGGGGCCGTACGCCGCGTCATACGCATCAATGGATTGATGAACCGGATGACACATCCGGACGGTGATCCGGCTGCGGTCCGGATTGAAATCATACCGGGCGCAGGTCATGCGGAAGGTGCGGCGGCGCGTATCAAAATAAAATCCTTCGTTCTTGCCGGTCAGCGCAAAAACCGGAACTCCGATCAGCTGCACTTTGTCGGAATCCTGACAGCGGGCAGTGCTGTTGCGGAGGATGAAGCCGGTGTCGGCTCCCGCATACAGCAGATCAACCGTCGAATCGAAAGTCAGTTCCGCCACCGGATAGTGAAGCTCTTCCACGCGTCCGTTGCCTCCGGAAAAACGGATTTGACCGGCAGTCAAAGTTCCTTCTTTTCCTTCGGTCAGCCGGATTTCAAAATCCCCGCCCAGCTCCGCGTGTCCGCGCCAGCATTCCGTATTGCCGCGCTGTTCATGAGAAAACATGTCTTCCGGGTGAACCAATTGTTCCTTGCCTTCGGCGTCCCGGTACTGTGCATTCCAGCTGATGTTCAGCAGTTCCATGAGTCTGTTCCTTTCAGTTTTTCGGAATAATGATGCAGGACAGCCGTTTCCTGAATTACTTTCAGCATGTCTGCGAGATGTCCCGGTGCGGCGTCCTCTTCCAGGCAGGACGCCCCGACGGCTCCGAGCAAAACGCCGGACGGAGAAAACAGCGGAATGGCCACAGCGCCGGTGATTTCGCCGGATGTGTTCTGGATCCGCATCGTTACCCGGGAACGGCTGCGGATTTCTTCAAGATGCTTGTAAAAACGATACGGATCCCAGTCTTTTTCCAGCAGATTCGGCGTGCCGTGTTCCAGATGCCGCTCAATGGTTTTCATCCAGAATTTTTCATCATGGAATGCCGTGAGAACCCGTCCGGATGCGGTAAACAGCGGATCATCCCAGACTCTCCGGAGAAACTGACTGTTGTATTTTCCGGGAGAATCCGGCATAAGCATGGCGGTTTCCACGCGTCCGCCGCTCTGCATGGAGACGCTGACGTGGTCATTGTGAAGCCGCCGGGCGATTTCCAGCAGCATGGGACGCACCAGCTGCGGCAGTTCGGTACGGACATCCCATTTCTGTGCCATCAGGCCCAGGGTGCTGCCGATCTGATAGAATCCGTTGTTTCCGGTGATGAATCCGCGCGCCATCAAGGTTTTTACAATATTATATGCCGTAGCGTTGTTCAAGCCTGCGGCGGCGGCCAGTTCCGCAATGGTCCGGCTGTTTCCCGACGCGACGATCTGAAGAATATCCAGCGCACGGTCGATACACTGGATCCGTTTGAATTTCGGCTGATCCATCTTTATTATTTCCCTTATATTGTAAATATTCAATTACAATATAATTTAGAATGATATTTTTTCAAGTCCGGACGGGAATAAAAACGAAAAAACATTTGACGGTGAAATTCTTTTTAACAAAAAACTAACAAAGTTTTCGGTTTATTCATTGGAAAAATCCGCATTTGCATGTTAAATTTATCAATCATTGCGTATCACTGCTCGTTTTGAAAAAAATTTATCGAGAAAGGGAGATTTCATTCATGAACAGACAGGGCTTAACCTCGCAAGCTGTTGAAGAAAGCCGGAAAGAATTCGGTTCCAATATGCTGACCCAGATTCCGCCGGAACCGCTGTGGAAAAAATTCCTGAAGGGATTCCGGGACCCGATGATCATGATTCTGCTTGTGGCTTTGCTGGTTCAGGTCATCCTGTTTCTGCTGGATCAGGCGGAATGGTTTGAACCGGTCGGAATTCTGATCGCGATTCTGATTGCCAACGGCATATCGTCCATCAGTGAAAACAGTCAGGAAAACAAAGCCGCCGTCCTGAAAGCGAACGAGGAAGCCAGGGAATCCGCCAAGGTGTTCCGGGACGGCAAACTGACGGAAATCCATGTCAATGAAATTGTAGTCGGGGATATCGTGTATCTTCAGGCAGGCGACAAGCTGCCTGCCGACGGTGAAATCATCGAAGGCGAAGTCAAGGTGGATCAGGCTGCGCTGAACGGCGAAACCGAAGAAGCCGTAAAAAGACCGGCGGGACTGGGTGAATCCTATAATATAAAGGATCTGCTCAATGAACATTATGCGTACCGCGGAACCGTGGTCTGCGGAGGGGAAGCCTGTCTGGAAATAAAAGTGGTCGGCGACCGTACTCTTTTCGGTGAACTGGCACTGGAAGTTCAGGAGGACACCCGCGCGACTCCGCTGCAGGTGAAACTGGGCAAACTGGCAAAACAGATTGCCACATTCGGTTATATCGGTGCGATTGCCATTGTGGCGGGAATTCTCTTCAAAACCATTTTCAGCGGCGCATATCCGGCGGATATCTTCGGCTGGGTGCGGCTGGTGCTGGATGCCGTTACCGTGGCGGTTACGATCATCGTCTGCGCCGTGCCGGAGGGATTGCCGATGCTGACCTCCATCCTGCTGTCGCTGCAAAGTCTGAAAATGGTGAAGGACAACGTGCTGGTCCGCAAGATCAACGGTCTGGAAACGGCAGGCAGTCTGAGTATTCTGTTCAGCGACAAAACGGGGACCATCACGGAAGGGCGTCTGTCGGTGGTGGAACTTGCCACGGGAAATGTCATGCGTTTTGATTCGCTGAAAAATATGCCGTCCTCGCTGGTTCTGGATGTGGTGACCGGTATCGGCATCAACAACAGTGCCGTCATCAGCGACGGCAATATCATCGGCGGCAACAGTACGGACCGCGCACTGATGGCGTTCCTGTCCGGATCTGACGCAGTGAATCAGATGGACAAAAAAGCAGTCCGGTCGTTCAATGCGTTTGATTCAAGCAAAAAATATTCCAGCGTAACCGTTGTGCGCGGCGGTGAAACTGTTTCCTACATCAAAGGTGCGCCGGAAAGGATCATCGACCGCTGCACGCATTACATCGATGAAAACGGCGAAAAGAAAAAACTGACGGAGAAGAATTATCTGACGGCGTATCTGGATACGCAGGCGGGACGCTCCATGCGTCTGCTGGCTGTGGCTTCGGCAGCGGGGGAGAACACCGACGGCGAACTGACGCTTGTCTGTGTGCTCAGCATTCGCGACAATGTCCGCAAGGAAGCAGTCGAGGCGATCCGCGAGGTCCGGAATGCGGGAATCCAGGTGGTCATGGTTACCGGCGACCGGAAAGAGACCGCCGTTGCCATTGCCCGTGAATCCGGTTTGCTGACCGATGCTTCGGATGTTGCGCTGACTTCCGCGGAAATGGCGGAAAAAACCGATGACGAGCTGAAAAGAATCCTGCCGAATCTGCGGGTAATAGCACGGGCATTGCCCACGGATAAAAGCCGTCTGGTCCGGATTGCCCAGGAGCTGAATCTGGTGGTCGGAATGACCGGCGACGGGGTGAATGATTCGCCGGCTCTGAAAAAAGCGGACGTTGGTTTTGCCATGGGCAGCGGCACGGAAGTTGCCAAGGAAGCCGGAGATATCACGATTCTGGATGACAATTTCTCCTCAATCGAAAAAGCGATTCTCTACGGACGGACCATGTTCAAGAGCATCCGCAAATTCCTGATTTTCCAGCTGACCGTGAATGTGGCGGCGGTCCTGATCTGCTTCATCGGTCCCATGCTGGGGGAAAACGTGGTCATGACTGTGATTCAGCTGCTGCTGGTCAATCTGGCGATGGACACTCTGGCAGCCATTGCTTTCGGAAGTGAACCGGCTTTGCAGGAATACATGCAGGAAAAACCGATTCCGCGTTCTGCGGGAATCATCAGCCGGGATATGTTCGTGGAAGTGCTGATCAGCGCGTTCTATATCACGGTGGTCTGTCTGGCGATTCTCTTCTTCAGACCGATCCGGGATTTGTTCGGAGAGGTGGACACCACGTATCTGAAATCTGCACTTTTTGCCACTTTCATGATGGCGATCACCTTCAACGGCTTCAATGCCCGGACAAGTCATCTGAATCCGTTCGCCGGATTGACGAAGAACAGGAATTTCCTGCTGGTGATGGCGGTGCTGCTGGCTGCCCAGTATCTGTTTGTTACCTTTGGCGGAGAAGTACTCAGCGTGGAAAAACTGACCCCCGGAACATGGGGATTCTGTGTCCTGCTGGCGGCTCTGGTGATTCCGCTTGATATGGTGCGGAAGCTGATTCTTGCCAGACGCAAATAAGGACAGGATAATTCATTTCCGGGTGGAAGTGAACAGTATGTCTTTGCGCCAGCGTTTCCCGGTGGAATCACGGTAAAGCAGATAAAAGTTTCCCCGTTCATCCAGCACGGCAGTTGCGCCTGTTTCAAAAGCATAAACCGCCTGCGGATTGCCAATGGTCCGCGGACGGCTTGCTTCCGGCTCAACGGAAGCTGTTTCCTGCAGTGTAGACGAGGAAAAACGGACAATCCGTCCTTTGCGGCTCATGACAGCGCCGAAAGATTTCCCTTCCGAACCGGGCAGCGGAATCAGTATGCCGTCTGAATTTTCCCCGAAAAACCGGGCATGTCCGCCGCGAATGACCGCCGCACGCATCTGGAGCCGTTTTTCCGGAGCGGCAATTACGGTTTCATCCGGCAGAACCAGCAGGGATTCTGTTACAAAACCTTCCGGCAGAGCAACGGTTTCCAGCGGACGGAGATCCGAAGTCTTGAAACTTTCCAATGCTTTGTTGCCGGACAGAAAAACGGTCTGACCGTCTGCGGAAAAAGCAACTGCGGGTGAAGTATTGGAACTGGTGATTTCCTGCCGTTCGAAAGAAAAATCGTCCTGAACAGTATACACGGCAATTTTTCCGGACTGTTCAGATTCTGCACGGTGCGCAACAAACAGCCGGTTCTGTCCGTCGACAGTTACCGTTTCTGCTCCGGATTCCGTCAATGCGAGGGAAACAGTTCCTTTCCACGGATCCAGCAGCAGGATTTCGTCCGGCGTTTTCAGCGCTTCCTGCGCACGGGAAATCAGCACCGGAATTCCTGACGGGGTAATCGCCGCGGCACGGACATCTTTTTTCCACAGATGATGCACTGCCAGAATCGTCCAGCTGTGGGTATCCAGAAACACCAGCCGGGAACCGTACGGACCGCCGGCGTCCCCCAGCGTTTCCACCAGCAGTATGATGCTTTTATCCGGGCTGAGCGCGGTCGCGGGCAGACGCACACCTCCGGTTCCGCTGTCCGTCCATTGCGGCGACCAGCGGATCACCTTTCCGCTGTTGAGAGAAGACAGCCGGGCTGCCAGCGAACCTTCCGGACGCGGAGTGCGCAATGCCTGCAATACCGCTTTTTCTTTGGCAGAGAGTTTGCCGTTATTTTCTTCCTCCGCAGTTTCTCCGGATTCCAGAACCGTTACATTTTCCGTATCGGCGCGGACAGCAGCTTCCTTTTTTCCGGTATTTCCCGATGGAATACGTATTTTCAGAGATCCTTCCTCCGAATCCTCCACAACCGGTTTCCGGGGAGCTGGTTTTTCGGTTTTTTCAGCATCCGCATCCGCTTTCGGGGAAGTCTTGTCCGGTTTTCCGTCGCCGCAGGCTCCTGCCCCGGACAGCAGCAGAACAGCAAGTCCCGCCGCCATGTATCTGCCAGAAATATTCATGCTGCCTCCTGTCAAAAAAAAAACGCCGGACAACCCGGCGCTTCGACTCTGAAAACTCAAGCCAGCTTATTCAGCCAGCCGATCACCACATTGCAGACTTCTTTGTTGCCGGCTTCCACCTGTTCTTCAAAGAATCCGCAGATGAGCTGTTCCAGTTCACCTTCCTCCAGTTTATGACCGATGAACTCGCCGATGATTTTGCCGAGGTCGGCTTTGCTGAAACTGTATTCCTTGCCGACCAGACTGTCAATCTCCGCCGCATCCTTGACCTGGGCAAGCTGACCGCGAAAATCTTCATCACTCATCATACGGACACAAAAAGCTCTGGCACTTTCCACTGACATTTTTCATTCCCTTTCGTTAAAATGTTCCCGTTGCCGAACCAATATAGCACTTCAATGCTCAAAAAGCAATGCCGCCAAATCCTCCGGACGCACAATTCCTGTCTGTTTTTTATTCCGGTCCAATACCACGAAGAAAGGAATCCGGCGAAAACGCAGACGTTCCAGCAGTTCACCCAGTTTGAGATTTTCCTCTATGAAATAGAGCCGGGCGGCGCAGGAGGAAACGGGGAGAGTATCCCATTTTTCCTCATCCACGGAATAAATCGCATCATAGATGCTGAATACGCCGCACCATTCCCCTTTTTTTCCTCCTTGCGCAGGATAAACCGGAACTTTGGTCAGATCATATTTCTGGCAGAATTGAAAAGCCGTCCGGACAGTCATATCCGATGGGATGGCACGCACTTTGCCGCGCGGAATCAGAATCTGATTAATCAGCATACCCGGAACATCTATGGCGCGGTCCAGAATGGAAGCCGTCGATTCATCCACTGAACCGTACGCCTGGCTTTCCCGCAGGAACAGCCGGAAGTCATCACGCATACCCGCCACCGGATTCTTGTCGCCGCTTCCGCCGAGATGTCCCGCCAGACGGCTCAGAAATCCGGTGAACGCCGCAAACAGCCGGACCGGTCCGATCAGCAGGAGGTAGAATCCGTAAAATACGGGAATGAAGCAGGAGCAGCGGCGGTAAGCGGCTTCCCGGAACCAGTTTTTCGGGACAATTTCACAGCAGAGCATCAATACACTCAATACCATGCCGCCGGCAGTCAGTGCCGCACCGCCGGAGAGATTCAGACTTTGGAACAGCTCCTTTGCCATCAGGGATGCCATGACCACGCTGATGTTCACGCCGATCAGCGCCGTTGCGATCATGATGCCCGGACGGTGCAGGAAATAAAGCATCATCCACGCTTTTTTCCCGCCTTTTCTGGCGGCGTGTTCCGCACGGGGACGCAATACCGAAACCATGCCGGTTTCCATGCCGGAAAAAAATCCCTGGCACAGCACGAAAAACAAAGTCAGACACAGATACAGTATCATTTGCCGTCCACCATGTTTCCGGCAGATTCTGCGGGACGCGGATTCAGCGTGACCAGAATGCGCGACACCCGGTTGCCCGCCATGGCATGAGCATACATGGTTACCTGGTCAAAAGAAACCCGGTCTCCCTGTTTCGGAATGGCTCCCAGAAGCTCACAGAAAATGCCGTTGAGCGTAGAAGCGGAAAAACGGTCATGAGGTATTTGCAGCTTCAAGGCGTTTTTCATGAAGTCAAGCGTTGCCATGCCGTCAAACAGCCAGCGGTTCGGACCGACTTGAATAAGTTCACATTCAGACTGCTCATCCAACTCCACGGAACGCCCTGCCAGTTCCGAATAAATATCTTCACGGGTGATGACTCCGGACACTGCGCCGTATTCATCCGCGGCGAGTGCGGCGTAAGCTCCGGTCCGTTTCAAAGTGCGCAGGGCTTTTTCCAGCGTGGTGTTTTCCGGAATGAAAACGGCACGATCCAGCACGCAGGAAGAATGCTGCCAGTTGTTGCGGGCTGCCGCAGGCAAGGCAAAAAACAGCCGTGCCGAAAGAATGGCGTCTGCACTGTCCAGACGGTTTTCGCTGCTGACCGGCAGATACGCCTGGGCGTGTTCCCGGATAATCCGGCGGATGGTGTCCGGTGAATCCGTGCGCGTGACATAATACAGATTGGAGCGGTTGCGCATGACGCTTTCCACTGTTTTATCCCGCAGGGCAAAGGTTTCTTTCATGAGTTTGGCTTCCCCTTCAGAAAAGATGCCGCGTTCCTGACAGAGGTCAATATACGAAAGGTATTCTTCGGGCGTCAGACCTTCCGGTTTGGCGCGTCCCAGCAGATTCAGTGCCGCATCGCAGAATTTTTCCACGGCGTAAGTCAGCGGGGCAAGAAACTTCCGGGCATAATAAACCGGGCGAGCCGCAATATCCGCCCATTTTTCACTGTATACATACGCCACTGTCATGGGACTGACTTCGCCGAACAGCAGCAGAATCACAATGCCGGTAAAAGCGGACACCGCCAGAGTAACTGCCGGCGGCAATGCCAGTTTCCGCAGAATGGATTCGTTGAGCATGGAAACCATGCTGTTCACAAACATGTTGCAGAAAATAATGGTGATCAGGGTGCGGTGCTGCCCTTCCATCAGCTGCCAGATAATCCGGCGGACTTTCTGCGGAGAATTGCGGTAAGACAGAACTTTGGGGCGGCTCAGGGAAAACAATGCCATTTCTGCGCTGGAGCAGAATGCGCTGATGCAGATAAACAGGACAATGGCGGCGATTTGCAATATTAATGTAACGGTCGTTGAATCCATAAAACAGCAGTATGTCTGATCTCCTTTCATTGTTCCGGGCAAAGTAATGTAATCCAACTTTTTCAGTATACAAATGACTTTCCGCATTTTTTCACAAAAAAGGCTTTGACATTTTCCGGAATCATGCTATAATATGCAGGTTTTCAAACAGGCGGTTTTACTATGTGTCATTTAAGGAAGCAGAATCCGGCAGCGGTTTCCGGCGGCAGTCCGGCAGGACAGTCAGCCGGTACGGTTCGGCTGTCTCACACCGCATGGTTGACCGGTATGCTGTTCCTGCTGTTCGCCGGTCTGTTCTGGCTGGGATACCTTTTCGGCGGTTTCTCCCGGAATACCGTTTCCGCCGGCTGGGAAAACTCCTCTTTTCACTCCGCTGATTGCGGCAGAGTCAATGAAAGCAGTCAATTTTTCCGATTTCAGTTTTCCCGTTTTCTTCAGAAACTGCGCAAGACCTCAACAGCCGAACGCATTGTTTTTTCCAGAAACGGAAGCACCGAAGCCGCCTGGCTGCCGGACACCGGATCTTTTGCCGGGTTCACTGCATTTTTCCGGTATGGGGTAAGCCGCGCCGCGGCGTCCTCCAGTCTGCATATTCTGCTGAAATCCGCTTTGCCAGTACGCGCCGGTCCTGTCTGCTGACCGTCTTTCCATAAAAATCCGCTGTCCGTTTCCGGCACTGCGGATCACCGTATTTTATTTCTCATGGAACGTCCGGTACTGTACCCGGACGACAGAACGCCATGCTGTTTCGATTTACAGGAGCATGGCATCGTCAGACGTGCCGCGGGAAACGGCATGTCGACAGCAAAACAGGATTATTGTATATTTATGAAAAAGATCAATTTCATGCTGACCGCGTTCCGTGACGGCTTTCAGTCCGTCTTCGGAGCCAGAGTGTTTTCCAACGATTTTCTTCCGCTGGTGCGGGAAGCCTCCGAAGCCGGACTTCGCCATTTTGAAGCCGGCGGGGGCGCGCTTTTTCAGGCGGCTTATTTCTACTGTAATGAAGATGCGTTCCAGATTATGGACAAGTTCCGCGCCGCAGCGGGTCCGGACGCCAATCTGCAAACTCTTGCCCGCGGCATCAACGTGGTCGGTCTTGATTCCCAGCCGCGCGACATGATCAGGCTCCATGCTGCACTGATGAAGAAACACGGCATTTCCACCATCCGGAACTTCGATGCTCTGAATGACGTTGACAATCTGATTTACAGCGGGACCTGCATTCATGAGGCAAACCTCAATCACGAGATGACCGTCACGATGATGGAACTGCCGCCCGGATGCAAAGGGCATACCGCTGAATTCTATGAAACCGTTCTCCGCCGCATTCTGGATGCCCATGTGCCGTTCGATTCCCTCTGCTTCAAGGATGCATCCGGAACTTCCTGTCCGCAGAAAGTCTATGAAACCATCCGCATGGCGCGCCGGCTGCTCGGCGATAAAATGCGCATTGCCTTCCACAGTCACGAAACTGCCGGCTGCTGCGTTCTGGCGTACCGGGCGGCACTCGACGGCGGCGCGGATCAGCTGGATCTCTCCATCGCCCCGCTTTCCGGCGGAACCTGCCAGCCGGATGTGCTGACCATGTGGCACGCTCTGCGCGGCACGGACTATACGCTGGACATTGATCCGGAAAAAATCATCCGTCTGGAAGAACATCTCAAGGAAGCTCTCAAAGACTATTTCATGCCGCCGGAAGCCACCAGAGTCGAACCCCTGATTCCGTTCTCCCCGATGCCTGGAGGCGCACTCACCGCCAATACGCAGATGCTCCGCGACAACAACCTGATGGACAAGTATCCGGACTTCATCAAAGCCATGGGTGACGTCGTGGTCAAGGGCGGTTACGGAACCAGCGTTACCCCGGTCTCCCAGTTCTATTTCCAGCAGGCATTCAACAACGTCATGTTCGGTCCCTGGAAAAAGATTGCGGACGGCTACGGAAAGATGGTTCTGGGTTACTTCGGCAGAACGCCCGGCAAGCCGGATCCGGAAGTGATCCGGATCGCCTCGGAACAGCTGAAACTGGAACCGACCCGGCGCAACCCGCTGGATATCAATGATGAAAATCCGGCAAAAGGACGCAAGGCCGCAATCGCCATGCTTCAGGCGAATCAGCTGCCCTGCTCGGATGAAAACATCTTCATCGCCGCCACCTGCCTGGAAAAAGGCATCGCGTTCCTCAAAGGCGAAGGCAAGATCGGCGTCCGGAAAAATACCGCGAAAAATGAAAAGGAAAACTCGGCTCCGGCACAGCAGGACGGTCCGATGATTGTTACGGTCAACGGCAAGGAATACAAAGTGGAACTGAAAGGCGGCAGTGCGCAGGTCAACGGTAAAACCTACTCCTATTCTGCGCGCATGGAAAAATCCGCAGCCCCGGCTCCGCGTGAAGCGGCTGCGGCTGCCTCCGATTCCGGAAAATTCCATGAGGTGCATACCCCGATTCCCGGAACTGTGATCCGTTTCCTGGTCAAGCCCGGCGATACCGTCAAAAGCTCCACCCCCGTCATTGTGCTGGAAGCCATGAAAATGGAAACCCCGGTCATCGCCGGAGCGGATGGCGTCGTTGCCCGTTTTGAAGTAGCCGAAGGCGAACAGGTTCAGACCGGTGCTTTGCTGGCTCTGATCAAAGGTTGAGGTACGCTGCCATGAATTTCAAATTTTCCGAAATTTTTCAGGGGATCGACCTGCTTTCCTATCAGTTCGAAAATGACTGGAAAACTGCAGTCGCGCGGATTGTGCTGGTCATACTGGGCATTGTCATGGTGCATCTGGGACGCAAAGGCGTACTGGAACCGCTGCTCATGATTCCCATGGGGCTGGGCATGAGCACCATCAATGCCGCCATGATGTTCTTCGATCCGGTCAGCATGGTCAATAAAACGGCTGTCGATGCAACCAAAGTCGGCACGCTGTTTCTGGATTCCATCGAGTCCAGCAACAACAATCTCATGACTCTGTGCCAGATCGACTGGCTTCAGCCGGTCTACACGTTTGCGTTCAGCAACGGACTGATAGCCTGTTTGATTTTCATCGGGATCGGCTCCCTGCTGGATGTCGGCTTTGTCATGGCACGGCCGTATCAGAGCATGTTCATTGCCATCTGCGCGGAATTCGGTACACTGGTTACGCTTCCGATCGCCATGCTGTTCAAAGGCATGACGCTGGGCGAAGCGGCGTCCATTGCGCTGGTCGGCGGTGCGGACGGTCCGATGGTGCTGTTCGGTTCCCTGAAAATGGCGCCGGATCTGTTTGTGCCGATCACAGTGGTGGCATACCTGTATCTGGCACTGGCTTACGGCGGATTCCCGTATCTGATCCGTTTCCTGGTGCCGAAACGTCTCCGCATGATTGAGATGCCGCAGGAAAAGAAGCGCCGGGAATTCACCTCGTCCGAAAAACTGATTTTTTCGGTGATTGCATGTGTTCTGCTCTCTTTCCTGTTTCCCGTTGCTTCGCCGCTGTTCTTTTCTCTGTTTCTGGGAATCGCCATCCGCGAATCCGGACTGGAAAAATTCCGTTTCTTTGTCAGCGAGATCATTCTGTACGGTTCAACGCTCACCCTCGGCATTCTGCTGGGCGTGCTGTGTGATGCCAAAACCATCATGAACCCGCAGGTGCTTCCGCTGCTGGTGCTGGGCATTGTCTCACTGGGACTTTCCGCAGTGGGCGGTCTGGCAGGCGGATACCTCATGTATCTCTTCACCGGCGGGAAATACAATCCGGTCATCGGCATTGCCGGCGTAAGCTGCGTGCCGAGTACGGCGAAGGTGGCGCAGAAAGCGGTCGCCCATGACAACCCCGGCGCGGTCATCATGCAGTACGCTCTGGGTGCGAATATCTGCGGCGTCATTACAACGGCAATCATCACCGCCGCATACATCTGCCTGATCAAGAATTAAGGGAGGAAAATCATGCTTCAAGCTCTTCAAATCATGCTGATGGCAGTGGCAATCACTGCCGTTACCGGATTTCTGATTTCGCTGCTGATCCATGGACTCAGCGCATTGGTGCGTCTGCGTTCACCGGAAACACAGAATGAAGAGGAAATTACGGCTCTGGCAGTTGCGCTGGCGGTACGGCGCAGCGGACAGAAGATCGGCTGAAACAACCGCATTGTTCCCGGAATTTTCCCGGTATGGGGAAGGTTCCGGGATTTTTCTGTATGCGCGGCAGACCGTGCCGGCTGTTCGACAGAGGATTCGGGGGATATCAGCGGAAAAGTTCTTCCGCTTTCCGGATGTCTTCCTTATCCGGTTCCTGTACGGATTCAAAAGGATCTTTCAGACCCAGTTTTTCCCATTTGAAACTTGCCATTTTGTGGAATGGCAGCAGGTCAATCCGCTTGATGCACTGGTACGGTTTCAGGAAAGCCGCCAGTTTTTTCAGACGTTCGAAGTCAAGAGTCCAGCCGGGAACCAGCACGTGCCGGATCCAGACCGTTTTGCCGGTTTTTTCGCAGTAATCCAGCGTGGCAAGTTCATGACTGTTGTCATAGCCGGTGAGTTTCCGGCATAATTCGGGATCCTGCGCTTTGATGTCCAGCAGGAGCATGTCTGCGGCATCAATGACCGGACGGGAAATTTCCAAGGGAACGGATCCCGCGGTATCCACGGCGGTATGAAACCCGCTCTGCCGGCAGGATTCCAGCAGAGCAAGTGCAAATTCCGGCTGGCGCAGGGGTTCTCCGCCCGAAAGCGTAACCCCGCCGGACCGGATGTAATTCCGGCAGGACTCAATCTGTTTCATGATTTCGGAAACGGTCATCAGCCGTCCGCCCTGCGGATCCCAGGTATCCGGATTGTGGCAGTAGCGGCAACGCAGCGCGCAGCCCTGCATGAACACCACATAACGGATGCCGGGACCGTCGAGAGTTCCGAAACTTTCAAACGAATGAATTCTGCCGGATGCTTCCATATTCAGTTTCTTTTCAGAATTTCTTATGGAAGGTACGGCTGACCACGTCCATCTGCTGTTCGCGGGTCAGCTTGATGAAGTTCACGGCATAGCCGGAAACACGGATCGTCAGCTGCGGATATTTTTCCGGATGATCCATGGCGTCGAGCAGCGTTTCACGGTTCAGCACGTTCACGTTCAGGTGGTGCGCCGAATCCATGAAATAGCCGTCCATCAGTCCGACCAGGTTGTTGACTTTTTCTTCATCCGTCTTGCCGAGGGTGTCGGGAACGATGCTGAAGGTGTTGCTGATGCCGTCTTCCGCATAGTCATACGGAATCTTGGAGACGGATTTCAGCGAAGCGACAGCGCCGTTGACGTCGCGGCCGTGCATCGGGTTGGCACCTGGAGCGAAAGGTTCGCCGGCTTTGCGTCCATCCGGAGTAGACGCCGTCTTCTTGCCGTACATCACGTTGCTGGTGATGGTCAGAATGGACAGCGTCGGTTTCGAATGACGGTAGGCATAATGGCTGGCAAGTTTCTTTTCGAAGTTCTTGACAATTTCCACCGCAATGGAGTCCACACGGTCGTCGTTGTTACCATATTTCGGGAAGTCGCCTTCGATGATGAAGTCTTTGGCGAGTCCGGCTTCGTTCAGCACCGGCGTAACCTTCGCGTACTTGATGGCGGAAAGACTGTCCGCAAGCACGGACAATCCGGCAATGCCGCCCGCCATGGTGCGGAAGATCTCTTCATCATGCAGAGCCATTTCAATGCGTTCGTAGCAATACTTGTCGTGCATGTAATGAATGCAGTTCAAGGCGTCGATGTAGAGCTTGGACAGCCAGTCGGTGATCTCATTGAAATTGCGCATGACTTCATCATAGTTCAGCGGGCCGTTCTGGGCCAGAACACGGATTGCGGGACCGACCTGGATGTTGTTGTTCTTCACGTCCTGCCCGCCGTTGATGGCGTACATCAGCGCTTTCGCCAGGTTGCAGCGTGCGCCGAAGAACTGCATCTGTTTGCCGATCCGCATGGCGGACACGCAGCAGGCAATACCGTAGTCGTCTCCGAACTTGATACGCATGATGTCGTCGTTTTCATACTGGATGGAAGATGTATGCACGGAGGTCTCCGCGCAGAATTTTTTGAAGTTTTCCGGCAGACGGCAGCTCCACAGCACCGTCAGATTCGGCTCCGGCGCAGGACCGAGGTTGGTGAGGGTATGCAGATAACGGTAGCTCATCTTCGTGACCATGTGCCGCCCGTCAAGCCCCATGCCCGCAAGGGACTCCGTCACCCAGGTCGGGTCGCCGCTGAACAGCTCGTCGTATGCCGGAGTGCGGAGAAAACGGACAATACGCAGTTTCATGATGAACTGGTCGACGAATTCCTGGATTTCCTCTTCCGTGTATTTGCCGGACGCCAGGTCGGCTTCCGCATAAATGTCGAGGAACGTGGATGTACGGCCGATGGACATGGCGGCGCCGTTCTGTTCCTTGACCGCGGCCAGATAGCCGAAATACAGCCACTGAATAGCTTCCTTCACGTCTTCCGCCGGACGGGAAATATCCCGCCCGTACGCCGCCGCCATTTCCTTGAGTTCTTTCAGAGCCTTGATCTGTTCGGCGATTTCTTCACGCTTGCGGATATGTTCGGGATCCATGACGTCGATCACCATGTTTTTCTTGGCCTCTTCCTTCTGCCGGATCAGGAAATCAACACCGTACAGAGCCACACGGCGATAGTCGCCGATGATGCGTCCGCGTCCGTAGGCATCCGGAAGACCGGTCATGATTCCGGCATGACGCGCCAGCTTCATTTCATCGGTATACACATCGAAAACACCGTCGTTGTGAGTTTTGCGGTATTTGAAGATGTTCGCCACTTCCGGATCCATTTTGCGCCCGTAGGCTTCCAGTTCATTATAGATCAGGCGGATGCCGCCGAACGGCATGATGGCGCGTTTCAGGGGTTCATCCGTCTGAAGGCCGACGATCTGTTCCAGCTCCTTGTCGATGTAGCCCGGACGATGGGAGGTAATGGTGGAAATGGTCTTTTCATCAATATCGTAAACGCCTTTGCGTTCCCGTTCCAGTTTCATCCGGTCGGTAAGCAGCTTCCAGAGCTTCAGAGTGCGCTCGGTCGGTTTGGCGAGGAACGAGGCATCTCCATCGTAGGGGGTGTAGTTGCGCTGAATGAAGTCTCGCACATTGACTTCCCGATTCCATGCTCCAGGATTGAAATTCATGATATTATCTCTTTCTGCCGGCATTTACTTTTTTTCCGGCGTTGGTTCCATTAGTAGTTTGATTGTTATATTGTTCATTTACAGCAATGAACGCAGTAAAAGCATTGTGTATCCATCCTGTTTCTTATCAATTCTCCTGTATAAAATTCATATATTCACCGGAAAGCGGACATTCCTTTTTCCGATTTTCGCGCGATAATATAGCACTTTTTTTTTCGAATGTCAATTAGTTGACACTAATTATCCATAAAAAAACTGGATTTTTTATTTTACGGAACAAAATCCGCCGTTTTCGCAAAAATGACTTGAAAAAAAGATATTTCGGGGTCATATTACTGTATTTTAGTCGGAGAGTTTTTTTAAGCTGTTACAGAGAGAAAGGATACGGCGGAACTATGCCCAAGCGCAATGACATCAACAAGATCATGATTATCGGTTCGGGACCGATCATCATCGGACAGGCCTGCGAATTCGACTATTCCGGAACTCAGGCGTGCAAAGCCCTGCGGTCGGAAGGTTATGAAATCGTCCTGGTCAACTCCAACCCTGCCACCATTATGACCGATCCGGGTATGGCGGACCATACCTACATCGAACCCCTGATCGCCTCCCGTCTGGAACAGATCATCGCCAAAGAACGCCCCGATGCGCTGCTGCCGAACCTCGGCGGACAGACCGCCCTCAACCTGGCATCCGAACTCAGCGAAAAAGGCATTCTCGCCAAATATAATGTCAAAGTCATCGGAGTGGATCTGGAAGCCATCAAACGCGGTGAAGACCGTATCGAATTCAAAGCTACCATGGCAAAACTCGGCGTTCCCGTGCCGCATTCCGATCCCTGCTATACCGTTGAGGAAGCGGAAAAAATCGCCGATAAACTCGGCTATCCTGTAGTTCTGCGTCCGGCTTACACCATGGGCGGAACCGGCGGCGGCATTGTCTACAACGTGGAGGAACTCCGTTCTGTGGTTACCCGCGGACTGGCAGCCAGTCTGATCGGTCAGGTGCTGGTTGAAGAATGCGTGCTGGGCTGGGAAGAACTCGAACTGGAAGTGGTCCGCGATGCCAAAGGACAGAAAATCACGGTCTGCTTCATTGAAAACGTGGACCCGATGGGAGTGCATACGGGCGACAGTTTCTGCGTGGCACCGATGCTCACCGTTCCGGAATCCGTGCAGAAACAGCTGCAGGATTATGCCTACCGCATTGTGGATGCCATCGGCGTTACCGGCGGAACCAATGTGCAGTTTGCCCACAACCGCGAAAACGGAAAAATCGTGGTCATTGAAATCAATCCGCGTACCTCGCGTTCCTCCGCGCTGGCGTCCAAAGCCACCGGCTTCCCGATCGCCATGGTCTCCACCAAACTGGCGTCCGGTCTCACACTGGATGAATTCCCCTACTGGCGCGACGGTTCGCTGGAAAAATATACGCCGGACGGCGATTATGTTGTGGTGAAATTCGCGCGCTGGGCATTTGAGAAATTCCCGCAGGCAAAAACCACGCTTGGCACGCAGATGAAAGCCGTGGGAGAAGTCATGTCCATCGGCAAGAATTTCAAGGAAGCATTCCAGAAAGCGATCCGGTCGCTGGAAATCGGACGGTTCGGGCTGGGTCAGGTCAAAAAATTCCAGGCGCTTTCTCTGGATGAACTGCGGCAGCGTCTGGTGTCTCCCACCAACGAACGGTTCTTCCTGATTTATGAGGCAATGCTCAAAGGCATGACGGTTGACGAAGTGGTCAAAATGACTTCCATCACCCGTTACTTCATCGAGCAGATGAAGGAAATCGCCGACTGCGAAATGGAACTCACCCGCTATGCGTTCCCCAGTCTGCCGGCGGAACTGCTGAAAAAAGCCAAACTGTTCGGCTTCTCCGACCGCTATCTGGCAAAACTGTTCAACACCACCGAAAAGAATGTCCGCAGCGCCCGTCTCGCCATCGGCATGAAAGCCAAGTTCCAGACGGTCAAGGTCAGCGGAGCCAAAGATGCGGCTTATTACTATTCCACCTATGCCGATGTGAAAGACGACGTGCCGGTTTCCGCCAATAAGAAAATCATGGTTCTCGGCGGCGGTCCGAACCGTATCGGACAGGGCATCGAGTTCGACTACACCTGCGTCCATGCGGCGTTCACGCTGCGGGACAACGGCTGGGAATCCATCATGGTCAACTGCAATCCGGAAACGGTTTCCACGGATTATGACACCAGCAACAAACTGTATTTCGAACCGCTGACCGTGGAAGACGTGCTGGCGATTTACGAAAAAGAACAGCCGTACGGGGCAATCGTGCAGTTCGGCGGGCAGACGCCGCTGAATCTGTCGCAGGTCCTGAAAGACAACGGAGTCAACATCATCGGCACGCAGCCGGAAGGCATCCGTCTGGCAGAAGACCGCGAATATTTCCGTGAACGGATGATCAAGCTGGGCATTCCGCAGCCGGAAAGCGGCACGGCGCGTTCGCTGGAGGAAGCGGTTGCGCTGGGAACCAGGATCGGCTATCCGGTGATGGTGCGTCCGTCCTTCGTGCTGGGCGGCCGCGGCATGGAAGTCATCTACGACGAAGCCATGCTCCGGAAATATGCCGTGGAAGCGATTCAGGTCAGCCCCGAATATCCGATGCTGATCGACCGTTTTCTGGACAACGCCACGGAATGTGAAGTGGACGCCATTTCCGACGGCAGGGAAACTTTTGTGGCATCCATCATGGAACACATCGAACTGGCGGGCATCCATTCCGGCGACTCCGCCTGCGTGATCCCGCCGATCACCATTTCCAGAGAACATCAGGACACCATCCGCAGATACACGGCAGCCATCGGTCAGGATTTCCACGTGATGGGCATCATGAACGTGCAGTACGCCATTTGCGAGGACAAGGTTTACATCATTGAAGCCAACCCGCGGGCATCCCGTACCGTCCCGGTGGTTTCCAAAGTTACCGGCGTTTCGCTGGCGCGTCTTGCCACGGAACTCATGCTGGGCAAATCCATGGCGGATCTGGGCAATATCAAACCGTGCTGCGACAGCTTCTACGGCGTCAAGGAAGCGGTGTTCCCGTTCAACATGTTCCCGGAAGTCGACCCGGTGCTGGGTCCGGAAATGCGCGCCACCGGCGAAGTCATGGGCATGGCGGAAAACTTCGGCCTCGCCTATTACAAAGCGGAAGAAGCGGCAGGTTTCAGTCTGCCGACATCCGGCAATGTATTGATTTCGGTTTCCCGCCGCGAACGCAAATATCTGCTCCCGATCGCACAGGGC
>CAKUJH010000039.1 GCA_934661375.1 uncultured Victivallales bacterium
TCTTCCACATCTTTGGACTCCTTTGTTGAGTTGTTTTTGTGGTAAAAACAATTTACTTGACAAGGAGTCCTTTTTCCTCCGCCTTTCGCGTTATTTTGCTCCATCTCCTATACATGATAGCTTTCTCTTTTTGATGCTCTCTTAAATATAGCATTTTTTTCTTGTTTTGTCAGATGAAGTCTTATCTTTTACATGTTATTGTCCCAAATTCTGTGAAAAACACTTGTAATTTCCAACGCCGATGACGACGTTGCCGATAATTTCCATCCTTTTTTGCCAGTAATCCTCCCATTCACTGGCGTTTGCAAATCTTTTCAATATGATTCTCGCAACTTTCGTTACGCCTTTATCACTCCACCCATAAGCAATTTTCTTAATTCTACGTCCAAGTTCCCGCATAACCCTTTCGACCATCGAGGAAGCTCTTGGAAAGATCAGTCCCCATTTCAGCCAGCGGCGAATATAACCGAACATACCGATTTTTGCCCGTCGCATATAGGTTGCCGCCGCCTCATACCCATGTCCTTGCAAATATCCGATCAGTTGATCAATGGCAGCTTCTGTTTTCTCCATTCGTTCCTCGATATCGTCTTTTTCTTGTTCAGATACCTGCTTAAAATCTTTCTGGGGCAATTCGATCGCCAGCGCTCCGACCAAAGCCTCTTGAATTGGTTTGGAATCCACCTTGCGTCCACCATTTTGATACATTGCGTGATACAAATCCCGATTGATATGCCAGTGGCAACGTTGCTGTTCCGAAGCATATTCGGCAAATGCTTCGGACAATCCAAGTTCACCATCACAGATCAAAATACTGCCATCAGGAAACTTCATTCCCTGTTCTTTCCATTGCTTGCTGATAGTATCCCAACTTGTTCCAGCCCAACTTCCAAGCGGAAATATTTCTCCACGGGTGGTAATCCCGATAACCACCTTCAAATCGCCTTTACGTGCCTCGCCATTACAACCTGCTCCTTTGAATCTGGTTCCGTCTGGCATAATCTGAATCGGGGTAGTTCCGATCACTCGTTTTGAAATGTCTATTTCATCGCAATCAGTGCGCAACACCCAACCATGCGCGGTATGAAATGATACCGGCAGCTTTCCATCACGCGCCAATTCCTGGACCGCACGCCGATAATTCGTCTCGCTTGCTGCTTCTACAATCAGCTTTTCAAGTTCATTGGTTTTCGTCTGGTAACGCCCCAAGTGAATGAATCGTTGCAAGGGCGAAAAGTTTTTTCGCACGCAGAACAGCTCACACGCCAGAACGTCATTTTGAATTCTCCAAGATTGGTAAGAATACGCCGTTCGAAGCTACCATTGAGGCGAAGATGACCGGCGGTACAACACTTCATTGCATCGATTTTTCCATGAAAAATACGATACATCAGGATCTCCTGCATCATCTGCAAGATCATCTTCAGCAGTTCCCCGAATGCTTTGCGTTCATGCACATCAGCCAGTTTTACAACAAGTTCACCCAAAGAAAATCCTTCTTCTGATTGACAAAACGACAACTCCATGCCAATTTTACCCTGCATCTGCGTTTCCTTTATGATTTGATTTTGAGCAACTCAAAATAAAGGGCAGATGCACCTTTGTCAAACAACACGTCCCATCACAAAATTTGGGACATTATCAAGTTATTCAGTGGATTTTGCGGAGCAGAGACCGTTTCACGTTACTGCGCGGCGTTGCCGGTTCCGGAAAGACATCGACTTTGAAAGAATTGGCACGGGGTCTCAAAGAAAATCCGCTGGTACTGGCGCCGACCAACAGTGCGGTTGAGGTTTTGAAACAGGAAGGATTTCCCAATTCACAGACAGTTGCAGGTTTTCTGTTGAATCCACCGGAGTTCAACGGATTGTTGATTGTTGATGAATCAATTTTGAACTCTCTACGTGACAGTGTTGCCCTGCTGAATCTGACGGGAAACCGGGAATTCCGTATTCTGTTTTTGGGGGATTCCGGACAATACAAGTGCGGTTGATCGGAGCGACTTCTGCCGGTTTCTGGAGAATCTATCATAGTTATATATTACATAAAATAATGTATATTTAACAAGTTTTCTTTATCGTGATTGCTATTATTGCCATTCTTGCGGGGATGCTTCTTCCCGCATTGAATTCGGCACGTAATAAGGCCAAAGCGGTCATGTGTCTGGGTAACGGGCGCCAGATTTATCAGGTCTGGATGCAGTATTCCATGGATAATTCCGATTATGTGCTGCCGACGCAGAATGTCGATAAATGTGTCTGGCCCGGTTATTACACGGAATTTTTTGCGCAGACCATGGGGGCGTCCAAGTGGGATGAAGGGAAAAAATTTTCAAGTCTGCTTCACTGTCCGTCCGATGAAACGGACAACACCGGTACCGGTATGCCATATAAGGGAGCCTACACCAACTTGTATGGTTTCCACTATGCCAGTTATGGAGCCAACGGCTATTTCACGATCAAAAAAGGATATACCGGCGGAAAATTCATCTCCCGGATGTCGGCTGTGCGCAGGAACGCATCCCAGACGACTCTTTATGCGGAATCCTGGCGTGATTTTTATGCCAATGGCCGCGCCTGGATGTTTTATGATGCCAAGAGTTTTTCACTGGGGTCGCACCGTGCGCATTCCGGGGGCGGAACACAAATCCGGTTTGCGGGGAACGTGGTGTGTGAAAACTCCATTCCGTGCGTAACCGCTTCCAAAGATCTGGCGGTCTGGTATGACAATTCTCCGGTCAGTCTTTATACCAGGTAATCGGCTTCCGGATGTGATATTTTATATTATCGTCATAAAAAAATAAAACACAGGAACAGTAAAAATGTTCAGAAAGGTTCAGAAATCATGAAAGCATTGTTGAGTGCTGTTTTATTTGCCGGAAGTCTGGTTCTTTGTGCCGGAGACGCCTACCCGTCGGGAAATCCGCAGAAGGATAAACTCCGAATGCAGATGGATTCGTATCCGAATTGCGCGAAAATGGATTTTTCGCAAGAAGACGGCAGGGGAGTCTGTTCTGTCAAGTTACTGCAATTCTATAACAATCCTGCGAAAAACATGTCCCGCAATGCCTATTTCGCGCTTTTTGTTTATGACAAAGTCCAGGCGGATAAAACACTTGGATTTCCCGTGAAGCCGAATACCAGATACCGTATTTCCTTCGATTTGCGCAAAAAAGGACAATTAAAAGGAATCATGTTCTATTCATACGGTCTGAAATCTTCAAAATCGTTCTGGGCAGGCAGAGTGCCGCTGGGAAAAGACGCAACCAAGCGAATCGGTTTTCCGAACGAAAACTGGAAATCATGTTCCTATGAACTGGCATCCGGCGATCAGGCCAATGCGGTGCTTTTTGTGTTTTCTCTGAACAATACACTCGATCCCGCTCTGGGCGATCAGATTTTCATCCGCAATATTCAGTTTGCGGAAATTCCGTGAAAACAATTGAGGATTTCTGACAGATGAAACAGGTTATCACCGGGCTTCTGGCACTGATCGGATGCTTTATTTCCGCGCAGGAGAAAAATCTGATCGCGAACGGGAAATTAGATTGCGGAACCAGTGAAGTTCCTTATTACTGGGTTCATGATTCCGGCAGCGGAGTCTGTTTCCCGGACGGCGGTCCGGATAATATGGGGTATATGCTGTTTTCGTCCATCAGGGGAAATGGCAAGGTGCTGTTCCGGCAAAGCGGGCTTAATCTTGTTTCCGGCGAAAAATACCGGCTTTCCTGCAAAGTTCAAACCCGGAATTTTCGTGCCAGCCAGCCGCGTCTGCTGATTCATGATTATCGCTGGGGACATGAATTCAATGTCGGTCATTTTCCTGAAAACACGGACTGGAAAGAGTTTTCCAAGGAATTTGTATTGAGTGAATCATGCAGAAAAGGCGAATTCGGAGCAGCTCTTTTCCTGCCGGATTTTCAAGGTGAGATCGCAATTGCGGATATTCGGCTGACTCCGCTGACGGAGAAAGCCTCGGAAGGTTCTTCCAACTGTCTGAGCCGGATTCAGAAAATGCTGATTCTGGAGCCGATGACCGCCCGGCTGGAAGCAATTCCCGCCGGCACCCGGACTCTGCCTCTGTTCTGGAATCGCGGAAACGCCGACTGCACACTTTCGGCGGCCGTGGACGGCAGAAAAATTCCGGATCCGGCGTTCCGGGATGGCTTTTTCCAGCTTCCTCTGGAATCCGAAGGAAGGCATTCCGTAAAGATACAGGTTTTTCAGCAGGGAAAACAAGTCCTGGAGAAAGAGTTTATCTACGCCATCGCCGCTCCGGAAAAGAAGACAGAGGAAAAAAGACTCAATTCTTTTACTGTGGAACTGATGTCGAAAGACTTCAGAAACGTGAAGTCCGTCTCTTTTACAGTTCCCCGCCGGAGCTGGGTGTATTTCAGATTTGAAACGGCACAGCCGGTCAATGCGGAACTGTCCGGTTTAAAATCTCCCTTGCTCACGGGAAAAAATGTACGGAAGGAAACCCAGCGGCGGCTTGACTCCGGAGAATATACCATTGCGTTTCAACAGCCGTTTAACGGAAAACTGATAGTGCGGACTGTTCCTGTTTTATATAAATATGCGGGAATAAATGATTGCGTAATACCCGGAATCGCGGATTATGATCTTGCCTGGCATGAAAAATACGTGTTCGGGGTATTCAACACGGTCGGTACACGCGGTGTTCCGGAAAACTTGCGGGATTATACAGCGTCCGTCGGGATGGAATGCGCAGACCATATCCGCCCTCCGGCGCGGGATGCGTACAATCCAGACAATATCAAGGCATTCCGTAAGAAACTGCTGAGAGAAAACAGCAATGTTTTCAAACGTTCGTCGCAATGGGTGGAATTCGATGAATTTTTCTGGAACAGCGATGAAGGGCTGCTGGTGGCGGCGGACGCTTTCCCGTTGATGAAAAATCCGCAGAAGAAAGATCTTCTGCACTGGTTTGGTGGAACCGACGGCCCGGCGGTTCCCGGTTTTCATCACAAGGCGGTTTCCGCATTGATGAATGCCGGCGGCGGGCATGGTTATATTGCGTATGAAGCATACTTCAAAAGCAGACCGGCAGAATCTGAAGCCGGAGAATATATAAAACATACCCTGAAAACAGCCGCCGCCCGGATGAATGAATTCATTCCGCATTCCAACGGCGCCTTCGGATTCATCTTCGGCAATTTTCATCAGCATCCCGTTCTTTCCCTGGATTTTCATCCCGGTGTGAACTACAAATATTTTCTGGATATGCAGTTCCGGGCAATAGCCTCGGATCCGCAGTTCAACGGCATCGGACTTGCCGGATTCTGGGGATTCAACTACGCCAATGAAGAAATCGCGCGCTGGTGCTGTGAATTGATAAGACATTATATCCTTGAAGGAAATACCGGGCTGCTGTCGGAAAAATACGGGTACACCTATCTGCTGAAACATGTGAAAAACGGCGATTTCGAGGACGGTTTGAACGGCTGGGATGTTCACGGTGATGTGAAGGTCGGCACGCATCGCAATTTCGGGTCCTTGAGCGAAGGCCGCTGGGGCGCTGCAAACATCGGAGATCATTTTGCCGTTTTTACCGGACACGGGAAACAGGAAAATTCTCTGACTCAGATTGCGCAAGGACTGGTTCCCGGTAAACCTTATGTGCTGGAATTCATGACTGCGGATTATGACGACGTCCGTGACGGGAAAGTCAATCCGCGTGTGATTCCCGTTTCCGCAGAATTGCCCCGTGCTGAAATTCTGAAGGATTTCCATTATACCGATCGGCGTGACAACCAGAAAACCGGCAGGATAAATTACCGCTATATCCGGTTCATTCCATCGAAAGAAACTCAGGAACTGGTTTTCCGGGATTCCGGCAGGGATGGCGAAAAGCTGCTGATGAATTTTGTGCGTATCGCGCCTTATTTCCCGGAATGATTTTCATCCCGGCCGCGAAAACGGAATCGAGCGGACAGCCGCACAGAAAAAATACGGCTTCCGCTTTTCCCGGACGCCGGTCATTCCCCGAATTTCTGACAGTAATATATTGGCGAGAACCCTGTATGTTTTTTGAAAAAACGCGAGAATTCCGATGACGAGTTGAATCCGCACATTTCCGCAATCTGCTGGATTTGAAGCTCTTTTGATTTTTTCAGCAGACCCATGGCATAGGTCAGACGGCATTTCTGCTGATATTGAGCCGGCGGCAGCCCGATGACCGATTTGAACAGCCGCCGGTAATGCGTATCGGTAATCCCCAGCGATTTCGCGCATAAAAAGAAATCAAAGCTGTTTCCGGGCGATTCGTAGATTTTCTGTGCTGTATTCCGGATACTTGCTTCATATTTGCTGGCACTCAATGCCGAAGTGTGATCCACATAAATCTGTGTGAGGAACTGCTCCACAAACATCGGCAGCCGGTAAGGACGCTGAGCCCGGTAATTATAAAAAGACTCTTTCATGGTGTCCAGAATCAGCAGAAAAGGCGCGGGATCATTGCAGCGGATGAACCCTTGCGGAAAATCATTCCGCAGGGTCTCCTGGATGCGGTCTGCGCGCGGACCGGAAATATCGAAAAAATAACTTTCCCGTGCAATCTGACTGGAGGATTTCCAGACGTATTCTTCATGTGCGAAATTGAAGAAGAGAATCGGACACTGGACAATATTTTCACCTGTTCTCGTAATTTTCACTACTTCCTGCCCGGTCATCAGTCCAATCCGCAGCATATCCCTCTGCCGGAACGTTCCGTTGTGAAGCGACCGGAAATGTCCTACGAATGCAACTTGAAGATCATCGAAATAATTTCTCTGCGTCAGCATACGGATTCCTCTGTTATTTGCAGTACTCTACATGTATTCTCACCAAAAACAAGTGTCAGCATTCAAAAAAAAGCCCATTACGCGGAGAATCCTTCAATAAATCTGCTGCCGCGGTGCATGAATGGTTTCCGCAGCCAATTGCAGCAGCTTGAAAACGCCCGTTTCTTCATTTTTTCCGGAAACGGGTGGTTCCCATAAGCCGTTTTATGTCAGCTGTTTCAATATGAAGCTGCAGGAAATGACTTTCTCCCGTAAATCATTGAGCGAATAGTAATAATGGTTGCTTGCTTCAAAACCGAACCGGGAATCTCTGCGGACCAGTTCATGAAGATGCAGAGCAAGTTCAATTTCTTCATGCAGGCATCCGATCATGATTTCTTTCTGAAAACCATGATTCCGGGCGCGGATGAACCGGATCTGACACCATGTGCTTCGCCAATGGCAATAGCAGGCTTCCGCGATCCGGACAACATCCTGGAAATCAGCCAGTTCCTGTTGTTCCGGCTGTTCGCCTTCCTTCAACGCGGCAAGACCTTTCTTCCAGCCGATTGTCAGCTTTTCAAATTGCGCTTCCAGAATTTCTTCCGGATAAGGTCCCCGCCAGGATTCCAGATCATCGTAGGGAAAGCCGAGCATGGTTGCCGTAAAACCTGTCGGATGCAGATGAAGCAGATTCATCGGTCCGTAATTTTCCGGACAGCGATACAGCACAGATCCATTGTGGAACGGAAACTCCCGGAATGCTTCACTGAAAATTTTCCAGGCACGGCAGACTTTTTCCGCCAATTCCGGATGAAACATGGATGCGGCAATTTCTTCCGGAGAAGAATTCAGCAGCTGCAGATTTCCGCCGGGATAACCGCCGAGGGTCCAGCTCAGAATCAAGCCGGAAACTTTCGCCTTCTGCAGATTGCGCAAATGTTCCTGCACCAGATACGGAACCGGAATATAGGGAACCGCCGAAAGTTCCCAGCTGTTGTTCAGCTGAACTTTCGCAACCGTTTTCAGTCCGCATTTCCGAGCGGCTTCCCATGTCCGGAGAGATTCCCCGCTCGGCCCCGGCTGCGAAATGGAATAATCCTTCAGATACTGGCGGACTCCGCCGATGTGTGTAATCATGCCCCATTCACTGACGCTTGCGATGCTGACAGATTCCGGCAGTTCCCGGATCACCCCGGCTTTGAACGCAGCATTGTCTTCCGACTGCCGGTTCGGGCGCCATGACCAGTCAAATGCAATAAACCGCGCTTCCGGATTTGCAGAGTGGACTCCGCGTTCCATCGCCCGGACTATATCCGCAATGATTTTCTCCTGCGGTACGTCTTTGCAGTAAGGACACTTTTCACGCATGGACGAGTAATTGCAGTGCGTCGGGTTTTCCGACATGGTGATGCAGAACAGTCCGGCAAGATTTTTGACTTCCGAAAACAGAAACTTCATCCCGTTTTCCAGCCATTGCAGCGGTTCGTCCGTACGGTTTGTGCAGATGGTTTTGGATGTGCCATCCAGCAGATCCCAGCCAGCCCACTGCGGAAATTTATCATAAAACGGACGCGGCATGAAGCGCGGTTCATTGAAATAGAGATAGACTCCCAATCCATGTTTTCCGCAGCGATCCACAATTTTCTTCAGATTTTTCAGACGGGTCTCCCTGCCGGATGAATATTCCTCTGCGCCGGGAACAGGATAAAAATGACGGAGCAAAGCATGCATCCAGACGCCCTGAACTCCCATGGAAGCATATTGCTGAAGCAGATTTTCCGGAACCGGGTCCGCAGCATCAGCGTTCAGAAAAATATCCCCGCAGCTGGCGGCAAAGGAATGAATGAAATTGAATTCAAAATCATATGGATGAGATTGCCGGGTTGGCGTTTGTTTCTGAAAATGGTTCATGAAAGCAAACGGTGCATCCAGATATCCGGAATTTCTGATGGAGAAGAACTGTTTCATGGCAGCCCGTATTTCAGCGGTTTGCCGCTTCTGTTCCGGGGATAGTTCCGAATAACAGACATTGCCTGTTGCGGGTTTCAGCCGTCCCACTTTTGACCAGAAAAAATCTTCTTCGTTCAGCACCTGAAGCAGGCGATTCCCGGACCAGTTCAGCAGTTCCAGCAGCTGCGCAATGGAAAGCAGATGCCAGTTGCAGCGCAATACGGAAAGATAACTGTGCGAACACCATTTTTCCTGAACCGGTTCCTCCGGATTCAATCCGAGTTCTGCCGCGGCTGCACGCAGGGTTTCCGGTGTTGTTTTCAGAATTTGCGCAAGGCGTTCTGTGGGGACGAGTCCCCAGTTCCGCCAGACTGCCGCCTGCCAGCGGGCAGGGAAATGCGGAAACTCAAGGGCTTTGGGGGAATCTGCCGTTTCCAGATCGCTGATCTTCATGCCTGTCTCCAGTGAAGAATATTGCCGCCTTTTACCATCTGTTTCTGAACCTGTTCGGTCAGATCTCCGGAGTCCTGACAGCGGAACGCCGCAGCATAACCGGCGGCTTCTCCGGTCAGACATGCACACGGAATGCACCGGGTGATTTCCCATGCATCGCCGACAGAGGAAATACAGCGTCCCGCGGCAAAAAGATTCTCCGTTGCCGGAGCCGTAATGGTGCCGAACGGAATTTCCCAGACCGGACCGCTTTTGCGCCAGTCCGAAACCAGCCCGATGGAGTCTGCGAAATACCGGTTGTTCATATTGTCGGACAATTCAAAATCGCCTTTTCTTGCGGCAATCTTGCGGAATTGCGGCATGGAAGCCAGCATGAGCGGCCAGCGTTGAAAACGGTCGGATCTTCCCGCCTGCTGTTCATCCTGATAGAATTTCCGCAGAATCGAACGGGTTTCCATCATATAACTGCTGATGTCTTTGGCATCAGGACCGGTAAACGTCCGGTTCGGATTGCCGCGGGTAAGCATATTGATTTCCGGAACCATGCGGTCGCGTCCATACTGTTTTGAACCTTCATATTCCAGAGCCCAGAGTGACAACACATTTTTGCCGTAAGTAACATTTTCTCCGGCAAGACGGGCAAGCAGCGCACTGCCGCTGGCATCCACAAATGATTTGGCTTCAATCGCAGAACGGCCGTCGGTATTTTCCACGGTGACGGATTGAATCTGCTTTCCGGATTTTTCAACTCCGGTAACCAGCGTGTCGTACCAGATGTCCACCTGATTATCCATCAGCAGTTCTTCAAGAGCAAGTATCATGGCTGCCGGCGAAAACACGCAGCGGAGCCGTTCTTCTTCTGCGGCATTTTTCCTGTGCATCCAATCCGGAGGAATTTTCCCCGGTCCGTATTTCAGGGAAAGACGGATCAGTTCGTCCGCCAGTCCGAACGTAACCTGTGTTCCGTTGCCGTCGCACAGCGGCAGAAATATATTGATCAGACCGGCAGTTGCCAAACCGCCCGGAGTGCAGGTCTTTTCAATCATTACAGTTTTTGCGCCCATGCGGGCAGCTGCGGCAGCGGCAGCCACTCCGGCGACTCCGCAGCCGACTACAGCCACATCGTATCGTTTCATTTTCCTGCTCCTGCAATATATCCCGGACGGCGTCTGCCGTCCGGAGTGTTTTTCTTCAATCAGAGGATATATTCCCGAACCGGCATTCCGCGATGCTTGCGTGCTTCGATCCAGGGACCGTACCAGGTCGGTTTTTCGGAAGCCACTCCCGTAAGGAATTTTTCCGTTTCTTCCGGAGTGTTTTCCCACATTCTGATCTGACCGGCGTCACGGCATTCCTGAAGCAGTTTCTGTCCGAATTCACTGCGCGCGATAATGGCGGAAAGTCCCTTCTCCGCCGCATCGCGTTTGCGCGGATCCTTCTGCATGTCCTCTTCTGTCGGAGGGAACAGATCGAAATTCGGCGGCAGAGATGGATGACACCAAGTATCGCCGAAAACCACGTCGCCGGCGTATCCGACTTTTTCCAGACAGATGCGGCATTCTTCCGGGGTGAAACGTCCCAGCGAAGCCACTCCGCCGCTGCGGACAAAAGCCTTTTCATGAAGCACACCGTCTTTGGTGCGAATCCGCATGGTTCCGGGAAATGCTCCGGTCCGGTAATTCAGTTCACGGACATCCTCAATGTCAATGTTCAGCCAGTTTTTGAGCAGCCATTTTGTCCCGGCAAGCGCCCAGTGCGCCGCACAGAAATTGCAGGAAACCAGTTTGATGATGGAGCCGATTTCCGCCAGATCCGGATTCATCATCATTTTACGGAGACTCTGCGCATGACAGGGCGTTGCGGAAACCGCAATCTTTTTAAGTCCCATTTCATAGGCTTCGCGAATACCGAGAAGCTGTGGATGCGGCTGGTACTTGGAACCGGAACATGCCAGCACATCTTTTTTCGATGTTGCGACATAAGCCTTTGCCAGCCATGGTTTTTCATTGTCATATCCGGCAAGAACCGCGCCGTCGATATATCCTTTTTCCAATGCGAAGAGCATCATGGCGGTTGCCACCCCGCCGGATACGCCGAGCTTGCGGACTTCCGGATCGGTTGCGCAGCCGGTCCCGACGAAACGGCAGACTCCGCCGACTTTTTCAACCGTGTTCATATCGCGGCTGCGTCCGAAAAATGTTTTTTCCATTTTTGCCAGAGGCACAACCTGAGCCGCGCAGACATCATAGCAGCGGGTGCATGAACCATCCGTACAATTGCCGGTCAGTTCCGGGTTGCGTCCCCAGTCATAAAGTTTTAATTCTATTGCTTTGGTCGGGCATACTGATGCGCACAAGCCGCATTCATAGCAAAGCCCGGTGTTGATGCATTCCCGTTGAAGAAGTCTGAAACCTTCCTGTGACATGTTTGTTCCTTTCTCTTTCAATGTATTTCATCAAGACAGTACAGTCTTATATTGTCAAACCAGACCGGTTCGTCTTTCTCAAATTTCTGAAACCACAGCTGAATCTGCAGATTGTCGGCTTTTGCCATTTTGGAATTGCCGCAGATCAACATGCTGTAAGTATTCCAGACTCCGCCGGTAAGGATGTTGTTTTTCAGCGACAGCCATTGCAGCGGGGTCGTTCCGGCAGATGGCGCGATGCGCAAAGTGAAACGGCCTTCGCCGCTGCCCTGGGCAATGAATATATCACACAGGAAAAGATAGGACTTCTTCGGATCAATTTTTACATGGTATTTGTAAAATCCATTTCCCGTGATGTAGGAATACTGGCCGTCGGACGCATGTTTCCTATCCCGTCTGCCGTGATTGCGTCCCCAGAACGGTTCCGGAAGCGGCTTCTCCGATTCCAGAGAACCGTTTTCCACCAGATTTTTGACTTTCGCGCCCAGCCAGATTCTGATTTGTGCCTGCAAAGCAAACGGCAGTGATTGATTGTCTGCGAGCCTGGACAATTCTTCCCGGACGCGCGGATCATCCAGAAACGGAATCACCTTGCCGACAGATGAAAGGCTTGCCTGAATCAGATATGCCCCCTTGTCCGGCTGAACTTGAACCAGCGGGTCCTGCAGACATTTCTGTCCTGCCTGGATTGCAGCTGGAACCTGCCGCAGCAGTTCGAGTGCCTGTTCCGGAGTTTGCAATGTTCCGTTCGGCGGAATCAGTTCAGAAAAAGCGGCGATGCACGCATTTTCACTGAATTCAAAAAGCCGCATCAGAATTTCAGCGCGTTTTTTCTGTTCCGGAGTTTCGGTATTTGCCGCGACCTGTTCCATCAGTTTCCGCAGCTTTTTCATATCGCCTTTCTGCAGTGCATAGGTATGCGTGTTGCGCTCGCTCAGCTGCATGTAAACATTTTTTACCGAAATATACCACGAAGTTTTCCGGATATCCGTACCGGTCCAGTATTCTTCCCATCGCCGGTAATATTCCATCAGATACGGGGCGGATTTCCGTCCGACGGCATGTTCGCACCAGTCTTTGAGAAAAGCATCCGCATCCAGGTCCGGATTCCACAGCAGTTTCAGCATGAGTTCCTGCTGGGGCCCCTGAAACGGTACTGTTCCGCAGCTTTCAAAATAAGCGGAACGCAGTTTATGACTGCGGATCATTTCTTTCAGAATCCGGGAATGCGTGTGGAAATAAATCCGGGGAATGAGGAAGAAATCCAGCCCGTGCATGTAATCGTAAAGATCCAGCTGTTCCGCCTTTTCCGTCCACGCGGCGATCAACGGCATACGCAAAGCCTGAATCGAAGGTTCATTCATCGCAACTAATTCTATGCAGAGCCGCGGCACAATGTTCTTATGCAGTTTGAACCCCGGAGGCGTCAGCACTTCCCGGTAGGCGATTGCGCTGAACAGGACATCGGGATAGCTCCGCGCCACTTCCCGTGCAACGCTGTCCGCCCATTTCCAGTAAAGTCCCGAATAATCCGGATAGCCCTGCGATGTCCGTTTTCCGCCGACTGCGGCGAGGCATTCCGCGCAGACGCAGTATCCGGCGTTGTCATTCACGTCCAGATTGATGATTTGTTTTTCCGGATTTTTCTGCAGTGTTTCCAGTATGTTTTCAACCGCGATCCGGACAGTGTCCGGTTCACTCCAGCAGGGCTGCCAGCCGCTCTTATAGGGCCGTATCGCTTTACGGATATTTTTCAGACCGGAAGGTTTTATCCGGGGAAGAACAAGTCTTCTTCCATTCAGAAACGGCATGATCTGTTCCGGCCAGCTGCCGTTCACGGCATATTTCGAAACCGGAAAAGTGTCAATAGTCAGCGTATGAACCGGCGACAGTGCCGGTGTCCCGTTCCAGTTGGACGTGAAACCCTCAATCTTCCAGTCGCCGGTCCGGGCGAGAGTTACAGCCGGACGGTCTTCAAAACGGACCCGTTTCAGCGCAAGGTCTTTTTTCTGCGGATAATGATTGATTTCCGGTCCGTAAAATCCCCTGAACGGAGGGAAAAGCCAGCGGACGCCGATATTCTGTTCCAGAATGTGATTGAATGCCCAGCGGACAGACCGTTCCGTGCCGGAAATGCGCATGGTCCGCAAATCCGGGAAATCTATACTGAAAGCATCAGTTTCCCGCAGCGGCTTTTCGACAAGTTCAAAAATGATCCGGTTCTGATCCGGCGCATTCGCCGCAGCAGACGGCAGGATTGTTCCGGTACACCGTTTGAATTCACCGTTGAACCAGCCGATATGCCGTTTCAAATTCCCGGAAGCATTTTCCGGCAGGACAAAAACTGCTTGCGCCTTGCCGTCCCGGAGCAGAGTGAAATCTTCTGCTCCCAGCCAGCCCGACACGGCAGCCAAAAAGATGAAACACAATTTTTTCATTGCAGACAACTCCATTTATAAGTTGAATCTCCCGACAGTTTCCGGAAGTCCACTCCTGACACATTCCCGCCCAGGAACAGCACAGAAACATTATTGGAGTGGGCGACTCTCGGAGTGTAATATTCGCCGGGAAGAAGATAATTTGCCGCCGTGCTGTTGATCACTTCAAAATGTCCCGCTCCGGCAACCGTTTCTTTCTTGGCGTCGGTCAAAGTTACCGTGTCGGATAAATTCTGTTTCCGGAACGAGGACAGCTTCAATCCATGCCGGGTGGTCGCGTTCAATTTGACAAAAATATCCTTGACGCAGGCATATTGAACATAGCAGGAATAACTGCGCCGCGAAACCGGTTCTTCCGGAAAAGTGGGACATTCAAACGTTTTCGGATAACGGGGGATCACCCGGTACGGGTCATTTCCGAATTTTATTTTGCCGGGAAGAATGTATTCCATCAGGCCTGCGGCATAACTCTGCCGGACGGTTTCTCCTTCGAAACTGGTCATGGTCAGCAGCCGCAGCGGCAGAGATCCCTGATTGTCTTCGATATACATATTGACCGCCAGACCCAGCTGTTTCAGATTGCTCTTGCAGGAAACTTCACGTGCTTTGCCGCGTGCGCTGTTCAGGGCGGGCAGAAGCATTCCGGCAAGAATGGCGATGATCGCAATTACAATGAGGAGTTCTATCAATGTGAAAAATCCCTGCTTTTTTCTTGTGAAAGGAATGAGAGCATGGCGCATATTCAATGTCATTCTCCTTTTTAGTCGGTCGTTTCAGAAACAACCGGTGATCAGGGTTCTGCAATTTCCGCTTTAACGCTTTGAATGTCAATTTCGGAACCGGGCAGCACAAAAACGGTCAGTCTCAAGAAATCTGCGTTGGCGGCTTTCGCGTCATTCAGGTCAATGACAAACGTATATGTTTTCATACCTGGCCGCACTTTGCTTCGGGGCGCATGAATTGATCCTGTATAGGAATTCTGATCTTTGTAAAAATGGCATCCGCCCTGCAGCCATCCGGAACCGCCGGCAGTAACGGCGATTTTCAGCGAAGCCCCCTGTTTGACAGGGATTTTTGTTTTTGCCAGCAGCGCAATTTTGTCTTTTCCGGTTTTGACAGAGAAAACGGTCCCCGCTGCGGTTTTCCTGGCGGCCGCATTGTCTGCGGCGTCTTTTCCCTGAAGCAGCCAGCGTGCCGGTTTCGGTGTCCCCGCATCCAGTTTCGAAAAATCACCGTTGACATCCACATCCGCCGCGCTTAATGAAAACGCCGCCGCCAGAAAAAACACTGCACCGAATAATTTCATAGACTCCTCCTTTTTTAGCCGATTGATATACAATAACAAGTGAGAACGTCTATAATTATATGCCGGAACATTCTTTTTTGCAATATGGAGAAGAAAACATAATATGACAAAAACGAACATTCCGGTTTGTTTTCGCTTGTCCGCTTTCCGGACAGAACGGCAAATTCATTTTTACGGGTCAGGAGCAGCGGATTTCCAGCAGTATGGTTCCTTTCGGCGGAATGCGGGCAAAAAACACTGTTTCGTCTCCCTGCTTTGTCAATACAATGGGACGGGACGGATCTTCGGTCAATGCCTTCACGCTCTGCACCGGAATCCGGACCCGGATTCGCGGATCCAGGTAGGTGGAACGCTCGTTGCGGAGAATCAGGCGCATTGTTTTTTCTGCGGTGAAAAAACTCCACAGACGGACATCTTTCTTTTTCGAATCCGCCAGAACCGGGGAGGTTTTCTGATTCAGCAGTTCCGCAATACTGACAAATGATCCGGACGGAATTCGTTTTTCCGGCAGCGGTTTCATCCAGGAAGAAACTTCAGCGGCGTCTTCCACGGCTGTTTCCGGCAGCTCGGCGACGGAAATGATTTTTCCGCAGGAGACACAGCGGATCAGGCAATTCCCTTCCGGAGTCAATCCGATTTCAATCAGAAATCCGGCTTTATTCCGCAATGCCGTCAGCTCATCCGCCGGGAAAAATGCCGGATTGAAAAGAACCAGAGTCATTCCGTTTTCAATATCGGCGGCAGGCAGAATGGACGGCAGTATTGCTCCGGCATGGATCAGTTCATAGAGCAGAACATGAGAGCTGGCAAAGCGTTCCTCCGGACGGCTGTTCGCGTAAGCGGAAAATTCCCGGTCGAAAGCGGCATCGCTCCAGACCACATGGGCGCAGGACAAATGGTCAACTGTTCCGGAAAACGCAAGCGCGCGGATCCGGTCCACGGTGTGCCATTCCGCAGCCGTGATGCCGTCGCCCAGACACTCCATCACGGCTTCCGCACACCGCCGCTGCCGGCAGAACAGATTGGACAGCGTATAAGCCTCGGAGCGCATCAGCATGGGACAATGCCGCAAGGCGTTATACTGTTCCATGCCGTCTTTGATGCAGCCGAGCAATCCGATTTCCGCATCCGGGATCATGGCTTTCAGCCGCATCAGCATCGCCTGACATTTTTCCGCGGTGGAAGCTTCGGTGTAATTCCAGCCTTCCATTTCCAGAACCGCCGCGGAAGCCTCGGCAATGAATCCGGTGATTCCGCAGGCTGCCAGCTGCCGGTAATCGACTCCGTACCGGAACAACGCCTCGTGCGGATCGCGGGTCCAGCAGGTGTTGAGCCAGCATTCTAACCCGGCGTCTGCCAAAGCCCCGGCGGTTTTCCGCCAGAACTGCGCATGACGCTGAGCATGAAAACGGATCCATGCTTCACGTCTGTATTTCAGAATCCATCCTGCGCGCTTCGGAATCTCCTGTTCCGGCACAGATTCATTCAGCCATTGGGAAAACTGATTCACCATGTCATCCGAAAAATCCGAGGTGCAAAGCGCATCGCGCGGGTGTCCAAAACCGTCGCAGCCGTGAAAACCGGTAAAGCCGTAATCTTTCAGAAACGCAAGCAGCCGGTTCAGGAAAAAATCCTCATAGAGCGTGCCGTCCGACAAATGTTTCCAGATACAGATGCACGACCGGATTTCTCCCTCATTACTGATTCCGCAAACTTCCGGGTGGAGATCCAGCCATTCCTGTTCTTTTTTCTGTGCAGACAGCATTTTTGCGCTTTCGGCGGAAACCCGCATATCGAAAAATGAGGGCATGACCCGGATTCCGTGTTTTTTGAGTTCGGCAACCAGACCCCGCAGCTGGAACGCCGTCCAGTTCTGGCGTCTGCGCTCCTCATTGAAAGGACGTCCGAAGTATGAGCATTGCAGATCCCCCAGAAGAAAGTCGTGTTCCAGACCATGATGCGAATGCAGCAGTTCGGTGCTGAACAGCAGAATGGACACCAGGTCCGGCAAAGTATCCATCCGTTCCAGCCAGGATTGCACTCCGTAATCCGGTTGTTCGTTGTCAAACCCGATCAATTCGATCCAGACGCCTTTTCTGAATTTTGTCATGCCGCAGTCCTTCCATTCTGTATTATCCTGCATCAATATAGCAGACTGCCGTCAGAAAAACAATTGCGGAATTTCAGGTTTTATGCGCATATTCTGTTTTTTTATATGTATATCCAGCTTTTTCTGAATTGTTTTTTCAAAACTATCCGGAGGGGATTGAAAAAAACGGATGGGCGAATATATTAATGGAACAGAAACATTCAGCAGGAATGGAGAAATGGCTCATACAATTCAACACGGAAGTTATACGGCGCAGGCATTTGCGGAATTGGGAAAAGAAAAACAGCTGCAGGAATATTCCGACATCATTTTTCAGCTGCTCGGACTGGTGATCGACTTCATTTCGGCAGAAGGAGAAACTTTGCGGCTGTCCCGCGGTGTTCATTTCAATCCGTATTGCGTGATGCTGCGCAGAACGGCATTCGGCAGCAAAGCCTGTGCAGAATGTGATGTAACCAATGCCCGGAAAGCGGCAGTACTGCGGAAAAGTATCTGCTATAATTGCTATGCCGGACTTTCGGAAATCATTTATCCGCTGTATGATGCACATGGAACTTATATCGGCAGCATGACCGCCGGACAGTTCCATCTGGCGGGAACACCGCAGTTGTCCCGTAAAAAGATCTTTGCTCTTGCCGGTCAGACCGGGGTGTCCGGGAATGTGCTTTGGAATCATTACCGCAGATCGGTGTTGCTTACTCCTGCTCAGCGGGAAGGTCTGATCGGATATCTGAAAATCATCGGGCATCACCTGACCGGAATCCGGGACAATCTGATTTTCATGGACAAAATCAATATGCCGGATAAAATCAAGGAAGTGAAACGTTATCTGGATGAGCATTACGGCAAACCGTTGAAACTCCCGGAACTTGCCCGGCGTTTCTGCATCAGCCCGGATTATCTGGCGCACATTTTCCGGAAAGAAATGAATATAGCCTTTCACCGTTATCTGGTACTGCGGCGTTTGTCCGAAGCGGAAAAGATGCTGACCGGCACGGAACTGTCCATCCGGGAAATTGCGTTTCACTGCGGATTCGGTTCCATTTCACAGTTCAACCGTCTTTTCAGAAAAGAAAAGGGCTGCACTCCGGGGAGTTGCCGCAGTCAAAACAGGAAATGCGCATCAAAAAACTGAATATGCGCATGATTTGCGCTGAAAGACAATGGCAATATGAAAATCCGGTGGTTATATTATCCGCGAAACCAAACTACGGAGGATAATATGATCGCAATACCGAAAAGTGAATTTCAGGAAAGAATCATCCGCGTTCAGGCGGAAATGGAACGTGAAAGAATTGACATGCTGGTGGTGTACGGAGACGAATACCGCAAGGAGAATCTGCGGTATGTCTGCAATTTCTGGCCGATTTTTGAACGCGGAATCTGCGTGATCCCGAAAAACGGAACTCCGGTGCTTGCCGGTGCGCCGGAAGGGGAAAAATATGCACGGGAAATGTCGGTGTGGCAGGATTATTACAATGTCAGGGAATTTGCCTGCGTTTCCGTTCCGGAGGAAATCGACTATCCCATGGCGAAATTCACTTCTCTGAAAGATATTCTCAATTCCATGCTCCGCGGCGGAAAACGACTCGGTCTGGTCGGGTTTTATGACATCCCCGCTCCGATTATGGAACGTCTCCGCAAAGCGGTGGAAGGAACGGAGATCGTGGACGCCGGCGCCATTCTGAACCGTCTGCGCGTCATCAAATCCGCCAATGAGATCGCCTGTCTGAAAGAAGCCGGACGGCAGGCTTGCGAAGGTTATAAAAAGCTGCTGGAATATGCGGTCGACGGCAATCCGGAAACCCTGGCTGCCGGTGCCGCGGAAGGTGCGGCGCGGATGGCAGGTGCGGAAGGAATCAACTTCATGGTGTTCGGTTCCGGCGTCCGGACGGAAACGGTCATCGGGCGTGCCACGAATAAAATCATGCGCAACGGCGAAATGCTGATGGCGGCGATGGCGGTTCAGTATCAGGGTTATGTTTCCACTGTGGAATATCCGTTTGTGATCGGCGGAGCAGACGATGCGCAGAAACGTTTCCTCAATGTGCTTTTTGAAGCGGCGAATGTCCAGCAGAATTATCTGAAAGCCGGATGTGTTTCCGGAGAAATGGTCAAGGCAGTCAAAGCGGTTTTTGCCAAAAACAAAATGACGGAATATGATCTGTATCCGCCTATGCACGGAATCGGACTGGCGGAAGCGGAGTCTCCGTATCCGGATGCCGATGCAGTCTACAAATTTGAGAGCGGCATGTGCGTGAACAGCGACATCAGCATCTGGGGACATCCCGCCGGCTCCAACCGGATTGAAGAAGGGTTCGTCATCACGGAAAACGGTCCGGAAACCATTACTCCGCTGATCCGTGAACTGGTCCGGAAGGGAGTCTGAACATGAGCGAAGGCGGTAAAAAAATCTGGTATTTTGCGGATGGTTATCTGCCGGAGAAAAATCCGGCGAGCGCCATGGAAGCCCATGAAGCACTGATGCTTTTCAATACATCGGAGGAAACGGTCCGGGCAGTCATTGATGTGTATTACGCGGATCGCGAGCCGGTCAAAGGCATCACGGTCGAGGTGCCTGCGGAACGGATCATCACGCTCCGGCTGGATCATCCGGAAGATCTGAACGGGACGATGATCCCGAAGCTGACGCAGTACGCACTGCGGATAACGGCGTCACAGCCGGTGGTTGCGCAGTTCGGCAGACTGGACACGACGCAGAACGCCATGGCATATTACGTGGGTGTCGGGTACGCGGAATGAACAGCATAATGACGGTAACCGGTCCGGTTGATACTTCAGCCTGCGGCATGGTCCTGTCTCATGAACATCTGTTCATCGACCTGTCCAATCAGGCGGCTCCGGAGTCGCTGACACGCAGAATAACTCCGGAGGACCGTCCGCAGCTGATGCGCGATCCCTATTGTCTGAAAGATAATCTGAAAATAGAGCAGTACGATTCCGCACGGCAGAGCTGTTCTGATTTAAAACAGACAGGCTGTGATGTCATCGTTGACTGTACGCTGAAAGAGATCGGGCGCAACCCGGTTCTGCTTCGGAAACTGGCACAGGAAACGGGAATTCATCTGGTCATGGGCTGCGGCTGGTATACTGCGGACACGCATCCGGCGGATACCGCTCTGCTGTCGGCGGAACAGCTGGCAAAGCAG
The DNA here is from genome assembly GCA_934661375.1 of uncultured Victivallales bacterium. Taxonomy (GTDB): domain Bacteria; phylum Verrucomicrobiota; class Lentisphaeria; order Victivallales; family UBA1829; genus SIG94. Next base: position 20,637 of record CAKUJH010000039.1, read on the forward strand.
CTGATCCGGGAAATCCGCTGCGGCGTGGACAGCACTGGCATCCGTCCGGGAATTATCGGGGAAATCGGAACCAGTCAGGTTTTGCCGGAACGCGAACGGAAAACTTTGGCAGCGGCGGCGATCGCGCAGCGGGAAACCGGATTGTCCATCCAGGTGCATGTGTACCCATGGAGCATGAACGGACTGGAAATCACCGACTTGCTGACCCGTCGCGGTGTGCCGTGCAGCCGGATCGTGATATGTCATTCGGATGTAACCCCGGACTGGGAATACATCCGGACGCTTCTGGAAAAAGGCGTCTATGTCCAATTGGATAATTTCGGCAAGGAATTCACGCCGGAACCGGGCGGTTTCGCATCCGGACGTTTCATCACGGACCGGGAACGGGCGGAACTGGCAGTCCGGATTATCCGCGAAGGATTTGCAGAGCAGCTGCTCCTCACGAATGACATCTGTCTCAAATGTATGCTGCCGGAATACGGCGGCAGCGGCTACACGCACATTTTCCGGGATATTGTCCCGCTGCTGTCGGCGGCAGGACTGGATGAATCCTGGGTTCGGACCGTGCTTCTGCGGGAAAATCCGCTCCGTATGCTGTCTGTTCCGAAGCCAGCCGGAACAAAGCTCTGAACGGGTAAAACGGCAGATGCGGAACAGTTGCGGAGGTGTTCAACTCTGTTTCTGCTCCCGTCCCGCCGGTCAGTCGGCGGTTTTGCCTTTTCGGAACGCTCCGGGCGAAATGCCAAAATGTTTTTTGAACCGCGTTGAAAAATAATAGCGGTCATAAAAATGACAGGCTTCCGCCACTTCCTCCAACCCCAGGTTGGTATTCAAAAGCATTTTTTTGCCCTTCCGTAGAAAAAACTGTTCCCGGTAATGTCTGGGGGAACATCCCATTTCCCGGCGGAAAATGCAATAAAGCAGCGGAACACTGATGCCGCAGAGAGACGCAACTTCATCCATCCGGTAATCGTGATTTCCTGTCAGCAGCTGAACAGCATGTTTGATTCTGTCACGCGAAAGACGCTGCACGTTCTGTTCCCGCTGGATGAAACGCTGCAGAGCGGTTTCCACCAGCAGCAGGGCAAGCAATTCCCATCCGGGACGGTGAATCTGTTCCAGCATGGTGGCTTCCTGCAATTCCGTTTGAATCCGCGACAGTTCCTCGCCTTCAAAAACCTGCATCCCCAGACCGGGCAGCACTTCATTGAAATCCATTTCTCCGATCATGTGATTCCGGATCGGGTAGTGAAACCAGATATAATGCCATTCCCCCAGGGCGCGGAAGGTGTACCGGTAGCCCGGTTTATAAACAAGCAGGCTGCCTTCCGGAATTTTCAGAGATTCCCCGTCCAGTTCCATTTCGCCCTTTCCGGTCAGGGAAAGCAGCAGTCCCCACGGTTTCACCAGACGCCGTGTCCAGCCGCTTGAAGTATTGACGTTGCTTCCGCCTGTCAGCTGGGAGAAAAACTGGGGACTTTGAGCTGTTTTTATAGAATCATACATTTTATTTAGAGGTTTTTCCATTGTCATCTCCTTAATAATAGATTATAATATAGTATGAACGACAGGAATGTCAAGTTATATAATATCAAACAAAAAAAACAACAAAAAGAAAGAAATCAGCATGGACAGCATTCATGAAATTGCAGATTATTGCAGTCCGTTTCAGTCTGAAAACATAGCGTTGAACGGTCCAATCGGAAAATTGACGGATGATTTGATTTACCACCGGGTCAATTCTCCGGAAGCACGGGATATTGTGTATCGGGAAACCATAGAAGCGTTCCGCAACAAACTGGATGATACGAAAAAAGTCATCGGCATCTGGCAGGGCGAGTATTGGGGAAAATGGGTCATCAGCGCAGTCCGCGCCGCCCGGTATCAGAAGAATGCGGAGCTGAAGTCGTTTGTCCGGAGTGCGGCATATGAACTGATTTCGCTCCGGGATCCGGACGGCTGCATCAGCACATACCGGAATCCCGCCATGTTCAATGCCGCCCCCGAAGTGGAAGTGGAGAAAGCCATTGGAACGCCCAGCGACTGGTGCTGGAATATCTGGTGCCGGAAATACACGCTCTGGGGTCTTCTGGAAGCATGGGAGCTGACGCAGGACCGGCATATTCTGGAAGCCGCGGAAAAACTGACGGATCAATTGCTGGACACTCTGGAGAAAGACGGTACAGACATTCACGACACCGGAACGTTCAAGGGGCTTGCGAGCTGTTCGATTCTGAAACCCGTGATCATTCTTTACCGCGCAACCGGGAAGGAACGGTTCCGCAAATTCGCGGACTTCATTGTTGCCGGCTGGGAACGTGAAGACGGCAAAGCGCCGAATCTGATCGCCAATGCGCTGTCCGGAAAACCGGTTCACGAGTGGTATCCGGACATCAAACCCTGGGCGAAGACCTATGAAATGCTTTCCTGTTTCGACGGACTGCTGGATTATTACCGGCTCACCGGTCATGAAAATTCTCTGAAAGCTGCGGAATCGCTGTACTGGATTCTGCTGGAGCATGAGGCGAACCGTCCCGGCTGCGTTGGGTACAACGATCAGTTTGTTCATGCCGGAATTTTTCTCGACAGCATAACGGAACCCTGCGACGCCGTTCACTGGATGCGTCTCTGTTTTGAACTTTTCAAACTGACGGGAAAAGTCTGCTGCATGGATACCTTCGAGCATACTTTCCTGAATGCGTTTCTGGCGGGAATTTTCCGCGACGGCACCTGGGGTATGCGCGCAGTCCGCAGTTCCGGACATCATATGATCGCTCCGGAGCAGGCGATGATGCACTACAATCACTGCTGCGTGAACAACCTGCCCAGAGGTCTGATCAATGCGGCGGAAAGCTGTCTGATGCACACCGGACGGGAACTGCTGCTGAACCAGTACATTCCTTTCTCCGCAGAAAGCGATTTCGCCGACGGACATTTCCGGATCAGTGTTTCCGGCGAATACCTGACCGAAGGATGTGTGCAGGTGAGGGCGGACAATGAAAAACCCCTGAAATTGAAACTCCGGATTCCCGCGTGGAGCGGTTCTGCGCGGGTTGCAGTGAACGGACGGGAACATACGGCGGTTCCGGGATATGACGAGGTGGAACTGTCTGCCGGCAGCAATCGGATTGACCTGAAATTCGATCTGCACCCGCAGGTGATCCGTTTCCCGTATCCGGGCGATCCGGACAATTTCCCGGCGTGGCAGCGCAGACGCTATTACGAAGGGAAAGATACGGAAGGACTTGTGCTTCACCGCGGATACTATGCCACGGTTGCCGCAGGACCGCTGCTGCTTTCGCGCAGCAAGCTGATCGGCAGTACGGAAGAGGAAATGTTCGCACCGTCCGTGCTTGGCAACGGCAGCTGGAAGTGCCGTCTCGTTCCGGAGAAAATGCCCGGCGTGTTTGCCGGATTCAAGGCGGAATTCACCTCGGATACGGGCGCAATATACCGGTGCGGAGTTTGTGATTTCGCATCTGCCGGCAATATCGACAGCGCGGATCCGAAACTGTTCAGCATGTTTTTCTGAAACAACAGATATAAAAACAGATTCCGAGCGGGAAGGGAGGTATGGGAAGAACAGGACAGTTCATGGTTCAACATGGAATTTTTACGCAGGGAACAGACTCTGCGGATTCACGGAAACAGCAACAGCAGTATAACATAAGGAAAAGTGAAAATGAAAAAGATTTTGGCAGCAGCAGCACTGGCTTTCGCCTGCACGCTCTCCGCGGCGCAGAAAACAGAAAATGAGATGGTTCTTCCGCTGAAAGTGGTCAAAGGCGTAATGCCCGGCTGGAACGGCGACGGCACACTTACCGCGCTTGACGGCGGGAAAGTGCAGCTCCAGCTGAAAGAACGGACCGGGAAAGATTATTATCAGGCCTCTGCCTTCTACCGGGTCAGAAAGCCGAAAGCCGGCGAATGGGAACTGATTCTGGAACTTTCCACCAAATCCCAGGGCTTTTACACCATTTTGTTCTATTCTCCGCTGTATTCGAAAGACGGAAAAGTGGAACGCCGCTATGAAAAACTGCCGCTGGATGAATTCGACACTGAAGGCGAGGTTCGGAAATACCGTGTGAAATTCAGTGTCCCGGAAGGCGATTTCCAGCAGACCGCATTCGGTATGGAATTCAGAAGCCGTCAGCCCGGCGAAGTCATTTTCCATTCCGCCCGGCTGATCCATTCCGCCAAGTGAAGAACCTTTAAAACAATCGAGGAAAGGATTCATATGACAGTATTCTGCAGAAAAAGAAAATCACCGTCTGCGGGGAATTTTACCTTGATAGAACTCCTTGTGGTTATTGCGATTATAGCGATTCTGGCGGGAATGCTGCTGCCGGCATTGAGCAAGGCGCGCGCAATGGCGCATACCTCCGCATGTTTCAGCAATATGCGGCAGCTCGGAAATACGTTCACGTTCTACGCGAATGACAACAACGAGTGGATGCCGCTGTGTTCGTGGAACAATTCCCGGTATGATCAGTTTGATATTCCAGATGCGGCGACCAGCAAGTTTTTCTGGGTCCGCATTGCTTCCTTTTACACGACCAATCAATTCAAGAAATATATGATTGATTCCGCCGGCAAGCATTTTGTGTGTCCGGCGGCTCCTGCGGAAGCGCATACCGCGGAGTATAAAGGAAACAAAACCACCGTGTCCAATTACCGATATCATCGCTCGCTGGGTGTTTTCTACGGAGACGGCAATTCCGGATCTTACGGAAACAGCACTCCAACCACCAGCAAATATTACGGGGGACGCAACATGAAACGCTGCAAAGCCCCCGCCACAAGTGCCATTCTGGAAGATGGATACTGTGAAAATCCGACCAGCGGTCTGCTGATTGAAGATCGTAGCGTCAATATTCGTCCGGCAGACAAAACCAGAGGTGCTTCGACCCGGCACAACGGATTGACCCAGCTCCTTTTTGCGGACGGTCATGCCGACAAGAAGAATCTTTACAGGATTCCGCAGGATGAATATGACCGTCTGCTGAACTGGAATCTGACAACCTGGACTTACTGATTTTACAACGCAAGGATAAAAACATGAAATGTGTGTCAATGACCGGAATGCTGCTTGCTTTCTGCGCACTTTCCGTTACCGGGGAGAATTTCGAATCCTTCCGTCCGCTCGAACAGGAAAAACTGATGGTCAGCTGCGGATTTGAAGAAGACAATCCGTCCGGACTGCGCATCGGCAAGGATTGCAGAATTGTCCGCGCCGCCGGAGTCAACGGCAATACCGGACTGGTCATCGAACGCGACCGCGTGGTTACAGCCCGTGAAATTTATTCCACGCTCAATATCCCCGATACGGTTCCCGGCGTTACTTACCGGGTGGAGGCTTCCATCCGTCAGGAGGGGCTGACCAAGGTGAAACCGCGTCAGAATTTCTTCACCTGCATCGGAGTGGAAAGCAAGTGGAAAGACACTGGACGCATTGTTCCCTGGCGTCAGGGTACAACGCATTTCATGGCACAAGACGCGCCGGAAGAATACCGGAACATCTCTTTCCGTTTCACGGCAAAAGAGAACATGAATCATTTCGTCGTGCTGCGGATGCAGGGCGGCTGGAAAGGGAAACTCTTCTTTGACGATGTGAAAGTTTTCCGGGAAGGAATTCAGAGCACCATGCTGCTGACTTCACCGTCGACTCACAGTTTTGAGCCGGGGTCAACCCGTTTCACTCTGCGCGGAGACTCCTTTCCGGAAGGGACCGCCGTTCAGGTGAAACTGATGCAGAACGGGAAAGTTCTGGAACAGATGGTTCTTACGCCGGACAAAAACGGAGACATGACCAGTGTTTTTTCCTGCAATGCGGTTCCCGGCAGTGCGGAAATGCACGTCGCCGCAGGAATTCCGGCGCAGAAAGTTCTGGTCTGCAAACAGGTCTTTCCCGTGAATTTTCTGAAAGAAAAACGCCCGGTCAAAGGAACCGTTGCCGTGGATGCACTGGGGCGGATAGTGGTCAACGGGAAAGAGTTCATGCCGGTGGGGCTTCCGGCGGATTTTCTGCCGCTCAGTGAAGAACGCTGCAAGCGGATTGCCGACGCAGGATTCAATTTTTCCATGAACTTCGGGATGCTCCGGATTTCTGCGGAGCAGGACGCTGACCATTATTTTGATAAGATCCGCGCCGGAATGGACCTGCTGTACAGGCACAATCTTTACACTGCCGTAACCACAGCCGTCCTGCTGGATTATTATCCGTACCGAATCCGGAAAATCGGCAATGCCGAAAAAGTCGATGACAAACTGGAAACCGTGGTGAAAGCGTTGGGAAATCATCCTGCAACCCTCTTTTACTACAATTCCGATGAAGTTCCGGAAGAATACATGGATCAGGTGCTTGCCATGCGCCGAACTCTGAACCGGCTGGATCCCCGTCATCCGGTGGTTACGCTCACCAATGACTCGAAACTGCTGCCGCGGTTTGCCATGCTGGGGGATATCTTCTGCGCCGATGACTATCCGGTCATGAAGAAAGGCAGTCCTGCCGACTTGTCCTCCATTTCTGAATTCATGAAACAAGCCAGACGCTCCGGCGTTCCGCTGTGGGGGTATGTTCAGGCGTTCAGCTGGGGGCATTACAAAGGGAAACTCACCAGTGCAGAATATGCCGCGTACGCCGAGCCGTCCACCGAGGAAATGCGCGCTATGACCTGGCTTTTCGCCATCGAAGGTGCCAAGGGATTCATCTTCTATACGGACCCGCTGTGCGAGAGAATTGTCAGACAGTCCGGAGAATACAACGATCCCGGACATCCGGAACGCATGTGGAAGAATCTGGTTCCGGTGATCCGTGAACTCCGCGGTCTTGAACCTTATATCATGGGAAGCGCCGCCGGACCTCGGCTCGGCATGGAGATCGTGTCCGGAAAAGTGGAAGCCGGAGCGTTTCAGTCGGATTCCGGAAAGACTGCGGTCATGATCGTTGCCGTGAAAGGGGCTGCCGCCGAGGCGGTCATCACAGTTCCCGGCAAGGAGAATCTGAAATCCAGATACGGCAGAACGGAAAATCTGGGCAAGGGTCGTTACCGGTTCAAGAGTCCGGCTGCTGCAGCCGATCTGCTCGAATAACAAAAGCTCTTTGCCCGAAAACCAAAATCATTGCGGTCCGGTAAAAAACTGCCGGGTCGCTGTGTGTATGAAAACAGAAAAGAAATACGAGGACAATAATGTCAGACCCCATAGAGAAACCGTTCTTTGCCTATCGTTCATTCCGCAAAGAATTCGACGCAATGAAAGCCTTTGCCTCCATCGGCGTGCGGCAGTTCTGTGTTTTTGCCGGACATTCCGCAAATTCGCTGGGCGAGCCGTACTGTGAATATGAACCGACGTGGAAATGGTTCGACGCCTATGATTTTTCCCCGCTGGATGAACAGGTTCAGGATGTGCTCAATATCTGCCCCGACGCGCAGCTGCTCTGTCTGATCGATCTCAACTCGCCGCTCTGGCTGGCGCGTCAGCTCCATGTCGACAGTTATTCATATCTGAGCAATGCGCTCTGCGATGAAAAATGGCGTACGGAAACGGAAAAATATCTTGATGCCGTGATTGCGCATATGGAAAAGAATTACGGGAACCGGATTGCCGCTTATGTCCTGATGTGCGGGAAGACAGATGAATGGATGGATCATGCCAACGGAATGGAAACTCTCTCCAAGGCGGAACTGTTCCGGAAATGGTGCGTGGAACATCATTATCCGGTCCCGGAGGATGTCCCCTCTCTGCGGCAGTGTTTCGATACTCCATGTGAAAACGGGGCGATGCGTGATCCGCAGAAAAACAGAAATGCCGTTCTGTACTGGAAGTTCCACAGTGACCTGATTGCGGATTCCATCATCCGTTTTGCCCGCCGGGCGCGTGAACAGCTGTCGGTGCGCCGGAAAATCGGTGTGTTCTACGGCTATGTGCTGGAACTGGGCATGTCCGCTGTTCTGCGCGGACATCTTGCCTATGAAAAGGTCGAAAGTTCGGATGCCGTGGATTTTGTAATCAGCCCCGGCAGTTACCGGGACCGCATGATGGGGGGCGGAAGCGGATTCATGACTCCGAACAGCACTGTTCATCTGCACGGGAAGGACTGTTTGTATGAAATCGATCACAGAACCCATTCCGCCAACATGAGATTGACGCCGTATGTGGAACTCAAGTGGTATACGCGCTGGGCGGATCTGGCGGAAGACCGGGCAGGTCTGCGGCGTGAATTCTGCCGTACACTGTTCCAT
>CAKUJH010000040.1 GCA_934661375.1 uncultured Victivallales bacterium
CTTTGTATATTTTAAAATCAACGAACAGCAATCCCTTCATCAGGAAACAGCCTCAAATCCCTTTTGGCAGTGCCGTCATGCCGGACACAGTCTGACGATTTTTGAAGAAAATGCTTTTAAGCGGCTTGAAACATTGAGTTTCGCGGAGTACTGTATCCCATATTCAACAACCATGGGGAGGTATGATTATGAAAAAAACACTGTTGGCTGTACTGCTGGTCTGCTTCGGAATCGCCGTTTCTGCGGCGGAAAGTGTGTGGATGACGGATTTCGCTGCGGCACGAAAAAAAGCCGCGGAAAGCGGAAAAAACATGCTGGTGAATTTCACCGGTTCCGATTGGTGTCCGTGGTGCATACGACTTCAGAAAGAAGTTTTCAGTCAGAAGGAATTTCAGGATTTCGCCGCCAAAAATCTGGTGCTGGTCATAGTGGATTTTCCGCGCCGCAAATGGCAGACGCCTGCCCAGAAACGCGCCAATGAAGAATTGCGTCAGCTGTATGGAGTGGAAGGGTACCCGACGGTTCTCCTCCTGACTCCCAAAGGAATGGTCAAGGCGCAGCTGGGTTATGAACCCGGCGGAGCCGCAAAATATGTGGAGAAACTCCGCAAGCTCATGGAAAAATAAAACTGCAATCAGCCAGCGAGACAATCACCATGCACAGTTATTTCTGCGACCAGTGCAATCTGGAATTTGATGTGGACGAAGAAATCGACGAAACGGAGGATTCCGTATTCTGTCCCGAATGCAAAATCCATCTGGCGCGTCCGCTTCCGGAAACACCGGAACGGATCATCGCCAGGGAACGGCGTCTGCGCAGAGCCAGAGCCGCCCAGTACAAACAGCTGATGCGGCTGATTCTGTTCACCCTCATCGTTCTGGTAATTGTGAATGCGGCGGTTCTGTACAACAGCCGTTCCGCCTGGCTGATGCTGACGGCAGGAATCATTCTGGGTATTCCTGCCGGCTGCTGGACCCGCCGCATCACCTATGAACGTTCCTGGAGATCCGCCGTACTGGCTGCCGTGATGATGCTGATTGTTGAAACGGCGATTCTCGGAACGCTGTATCTTTGCCATAAACTGCAGATGAATGCGGCGGTCATGAACCTGATCGCGGGAATCATTCCGGCAGGCTGTATTGCATCTTATGAAAAAGAATCTCAGTGAGCGGACCTGCCGGCTTTTTCCAGCTCCACCACATAGCCGTTGGTCTGATCGCCGGTTTCAAAAGTGATTTCGGTTCTGTCATTTTCCGCAGTGCTTCCGTTCACGGAACTGCCCCGCTGCAAAGTAATCTGCGCGCGGCTTTTCTCCTTCATCACAATATGCACCGCCTGACCGTACCGGATATGAGCGGATATTCCATGTTCCAGATCCGGTTCAAAAGACATGTCGGCTCCGTTGAAATAACTTACGGCATTATGTCCGCAGCCGCCGGACAATACGGCGGTGCAGAGGATGATTCCGCATAAAAAAATTTTTCTGTTCATAATATCTCCCGCTGTGTTACCGGAACCAGGCGCCGACTGCAATTCCGGCATTGATGACAAATGCCGCAGCCGCCGCCAGTTTTCCATAATTTTTCCGTTCACTCTGCACCGTAAGTTCCAGGGACTGAACTCGGTTTTCCAGCATTTCCACTTTCTGCATCATGCCCGGCTGACCGGCTCCCCGCACCAGCCGCTGAAGCAGTTCCAGCCGGGTTTCCATGCGTCCGAGCCGGTCAATCACATCCCGTTCAAAATTCTTCATTCCGGATTCCTCCGTCTTCTTTTTCCCGGAAATTATATCCGGCTCTGCCGAATGCCTGACAATAATTCGCCCAGCGGCGGGCTCTGTTGAGCCAGGCATACCGCAAAGGCGACCACCACGGGTATTCCGCTTTCACCAGACGCCCGCAATTGCGCCGGAAACGCTCATTGGCGGCGGTGAAGTCCGTCTCGTCCCCGCCGATGAAATATTCCAGATCATGAATCAGCGCTGCCGGTTCAAACAGCTCCGCACTGCGGGTTACCGCCTGACGCAGCCAGTCGGGAAAACGGTCCGGACCGATGCCGTTGTAAATGACCGCCAGCTCAACCGTATCATACTCATGCAGGAAATCAGCTCCCTCCAGCTGAAGCTGTTCCGCCTTGTCCTGCAGTCTTTTGAGTTTTTCTGTTCCGCATATCATTCTTCACCTCCGGCAGCGTTTGCCGCTTCTTCGTTGAGTTCGCGGATGGTATATGGCGGCGGAGTGTGCGCATCAGCGGTCAGCTCAATCGCGTCCAAGTCGGACAATGATTCCGTCGCCGCGATGCTGTCCTTGACCTGATAGTATGCCGCCCACAGATTCATGACCCACATCATGACCGCTTTCCCTTTTGCGCTGCCGCCGTTGGCGCAGACTACCGCCAGAGTCAAGTCTTCGGCGTCCACATGTCGGGTCTGGAAGGATTTGTAATTCTCCCACAGACGGCGGACCGCATCTTCCTTTGCCGCTTCCAGATTGCAGACCAATATGCCGCCGGACACTTTCACTTTGCGTCCGGCACAGGCATTCCATTCGGATTCAGCGATTTCCACATACGGTGCGGATACATCCAGCGAGCCGTCGTATGCCGCAATGACTGCCCCGGTCGAACTTTCATACTGAACTTTAATCATCTCAAACTCCTTTGCATTTATAAAGTTTTTTGTGGGAATAACTCAAAACGGTTTCACCGTTTTCCAGATATGCCTGATAGTACCAGTTTTTCGGACAGAATACTGTCATGTATTCACCGGACGCGCCGTTCGCGCCGACCCACATTCCGAACGGTGTTCCGTTCAAAGCGGAGGAATCAGGACCGATCATCACGCCGCCCGTGGTACTGCCCAGAAAACTCACGGAAATCCAGCACGCGGCAGACGCCTGATAAATGGTATTCCAGGCAGGAATGTCAGCCGCCTGGTCCGGATCCGGTGCAAGCCAGTTCAACATCTGTTCTCCGGTAACAGCCCGGCTCTCAATCATTCCGGAAACGGCTGCACTGGTGGCATATCCGCCGGAAGAAACAACCTGCATCACGCCGGCGGAATCCAATCTGGTTTCCGACAGCACAGTCATGCTTCCTCCCAGTGCCGTTATACTGCTTTCCGCCGAACTCACCCGCGCATCCAGCGCCTGCAAGGAACTGCTGTTCGCATTCATTCCTCCGGACACCATCCCCAGACTTCCGCTCAACGCCGTTATACTGCTTTCCGCCGAACTCACCCGCGCATTTAGCGCCGACGTAACCGCTGTATCGGTCTTGCCGGCAAACAGAACTGCGGCAGCGGTTTTTTCCAGATATTTGGTCTCGGCTTCCGAAGGCAGTTCTCCGTCCGTGTCCGGGTCCAGAATCATGCGTCCTTCGACCGGAAACGAAATGTACCAGACCCGCGCCCCGGAACTGTCCAGTCCGGCAAGCTCAAAATACGCATGTTTCTTTTCCTGTCCGTCCACGGCATTCAGAAAAGCGGCGGTATTGGCGTTGAGCGGCACATGAATCCCGGATTCGTCCGCAGTGATCTGCGTTCCTGTCGTTCTCACTTCGGCTGGCGTAGACGACAAATAATCGAACGCCACGGCTGCCCGGTAGGCTTTCACGTCCGACGGAATGACCACGCTGCCGCTGTCATCCACCGGAACAATTTTCCAGACAGATTTCTCCGCAAACGAAATTTCCGGACGGCTGGACACAGCATCACCGGCGGCATCGCAAAGTGTCCGGCGGACAACATTGTAATAAATGATTTGCATATGAAAAAAATCCTCCTTCTCTTTATTTCTTGCTTTCCAGTTTGGAAACTCTGGTTTCCAGACTGGATATACGCGTTGTCCGGTTGTCTAATGTGTCTTCCAAGCTGCGTATTTTTTTGTTCAGATCGCTGCCCTGACTGCTGATGCTGCTTTCCAGTTTTCGGCGCAGCCACGGACCGTATCCGTTGTCTGCAAATACGGGATTGCGGTTAAGGATTTCCACTTTCGCCACGCCTGAATTATCCTCGTCTCCTGTATTCACCGAATAATAATAACGGCAGTACGGAACCTTTACCGAAACGTCGGAGATAAAACCGGGGTCTGGGGCCAATAATTCGTTTTTCTGTCCGTCTTTCAGTTCCAGTTTACGAGTTTTGCTGTCTGTTGGGTTTTCCCGCGAATAAGACCACACCGCGTAAATGTAATGCCAGCCTTCTGTTGTTTTTAAATCCATTTTCGAACCAGCCATATATCCCACATTGGTATATATGGTTGGGAATTGGATTTTCTTGTTTGCTGTGTCGACACTTACCCCCAATGGCAATTCCGGAAACGAAATACTGATTACATCAGATCTGTATTGGCTCACATAATGTATATACGGGTATTCTCTAAGGCCGGGTGCTGACAGATACGCCAGTGCAGTGTAGTTGCGCAGACACGAACGCATTTGCAGTTTTTCGCCATGCATGCCATACAGTTCTCCTGGTTTCAAAGAATCGGAATTTCTCGTTTCCAGATACACAATATTCGCTTGCGGCTCGTAAACAAGATAAATCATTGCACTTGAGCTGTTTCCTGTCGGAAGGTCAATCATGCGCTTGACGTTCGTGAAAAAATCCCAGCTGTTATAACTGCTGAAACTTCTGAAGTCTCCGTTGATATACAACCCCCGCGTGTCCACAAAAACCCGTATCTTGGAGAAAATATTCGAAGAATCCGGAACATACGCAAAATCCAAACGGATTCCAAACTGATTCCAGGTTTCCCCTCTTCTCCACGCCCCATCGGAATATTGCGAAAGATTAATCGTGTCCGTATAGTATCGTTCCGTCTGAATGTCGCCCGCATCGTCCAGCCAGACTTTCCCGACCGCCAGAGCGCAGAATGAATCATTCCTGCTTGGATATGCCCCGAATGTCATCATTCTGGTTGTTCCGTCTGAATGCAAGGTCCGGTAAAAGTGAATGTACTGTCCCTTTTCCATCTGTCCTTTGGCAAGCACAATCGGTTCATACTGAATCGCGTAATAAATAGTTCCATCTGTATTGTACATTCCGGCATCCCACCATCCCTGATAATAAACGCGGGAGGGAAACATGACTACTTTCACCTCGTAGTTTCCGCCTTTCTCCTCGACTTCCAGATTCCACTGGTTCCCGCCGGAGCTGGTTTCCGCCGTTTTTCCGGAGAACTCCGGCTGTGCGCTCAGCAGAATACCGCTCGGAGTATGCTGAGCAAAAACGGTCCGGTTGTCCGCAACGATCTGCGTGGAACGGAAGTATTCCGACGCCTGGGCAATCCAGCGCAGGACCGCCCGTTTCCAGTTCGGTTCACCTGACGGAATATTGACAGGAATATTTGCCATGATCATATCTCCTTTTTCCGGGAAGAAACTCTGGAATACAGATCCGGATCCCAGCCGGACGCATTGCAGGACCGGGTGTACGTCAGAGTTGCCAGCCAGTATTTCCCTGTATAGGATACGCTGGCGTTGTCGCATTTCCAGCTGCCGCCGGTAATGGAAAAACATTCGGAAGGCGCACCGATCCGGTTGAGACGCGAACAGACATATTTGCCGCAGCCTGCCGCTGTTTTGCAGCGGACACTTTCCGTAACCTGATAGGTTGCCAGAGCAACATGCGTTACGCCCGGTTTCGTCGGATACTTCAGAATCGTCCAGACCCTGCCTTGCTCATCCCGGCTGTCCGGACACTCCAGCGCGTATTTCACCCAGCGGTATTTTTTACCCTGATCCGCAGACAGAACCGTATCATATCCGGCTTTGTCCCACCAGGACGGCACAACGGATTCGCCGTTGGCTGCCAGCAGATAATGATTCCAGCATTTCCGGTAATTTTCCAGACTTTCCAGCGGCACGCTGACCAGTCCGCACGCCAGCTGTGCGGATTTTTCCCCGTACGCCGTACTGGGTGCATTGGAATAACTGCCCAGCCCGTTGTCCGGATCAAACCAGGCAATTTCACACTGCCAGATGTCTCCGTCCTTCTGACTCATTACCGCGCGGCTGATATGCTCCCCACGGTCTTCCGAACTGCCGATCGGCAAACTGTCCAGCAGCTGTTTCATTTCCTCGAACGAACCCGTATGCACTTCGCTGCGGCTGCTGCCGCTTTCGTTCCGTTCAAATGTTTTTCCGCGATACGTAATCATGTCCGTGCGCTCTCCTCTACTTTCTTGTTCAACTGTTCACATAAATTCCGAATATTTTCCAGCAGTTTTGCGGATGATCTCACATTGTCTGAAATCATTTTGCGGAGATTTTCTCCGTCCGGCGTAACGCCGCCGAATCCGCCGGAATGCTGGTTCAGATGCAGAATAGTTCCGGCTTCTTCTGCGGTCAGAGCCGCCCTTTCGATTCCGTGTCCGTCTCTGAATGCCGCGGTTTCATAACCCGTATTCCCGTTCTCCATCGCATCCATAGCCCTGTCATACAACGTTGTTGTGCCATCAGGGACCTGCGGCTTTACGCGTGGATTGTCGAATTCCGCGCTCAAACGGCTTAGTTCGCTTTGGACACGAGTTGTCTGTAAAGACAATGTACAGATGAAATCATTCAAGTCATCAAGCATAAGTTTCATCGTTTTCATACTCTGCACCATCTTTTCAGTGCTGCTCATTTTTCTTTTCCTCTCTTGTTTTTTCCTGTTGTTATGCTATTGTATTCACCAAAGTTTGCTTTTTCAGGAGACTCTGATGACAAAAAATACCATTTCCAACATTCTCTCAAGGTTATCATTATCGGCGAAGTGATTGCCGCTATTGCCTTTGGTTACTTGGGTAGTAAAGACCATGAAAGTGATTTTTATTCCTATGGATTTTATACTTTTTGCTTTCTGGTCTGTTCCTATTTTGTCGGTATGGTTATTGCTATGGCGATAGCCAATCCTGACAGCAATCAGCCCAAGCCCAAAGAAGAAGAGCTTGTTCAGCATCGGGCAGCTCATGATTTGCCGGAACCGCTCCGGTCTCTGCATAAAAAAGATTGATTTTTGAAACTTCATTCTTCTCATTTCTCTGTTTTTTGTAAATTACTGTTTATCGGTTTCAATTATTTACATTTCCATTTTTGCCGTGTTCACGCAGGAAACGTTCCCCCAGACGGTCTGCATAACTCATCATTTCTCCGGCAATACGGCCGTCAGTGCGAACCGCAATGCCGCGCACCCCCTGTTTGCGCAGATAAGTCAGATAAAAATGACAGCAGGCGGAAAGCGGCATTTTCAACATGATTTCCCGGACAGTAAGATTGGTTTCACCGGCGGCAATGGAGGACATCTGCGCCAGCCAGTCTGCGCCGTATTCCGCCGGAGCGGATGATGAAACCAATGAATCGGGCAGCATACGCAGCGGTTCAAAAGCGGCGCGAACCATCTCCAGCAGTGCGCCTGCGGTTTCCGGATATTCCAGTCCCAGACGGGAAACCATACCCGATGCCAAAGCCGGAATGTCTTCCGGATCCGGCAGCTGTTCGTCCGGGTCATGCCGGAGCAGCCACAGAAAAACATCGGTGTCCAAAGCGGTGATCTCCTTGAAATCAAGGGCATAATGGTTTTCCATTGTCCAGAGCAGAGACCAGACTGCCGGAGTCAGCGGATGCAGGGAATACCGGCGAAACCGGTTTGAACAGCCCAGAAAATCCAGAACGCCGGCAAGTCTGCGTCCCGGATTCGTCCGGATGCGGGAGAGTGCCTCCATGTATTTGTCCGAGGCTAAAAGCTGTTGAAATTCAGCTGAATTTGCGAGATATATACGCTGTTCGGCAGTAAGCATGAAAGCACTCTCCTGTTCAGAATCATTCTTCGCTGTAACCGGACGCCGTGGCGGAATCAGACAGCTTTGCAGTCAATTCCACTTCGACATAACCGTTGTTCGTTTCATTGCGCGAAACAGATTCAATGATGTAATTCTGATTGTTCATGGCGAAAAGATCGCCGGCTTTCAGTGCAAATCCTTCTTCCAGCAGACCTTTCACGGAAACGGTCCGGCTGACGGAATATGCTTTCATATCCGTGACTTTCCCCTGGGCATCCCGCGCTTCGGCGATTTCCGCATTTTCGGTTGTGCTGAACGAATTGACCACCATCGAAGATACTCCGGACGCGGTCGAGACAACTCCAAACTGTACTGCCATCTGAAAACTCCTGTCTGTGAAAATTCTAAATTCTGTAATCTAAACGCATGTGTCGAACGGATTGAAAACAGTTTCCGTGGCTCCTCCTTTCGTGTTTCTGCTTTTCAACATCCGTTTTACGCTTATATGCAAAACGTCAAACAGAAATACAGGAAAATACCGGAAAAAGCGGATTTTCAGGCAAGGAGTGCCGTCAAATAAAAAGACAGTGCCGTCTCTCAAAAAGAACGGATAAATGAGACAAAAAAAGCTCCCGGAAACAGGAGCTTGTTCAATAAATACAACAGAGGAATTTCATCGGGAATTGCGGCAGACGGCATTCAGGAGGACTCCGCCCCGCGAAGGTTCGGCGGTGAAGCAGAACCCGGCACGGCTCGCTTTATCTGGAAGAATACGCAAAGATGATTTTATTGCATTTTCCTGCAATCAGGATATAGGAATTCAGCAGATCTGTACGGGACTGGGAAATGACTTTTCCGTCGCCGTATAAAGTGTTTGCCATTCCGTTGTGCCGGGCATGAATCACACCGTAACGGGTATCATTATAATATTGCAGCGAATTGTTCATGGGATTGTCTTCCACTCCGATGACATCGGCGGCAACAATCAGCTGATTGACCGGAATCTGCCGTTTGTCGCTGTCATTGGTGATGAAAGTCGGCTGCCGGTAAAGCGGGTTGGTGTTGTAATCTGACCAGTTGTAAGCGATTCCATAAGTTTTCGCCGCCTGATTGTGCGTCCTTTTCTGAAACGCATCCAGATGATCCGGACAGAAAAACGCTTTCGGGATATAGAGATCGTTTTTGTATTTTCCATTATTGCCGACGGTTTCGAAATCCTTGCCGCCGAGATAAGGGGAAAGCATCAGAATGCCGCTCTGTTTCCAGTTGGCAAAACCGCCGCATCCATGCCGGAGATAGCCGTTGTAATCATTTCCGTACATCTGGATGGCAAGTCCGACCTGCTTCAGGTTGCTGGTGCAGAGAATGCCTCTGGCTTTCTTCTTCGCGGAGTTCAGAGCCGGCAGCAGCATTCCCGCCAGAATTGCAATGACAGCAATAACTACGAGGAGTTCTATCAATGTAAACCGCAACGGGTTACGCTTCAAATTATGTGGTATAAAATATGAAATGGATGATAATGATCGTTGGCTGCTCATGGTTTGGTTCTCCTCTCTGTCTTTTTTTTTCGGACAATGACATTATTGACAATATGAAACTCCGGACCGGAGGACATGAAACACCCGGTCTGTGTTCCATGTCCCGGAAATCAATTATTTCCCGGTCAAACGGATTTTTTCGACCGTCAGGACCTGATTTTTGTTCAGTTTCATATCCCACCCGGCAAAACACATCTCAATCCGCTGAATGTTGTTCAGACCAAGCGGCTGACGGTTCCGTGCCAGATAAATCAGCGGAAAAGTCAGAACCTGTTTTCCCGCGGCAAGTTTCGCTTTCGGCGCATAGAAATAATTCCACGCTTTGGCGTCCGGTTTCTGCGAGGTCAGCACCAGCATGTACTGATCGCCGGCGTCCTGCGCGGAAAGCGTGATTTCCAAGGTCTGATATCCGCTCAGATCCGCAGATTCCGGCACCAGAGTGATCCGGGCTGTCTGCGAAAGTTTCACCACCATTTTCCCGTCCTTGAAAACAGCCGGGGTCGTCAGTTTTGCACCGCTGAGCTTCCCGTTGTCAAACAAGGCAAGATCTCCGGCAAAAACCACGCAGGGGAAAACCAGTGCCAGCAGCACTGCGGACAGAACACTTTTCTTCATAATCAATATCTCCTTTATTTTATCGACCGGAAGGTCATTTCGATTTTCCAGGATGTGCGCTTTCCTTCGGGAACCACGGCATACCGCCAGGGCTGATCCCGCCAGGACGCATTGCCGGACAAGGCTTCTTTTTTCAGCGTCCACGGAACGCCGGAGGTGTTTACTTCGATCCGCACGGCGGACGTGCCGTATTTCGCCAGCAGTGAACCGTCCGGCTGTTTTTCAATGGTTCCGAAGGTTATAAGAGCGACTTCAAACGTTTCAGGCTGAACCAGTTCCGCCGTATCCGCAATAACCGTTTCACCGTCGGCAAAACGGTAGCGGAAAGCGCGTTCCAGCACTTTCAGTCCGGAAACCGCGGGATAGCCTTTGCGGAGCTCCAGCACCACTTCCGCCGCCGTGCTGTCATGCCGGAACTGTTTCACCTGCGCGGAACATTCCTCGCCGGAGCCTTGCAGTTTTCCGCCGACCACGGGAACCGGATGTCCGTAAGAATTGAGAATCGGATTGTTGTAGCGGTTGGCGTTGAAGGAATCACGGGTATATTCCGCTTTGCCGACATCCCCCAGCACGGAAAGACGTTCCGGATAACTCAAAGCATAGCTTCCGAGGTCATTGTGATTGTGAAACTCCCCATTGTTTCCGCCTTTGAGCGCGATCCGCAGCGCACCGGGATTCGGACTGCGGAACACATACACGCCCGTCTCCGGGAAACCCGAGACCCGTTCATCATTTTCCGGTCCGATACTGCTTCCTTTGACCGGCGGCAATCCCCAGACCGCCAGCTGATAATTCATGTTGCCGGCAGGTCTGTCGGCGGACTCAACCGGTTTCTTCAGCAGATAATTCATCAGGTAAGTGATGACGTCGGAGACACCCGCCGCAAAGTAACAATCGGAAAACGCCGGGAAATAACCGGCGGACAGCATGAACTTGTGCGGAAATTCCGCGGCAAGCCGCGCCTTCGGTTCATCCAGCAGATTCACTTTGCCGTCCGTGGCGGAATAAACGGTCGCCGCCAGAATCAGGTAATAACCGTACCCGTAAGTCCAGTAGGAAATGCCCTCACTGCAATAGCCGTCCTTCCGGAAACCCGCAAGATAATTCCGGACATGTACCAGCGTATATTCAATGGCGGCGCGTTTGTCCGCATCCGGCAGATCGGATGCCAGCACGGTGCGGAGCAGGTTGGCAAAACAGACGGAATTCCAGTTGTTTTCCGCCACGACAAACCAGTCATGCGGCCGCTTTCCCTTCACCGTATTGAGGAACGGATCGAGAATTTGGCGCTGCACCTGCGCCGCCAGTCTGCGGTCCAGATCTTCGGGAATCCAGCCTTTGAGCAGCAGTCTTGCCTGCATGATGCCGGCGGCGACTTCCGTTCCCACCAGTTCCAGCGAAGGATTTCTGCCGGACCAGTTCCGCAGATCGCGGTCATGTGCCGGGAAAACCCAGGTGCGCATCGCCGCCAGAATTTCCGCATGGGCAATCCATGCCGGCAGATATTTATCTCTGTCTCCGGTCAGACAGAGCGCCATGGTCAGATTGGCAAAATTCTGGCGGATGGGGGTATATTCCGCCTCGTAACGGCTGCGGTTGCCGTTGTTCAGAAAATCCATATAACGTTCGGCAGATGGCATTTTCGGCGGAGCCGCCAGAGCTTTGGCGATATGTTTGTTCAGCAGATTCCGGGCATAAACGGTCTGGCGTTTCGCATTCCACCAGGCGCGGTTCGAAGCGGGCGGAACCGGAATCCATGCTTTCATGGGAAACAGCGGCAGGATTCTTTCCACATCGGCTTTCGCTTTGAGCTGCCGCGTCTTCTGCGCTTCCTCTTTCCGCCGGGCTTCGGCGTCGGCGGACAGCGTTATCTCCTCAACGGTCAGGATCAGACCTCTCTGAAACGGCATGTCCCAGCCGGCAAAACACAGTTCAAATGATTGTATATCATGCCAGCCGACCGGGTTGCGCGATACATTCATCTCGCGCAAGGCAAACCGGATGGTCTGTCTTTCCTGGCTGGTGATGGTGCGGATCCGGTCAAAATAATAATTCCATTTCTGCGCATCCGGCGGATTGCTGGTTGCGGTCAGACGGAACTGGTCGCCGGTACGGTTCGACGTGAAAGTGATATTCAGGAAATCATACCTGGAAATATCGCGGTCCGCCAGCCGGATGGTCAGACGGTTGCAGGCGGAATTGGCATAGATCAGTCCGTCGGAACCCGCAATGATTCCGGGTCCGGCGGTTCCCGCCAGCTTCCCGGCTTTGAAAACAGTGAATACATCCGCGGAATCCGCAGCGGATACGCCGAAGAAATTGAACAGCAGAATTGCTGTAAAGCATAAAAATGTTGAAAACAGCCGCATA
This sequence comes from uncultured Victivallales bacterium, assembly GCA_934661375.1. Lineage (GTDB taxonomy): Bacteria > Verrucomicrobiota > Lentisphaeria > Victivallales > UBA1829 > SIG94. The sequence continues at coordinate 12,284 of CAKUJH010000040.1, forward strand.
AATCTGTTGCTCCTCCATCTTGGTTGAAGATACTCACACGTGTAGTTCTTGTAAATAATATAACCATGCTTTCCGGAAAGTCAAGAAGAAAAATCAAGTTTTTTTCATGTCCGGCAGGATTTTTCCGGAAAAGATGCTATATTAGGCGCGGAAAACAGATTGCAATGGAGATTTCTTTGAAAAAATATGCGAACATGGCGGAATTTGCGGCGGAGCTGAAACTGTCCCGCAGCACGGTCTCGTACATACTCAACGGGACCTGGCAGAAACGCAACATCAGTCCGAAAACAGTGCAGAGAGTCAAGGATTATGCGCGGAAAGTGAATTTCGTGCCGAATTTTTTCGGACGCGCCATCCGCGGCGATGTGCAGTCGGATGCGGCGCTGCTGCTGCCGGTCAACGCCTACGCGCACCACCGGGAAGCGTTTTTCCGTCTGCTCAGCACTCTGACTTCCGAAAAACTGAAATATCTGGTTCTGCCGGTTTCGCCGGAACTGGGTGACCCGCAGGATCTGCTGGAAAAACTGGTGGCATACAATGTCCGCCGCGCTTTGCTGGTCGCCTATCCGGTGGTCCGCGTCGGCAATGCGGCAGTCTGGCTCGATCAGGTCCGGGCAACGCCGGGCATTGAGTGGCTGTTCTATGATTTTTCGGAACGGGAAGCGGAAATCTGCGGTTTTGCCGGAGAACCGAATGTCGGCTGGGTCGGGTTTGACCGCAGGAAAGGACTGGATGAAGTCTGCCGGTATGTGGCGGGCTGCGGTTTTTCAACGCTGCTGACCTGCGGTTTTGCCATGCCCGCATTCCCGGAGCTTCCGCTCCGCTGTATCGAAATAACTCCGGACACCTGGGAGGACTGGCACGGCTGGCGGTTCGACCACGGGATCTCTCTGGCGGATGCGCTGGTAAAATACCGGCGGGAACACCCATCCGATACCCCGCAGGCGGTATTTGTCAATGACGACCAGCTCTCCGCCGAAGTGATTTTTCAGCTGCTGAAACGCAAATACCGCATCCCGGAAGACTTTGCGTTCATTTCCTGGGACGGTCTGGAAATCAGCCGGTACTTCATCCGCAGCCTGACCACGGTTGAGATCCCGCACAGCCGCATGATCGAAGCGGCGGAAGCCTTTTTAAGCGGACGGCAGAAACTGGGACGGCATGAATACCCGCCCGCCATCCGGGAAGGAGTCTCCATGCCCGCACGCGGTGCCGCCGGATAATACCGTTTTCCGGTTTTTTCTCAAATGCGGTCTTGACATTCCTTCAACTCCGGCTATATTTACTCACACGTGTAGCATTCAACTTATAAGGAGATGAGCAGATGGATAAAAAAATTCTGGCGGTCAACGGAGGAAAGCCGGTTCTGGAATCGGAACCCGAAGACATGTTTCACTGGCCGATCGTAACGGCGGAGGACGAGGAAGCGGTATGTGCGGTTCTCCGTGCCGGGAAAATGAGCGGCACGGACATCACCAAACAGTTTGAAAAAGAATATGCGGCATGGACCGGCGCGAAATATGCTCTTGCCACCTGCAACGGCACGGCGGCTCTTCAGGAAGCGCTTTGGGCATGCGGCGTCTGCGGCGGCAAAGAAGTCATCGCTCCCTCCATGACCTACTGGGCAAGCTGCGCCTGCATCATCACGCTGGGAGCGGAAATCAATTTTGCCGACATCCAGGCCGACACGCTCTGCATTGATCCCGACGACATCGAACACCGGATCAATGAACGCACTGCCGCCATCATGGTGGTGCATTACGGCGGATACCCAGCGGACATGGATCGCATCAACGCCATTGCGCGCAGACATGGAATCAAAGTCATTGAAGATGTATCTCACGCGCAGGGAGCACTTTACAAGGGCCGCATGTGCGGAACTCTCGGCGATATTTCCGCCACCAGCATGATGGGCGCCAAGGCTTTTGCCGTCGGGGAAGGCGGAATGGTTCTGACCGACAGCCGCGAACTGTATGAGAAGTGTATGCTGTTCGGGCATTACGAACGGCTCGGCGCATCCCGTTACTCCAGCAATGTGGAACACCTGGAAGCATTGCCGGAATACGCTCCCTATATCGGCGTTCCGATGGGCGGAGTCAAGCACCGCATGAACCAGACCTGTTCCGCCATGGGCAGAGTTCAGCTCAAATACTACCCGGAGCGCATGGCGGAAATTCAGAAAAGCATGAATTATTTCTGGGACGGTCTGGCGGATCTGAAAGGTCTGCACGCGCACCGGAATCAGAATCCGGGCTGCACCATGGGCGGCTGGTACCGTCCGCGCGGACTTTTCCGTTCCGAAGAACTGGACGGGCTGGACTGTGAACGGTTCTGCGAAGCCATCCGCGCCGAAGGAATCCACATGGGCAGCGGCGCCAACGCCCCGCTCCATCTGCACCCGTATTTCACGCAGGCGGATCCGCTTCACATCGGCAGGAAACCGCTGAAGCAGGACGAACTTCCGGTCAGTTCGGCAATCGCAGGCACGACATGTTCAACTCCGTGGTTCAAACATTTCCGACCGGAAATCATCGACCGGTACATCGAAGCGTACCGGAAAGTATTGACACATTATCAGGAACTGCTCTGATTCCGTTTTCAGGCGGACGGCGGAACTGCGCGGATCATGCGCTTTCCGCCGTTCAGAAACGGAAATGCGTTCACCAGTCCGGGAATCAGTACATAAGCGGAGAACAGCAGGCACACCGTTCCCCACAGCACGGCATCCATCGGAGTGGTCAGCCGGACATGCAGTCCCAGCATTTCCGCGAAGCTGCGCAGCAGCAGGGAAGAAAGCTGCTCTGTCCCGCAAAGCAGCAGAGTCCATCTGCCGACCTCCGCGGGCATCCGCAGATTTTCCAGCAGACGCGACACGATCAGGAAAGCATAAAACAGCAGGAAATCCCGTCCGAATGCAACGCAGTCGATCAGCAGACGCGTTGCCCCCGCGGGCGGATACAGCCGCCAGAAATATTTCTGGTTGGCAACACCGCAGACCAGCAGGAAAACCGCGGCAATCCCCGTAACCAGAACCGTCAGCCGGACCGGTCGGGATGCCGTCTGATACTTGAAATCCTTCAGAAACGGAAACAGGATCGCCCCCAGGACGAAAAACAGGAAATACCGCAATGCCCATTCTGCACTGAACGGCAAACTGCAGGGAAGCCGCGGTATCAGCACCAGAGAAACGCCCCAGAGCAGAAAGCTCGCCAGCAGCATCACCAGACGCCCGTTCCGCCGGCTCAGATTCCGCGTGCTCCGCCGCAGAACATAATACAGCAGAAGCATCAGCAGGAGACACGGCAGAAACCACAGCGCGGCGACAAAAACCCTGTCCCGCATTCCCAGCAATCCCTGCAACACACATTTCTCCAGATCCGGATGATAACCGGGAACCAGCCACATCGGAACAAAAAACAGCAGCAGGAAGAAGTAATACGGGAACATCAGCTGCCGGAATTTTTCCCAGGCAAAACTCAGGAACGGCTTGTCCATTTTATGTTCAATGAAAAAACCGGACGCGAAGAAAAACAGGGGCAGCACCGCAGGAATCACCCCCATCAGATGCCCGGAGCATTTGGTGTGCTGAATATACACCATCCAGATGCCCAGAAATTTCAGGACGTCTATCCACGCATAACGGGGTTTTTCCTGAACCATATCACACCGCCCGACGGAACTCATCATTTCGACGCTTTTTCATCTTTGCCGCCCTGTCCCAGCTGTATCACCGAGGACGCGGCTTCGCCGATTGCCTTGCCGACCGCTGCCGCACCGTCTCCCACGGATCTGACCGCAAGATCCGCCCGTACCAGTTTGGCGATGCTGGTCAGCATGGAAACCAGCACATCATTGACCACCGCCGCCGAAGAAACGCCGTCAGGACCTGTACCCAGTTTATTCAGAACCACCGGCGGCAGCACCAGCGGGACCTGCGCTTTGGTTCCTTTGACCACCACCCAGGCAGTAATGTTTTTCAGTTCGATATGATCCACCTGCAAGGGTTTGCCGGAAGACGCCTTTTCTCCGGATTTCTTCTCCTTGGAGTCCGTTCCCAGAACATTGTTCACGTGCTGCTGAATATCGGAAATATTGTTGCGGAGAATTGCCGTCTCATAATTCAGTTCAACGCCATTGATCTGGATCTGTTCAATCACCAGTTTCTTCGACAGCAGAGTGGACATATCCAGGTCAACGAAGAAAGATTCCAGCTTGAAGGCATGTTCGGAATTGTAGCCTTCCGGATTGCCGACAATGAAATTCCGGATGCCGACCTGTCCTTTGAACGGATTGAAGGAAATGGAAGTAACTCTCATCGGAACACCGGCAATTGCCGAACCGACCGTCTGAATGCTGCCTTTAATGATATACGGCAGAGTCAGCAGAAGAACAATAATTACCGCAAGCAGGATTGCAAGGGTGATACCGGTTATGCGCAACACTTTCTTTTTATTGAATTCCATATTCATACTCCCTGTTCATGGACAACACTTTTCCGAAACTGAAAAAAAAAGCCGGAATCATGCATCATGACTCCGGCTGATCCTCTGACTGACAGATTTTACAATTTGTCAGCAGACCTTTTTCACCCGGCCGCTGCGGATGCAGGCGGTGCAGACCTTCATTCTTTTGGTCGTACCGTTGTCATCAACGCGGACAGACTGGATGTTGGGTTCGAACGTACGCGGCGTAACTTTCACCACGTGCATACCGATACCGCCTTTTTTCTTGGCAAGACCTCTGCGGATGATTCTTGCTCCCTGAACTTTTTTCTTGCCGCAAATTTCGCAGACATTGCTCATTGTAACACCTCTATATGTATGTTGATAAATCTCGTTAAAACTACGCAAGGGAATTAATATAAACCGTTTTTCCGGAAAAGCAAGGGCTTTCATAAAAAAAAATTGTTTTTTCCTCTTTTTGCTTGACTTTTCCTTTATTTATAGTAAAGTATGCCTTCAGGAAGCAGGCAGACTGGCTCCGAATAAAAATTTATATCAAGGCCGCAAAGCCTTAATGTTACAATTGTATGCTGGAGCGCATAGTTCCCCCTGCTTCTGTTTTTTATTTTCCCCTCAACTGGCGGCAGCACCGGATTTGCTTCAATGGATTCACCGCAAAAAGCAGTGCCGTGATTTATTTTTCCGCTTTTCCTGAAAAAAAAGCCGCCTGTTTCATCAGTTTTGATTTGCATTGCAGAAAACACATGCTATATTATCCAATTCCGAAATGCTCTGAAAACAGCATTCCGGCAGATTGGATTGTAATTGTTTTCTTAAAAACCATAATAACGAGGTTGTCAAATGAAAAAAGATGTTCATCCGAATTACGGACCGGCCACAGTGACCTGCGCTTGCGGGAAAGTGTGGAATATCATGTCCACCCGCAAAGAATACAAAGTCGGTATCTGCGCGGACTGCCACCCGTTCTTCACGGGCAAACAGAAACTGGTCGACACGGCTGGCCGGGTTGAAAAATTCAACCGCCGCTACCAGAAACTTGCGAAGTAATCGCAATCTCGTCAAAAGCCCGTTCGTTCCGCCGCTTTCCGGCTCCTGCCGAAGAATTGTCATGGCGGATGAACGGTTTTTTTTCGCTGTCCGGAAAAGATTTCATGACTCCTGATGATCTGAACAGTGTTCTGTTTTCCATGAAGGCACGTTACGCCGAACTGGAAAAACAGCTTGCCGATCCACAAATCTATGCAGACCGGTTCCGTTGCCGCGCCCTCACACGGGAACGCGGTCATCTGGAAGATTTTTTCCGCACATACGACAACTGGACCCGCGCCCTGCGGGAATCTGCCGAAAACCGGGAAATGCTCCAGACGGAACAGGATGAAACGCTCCGTCAGCTGATCGAAAGTGAACAGGGAATCCTGAACGGAAAAATTGCCAAAGCGGAAAATTCCATCGGTTCCATGCTCCTGCCGCCCGATCCCAACGATTCCCGCAGTGCCATTGTGGAAATCCGCCCGGCAGCCGGCGGCGAAGAAGCCGCACTGTTTGCCGGAACCATGTTCCGCCTTTATGCAAAATATGCGGAACACCGGGGCTGGAAATATGAACTGCTGGATCTTTCCGAAAGCGAACTCGGCGGAGTCAAGGAAGTTACTTTCTCGCTGTCCGGCGACGATGTGTTTTCCCGCATGAAATTTGAAAGCGGCGTCCACCGGGTGCAGCGGGTTCCGGTCACGGAAACTTCCGGACGCATTCACACCTCGACGATTACCGTTTCCGTTCTGCCGGAAGCCGAAGACATGGATGATATTGTTCTGCAGAACGAGGATCTGGAAATCTCCACGTTCCGTTCCTCCGGTCCGGGCGGACAGAATGTCAACCGCACCGATTCCGCAGTCCGGATTGTGCATAAACCCAGCGGCATCACGGTTGCCAGCCAGCAGGAACGTTCGCAGATTCGCAACCGGGAAATTGCGCTGCGCATTCTGAAAACCAAACTGCTGGAAATCCGGCAGCGCGAGGAAGCCCGCAAACATGCCGACTCCAAACGGCAGCAAGTCGGAACCGGCGACCGCAGCGAACGGATCCGCACCTACAATTTTCCGCAGAGCCGCGTAACGGATCACCGGTTCGGCATTTCCGTTCACGACCTCACCGGACTGCTGGAAGGTGGGCTGGATCTGCTGCTGGATCAGATTCTGACGGAAGAAGGACGCAGAAATCTGGAAAAAGTTCTGAAAGGAAATAATTCATAAGTTCTGATACGCAGTTCGACGCGGGATTTCATATAAAATACACTCATTCTGACAAGGAGAATACGGCAATGCGGAATTTCATATTTCTTGTTCTTTCACTGCTCTGTTTTGTACTGGCTGGAACCGAAAAGGTTCTGATCTGGGAAACCGCTGCCCCCGGTCTTCCGGGCAAAGTTTACCTGACCGGCTCCATCCACGTCGGCAAAAAAGAATGGTATCCGCTGGACAAAACCTACGATCAGGTGCTGGAAGCATCATCCGCGGTATATTTTGAAATCAGCGATCCCAACCCCGCGCTGATCGCGCAGGAAAGTCAGCGGTTCGGAATGTTTCCGCCGGGACGCACGCTCTCTGGGGTGCTGGGGTTTGCGGATTTCCAGACCGTCTGCGCCTTTTTCAGCCGGAATGAACCCAATATGATTCCCATGGTTCTGGAGCGTATCCGTCCCTGGCTGCTCAATATTTCCCTTGCCCGGATTTACCTGATGAAACATCCGGAATTTTCTGTAGAATGCGGACTGGAAAAAGTATTTTCCCGGCATCTGGGAAACCGCAAGGCATACAGTCTGGAGACAGTCGAATCTCAATTCTCCGCCATGGCGAAAGTGCCGGATGCCGCCGCCGGACGAATGCTGCTGGAATCAATCCGCGATTTCAATCAGGCGGGACGCGACCTGAAGCGGATTATGGAATCCCTGGAAAACGGCTCTCCGGACAATCTGACCATGATCACCAACGAAATGGCGTTCAAGCATCCGGAATATTTCCGCTGTCTGTTTCTGGAACGCAATCAGCTCATGACGGAAAAAATCTATGACCTTCTGAAGGAAAAACAGACGGTCATGGTGCTGATCGGCGCCGGACATTTTGCCGGAACCGGCAGCATTCTGGAATATCTCCGGGAAAAAGGCTGCACCACCATTCAGCTCAAACGGACAGGAACTCCCGGCAAAATCCGTCCGGAACAATAAATCCGGTCAGCGTTTTTCCGCTTTCCGTTCGGCAGTGTCTTCGCGCACCCAGTACAGCGGACGCTGTTTCACTTCGGAATAAATCCGCCGGATGTATTCGCCCTGCGCCCCCAGACAAATCAGGTTGCCGGCTCCGAATAAAGTCACGATCAGCACGATACTGGTCCAGCCGGGGACCAGAGTTGCTTTGCCCAAAGAATAAAGAATCAGCGTCGCCGCCAGATAAATCAGCACCGGCAGAGCCAGCAGCAGACTTAAATAATAGGAAATCCGCAGCGGCATATAGGAAAATGAAAAAATACCGTCTGCCGCCAGTGCAATCATTTTCCGCAGCGGATATTTCGTCTCCCCTGCCTTCCGGGCATGACGCACAAAATATACCCGTTCCGTACGGAATCCGATCCAGCCGACCATGGCACGCAGCAGACGTCCCCGTTCGGGCATGGCGTTCAGCGCATCCATGCTCCGGCGGTTCATCAGGCGGAAATCACCGCAATCCCGTTCCAGTTTCACGCCCAGATACTGGAGAAAGCGGTAATAACCGGCTGCCGTCACTTTCTTGAAAAAAGATTCCGCCTCCCGCCGGGAACGGATGCCGTAAACGATGTCGGCTCCGGCACGCCACTTTTCCAGCATTTCCATAATCACTTCCGGCGGATCCTGCAAATCAGCATCCAGGGAAACGGACACATCGCCAGTACAAACCTGACAGGCACAGCTCAGCGCAGCCTGATGTCCGAAATTGCGGGAGAGGGAAAGTCCGCGGACATGCGGATTGGCGGAACTCCAATCCAGAATCAGCGGCCAGGTAAGATCGTGGCTGCCGTCATCCACCAGGATAATTTCGTAGTCCAATTCCTGTTCGGACAATCCGGAGCAGAAACATTCCAGCTCCTGCCGCAAAAACGGAAATACTTCCTGTTCATTGTAACAGGGAATCAGAACAGACAGTTTTTTCATGGTTTGTCATTCTCCTCAGGTTTGTTCCTCGATACAGGAAGTTTATGCCAGACGGAAATTCTGCCATCGGACCGCAGGGGAAATTCCGCAATTTTCCAGACGCCGGCAGACCGGACCGCTTCTTCGGAAATGTGTTCCCAGTCCGGCTGCATGTAAATGGTTTTTTCATGGCGGATGATGTACGCCTCCTGATCCGGACGGTAAAGGCGCAAAGTGCGGAAACCTTTGTGTTTCATAAACGCAAAATAATCATTGGGCATTCCGCAGATCCGGACATTTTCCGGTATTTTCACCGATTGCAGACGAGCTATGTATTCATTGAAATCACGCCCGCCGGAATTGCGCCAGATCAGGAACGAATACTGCGGAAGCATCAGCAGAAGCCAGCCCAGTGCCAACAGCACGGGAACAGCACGGTCCAGACGATCCACCAGATTTACTGTCAACAGCAGAAACGCCGGATATGCAAACAGCGCATAATGAAAATTTCCACGCGCTATCAGAAAAGAAAACAGCAGAAACAGCAGAACGGTCAGCGGGAAAAAGAATTTTCTGCGGCCGAACACCAGAAAATGTCCTGCAAAAGCTGCAGCAAACAGCAGAAGCTCCGGCAGATACCGCCACGGATAACTGCTCCTTCCGAAGAAATGAGCATACAGAAAATTAGAACGGCCAGAAGTCGCATTGGACAATACCGGCAGCAGTTCGGCAAGGGTACTCCAGTGCAGCAGCAGATACAGCAGAATACCACACAATCCGCCGGCTGCCATCCGCAGGAACGCACCCGGATGCCGTAAATCAAAAACTTCACGCCGGCAACAAAGCAGATATGCCGCCGGATAACAGATTCCGCAAATTCCAACCGGATGCGTTTCCACGGCAATACATGCGCAGAATACTGCCCAGAAATACTTTCCACGCAGAAACAGATAAAAGGCAAGGGCATTGAACGCAAACACAAAAGCGTCGGTTCGTATCTTCATGGCAGCGGCAACCGATACTCCTGCCAGGACCAGCAGAAAAAGAAAAACACGTGCGGCATTCCGGTTCGGAAGCAGAATTTTTCCGATTCCGTACCAAATCAGAAATCCAGTCAGCATCCAGAAGGCAGAAACACCGATCCAGACATCGCGGGTAAAACCGAACACCATTCCGGCAAAACCGTAAATCCAGCAGAAAATATGAGAAAAGAACCGGACTCCCCAGTAACTGGCATCTCCTTCAAAAAAAATAATATCTTCCGTGATTCCGCGATTCCAGAAATTGAAAATCCAGGCACCGGTCCAGCTGTTGTCAATGTCGTTGTTGAGATAAATTCCCTTGAGCAGAACATACACCAGACCGCAAAGGGCAAAAGCACCGCCCCAGAACCAGCCGGACTGACTCCATCGAAGCAGCGGCTCCCGAATAATTTTCCATATTTTTTTCAAAGGAACTGTTCCTCGCTCCGTATCTGCAGGAACTGCCGGAAACTGTAACGGATGAAATCCCGGCAGTTTTTCATTCATGCAAAACGGAAAGACCCTCTGTCATCAGCAGCAGGGTTTTCCCGTTTTTCAGACAAATTATTTCAGGGCGTCTTCCAGCTGTTTCTGCTGATTGCCTTGGATCTTGTTCAGTTTGGTTTCCAGTTTTTTCTTCTGTTCCAGCTGAGTTTTGCCGGTGGCATAGTCAGCCGTCTTGTCCACAGCCCGGGCAGTTTCTTTGACAGCGGATTCGACTTTGCCTTCCGGATTCTGTTTCTGTTCACCGCAGGCAGACAGAAACAGAGTCGCCCCGGCACAGCAGAGCAATGTGCAGACCATTTTACGCATAATAAAAAACTCCTTTCCAAATCCGCCGGATTTTTTTTGTTGAGAAATCCGGCGTGATGACAGTTCAGCCTTCCAGGATTTCCGTTCCGATGCCGCTGTTGGTGAAAATTTCCAGCAGGAGCGAATGCGGATTGCGGCCGTCAATCATGTGAACTTCACGGGTTCCAGCCTGAATCGCGCTGACCGAACTCTGGATTTTCGGCAGCATACCGCCGGAAAGAACGCCGTCCGCAATCAGTTTATCCACTTCAGAAGTGTGAATCACGGAAATCAGCGAAGATTCGTCTTTGGGATCGCGCAGAATTCCCGGCACGTCGCTGAGGAACACCAGTTTGCGCGCCCGAAGTGCCTTGGCGATTTCGCAGGCGGCGGTATCCGCATTGATGTTGTACGTCTGATGATAGAAATCCATCGCCAGCGGAGTAATCACCGGGATATACTTGTATTCCAGCGCATCCAAAATGGGATGAACATCAACCGCAATCACCTTGCCGACGTAGCCGATATCCAGTTTTTCTCCGGTAGCGGCATCTTTGGTCCATTGTTTTTCAGCACGCATGATGCGCTTTCCGGAAATGGAAACGCCGCGTCCGCCGACTGCGGTGATGCCGTCCACCAGGCTTTTGTTGGTATTGTTGTGCAGGACGTCGTCCACCACTTTGATGGTGTCCTCGTCCGTAACCCGCAGACCGTTGATGAATTTCGTGGCAATGCCGAGTTCTTTCAGCCGTGCGCTGATGGCTTTGCCGCCGCCGTGAACCACGACCAGTTTCATGCCGATGGCATCCAGCAGCACGATGTCGCGCATGGTTTTCCGGGTCAGTTCCGGATTTTCCATTGCGCTCCCGCCGAACTTGATCACGGCAATGGAATCTTTGAATTTCTGAATGTACGGCAAGGCTTCATTCAGCACATCCGCCTTGTTGATGAGTGGTGTAAAATCCATGATGCTTCTCCCCGGATCAGGTATGATAATCCGCATTGATCTTGACATATTCATAAGTGAAATCACCGGTCCAGACCGTGCTGGATGCACAGCCTTCGCCGAGGTCGATCTTGACCGCAAATTCACGCCGTTTCATCAGCTCGGCAAGTTCGCTTTCGGGCGTTCCGGCATCCAGACCGCCGCGCACCACCGGCATTTCGTCGAAATCCAGCGACACATTTTCGGGAGAAAACACCGCGCCGGAATAACCCGCAGCCGCCAGAATGCGTCCCCAGTTGGGGTCGCAGCCGAACCATGCCGTCTTGCAAAGCGGGGAATTGGCGATCGCGCGCGCCGCCAGTTCCGCATCCTGTTCATTTGCGGCTCCGGAAACTTCCACGCTGACAAATTTGGTGACGCCTTCACCGTCAAACACAATCGAACGCGCCAGATGTTCCGCAACCATGCGGACGGCATTTTCAAACAGTTCAGAACCTTCGGAACCGCTGCTGATGCTCACGCCGGAGACGCCGTTCGCCATCAGGATCACCGTGTCATTGGTGCTCATGTCATTGTCCACAGTGATTTTGTTGAAGGACGCGCCGACTGCTTTGCCGATGACCTCGGCAAGATAAGCGTTCTCCGCCTGGGCATCCGTAGTAATGACGCACAGCATCGTCGCATGAGGAGCCGTGATCATTTTCGGAGAAATCATTCCCGCGCCTTTGCAGCAGCCGCCCACGGTTACTTTCTTTCCATTGACCAGGAACGAAATCGCCAGCTCCTTCGGGCGGGTATCCGTAGTCATGATGGCATGTGCCGCGGCGGAACCGCCGTCGTACGAAAGTTTTCCAACTCCTTCGCGGATGCCTTTTTCAATGATGTCCATCGGCAGCTGAACGCCGATGCGTCCGGTGGAGGCAACCATCACCTGATCCGGAGCAATCCCCAGACATTCCGCAGTGAGTTCCGCAGTCCGGCGGGTGTTTTCATTGCCTTCCAGCCCGGTGCAGGCATTGGCAACTCCGCTGTTGAGCGTGATGGCGCGGATGTTCTTGGATTTTGCGCAGATTTCCCGGCAGTAGCGGACCGGAGCCGCAGGGAAAAGATTGGAGGTGAAGGTTCCGGCAAACGAGCAGTCTGCATCAGAGGCGATGATCGCCATGTCCGCGCTGCCGTTGCGTTTCAGTCCGGCGCATACTCCGCAGGCTTTGAATCCCGCAGCAGAGGTTACGCCGCCGTCTTCCACAAAATCAAATTGGCTGTTCATACGGTTTTGTCTCTCATTTGTTTAAAAGGATTGGTTGTATTCTTAATTTTGGGAAACTTTCCGGTTCAATCCGCCGGACGCAAGGCAGGATCGCCTTCTTCCGCACGGACATGAATGGATATGCCGCCGCGGGGCATGAAATCGCCGCGGACTTCCATCCAGCGCGGGGAACATGCTTTCGCCAGATCCGTCAGAATCCGGTTCACGGCTGCTTCATGGAAAGTGTTGAAATTCCGGTACGAGAACAGATACAGTTTCAGGGCCTTGCTCTCAATGCAGCGCTGATCCGCCACATAACGGACCCGGATATGGCCGAAATCCGGCTGACCCGTTACCGGACAGAGACTCGTGAATTCCGGGCAGTCAAACTCGATCAGGTAATTGCGGTGTGCATTGGCATTCTGGAAGGTTTCAATCTTCGCCTTGTCCGGAGAATCCGGATATTCCGTATGGTTGCGGTTCAGCAAAGTCAGTTCTTCATGCACGATGCCGGTGCTTTCCATCTTTTTTTTCGTCATAAAATTTCGCCTTTCTCCAAAAAAACCTCGTTTGTTACCGATAATATATCATTATATTGCAAATTTGCGAAACATATTTGAAAAAAATACTTGACCATTTGCAGAAATCGGAATATATTAGCACCCATACAGTGAAAAAAAGGTTGAAAGATCAACATAAAACAAGGAATGTGCCTCATGAAACTGTGGAAAAAAATGCTTCTTGGCTCCATGCTGCTGTTTGCGGTCGGAACATCCATGGATGTTTCCGCGCAGGAATCCGCCACTCCCCAGGTGGTCGATCAGATCGTCCGCAAACTCGGACGCGGCATCAGCAACACCGCTTTCGGTGCGTTGGAGTTCCCCGTCACCTGGTATCAGGTAAATTTTGAAGAAGGCGGTCTTGCCGCCTGCACTTACGGCGTCCTCCGCGGCGTGGTCAATGTGGTCATCCGCGAAGTCGTCGGCGTCGTGGAAATCGTTACTTTCTTCGCGCCTCTCCCCGGCTGCACGGATATTCCGGACTGCCCCGCCTGGGGATACGGACCGATCCTTCAGCCGGAATGGATTCTCACCCCGGCGCAGAACAAATACAATTTCGTCTATCCGAATCAGGACACCCGTCCCTGAGATTCTTCTGACGAATCGGACAAACCCGGCAGGATCCGAACTGGATTCTTCCGGGTTTTCTGTTTTCAGCCATCATCGTTTTTTATTTCACGGAAAAATCTTTCCGCACTGAAACCATACAGACGGCAATGAACAGCCGCCATACCATCGGCTCCTGCCATACCGGCAAGATCATTTACAGCAAGAAAAGAGCGGAGGGCTCTCCGGGAAACCCGGAAAACCCTCCGCAGTGTGGGGGTGTGATCACGGAAGGAGAGAGAAGCCTTCCATGATGCTGGGAGATTTTTTTATTTCACTGCGGCGTTCCCATACCGCCGCAGGAAAGGGGGAAATCCTCAGTTGATGAACAGCATTTCGCGATATTTGGGCAAAGTCCAGAGATCGTCGTCCACGCGTTTTTCCAGCAGATCGACCAGTTTCCGCAGAGCGGTCATGGAGTCGATGATCTTGTCGCTGGCGTCGGTAAGCGCAAGGGCTTTTTCCAGGTTGCGGCATTCCATTTCGATGCCGTCGACCAGCTTGCCGACCGCTTCCGCCGCAGCTTTCTGCGCAGCCAGACCTGCCTTGAGTTCACAGCCGGACATCACAGCGATATTCTTGACCAGTTCGGACAGCTGGCGGCTGCCGAGCGGCAGGAAGATGGTCCGTGCCATATTCAGCGAAAGTTCGCCTTCGATCCGGATCTTGCGGTGATATTCCTCCATGAAGATTTCGTAGCGGGAATGAACTTCCACTTTCGAGAACACATGGTATTTTTCAAACAGAGCGATATTTTCCGGATTGATCAAAGCCTGCATCGCTTCCGGGGTATTGTGGAGATTCGGCAGACCGCGTTTGGCGGCTTCCTTCTTCCACGCATCGCTGTAATTGTCACCGTTGAAGATAATCCGTTTGTGTTCCTTGATGATTTTGCGCAGAATTTCCTGCAGTCCCGCATTGAAGTTGCTCTTGGAAACTTTTTCCAGTTCATCGGAAATGGCGTCCATGGCTTCGGCAACAATCGTATTCAGGATAATATTGCAGCCGGCGCAGGACTGGCTGGAACCCGGTGCGCGGAATTCGAACTTGTTGTTCGTGAACGCAAACGGACTGGTCCGGTTACGGTCCGTCGTATCCCGCGGCAGAATCGGCAGAGTGTCCACGCCGATCCGCATGGTTCCGGCATGTTTCGACGATTTGAGCGAGCCTTTTTCAATCTGGTCGATGATGTCCGCCAGCTGTTCTCCGATGAAGATGGAGATGATGGCGGGAGGTGCTTCATTTGCGCCGAGACGATGGTCGTTGCCGGCGGATGCGGTGGCGGTACGCAGCAGATCGCTGTGTTTGTCCACAGCCATGATGATCGCGCAGAGCGTGGTCAGGAAGATCGCGTTCTGGTGCGGATCACTGCCGGGGTTCAGCATATTGATGTCGCCGTAAATCGGAGACCAGTTGTTGTGCTTGCCGGATCCGTTGATGCCCGCGAAGGGTTTTTCATGCAGCAGACAGACCAGACCATGTTTTTCCGCAGTCTGTTTAAGGACTTCCATGATGATCATGTTGTGGTCGACAGCCAGGTTGAGTTCTTCGAACACCGGAGCCAGTTCAAACTGAGCCGGGGCAACTTCATTGTGCCGGGTCTTGGCAGGGATGCCCAGTCTCCACAGTTCGGAATCCACATCCGTCATGAATTCGAGAATCCGCGGTTTGATCGCGCCGAAATAATGGTCTTC
>CAKUJH010000041.1 GCA_934661375.1 uncultured Victivallales bacterium
GACTAAATGCACAAAAATCACGCTCAATGTGCGTTTACATTGACAATCGTGCGTTTACATTGACAATTCACCTTGAAAAAAGCGTCCGCCGGAACAGCAGACGCCTTTTTCAACAGATATAACGACAGAAAACAGCCGTGAAGTTTTCGGTGTTACAGGTTCAGCAGATTGAACCGTTTGACAATACCGATGATCCAGATCAGCAGCACCACCGCCGGCAGAATCCAGGTAATGTAGAAGGACAGGAAACGCGGAAAATTGAATCCGCTGCCGGTATTCGCTTCCGTCAGGAAATTCTGGATTCCCCAGCCGCGGCGGCGTGTGCAGAACAGAATCAGCAGCAATGCACCCAGCGGCAGAAAATTGTCGCTGACAATGAAATCTTCCAGATCCAGCACCGAAGAACCTTTGCCGAGCGGCTGGAAATTCTGCCAGAGATTAAATCCCAGAATACAGGGCAGAGAAAGAATGAACAGCAGTACTCCGGTTCCCGCGGTCGATTTCCGCCGGGAGAGATGCAGTTCGTCAATCCCGAAGGCAATCACATTTTCCGCCACGGCAATCAGGGTGGTTACCGCGGCAATGCTGAGGAACAGGAAAAAGATGAAGCCGCGGACCATGCCGTATTCCATGTTGAGGAAAATACGGGGCAGCGTCACGAAAATCAGCGAAGGCCCCTGATCCGGCGCAATGCCGTACGAAAAACAGCTGGGAAAAATGATCAGCCCGGCGCAGATGGCAACAAACGTATCCAGAGTGATGATGATCGTCGCTTCCTGCGGCAGGGATTGCGATTTTGCCACGTAGCTGCCGCAAATGGCAATACTGCCGATACCGAGACTGAGCGTGAAAAATGCCTGTGTCATGGCGGCATGAACCGCCGGCCAGAATCCGCTCTGCTGCAGATGAGATATATCCGGCATCAGGAAAAATTTCAGCCCGGACGAAGCATTCGGCAGCCGGCACGCCTGAATCGCCAGACCGATCAGCAGCAGGAAAAGACCCGCCATCATGATTTTGGTTACGCGTTCCACGCCGGCTTTCAGTCCAGCGGCACAGACCACCACCGTCAAACCGATTGCAATGTAAGTGAACAGAATCTGACGGCCGGGTGCAGCCAGAAATCCGCCGAAAAATTCAGAAACCCCTTCGGCACCGACCGTCTTGAACGTTCCGGTCATGAAATACCAGGTGTACGCCAGCAGCCAGCCGGTGATGACGGTATAGAACATCAGCAGGATCAGGTTGCCGGTAAAAAACAGCATCCCCGGTTTTTCCCACGGCAGAGCCCGTTCCGGATTCTTGAGTTTTTTATAGCAGCCGACCAGATCCAGCTGTCCCGCACGACCGATGGAAAGTTCCATCACCATCACCGGAAAACCGAGCAGAACCAGAAAAAACAGATACATCAGAACAAAAAACGCTCCGCCGTACTGCCCGGTAATGTACGGGAAACGCCAGATGTTGCCCAAACCGATCGCGCATCCTGCCGTCAGCAGAATGAAGCCCAAACGGGACGCCAGCATTTCGCGTCCGCCGGAAGATTGTGTACTCACAGAAGAACCTCTCCTTTTGAAAAATTAAACATATAATCCGGTAATGTACCACAGGAATAAGATTTCTGCAAACCGGAAAGCGGAATTATCTGCTGTTCTTTCGATAAAAAAAATGCTCATGCCGTCCGGCATTCAGAAAATCCCGAAATTTTTTCATGACAAAACAGATGATTCGGCTTGACTTTCCGGCTTTCCGATATATCTTGTTCAAAATTTCCGGACAGCAATCCGGAAATGGTTGTTCAGACATAAAAAACCAAAAAAGGAGTATTCCGCATGAAAAAGATCATGATTGCACTGGCGGCTGTTTTCACCGCCACGATCTTCTCCGCATGTACCGTCACCAACACCAGTGATGCAGGCACCATGAACCTGTATCCGGAACTTTACAAACCCTCCACGGCTTACCGTCCGAAATATAACGTCGATCTGACCAATAAAGTTTCCGGCGACGCCAATGTTCACATCCTGTTCGGCATCTTCGTCTGGGGCGAAAGCAAATTCGCCGACAATGCCAGCATCTTCCCGAGCGACGGTGCTTTTGCCTGGCTGAACACCCTGCTGCCCTCCGCCAAAAACATCTCCGCTCAGGCAGCGTTCTACAAAGCCTGCTCCACTTACAAGCAGCCCCAGACCAACAAGCCGGCTGATGCCATCATCGCCGCCCGGTACGAAATCGTCACCACCGACTATTTCCTGTACCAGAACATGAAGACCAAAGTTACCGGTTATCCGGCGGTCATGGAAGGCCTCGAAAAGGTCAAAGTCCTGCCCTTCTATGTGGATGGCAAAGGCAATCTCCATGTGCTTTCCGGCAGCGATGTCTATTATAACATCGCCCCGACGGTCAAAATCGGCTGGTTCTGACCGACCGTCTCATGAATTCTGAACAACCTGCATGGAGAGGTCGGTCCGCCGGCTTCTCCTTTTTTTTGAAATGAGGTGCCTTATGCAGACTTTCCGCTCATCCGCCGTTCTCCTGTTCTCCTGTTGCTCTCTCCTGGCTCAAACGCAGAATCCGGGCGCCAAGGAACAGGACAATCAGCTCTCCCTTCCCGTTACCATTCAGGATACAAAAAAAAACAAAATCGAGGATTACGCAGGAAACTGGATCGCATATCTGCTGACAGACGGCTATCCCTCGGCGCGGCTGGACACCATGTTCATTCTGGAGAAGGACGGCAAGTGGTCGCAGCAGTCCGGGGAAAACGAGCCGCGCGTCATGGGCAGATTCCGCATGTCCGATGATTACGTCTGGCTGATCCCGGAACTGGCAGCCCCCAAGGCGGCTCCGGACAACCGCGGGATTCTGGGCAGACTGATCGGACGCGACAGTTTCATGCTCACCAGTTCAGCCGGAAATACCAGCATTCTCTACCGCCGGGAAAAATCCATCGCACCGCTCAAAGCGGAAAATCTGGAAGGTGAATGGCTGTTCTATCAGGTCGATACGAAAAACGGCAAAAAACGGCAGTCGCCGTTCACGCTGAAATTCAAATCGGGAATATATGAAGTCTGCCTTCAGGACAAATCTTTCAAAATTCCGCAGGGCGCGGAAAAAGGAACCTGGCGGCTGCTCAAAGACCAGGTAGTGCTGAAAAACACCTGCACGGTGCCGGGTCCATGGCAGAATATGAGTTTCTTCATGCAGTCCGGAAATCTGGTTCTGAATCAGCCGGATGGCGGATGCGTGTACGGAGAAAAGCAATAAATCCCCGCCGCACCGGGCATACTTGTCTGAATTTCAGGACAGGTACTGTTTCAGCAGTGCGGCACGTACTGCATCCCGTTCGTCCTGTTCGAGTTCGCGCCGCGAATACTTCTGCAGATGCGCACTCTGCACCAGCAGAAACAGTTCATTCACGGTGTGAATATCCACGTGCCGGAACATCTTCATATCCACACCTAAACGCAAAGCGGACAACGCTTCCAGCGCTTCCTCGCCGCTGATCAGGTAGGCGTTTTTCAACAGACCGCAGGCGCGGCCGACATGATTCAGCAGAAAATTCCGCCGGATGGAAAGCAAACGCGCACGCGCCTGTTTCTCATGGATAATGATCTGCCGGATTACCGTTTCCAGACGTTCGATGATCTGCATTTCACTTCGCCCCAGGGAACTTTCATTGGAAATCTGATACAGATTCCCCTGATTTTTGCTTCCCTCGCCGAAAAATCCGCGCGCCGTCATTCCCAGTTTGTTCACCGCCTGCAGCACGGCTTTGATCTGTCCGGAAAGCACCAGACCGGGTAAATGCAGCATGACAGATGCGCGCATGGCGGTTCCCAGATTGGTCGGACATTCGGTCAGAAAACCAAGCCGTTCATCATAAGCAAACGGCAGACGCGCCGACAGCAGATCATCAAAACGGTCAATGCGGTTCCAGAGTTCCTTCAGCTGAAATCCCGGAGCAAGCACCTGAATCCGCAGGTGATCTTCCTCGTTGATCATGACAAATGTCCCCTGCTCCCGGTTGGTCACCAGAGCCGCTCCATGACGCGGATTCATGAATTCACGACCGATCAGATGACGTTCCAGCAGAAACCCGCGGTCCAGTACGGAAAGTTCATCCATAGGGAATTCACAGATCCGGAAATTTTCCTTCTCCGCGGTATCACGCAAAGCTGCCAGCACTTCGTCCCGGACAGCGCACAACGTGTCATCATCCGCCCGGACGGGGAACATCTCGCCCTGCAGATTGCGCGCCAGACGAATTCGGCTGCTGAGGGCAATGTCATCATCCGGTCCGCTGTCGGAAATCCAGCATACCTTCTGCCGGAAAAGCTCATTGATTTTTTCTGCCGGCGTCATATCACTCTCCGGTCTCCTTGAGTTTTTTCGTCAGTTCCTGTATCCGGTCGCGGAGAACCGCCGCTTCTTCGTATTCCTCCCGTTTGATCCTGATTTCCAGCTCTTTGCGCAGAGATTCCAGCTCACGGCGCAGGAGGGTCATTTCCCGGACAGGATGTCCGGCAGGAGCTGATGACAGCGGAATTTTCCCCTGATGTTCCGAACCGTGATGCATATTCGCCAGCAGCTGTTCAATCACCGGACCGAATGCGGAATAACAGTCCGGACACCCCAGATACCCGGTCTTGCGGAATTGTTTCAGCTCCCAGCCGCAGACAGGACAGACCACCGTCCGCTCCTCTTCCGAAGCGGTTTCATCCGTCTTCGTGCCGGATTCGGCAGCGGCGTCAGCGACTTTCCCCGCCAGATTGATCAGCATTTCCGCCAGATTGAAATCCTGCAGTTCCGGCGTATTCGCGGCTTTCTCCGCCGCACATTCCGCACACAGATGAACAGACTGTATTTTTCCGTTCATGATCTGCTGCACGTGAATGGTCGCTTCGTTTTTGTGGCAGTTCTGGCAAAGCATGAAAATACCTTCCTTCCGCGGAACCGGTCCCGGTTCAGAAATGTACGTTTACTTCGCCCGACACCTTGTGCGGCGGCGGCACGATCCGGCAGTCGCCGGGTTCATTCCAATCGCGATCCCAGGTATTGTACATCAGCGGTTCGGTCGGTTCACCCCAGGGATTCAGATCCACAATCAGAATTTCACCGCTGGATTTGAAGTAAATATCCATCGCCAGATCACGCACAGGCAGCTGCGGCGCAAGGCGTTCCACCAACGCGCAGGCACGTTTCCAATATTTTTCCCGGCGTTCCGGCAGACGGCGGAAATGACGGATCAGCCAGTACTGACTCATCCCCGCCAGCTTTCCGTCCTTGATGAACAGACGGAATTCACGCGCCGGCTGCATCCGGCGGAACGGCCGTACACAGATGCACGTAACCAGTCCGGCATCAGCGGTCTGGCGGACTTTCACACTGGAACACAGAATGCGCCAGGCGCTTTTCGCCGAATGCACGGCGCCGCGCTTGATCAGAAAACGCTCCGTATCCGTCGGGGCTGCCGTGTCCACCGACAGAAAACGCAGACTGGGAAATTTATCCATCGCATGTTCCAGTTTCGGCAGAAACTCCTTCACGGCTGGATCTTCCTCCTGCCGTCCGGCTTTCAGCGCATCCAGCACTGCCGCATTCATTTCCACAAAAACAGTCGGAAAACAATCCGAAGCAATCTTCGAATACCATTCCGGCATCCGGAAAACATTCATGTCTGTCATGTCAGAACCTCCCTGTCAGGGTTGTTAAAAATCATCGTCATCCGGTCCCGGTTCCGGCGGCGGATTCAACGCCAGCCGAACCCGCCGGAACACCACCAGATAATACAGAAAGAATACCAGAAAAAACACCATCTGCGGTGAAATCATCGGCACCGAGAAAAAGGAATACAACGCAGTTGCAGCCATGGTGGGAAACGAGGTGTAAATCAGCAGAACCACGAGCTGTTTGAACGTCAGTTTCCGTTCCGACATCCCGTTCCAGAAAAACTGCATCGCACTGAAAAACAATACCGCCCCGATCACCATCATGGACAAACTGAACAGCGCTGTGAAAAAGATAAACAGACGCAGCAGCAGAAGCAGTGTCCCGGTCGTGCTGTCTGCCGTCATCTCATACTCGGTCAGCTTCAGTTTCGCACCCGGTTCCAGAACGAAACGGGAACTCAGAAAATCATACAGCTCCTGCCGGGAATTCACCGAGAAAAAGGATCTTCCCTGTCCGCTGCGGTCCGCCATATCGGCAGGAAGCGGAAAAACCATGAACCGCCCTTTCCCGCTGTCCGCATAATTCTCAACCCAGACAACCAGTCCGCGATCCATGCAGAGCACTCCAGCCGGAGTGTTCCATTTCTGAACATCGGCAGCGGTCAGTGTCTTGCCCGGATAATAATCAAAACGCAGCTGATCCGTCAGCAGATAACTCTGTTTTTCCTGCGGAGGGTTCAAGGTTCGCACTCCTTCGGCGCGGGTGAACCGCAAACTGCCGATCTGTTCATACAGATTTCCGCAGACAGTCCGGATTCGGGAAGAGTAAATCCACGAATGTCCCAGCGTCAACGCCAGCGACAGCAGCAGACTCAGCAGAACCAGATGAAGAACCGCCTTGCGGAAACGGCAATCCAGCAGATTCAGAAAAAATGCCGGTCCGGAAAAAACATTGAACAGCGTTCTGAAAAACCCCATGTTCACACCAGACGCTGAAGTTTGTAACCGCGGGCACCGTATTTTTTGATGATTTTCTGCAGTTGAGGCAGAATCTCTTCATACGCAGGGCTTTGCACACGCTGGACATAAACGGTCCCATCCAGATGATCCAGTTCATGCTGAATCGCCCGCGCCAGAAAACCGCCGCAGTCGACATGCACTTCCGGACCATCCATGATGCGGGCTTTCAGAACCACCGAAACCGGGCGTTCCACCGGAGCATAAATGCGCGGCACACTCAAACAGCCTTCCTCATAGAAATCCGTAACCGGCGAGAATGATTCAATCACCGGATTGATCAGCACCATCGGCATGAGAGGCAGCAGCTCCCGTTCCCCCGGCGACAGCGGAGCATTCGGATCTTTCGGACGCGGCACGTCCAGAGCCACGATCCGCAGGGGTACACCGACCTGCTGTCCTGCCAAGCCCACGCCGTCATGTTTATACATAAGCTCAAGCATCGCTCTGCCCAATGCCCGAATTTCATCCGTAACCTGCTCAATTTCACGGGCTTTCTGATGCAGACACATCTCACCCAGATATTTCATGGTGAGCGTTTTCTTTTTTCCGATTCCCAGCATAGCAGTCCCTTTATGTTAAATCATTCAGTTGGCGGCGCATTCCAGAGCGCGGCCGATGCGGCGCACGCAGGAATCCAGCCCCAGAATTTCCGCTGTTTCATACACGCCCGCCCCGACAGTGGTTCCGGTCAAAGCTACGCGCAGCGGCTGATTCAGTTTGCCCTGCGCAATACCGTACTGCGCTTCCGTTTCACGGATGGCGTTTTCAATTGCCGCCGCACCAGAGGCTTTATCCATACCGGCGAAACGTTCCGCCAGCGTTTTGAGTGCGGCCTTGACATTGTCATCCTTTTTCAGGAATTTGGCAAAACCTTTCGGATCATATTCAAAATCTTCCGTGAAGAAATAGCTCCAGCTCTGCGCATCCACATACGTTTTGGTACGGGACTGCATCAGAGCGGCAACCTGACGGAACCGGCTGCGGTCCGCCTGTTCACGCCAAGGCCAGCGGGCGGCAAAATTCCAGACTTCTTCCTCGAATTTCTCCGGAGACATTTCCGCGATATATAAGCCGTTCATATTCTGCAGTTTCACAATATCGAACTGCGCCGGAGAACGCTGTGCATGTTCCATGGAAAACGCTTCAACCAATTCCTGACGGGTCATCTTTTCGCGGTTGTCGCCCGGCGACCAGCCCAGCAGTGACAGATAATTGAAGAACGCTTCCGGCAGGAAACCTTTTTCCCGGAAATCACCCACAAAAGCATCGCCGTCGCGTTTGCTGTACGGCTTGCCCGCCGCATTCACCAGCATCGGCAGATGAGCGTAGGTCGGAACCTTGAAGCCCAGCGCCTGGAACAGGAACAGATGACGGAAAGTGTTTTCCACATGGTCATCGCCACGCACAATATGGGTTACGCCCTGCGTTACGTCATCGCAGACATTCGCCAGATGGAATACGGGGCTGGAATCACTGCGGACAATAATGAAATCCTTGATGCTGTCCAGCGGTTTGCGGAGTTCGCCTTTGACCAGATCGTTAAAGAAAACTTCGCGGCGGGTGAAGGTGAAATATGCCGCGCCGGAAATTTTCTTCGGTTCAGCCAGCGCCGACACTTCCGCCAGCGAAGCGAGGTCAAACTGGAACAGAACCGTGCCGTCCGCCGCAAAAATTTTCAGATTCTTGAAACCCGCCAGGCAGGCGGCGGATTCCACGACTTTGCCCTTATGGTTCACCGCCGACCAGACCAGTCCGGCGCGGGAAACGGCGATTTCCGTTTCCGGGGCAATTTCAATTTTCACTTCACCGACACTCTGAACAAACGGAAAGGAATCGCAGTCATACGGCAGACGGAACAACACCGGGGAATGTTCTTCCGCCGGATTGAGTTTGTAGGCATGTCCGGCAGCAATCAGTTTCCGGGCGGCTTCGCGGTGCGCTTCGCTCTGTGTCGTCTGATACATCGGTTCGCCGTCATAGTCCAGCCCCAGCCATTTCATGCAGTCGAACAGGGCGTCAATCGCCTGTTTGGTGGAACGTTCCAGGTCGGTATCTTCAATGCGGAGCAGAAATTCTCCGCCGCAATGCCGGGTGAACAGCCAGTTGAAAATAGCAGTGCGGATGTTGCCGATATGGACCTGTCCCGTCGGGGACGGTGCGAATCTGGCTTTGAAACTCATTTGACGACTCCTTATTTATAATGCAGATTCAAAAAACAAAATGTTGCGCAAGGGCGTTTCCGCAACCGGAAAAGCCATTGCGCAAATCAAAAACACTGAATATGAAAAAGAACTCAGTAACTGCCCACTGCCGCATGAAGCTGTGCTTTGGCATTGTGCATATTGATGACACAAGTGGCAAGAGATGTTTCTGCGCTGACAAAGTCGCGCTGCGCCTCATTCAGACGGGTAAGTTCCGTATTTCCGGCGCGGTATTCTTCTTCCACCAGATCGCGGATCTTACGGTACAGTTCCAGACTTTTCTGCGAAATCTTGACCTGTTTGAGGCAGGTCAGGTAATAATCATAAGCAGTCCGGACTTCCGTAATGATCGTGATCCAGTTGTTGGCAAGGGCGTAATCGCTCTGAAGCATGGCGGCCTGCTGCGAGCGCATGGTGTAGAAAGTTTTTCCGCCGCTGAAAATCTCCCAGGAGGCGGAGCCGCCATAGGAAAAGTTGAATGTCTGGTATTTCCCGGTGGAATCCCTGCCCAAACCGTCATAGACTTTCGTGCGGGTCTGTCCGACCGTGTAGCCGATGTTCGCATTGAAGCTGACCGTCGGACCGAACGAGCAGATGGACGACCAGTAATTGTATTTGGCGACTTCCAGAGCTTCCCGGTAAGATTTCAGGTCGGGACGGTTGGCAAGAGCCGTATCCAAATAAATCGACAGGGAAGCCAGCGTTTCACCGTCGGCGGACGGGACATCGGGGAACCTGACGTCTTCGGGGATCGTTCCTTCGGTCAGACCCATCAGCTGAGCCAGCGTGTATTTGGCGGCGGCGTAGGAATACTGCGCGGTGTAAAGATCCGATTCGGCGCTGTTGTAGTAAGCCTTGAAGTTCAGGACGTTGCTCAAAGGAACCGCGCCGACTTCAAACTTCAATTCATTTTCCTTCAACTGTGAATTCTGGAACCGCATGTTTTCGCGGGCGATCCGGATTTTCGCCATGGAAAGCAGGATGTCATTGTAGGCATATGCGACACTGCGGACGAGCAGACGGCGGGCATCCAGTTCCAGTGCTTCAGTCTGTTTCCAGCCGTGTTTGGCTGCCATCAGGTTCATCTCACGCACGAAGGAATCGAAAATCAGCCACGAAGCGGAAGCACTGGGAGTGTTTTCAAACGTCCGGGAACCGTTCCGTTTCGTGTCATAAACGTTGTTCGGCTCGCTGAAGCTCTGACCGAGCTGATAACCGACTGTAATTTTCGGCATATACGGAGCAAAAGCGCCATAGTAGGCGGCACGCGCCGCAACCACGGCGAAGTATTTTGTCTTGAAATTCGGATTATTCTGAACAGCAAGACTTTGCGCTTCTTCCAAAGTCAGCACTTTCTGACTGGAAACCGGCATTTTTTTCTGTTCCTCCGCGGGAATGCCGGTGAACGAACTCCGGGTAACGGCTTTCGGCGGCGGCTCGTATGAAGTGCATCCGGTCATGGCTGCCAGTCCGAGCGCAGCCAGAAAAGCCGCGCAAACGATTCTCTGATTCATCTGTATATTCCTCCGAATTTGGTTGGAAGCGGATCGCTCCGGCTTCTTCAGCATTCTGTCATAATATGGTATTATACACTATTGTTCCTGGAAAATCAAATGTTCAACCACTCGAAAATCCTTTTTTTTTTAAATTATTTACATCATAGAGTCTTTTCTTTCTGCTTTCCCCGCAAAAAAACGGCGGATAAAGTTGCAAAAAGAATGGAACCGTTTATATTATCCGGCATCAGTTCCGGAAATCTTCCGGCAAACAATCTATATTAGCACAAAGGATGTTTATGAAAATTCTGCTTGCCGGACACGGCAGTATCGGACGCGCTTTCGAAGCTATTTACCGGGAACGTCAATGCCCGGATGAACTGACGGTCTGCGATCTGCGGAACGGGGAAAACTGTCTGGATCTCATCCGGAACAATCCCGGCAAATGGGACCTCATCATCAACCTGACCGGCATGATGACGGAAGACATTCTTCCGTTCTGTCTCGAACATGGGCTGAATTATATCGACGCGGCGTTTGAAGACGAATCCATCGAAGTGGGCGAGCAGGAAGATCCGACGGTGTATTACCGTCATTATCAGGAACTTCTGGCAACCGAAGCCGGCAAATCCAGAGTCATGCTCGGCTTCGGCATGAATCCGGGCATCATCGAACATATTTATTTCACCCACAAACCCGCCCGCCGCCATATCGCCATCGAACTGGAATACGATTCCGCGGAAAAAGACGGCGAAGTTTTCTGCACCTGGTCGCCGGTTTCCTACTTTCTGGAATCGGTGCGTGCGGCAAAAATCATCACCACGCGGAAACATCCTTACCAGAACTTCGCCTCCATCCTGAAAAACCGTCTGCCGATCCGTCTCACCACCGATGGACAGCTCCGCGATTACTGCGTGATTCCGCATGAGGAAAGTTTCTACGTCATGAAAAATGCGCCGGAATGCGAAGCGTTTGCGTTTTTCTATCAGGCGCCGCTGAGTTGTCAGCAGTTCATGCAGTCGCACATCGGCAGAATGACGCCGGAAGATGTCCGCGCTGTGCCGGTGCTTCATGACGTCCGGGGACAAGATTCCGTGGGAATGCTGTTCTATGACTATACCGACAACCTGTATTATGTCCGCAACCGAGGCGATCATCAGAAGATTTTCCGTAAATTCGGAAGCAATGCGACCTGTTGGCAGACTGCGTGCGGGGTATTTGTCGCCTACCGCCTGATCTCGCGCCTCAATCCCGGCGAAGTCGTAACCATGTCCGACATTTCCGCGCGGTTCCGTCCGGAAATCGACAAAGTGCTGCGGGAACTGGATTTCCAGATTACCCGCGACGACTATGCGATCAACCCGGAAGAATTCCGGAAAAACGTTCTCTCCTGGCTTCAGCCGCAGCTGTAAAACGGTTCACGGATTCTGCGGCAAACCGAAGGTACGGCACAGACTGTCCCAGCGTTCCGTGGAATCCGGTCCGAATTTTTCCAGAGAACGCCGAATCCGCGCCATGCTTTTTTCCTGCATGTCGCCGGATTTGGAAAAGAATTTATCGGCAAGGCAAATCAGTTTTTCTTCCGGAGTTTCCGGCAGCAGATCCAGTTCCGGCAAAGGCAGATGCTGTACGCGGATTTCTGCCGCGGTGATGCCGGTTCCGGTGTGTCTTTCGCAGATACGGGCGAAGGCTTCCAAATCCAGACCGCGGAGTCTGCCGTATTCCCGCAGCAGCCGTCCGCCGATGGTTCCGTGCGCCAGATAAGGCTGATCGCCCATGCAGAGAATGCCGGGGGCGTCGCAGGCAAAAATACCGATGTCGTGAAGCAGCGCCCCCATAATCACCCGGCGGCGGTTCAGCGGCAGTTTTTCCGCAGCGGGATTCTGCATGATTTCCAGAGCTTTGCCGCAAACCTGACGGCTGTGCTTCAGCAGCATCCGCCGCAGCGGAGTATCCTCCGGATAAAAATGACGAATGATTTCCAGTGCTTCCGTTTCTGCCAGTGCATCTGACCCCGACATGATACCTTCTCCCGTATTGCTGAAAAAAGAAAACGGCGGTTCCGGTTCATTCGGTTCCGCCGCTGAAATTCCTTACTGATTGAACCCGCAGGCGAGAATATCGTCGTAGGTTGAGGCATAGCGGATGATGTTGTGTCCGTCCGCTTTCTGCTCCCAGGATAAAGGAATCCGGGGGCAGTGATGACGCAGCAGCTGCGCCTTGAACGAATCAATCCAGATCCGTTCGGCGTCATCTTCACCGATGGTTTCGGCAATGGAGTTGGAATCATCCGGCACCGGCATTTCCGAATACCAGATGGTGTTGCGGACACGAAGGACATCATCACCATTCCGGATCACGCGGCACAACGGACCGGATTCGCCGTTCAGGACATGTTCGGCGTAATCGGGCCAGGAGTTGTCCTCGATTTCCTCTTCGATTTTGTCGATTTCCTCATGAATGACTTCCGTGACATCCACGGAATTATCGCAGAAGCCGGCTTCCAGCAGAGCGATAGACATATTTTCCGGAGAAACTTCGCCGCGCAGTTCGAGGAACGGGCTGAGCAGCCGGAGCCGTGCGGAAGCGGAAAGACCGCCTTCCATGCGGTCGACGTCATGCGGATTGACAATGAACATCGCGGAACCGTTGTTTTTCACCAGAATATGTTCCAGGGAAAGTTTCGGCAGCGAAAGCGACGCCGCGGCGCAGGAAGTTACCAGTTTCGCCAGATTGGACACAAATTCCCGGCGCAAGGCAGAATTGTGCGTAACCGTCCGGAACCAGTATTCCAGAGCAGTTACGGTATCCGGGATTTCCACGGAAAGCACCATGGATTCGGTTCCGTTTTTCGCCCAGCCCGGATATTCCGCACAGGGGATGCCGCAGCGGTGCAGCAGCTGCGAAGAATCATAAATATTCTGTGCTTTGGAAGAAAAGAACGCTATCAGATGCTCTTTGATGCTGTTCGGCGAAAAATGTTTCACCAGATAGCTTCTCTGACTGGAATCCTTCACCTTGAAAATGCAGGTGGTATCATCCGATTTGACCGTGAATTTTTCTTCCACTTCGCGGAAGATGCGAAACCACGGAACCAGACGCGACTCATCGTCGATACACCAGTCCCAGTCGTCGATTGTGACGTTGTTCTCTTTCATAGAATGCTCCGGAAACCCGCGGCTCCGGAAAAATCCCTTCTTATGCCATGCTTTCTGTTCCGTTTCAGCCTGGGAAACGGAATGAAGACATGGTTTTTGGTTGATATTTTACACCAGAATCCCCGTGGATTCCGGATCGAATAAATGCGCATTGTCAAACCGCAGCGGCAAAGACAGCATTTCACCGACCTTGACCTGTTTATGGGCATCCACCCGTGCAATGCAGGACGCCCCGTTTTCCGTGACCGCATCCAGATAAAGATACGTTTCCGCCCCCATCGGCTCGATCACTTCCACTTTCGCCATAAGACACTGTTCCCCTTCCGGATGCACAGCTTCTTCCGCACCGATATCTTCCGGCCGTATGCCGAACAGAATTTCGCGCTCCGCATATTTCTGCGCAGCTTCCTTCCAGCCTTCCGGAACCGTCACGGAAATATTGCTGTTGCGGAAAACCAGCTGGCTGCCCTTCCGCTGAATCACACCCCGGAAAATATTCATCGGCGGCGTACCGATGAACCCGGCAACAAACGTATTGACCGGACGGTCGTAAATATTCAGCGGCGTATCCACCTGCTGAATCACGCCATCCTTCATCACACAGATGCGATCCCCCATGGTCATCGCTTCCGTCTGGTCATGCGTAACATAAATCATTGTCGTTTCCAGACGGGTATGGAGTTTGCTGATCTCCGTACGCATCTGTACCCGCATTTTGGCGTCCAGATTCGACAGCGGTTCATCGAACAGAAAAACTTCCGGTTTCCGCACGATGGCACGCCCAACCGCCACCCGCTGACGCTGTCCGCCGGACAACGCTTTGGGTTTGCGGTCAAGGCATTCCGAAATGCCCAGCACGGCAGCTGCACTGCGGACCCGGCGGTCGATATCCGCTTTCGGAAAACGGCGCAGCCGCAGCCCGAATGCCATATTTTCATACACCGTCTTATGCGGATAAAGTGCGTAATTCTGAAAAACCATGGCAATGTCTCGGTCTTTCGGCGGCACATTGTTGACCACCCGCGACCCGATGGAAATCGTTCCGGAGCTGATCTCCTCCAACCCGGCAACCATGCGCAGCGTTGTGGATTTTCCGCAGCCGGACGGTCCGACCAGCACCATCAGCTCGCGATCCCGGATCTCCAGATTGACCCGGTTCACGGCATACACGCCGCCGTCGTACACCTTGCAGACATCTTTCAGCACCACCCCAGCCATCGGGTCTCCTTATCCATAATCATTCTGATCAGAAGCGATTCCAAGACATAACAAAATAATTGTCTTTTCGCATTTTTCAAGTCCCGATCCTTTAAAATAACAATTATTCTGACAATAAATCCCCGTCATCCCGTCAAAGACAGACAAAACTTCTGCAAAATAATCCAAAATCACCTTGCAATCACGCGCAAACCATGTATAGTAACAAACATCATTCGTTTATTATATTAAACGCAACAAAAAAAAGGAATGCGGGATGTCGTATGCGGATCAGATAATCAAAGCACTGGGCATGGAATCGGTTCCCGATGAAGGCGGTTCATTTGTCCGAACCTACACTTCCATTGTAAAAACCCATGCGACTCTGCAGCGGCAGGCGGGTTCCGCGATTCTTTATCTGCTGCGCGGCAGGGAAATCTCCCGCTGGCACAGACTCCGCGCCGATGAAATCTGGATGTATCATCAGGGGTCGAAAGCACTGCAGTTCCTGCTGTTTCAGGACGGCTCATGGTGCGAGCGGATCATCGGTCCGGACATTCTGGCGGGAGAAATGCCGCAGAGTCTGATTCCCGCATGGACCTGGCAGACAACCATTCTGCCGGATGCGCGGGAAGAGGACTGGGGACTGTTCAGCACGGTCTGCGTGCCGGGCTTTGAATACAAGGATTATTTCAGCGGAGACCCGGAAACTCTGCTGGCGCAATATCCCGATGCCGCGGAACGGCTCCGCGAACTGGGACTGAACTGAAGAAAATTTCTGTTATATATAATTTTAAGGAAGGACAGGGAACGGAATCATGACAACACTGGGTACGGCACTCACACCGTCGGCAATTCGCGCTTTATTTCTCGGCGCGGGCGAACTGGGCAAGGAAGTCATCATTGAAATGCAGCGTTTCGGAGTGGAAGTCATTGCAGTGGACCGCTATCCGAATGCGCCGGGAATGCAGGTGGCGCACCGTTCCCACACCATCAACATGCTGGATCCGAAGGAACTCCGCCGTGTTATCGAACTGGAAAAACCCGATTACATCATCCCGGAAGTCGAAGCCATCGCCACGGAGGAACTGCTGAAACTGGAAAAAGAAGGATACCATGTAGTTCCCACTGCCGGAGCTGCGTTTCTCACCATGAACCGTGAAGGAATCCGGCGTCTGGCTGCAGAAGAACTTCATATTCCCACTTCCCCCTACCGTTTCGCCGAAACATATGAAGAATACCGTCAGGCGGTCAGGGAAATCGGTATGCCGTGCGTCGTCAAACCGATCATGAGTTCCTCAGGACACGGGCAGAGTGTCATCCGCAAGGAAGAAGACATCGAACGCTCCTGGAAAATGGCGCAGGAAGGCGGACGCGCCGGCGCGGGAAAAGTCATTGTGGAAGGATTCGTGGATTTTGATTACGAGATCACCCTGCTGACCGTGCGTCATATCGGCGGCACGACTTTTCTGGAACCGATCGGACATCATCAGGTGGGCGGCGACTATCAGGAATCCTGGCAGCCCCAGACCATGAGTGCAGCAGCCAAAGCCAAAGCACAGGAAATTGCCGGCAAAATCACGGCGGCACTGGGCGGACGCGGCATCTTCGGAGTGGAAATGTTTGTCAAAGGCGACGAGGTGATTTTCAGCGAAGTCAGCCCGCGTCCGCATGACACCGGCATGGTTACCATGATTACGCAGGATCTTTCCGAATTTGCTCTTCATGCCAGAGCGGTTCTCGGTCTGCCCATCCCCAATGTAACTTTCCACGGACCGGGTGCATCCAAAGCCATTGTGGCGGACGGCGTTTCCCGTCAGGTCCGTTTCCGGAATGCGGATCAGGCATTGATGCTGCCCGATACCGCCATGCGCATTTTCGGCAAAGGCGAGCTGAACGGACATCGCCGGCTGGGAGTTCTGCTGGCGCGCGGCAAAGACACCGATGAAGCATTGAAAAAAGTGTTTGCGATGCGTGAAAAACTGGAAATCGAGCTTTAAAACCTTGTTTTTCCGGCTTATCGGCAAAAAAAAACATAAAAATTTCATTATGGCATTTGAAAAAGCCATGGACAATGATATATTCGCTGTCAGGAGAAAAAAATATCCTTAACAGTAACAAAACAAAAAGGAGAAATGAATCATGATGTTTTTGAGCATCGTCCTGATGGTTCTCGGTCTGATCGGAATCATCGTCTGCCAGAAAAAACAGAAAACCAACCCGAACGCCCAGGGATTGGCAGTTATCTGCCTGGTTGTAATTCTTGTTGGTGCAGGTATGCTTCTCTGGACAAACGGATTGCTTCCGGGTGCCGGCGACCGTGAAATGGATCGCATCATGGCAAATGAAACCCGTTTCACCGAAGCCCGTTCCAAAGTGATGGGTGAATATATCGGCAAAACCTGGAACGGTCAGAATGCCGTCATCATCACCGAACCCGGTCTGGACAAGAACCCGATCGCCAAAGCCGGTGTTGCCGCCATGGAAGAAACCCTGAAGAAAGCCGGCGTGAATGTTACCGCCACCGAAGCGCTGAACCTCCCGGAAAACGCCGATGGTCCCGCTCCGATGGAAATGGCTCTCACCGCCAAAATCTACAATGACATCTTCAACGCCCACAAGGACGCCAACCTGTTCATCATCATGAGCCAGCTGCCCTTCAACGGACAGGAACTCCAGAAAATGAAATGCTGGAGCTTCAATCCGAAGAAACAGCGCGTCGTGCTGGTCGGCGGAGAAATCTACAATCTGAAAGGCGCCATCGCCGCCGGATTCATCGGCGCAGCTGCCGCCATGAAGACGGGTCCGGAAGCCTACGATCCGGAAAAAGCGGCTCCGAAAGATGTTCAGGCCGCATTTGACACCCGGTTCATCCTGGTTACTCCGGAAAATGTCAAAGACATTGCGGAAAAGAACAAAGATCTTTTCGCGAAATAATCATTCCGGCTGAAACCGGTTTTCAAGAAAGCAGGGCGTTCGGAAAAATCCGGACGTCCTGATTTTTTTGCAGAGACGCCGTGCCGGGAACGGGAATCCTGCAAAATAATTGTTTTTTCTTGAAACAGCCCCTTTAAAAATGCGGAACGTTCGAGTATAATATAAGGACGTTCTGATTTTGTATTCGGAAACGTCTGAAATCTGTATAAACGCAACAGGAAAGAACATACTATGCCAGAATCCGACGATATCAACAAATGGCTGAAAACTTTCACTCCGCGCGCCCGGCATGTGCTGATTCTGGCGCAGAAGGAAGCCCAGCATCTGAATCACGATGAAGCCGGGGCGGAACATCTGCTGCTGGGAATTGTCGCCCTCGGCGAAGGCGTCGCGGTCGATGTGCTGAAATCCATGGGAATCAATCTGGAAAATCTGCGCCGGGAAGTGGAACGCTACGCTCAGCCCGGCGGAGAAACCCAGCAGGAAGGCGCAGTTCCGTTCTCGCCGTACATGCGCAAAATCTTTTACTTCGCGGCGGAAGAAGCCCGCAATA
Organism: uncultured Victivallales bacterium; assembly: GCA_934661375.1. Classification (GTDB taxonomy): domain Bacteria; phylum Verrucomicrobiota; class Lentisphaeria; order Victivallales; family UBA1829; genus SIG94. The sequence continues at coordinate 18,235 of CAKUJH010000041.1, forward strand.
TGAACTACAACTACATCGGAACCGAGCATCTGCTGCTGGCGCTGCTGCGCGAACCGGACAGCAAAGTCGCGCGTATTCTGAAGAACATGAATGCGGATTACGATCACATCCGCAAGGAAATTCTCCGCGCGCTGGATCCGAATTTCATTCCCGACGATGCACCGGGACAGGAAAAGGATGATAAAGGCGGCACCCGTCCGGGCAATGCCAATTCCGAATATCCGGCGCTGACGGCGTTCGGACGCGACCTGACCGATCTGGCGGTCAAGGGCAAACTGGATCCGGTCGTCGGACGCAAAAACGAAATCGAGCGGGTCATTCAGATTCTCTGCCGCCGGACCAAGAACAATCCCGTACTGATCGGGGAAGCCGGGGTCGGAAAAACTGCCATCATCGAAGGACTGGCGGAAAAAATCGCCGCGGGCGATGTTCCGGAAATTCTCCGCGACAAAAAAATCTTTTCGCTGGACTTGCCGCTGATGATTGCCGGAACCAAATACCGCGGACAGTTTGAAGAACGCATCAAAGCGGTCATCGACGAAGTTACCAGCTCCAAGCGGGTCATTCTGTTCATCGACGAACTGCATACCATTGTCGGCGCCGGCGGAGCAGAAGGCGCCATGGACGCCGCCAACATCATCAAACCGGCGTTGTCACGCGGCGAACTGCAATGTGTCGGAGCCACCACCATGGATGAATACCGCAAGGGGATTGAAAAGGACGCCGCTCTGGAACGCCGCTTCCAGTCCGTCATCGTCGAACCGCCCTCCCCGGAAGACGCCATTCAGATTCTGAAGGGTCTGCGGGAAACATATGAAAAACATCATAAGGTCAAGTACACGGATGCGGCTTTGACGGCGGCGGTCCGTCTTTCCGAACGTTATATTTCCGGACGTTATCTGCCGGACAAAGCCATTGACGTGATGGACGAAGCCGGTGCGCGCGCCCGGATCATGAATTCGCCCAAAGCGCCGGATATTTCCGCCATTGATGCGGAGCTGGATACGCTTGCCGGCGAAAAGGAAACCGCCATTGCGGAACAGAAATATGAAGACGCCGCCACGCTCCGCAACCGCGAACGCGAACTCCGGACACAGAAAGAGCAGATGCTCAAAGACTGGCGCAAAGCATGTGAAGAACAATGCAGAATCATTGATGAAGATGAAATTGCCGAAGTGCTTTCCAAACTCTGCGGCGTACCGGTTCATCAGATGCAGGAAGGCGAAAATGAACGTCTGCTCCGCATGGAAGAAGAACTGGGCTCCTCCGTGATCGGTCAACTGGAAGCGGTTTCCGCGATAGCGCGGGCGCTGCGCCGTTCCAGAGCGGATCTCAAAGACCCGCGCCGTCCCATCGGCTCGTTTATTTTCCTGGGTCCGACCGGTGTCGGCAAGACCCTGCTGGCGAAGGAATTGGCGCAATTCATGTTCGGCGATCCCGATGCGCTGATCCGGGTGGACATGTCCGAATATATGGAAAAGTTCAATGTGAGCCGTCTGATCGGCTCTCCGCCGGGATACGTGGGACACGGTGAAGGCGGGGAACTCACGGAGCGGGTCCGGCGGCATCCGTACAGTGTCGTGCTGTTTGATGAAATCGAAAAGGCGCACCCGGATGTGATGCACATTCTGCTCCAGATTCTGGACGAAGGGCGCATCACCGACACGCTGGGACGCCGGATCGATTTCCGCAACACCATCATTATCATGACCAGCAATCTGGGTGCGGAACAGCTCATGCGCAATTCCACGCTGGGCTTCGCCACCGGTGAAAATACCGAAGCCGCCAACTATGAAAAATCCCGTGAACGGCTGCTGGAAATCGCCAAAAAATATTTCAAGCCGGAATTCATCAACCGCGTGGACGAGGTCGTGGTCTTCCGCCGGCTGGAACGCGCCGATCTGGAAAAAATCGTTCTGCTGGAAATCGCCAAACTGTCCGGCAGACTGCAGGAACAGGGACGCAGATTCACGGTTGATCCGGAAGTTGTCGGTTTCCTGATCGACAAAGGATATCAGGCGGAGTACGGAGCGCGTCCTCTGCGCCGCGCCATTGAGCGGTATCTGGAAGATGCTCTGGCGGAAGATATTCTGCATGGCTATTTCCATGATTCCGAAGCCATCCGGGCGCGTCTGGACAACGGCAGAATCATCTTTGTGCCGGAAGACGCCGAACCGCTCGACGAGCCGGGAACCGTCCCGGCGAAAAAAAGCAAGACAACAACCGCGGCGAAAAGGAAAAAGAAAAATGGCTGAAGAATATTTTGATCTGATTGACGATGCCACAGGTGAGGTGATCGGCCGCGCCCGCCGCAGTGAATGTCACGGCAACCCGAAACTGCTGCACCGGAGTGTCCGGATCATGATCTGTCATCCGGACGGCAAGTCCATGCTGCTCCAGAAGCGTTCCATGAAAAAAGATTTTTTTCCCGGACGCTGGGATGCGGCGGTCGGCGGACATCTGGATTCGGGGGAAACTCCGCTCCAGGCGGCAAGACGCGAAATGCGCGAAGAGCTGGGGATCACGGAAGAACTTCCGCTCAAAGAGCTTTTTCAGATGAAGGTCCGCAATGAACTGGAATCCGAAAACGTACAGGAATATTCCGCGGTATACGGCGGACCGTTCACGCTGCAGCAGGAGGAACTGGACGATGCCCGTTTCTTCACCTTCGAAGAGCTGAAGGATATGCTGAACCATGCGCCGGATACCATGACTCCGCTGCTGGTCCGGGAACTGGTCAAGCTGGGACTGAACTCCTGACCCGCCGGAGAAACGGAATGCCGGAACCGGAAGAATATTCATTTGCGCAGGAAGTCTGGAAACGGTTCCGGAAATCCGCCGGTGCCATGACCGGACTGCTGCTGATCGGTCTGCTGTGTCTGACGTCGGTGTATGCGCCGCTGCTTGCCAACGGGCTGCCCTGGCTGGTACGCATCAACGGGACATTCTCCAGCCCGGCATTCCGGGAACTGCTGGCGCCGGACAGCACGGAGGCGTTCGTTGCCAAAACCTTCAACTGGCTGTTTCTGCTGCTGCCGCTGCTCGGCATTCTTGCACTGCTTTTCCGGAAACGGAAAAAATGGTTCAGAATCAGCGCAATTGCGGCGGCAGTTCTGCTGCTGCTTCCGTTTCTGCAGAACGGCGGATATGTCAGCCGGACCGATTGGCGGAGCACCGCAGCCGAAATGAAAAACGGTGATTTTGCCCTGTTTGCCGCAGTGCCGTACGGTCCATATGAAACAGCGGCGGTTCCGTATTCCGGACCGGATAAAGTTCACTGGTTCGGCACGGATCAGGCGGGACGTGATGTTTTCGCGCGGATGGTCTTCGGAGCAAGAATTTCCCTGGCGGTCGGATTTTTCGCAACTGCGATCGCCATGCTGCTGGGAACATTCATCGGACTGCTGGCGGGGTATCTGGGCGGCAGAACCGATCTGCTGATCATGCGGCTGGTGGAAATTGTGATCTGTTTTCCGACTTTTCTGCTTCTGCTGATTCTGATGTCCATTCTGCTGGATTACGGTTTCCGGCAATCCATTCTGCCGGTAATCGCAGTCATCGGCCTGACCGGCTGGACCGGATTATGCCGACTGGTGCGCGGAGAAACGCTGCGGGTGCGGAAAACCGCCTACATTCAAAGCTGCGAAGCCATGGGAACACCGCTTTGGCGCATTCTGCTGTTCCATCTGCTGCCGAATGTCTCCGGACCGATTTTCGTATCCTTCACCTTTGAAGTGGCGGGGGCGATTCTGGCGGAAAGCTCTCTGAGTTTCCTCGGCTTCGGCGTACAGGATCCCACTGCCAGCTGGGGTGAACTGCTGCGGCAGGCGTTTCCCGATCCGCTGACTTACTGGCACCTGATGCTCTGGCCCGGACTCGCCATCTTTCTGGCAGTCTGCGCCTTCAATCTGGCGGGAGAAGGACTGCGGAAAGCGCTGGATTCAAAAAGCTGAAAGGGAGAGAATATGAACATGCTTTCATGGAAACAGAAATGTCTCTGGTTCGGAACTGGACTGCTCTGGGGGCTGGCGCTTGCCGCGGCGACGGGAATCTGGTTTCTGCGGACCAGTCTGATCGAAGAAAAAGAATCCGCCCTGCCCTACAAACAGGCAGTACAGCTTTTCCCGCAGCAGGTTCTGCGTCAGAGCGGCTGGACTCTCCGGACCGTTCCGTGTGGACTGCCGGTTCAGGAAACAGGCAAACGAATCACGGTATTCGAAATCTGCTCCCGGAAATATGCCGGAAAAATTCTGAACGATCCGGACTCCCGGAAAACTGCCGCAGTGCTGCCCTGCAAAATCGCGATTTATGAACGGAACGGCAGAACTTACTTTGCCCGGCTGAATGCCGCAGTGTTCATGCGCCTGCTCGGAGGAACCGCCGCTGAAGTCTTCGGTCAGGGTATTCTGCCGGAACAGACCGCAATGCTGTACGGTCTGCTCCGTGATTGAGAAACGGATGCGTCAGCCGAGTTTTTCCGCCAGAAGTTTCTGCACAGTCTGCGGATTTGCCTTGCCGCGGCTGGCTTTCATCACCTGTCCGACCAGATACTGAAGAACATTCTTGCGTCCTTCGTGATACTGCTGAACCTGCGCAGGATTGCCGGCAATGACGTCTTCCACGAATTTCAGGACTGCGCCTTCGTCGGAAACCTGCACCAGACCTTTTTCCCTGATGATGTCCGCCGGTTTTTTGCCGGTGGAAAACATTTCCGCGAAAACGGTTTTGCCGATTTTACCGTTGATGGTGCCGTTCTGAATCAGGTCAACCATGGCAGCAAGGTTTTCCGGCGGGAGCGGACAGTCGGCGAAAGAGTGTCCGGATTCGGAAAGTTCGCGCATGAGTTCGCCGACGATCCAGTTGGCAACCAGTTTCGGAGCTTTGGATTTGGACGCCGCCGCTTCAAAATATTCGGCGCATGGCTTTTCCTGGGTCAGCACCTGGGCATCGTATTCCGTGATCTGGTAATCGCGGACGAAACGTTCCCGGCGGGCGGCGGGGAGTTCCGGCAGATTGCGTTTGAATTCCTCGATGTCCTCCTCGGTGAATTCCACGGGAAGCATATCGGGTTCGGGGAAATAACGGTAATCGTGGGCATTTTCCTTGCCGCGCATGGTGTAGGAATCGCCGACGTCATCATTCCAGCCGCGGGTTTCCTGTTCGATTTCGCCGCCTTCGGAAAGCACCAGAATCTGGCGTTTGATTTCGTACGTGATGGCGCGGTGAACCGCCCGGAAGCTGTTGAGGTTTTTGAGCTCGACTTTCGTACCGAATTTTTCCGCGCCGCGTTCGCGGATGGAAATATTGACATCGCAGCGCATCTGTCCTTTTTCCATATCGCAGTCGCTGATGTCGGCATACTGAATGATCTGTTTGAGCGAGGTCAGGTAGGCATACGCTTCGTCGGCAGAACGCATGTCCGGTTCGCTGACGATTTCCATCAGCGGCACGCCGGCGCGGTTGTAGTCCACTCCGCTGTGTGTTCCGAAATGCGTAAGTTTGCCCACGTCTTCCTCCAGATGAATGCGGGTCAGTCCGATGTCCTTGTCCGGCAGGGGTTCGCCGGAAAATCCGGTTCCGGAAATATGCACTTTTCCATGCAGACAGAACGGCATGTCATACTGGGTCAGCTGGTAATTCTTGGGAGAATCCGGGTAAAAATAGCTTTTGCGGTCGAATTTGCTTTTCCGCTGGATCTCGCAGGAACACATCAGACCGGTGGCAACGATTTTGCGGATGGCTTCCCGGTTCGGAGTGGGAAGGACTCCGGGATATCCCATGCAGACCGGACAGACCAACGTATTGGGTTCCGCGCCGAAATGATTGGGGCAGGAACAGAACATTTTACTCTGAGTGCGTGCTTGAACATGCACCTCCAGACCTATGACAGCTTCGTATGACGGCATGACTAATATCTCCTTGATTTCAAGCTGGTAAGATAGCACGGAAAAACGGAATCTGCAAATCCGGAATGCTGATTTACACCATTTTTTGCCAACTATTTCTCCGCAGTGCTACAAAAACGGAACAGAGTTCCGTCACAGAGAAGCCGGCTGATGACGGGGATTGCGGCTCCGCGGTGTTTTCGCCGGATGTTTTCCGGGTTCCGGCAGTTCACGCGTCAGCCATTTGGAATTGCGGAGCGTCAGGAAGGAATACAGCGGAATCCAGGACAATGCGAAAATCGCATACACCGCGAAGAACAGCCCCCAGACAGAACGCAGAAACGAAATCCGTTTGGCATACAGAATCACCGGAATCAAGGCGCAGACACAGCCGAAAGCCAATCCCGCATACAGAGACAGCAGAAAATCCACTGGACTGGTCAGCAATGTTGCCGCCACCAACAGCGGAAGCAGCGCAGGAATAATGGTATTGGAAATCAGCATCAGAGTATGGAGCTGCCGTCCGAACTCTATGAAATTACGCGGGATGCAGCGGAACGCATACAGTGCGACCAGACCGTTTTCCCGGATGTCGCTCCGGTTCCAGCGCAGCAGCATCCGGGCAAATTTCAGGTAAGTGCTGGGAACGCAAGTATAAGCAATTGCCGTTGACTGGTACACCACCCGGTACCCGCGGCGCAGAATCATCGTCGTAATGGCGCGGTCTTCACCGATGGTCGCCGGCACCCCCAGAAATGTCTGGTTGAGCCAGTCGCGGAGCAGCGGACGAACCATGCTGAGCCGGTAAGCACTGAGTGCCCCCGGTGTACAGGTAACAAACCCGATGACGCTCTGGGCGGACCGCACCACTTCAAACCCGAACAGGAATCCGATGTCCATCATTTTGGGCAGAATGCCGTCCGCTATGTTTTTGACCCGGATACTGCCGGCTGCGCCGCCCACGCGGGGATCGGCAAACGCAGAACACATGCTCCGCAGCGAATCCGGGCAGATAATGGAATCGCTGTCCACCGTGACCACGATATCGTACTTTGCCTGCTGCATTCCCTGATACAGCGCATGTTTCTTGCCGCCGTTCCGCGGCAGGTTGACGGCTCTGATGCGGCCGCCGGATTCCTGAACAGCCGTCTGAATCCAGTCCCAGGTATCATCTTTGGAGCCGTCATTCACCGCTATGATTTCCAGTTTGTCTGCAGGGAAATCCGAATCCAGCAGACTTTTCAGCGTTTCGCGGACATGTTCACCTTCATTATAGGCTGGCACAATCACCGTGCAGCCGGCGAGTTCGGAATCTTTCAGCAGAGGAGCCGGACGGTAAATGCAGGCATACACGGCTGCGTACAGGCTGTAAACCAGAAAAAACAGATTGACCAGCAGAAGCACCGGAAACACTGATTCAAAAAGCTGGGCGGTGTGGCGGAAATCCGGAGGAAAGCACCAGAGTATGACAAGCAGTGCGGCAAAAAGGATCCAGAGGAGCAGCGGCAAAAACTTCCGGGACATAATATAAAAAACCTTCCTTATATCTGCATTCGTAAACAAATCAATGCCGGTAATATAACATGAACAGTTGACGGGAATTTATCCGGAATTTATACTTTTTGGTTAACTTATTCTTATTTCAGCAAAAAACCGGAACGGCAATGTGCATAATGCCGTATCCGGTTTGAATAAAGCAGATGAGCTGCGGATTAACGCGTGAAGGCGGCTTTTTCCGCAGACAATTTCTTCGCGAAGTCCGCATTCGATATGCGCGGAACCTGCTGCCAGAAACCAAACTGGAATTCCTTCATGTCCGGTTTCAAGGTCAGGTAAATCGACGAAGTCCAATCGTCATTGACACGCAGAACCGCTTTGGCAACCGCATCGTAATTCAGGCTGACCCAGCACGGGCCCTGGCCTTTTTCCGCAGCAGAACCGTCGCTGTCCTTATCCTGCAGAGTAATCATCGTATCCTGCGGTGTCAGCGCGATTCTTTCCGGATTCTGCTCAATGGTGCGCGCCGGAGTAACTGCCATGCGGTTGTAGCCGCCGTTCCAGACCACCTGATTGTTCTTTTTCAGGAGCTGCGACGGAATCGCGGTGATTTCTGCGGAAATCGTCTGAACCGGCTCCACGCTGTCTTTCGCCGGAATCAGTGAACACCACAGGACCGGGGAATCCGGACGCAGATACATGCGCAGGACAAACTTCGCGCCGTCGTAATTGAGTTTGAGTTCGGCACCGGCATTTTTTCCTTCTGCCCAGGGCTGAAGGTCTTCCGCGTTGACCGGCAGTTTATCCAGTTCAATCCCGTTCACTTTCAGCTTGAAGAAGCCGACCAGCGGGCTGAACCCGAACTGTCCCGCCTGAAGCCACAGCTGGGTACGAGGGGCATTCGTGCCGTTGGATTTGCTCTGCACCAGGAAAAATTCATACTTGCATAACTGGTTGGACAGAATTGCGCCCTGCCGGACCGCATAGTGTTCCGGCTGATACACATGGACTTTTTTCACTTCATTTTTGACCGGGGCGAAGTCAGCGCAGAACGCGGCTCCGGCGATCAGTGCGAACGTAACGGCGGCTGTTTTTTTCAGATTCATTTTCATTCTCCTATGATAAAATTCCACTCCGATTCGGAGTTTTTTCGTTTTTTTTAAGCTGTTTTCAACTTAAATTGAGTAAAA
>CAKUJH010000042.1 GCA_934661375.1 uncultured Victivallales bacterium
AAGCAAGCAAGCAAGCAAGCAAGCAAGCAAGCAAGCAAGCAAGCAAGCAAGCAAGCAAGCAAGCAAGCAAGCAGTTACTACGTAACTGCTTGCTTTAACTCCATGGAGAATTCCATGGGGCTTGACTGTGAGAAAAACAAAATTTATAAAGTTCTGCTGCTGGACGACGAGGCGCTCGTCCGCACTGCACTCAAGGCTTTTCTGAAAGGGACGGAATTCTGTCTGGTCGCCGTATCGACGGCGGAAGAAGCGGAAGCGGCTCTCCGGCATGCCAATTTCGACATCATCGTATCCGACATTCTGATGGAACCGGTGGACGGTTTCGCTTTCCGTGACAGGGTGCGCAGGTTTGATTCCGGCATACCGTTTATTTTCCTGACTTCTGCGGCGGGGGGACATGACAATTCGCTGTTTCTGCGGATCATGGACGATTTGTTTTCCTATTATCTGCCCAAAGGAGCGGGTGCAAATTTTCTGCTGCAGAAGCTGCGTCAGGTGGCGCAAACATTCAGGATCCGCCAGGAAGCGCGTCAGCAGCAGGCGATTATCAGACGGAACCACGCCATTGCCGCGACCGTGCAGCAGGCGTTGATGCCTCCCTGGGCATACCGGGGCGAGGGGTGCGAATATGCATTTCTGTATAAGCCATTCGACAAAATCAGCGGTGACCTGTTTGAATACTTTCCGCAGTCGGAGCATTCCGCGCTGTTTGTGTTCGGCGACATCTCCGGGCATGGAACGCATTCCGCCCTGGCAATGACGGCGCTCTCGACCTATCTGAAACAGGTCATCAATGCGGAAAACGCGGGGAAGCCGCATGAAATCGCCAATCTGATCAACCGTTTTTTGCGCACGGAGCTTTCCGGCGTCGTCTATGTATGCGCCATGATTCTCTACTGGGATTTTGCGAAGAATATTCTGCGGGTGCTGAATTGCGGTCTGCCCGATATTCTCCACTGCGCAAATCCGGCAGGCGAAGTCTGTCAGGTCAGCACGGATAACTGCGGAGCGATTCCTCTCGGGCTGATGCCGAATCAGATATTGAACGAGAGCGATACCGTAGAGATTCATTTTCCGGATGATTCGGTATTTCTGTTTTTTTCAGACGGCATACTGGATCAGTCCCGGGACGAACTCGGCAGCGAGATGCTTTCGACCGACATTCTGAAACAGCTGTTCGGCGAGGAGCTGAAGAAGAACGGCGAAAGCGGTCTGTGGTCTTTGCCGTACCGTATTTACCATACTCTGCGGGAACGCGGGTACACCCATCCGCAAGACGACTGCTCCCTGGTGGTGATCCGGAAAACGCCGCCGGCCGCGGATGACGTCTTCGAACTTCTGGTTCCGGCGGATTATATGGAAATCGACCGGAGCATTCAGGAAGCGTCGAATTATTTGCGGCAGAAAATGTTTGACGAAAAAGCCTGTGTCAAAGCGGAGCTGTTGCTCTCTGAATTTCTGACCAATGTGCTGAAACACGGAATGCGGAATAAAATCCTGACGCATGACTGCATGGTCATGCGCCTGGAACGTGTTGCCGGCGACGAGCTGCATGTCTGCGTCTGGGACCGGGGAACGTGCTGGGATCAATGGCTGGATGCGGAGCCGGACCTGCCGCCGGACGACCGGCTGGATGAGCTCGGCTGCAAACGTTCGGTGAACGGACGGGGGATCCCGATCCTCCGTAAAGTATCGCAATCCATAACGATAAGTCATTGGGACACATTGAATAAGACCGTATTCAAGATGTCCGAATTAAAATCCGGAAGGAGTCTGGATGCCTGCAAATCCGAAAAAAACAGTTGAAGAGTATCTGAAAGCCCAGCTATCAGTTCAGGACGATGAAATGATCCGTGAAATCTATCAGGAGTTCCTGACGGTTTTCGCGCGCAATCTCTCATCCGCCGGGAAAGCTCTGGCCGAAGGGGATTACACCCGGCTTGGAGTGATTGCCCACACATTGAAAGGCGATGTGGCGATCATCGGCCTTCAGGATTTGAAGTCTCTGGTCATGAGTCTGCAGGAACACTGCAGAACCGGGGATGCGGAAAACTGCAGACTGCTGCTGAAACAGCTGACCGACTATTTCGCCCGATGTTGAAAACAGGAAGCAAACGGAACATTCGATGAAAGACTCTCCGAAAAAGACACCCACTCCGGACGAGCTGGATCAGCTGTCGCGGGAACTGGCGCAGCGTTCCGGGCGGAAAGAGGATCTGGTCCTGCGTTTGACGCTGTGGAAATTCACGGTACGCCTGACCTATGCGCTGAAACGCGTTCTGGACATTCTGCTGGCGGGGCTGGCGCTGATCTTTCTGCTGCCGCTGATGACGCTGATTGCTCTGACCATCAAACTGACTTCCCGCGGGCCGGTATTTTTCGTGCAGGTCAGAGTGGGGCGTTTCGGCAGGCATTTCCGCTTTTATAAATTCCGGTCCATGTATATGGATGCGGAGCAACGCAAAAACGAACTGTTGAAACGGAATGAATCCGCCGACGGGGTGATTTTCAAGATGAAAAAAGATCCGCGCATCACTCCGGTCGGGCGCGTTCTGCGGAAGACCAGCATGGATGAGCTTCCGCAGCTGTTCAATGTGCTGCTGGGCGACATGAGTCTGGTCGGTCCGCGTCCGCCCCTGCCGCAGGAAGTGATGAAATATTCACTGGAAGACCGGAAAAGACTGAACGTCATTCCGGGGCTGACCTGTCTGTGGCAGATTTCCGGACGCAGCGATATTCCGTTCAACCGACAGGTTGAGCTGGACAAGGAATACATTCATTCGCGCGGAATCCGTAAAGACCTGGTGATTTTGCTGAAAACAGTTCCGGCAATACTGACGGGACGCGGAGCTTACTGATGAACGCCTTGATTTTTCCTTACACACGCGGTTTCGGCTGGTGCGAAGAATTTTTCCCGGAACGGAGTCTGTGTTCCCTGCCGGCAGCGGGAAAACCGCTGGCGGAATATCTGCTTGATTTCTGTTCTCTGCTGAACGTGTCGCGTGCGGTTGTCCAGGATTATTGTTTCGACTCCGCCTATCGGGAGCGTCTGCTGCAAAAATCCGCCGGCTGGCCGCTGGAACTGACTTACGCGGGAGCGTCCCTTTGTCCGGATGTGATTCAGCTGGCAAAACGCAATGCGGAATTATTCATGGAAGACGAGCTGCTGATTTTTCGCGGCGCCCTGCTTCCCATGCCGGAAAAACCGTCCGGACTGCTGGAACTGCTGGAAGTATGTCCGCCCGGCGAATGCGACGAAGACGGCATTTATCTTTACCGCACTGGGCGGGAGCTTTGCCGCTATACCGGGCCGGTATGCCGCATATCGGGGGTGAAAGATTATTATGAGCTGAATTTCCGGCTTTTGAAATCGCCCGGCTGCTACAGTCTGCCCGGATATTCCGCGGAAAACGACATCCATGCCGGGATGGATGTGGCAATCAAACCGAAATGCCGCATTGAAGCGCCGGTCATGCTGGGCGACCATATCTGTCTCGAACACGGCTGCATATTGAAAAACGGTGTGGTGGTGGGTGACGGTTCTCTGATCGACGCCGGAACAGTGCTGGACCATACCATCGTGCTGGACAACACGTTTGTGGGCATGAATATGGATTTCCATGACAAGATCGTATCGGGCGGCCGGATCATCGATGTTGCCGGGAACACCTATGTCGACCAGAAGGATGTCGGCATTTCCTCCGGCATGAGATTTTCCCAGCCGTTCGATTTCTGCACTCTGCTGGAACGCCTTCTGATGCTCCTGTTTGCCGCGGCGGGTCTGGTGCCATGGCTGCTGCTCCGGAAATCCGGTTTGCGGAGAAAACTGTCGCTGGACCGTTATCCCCGGGTTTGGGACGCTTTGCTGCACGGAGGACGGCTGATCCGGCGTTCGCCGCAGGATCAGCACTATGTATTATGTGCTTCGGAAGGCTACGGCAACGCATTGAGTCCGGAGCAGAAAAGGATCGATGAACTGTATTACCGCCATCACATCACGCCAGTCATGGTTTTGCGGCTGACCTGCAACAGCATACTGCGGAGAGGATTGGGACAATGAGGGCGGACGAGCGGAAAACATTTCATTATACCGGGATCGGAGATCCGGCGGCGGAAGAACTGCTGAACCGGGCGCTGCCGCGGATCGGGAGGGATATTGCCGCATTGCATTTGAATGGCGTGGCGGGAGTCTATCTGGGCGGCGGGTACGGGCGCGGCGAAGGCGGTGTCTTCCGGGATACGGACGGACGGGTGCGGCTGTATAATGATCTGGACTTCTTTGCCGTTGCGGACTGCTGCGGATTTTCGGCGAAGAAACGAATCGACGGCGCCCTGAGGACCGTGTCGGAGAAGTGGTCGGCTCAACTGGGAGTCGAGGTGGATTTCGGTCCGGTCAAAAACCGTTCCGAACTGGCAAAGGCGGGGCATACGCTGATGTTTCAGGAATTGCGGCATGGATATGTGACTGTTTACGGTGATGCCGATCTGCTGAAAGAGGAATTGCCGGATCTGGATCCGGCTTCCCTCGCCCTGCCGGAAGCCCTGCGGCTGATGCTGAACCGCGGGATGGGACTGCTGCTGGCGCGGGAAGCCATGAAGGAACCGTCTGCCGATACCGGATTCATATTGCGGAATCTGAACAAGTGTGTGCTCGGATGCGGAGACGCTCTGCTGATCAGCCGCGGGAAATATGCCTGGAGCGTCCATGACCGGACACGGATCCTCGCCGGACTGGATGATCTGCCGGAGGTGCTGGTCCGCCTGTATTCCGAGGCGGTCCGGTTCAAGCTGGAACCGACGGCGGATTTGCCTGCGGATCCGGCGGACGCCTGGTTCAGGCTGCGGGATCTGTGGAACGCGGTTCTGCTCCGGATTCTGGATTTGAAAGCCGGCACTCCGGATATACGCCCCGTCCTGCATCAGCTGTGCCGGCGGGAGAAGGCATGCAGCTGGAAAAATATTCTGCGCGTTTTGGCAAAGACCGGACGGCTGGATATTTCTTCCATCAGTCCGGATGAACCGCGGGTTCGGTTGCTGGCGGAATTATACGAGGTGCTGAACAGTCCCGATCCGGCGCTGTCCAGCCGCCTGCACAGGACATGGCAGGTTTTCAATTGAAAAAATACAGACAAGGAGTTCTTATCGTATGCTGAATGGGGAAATCGGACAGTCAATGCCGGAAATGGATCCGGAACAGGTGCAGCTGCTGAAAATGCAGCAGATGCGGAAGCTGGTACAGCTTCTGCTGCGGCGTCATATCCTGTTCCTGGCTCTTCTGTTTCTGCTGAGCATGGGTGGAATTGCCGGAGCTTTTTACTGGTGCAATCTGCGGTCGCCGCAGCGCTTCTCCGTCGAACTGGAATTGTTGTTTCAGCCGAAGGAATCCGAACATTTCAAATCAATCGACGATCAGGCCATGCTGCAATTGTTTTCCCGGGACATCGTGCAGAAGCGCACGGCTCTGGAACTGCGGAAGCAGAATGGCGGCAATTGGAGTCCCGGTGGTGTGGAAATCCGTCAGAAACGGAACCGCCGCCATCTGTTCAGCATCATAGCTTACGGAAATACCGAAGAGGACGCGGTGCGGAAGGCCAATATGTTTGCCCGGAACTGCAAGGAGAAATACCGCAGTTTCCGTCTGGCCGATCTCGACAACTGGGCGGACGCCATCCGGCAGCAGCGCAACAGTCTGGAGGAAAAAATCCAGGCGGCTTCGACGGAAATGGTTCGTCTGGCGCGGAACATCGGATTGACTGATTTTGAATCGGAGCAAGCACGTCTGCGCCAGCTTGTCGGAGAACAGGAACAGGCGCTTTCCGCCATGCAGGTGCGTCAGGCGAATACAGCCGCGCGCAAACTCAAACTGTTTGCAGACTTGAAGAATGTCGAGCCGTCGGCGCTTCGGCATGCCGCGAAAATCCGGAATTTTCAGGAATCCCTCAAAATGATCGATGACGAATTGCTGGTGCAGAGTCAGCTCTATACGGACAGCAACCCGAAACTGCTGGCGCTGAAAGCACGCCGGGATGCGGCGCAGAAAAATTATGATGCCTTCCTGAAGCAGGAGCAGATCCGGGATTTTACGCCGGGCAAACTGGATGCGGCGGAAAAACTGCAGAAGAAACTTGAGGAAATCGTTTCGGAAGACGAGGCGCAGACCGGCAGTCTGCGCCTGCTTCGTGCGGAATTGCAGGAGAACCGGGAATCGTTGCAAAAACTGGCGGAACTGCAGCCGCGGATGAATCAGTTGAAACTGCTTCGGGATTCCCGGTTGAAAAACATGGAAGACATGGAACGGAGGCTGACCGATCTGAATTATCTGAAGGCTTCGACCGGCAGCGAACTGCAGCCGCTGGAACACGCGAGCGAAGCCATCCGGGAAGGAGCTTTCAACAAGAAGAAAGTCGCGGTCATGCTCCTGTTCTCCGTTTTTGTTACGGGTTCATGCGCCGTCCTGCTGTTGATTATTCAGCTGATGACAGGAAAAATCCGGAATTACGAGGAGCTGGAATGCTATTACGGTCTGATTCCGCTGGGAGTGCTGCCCTGTTCGCAAAAAAGTTATTCCGGTTCCAATGCCGGGCTTTATGCGCTCGGCGAAATTTATTACCGGTTCAATGAGCTTCAGCCGGACGCCCGGCGGATCTTCGTAGGGCATCTGAACGGTTCGCAGCTGCCGCCGGAACTGGCGGAAACCATGACCTGTCTGGCCAATTCCAACGGAAAAAAGGAAATCTGTATTGATGTTGTAGCTTCGCATTCTTTTCAGGAGCCTTCCGGCATGAAGCTGCTGAATTCGGTTTTTTATACCGGAAGCCGGGGGGTTCTGCCTGTGGAAAATCCTTATACGCTGTCTGGCGCGGAGTTGAATCTGGTTCGCGAAGACCTGAAAATTCTGGACGGGGAATACGATGCCATTGTCATAACCCGGAACAGCGATTTGAGCCGGAGCGGTTTGCTGTTCCGACAGATGTTCAGCCTGTGCGATGCGGCGGTGATTCTGGTCGATCCTGAAAAAACGACCCGGAAAATGCTGCGTTACGCACTGTCGATTCAACGGCAGTCCAACCAGCCGTTATTTGCCGTTATGCTCGCAAACGATCTTAAAGATCACAATATGAAAGGATAAGCCGTATGCGCATTGCTTTGCCTTTATGTTTCATGCTTCTGCTGCTTTCCGGTTGTTATGACCGTTACACCAGCAATTATGATAAAATTCCTGAGCTGGATACCCGGCAAAAAGCGGTTGTGGCGTCTTCCTCGATGACAGAAGAGGATTTGGCCCGTCAGACTGCTGAATTGCGGAAGATCGCGGAAGAACCGGAACCGTCCTATACCATCAATGCCGGTGATATGGTTGCGGTGTCTGTCTACAATCATCCGGACATGGCGGTAACGACGACGGTCACGCCGGACGGATGCATCGGGATGGTGTTTGTCGGTCAGATACGGATTGCCGGACTGTCGCTGAATGAGGCCTCGGCCCGTCTGGAAGAACAGCTGCGGAAGTACATCCGGAACCCGAAAGTGGGGATTTCCCCGGTCAAGATCAGTTCACAGACAGCAACGATTGCCGGAGCGGTTGCCCATCCCGGCATGTACGACATCGCCAACGGAATGCGCCTGACGGATCTCTACGCCAAGGCCGGCGGTTCATCGGCACGGTATTATGACGGGCAGACGCTGGATGCGGCGGATTTGAAACATTCCATATTTATCCGTGACGGGCGGGCCGTCTCCTTGAATTTCTTCAAGGCGATTGAGGCGGGAGATCTGCTGCACAATGTTCTGTTGCGCAAAGGTGATTATGTTTATATCGCAGTCCGTTCCGAAAGCATGGTCTGCCTGATCGGCGAAGTGAATACGCCGCATAAACGGCTGTGGGACAAGAACCTGGGACTGCTGGAACTGCTGGCGACCGGCGGCGGTCTGAAAGAAACATACTGGCCTTATGCGATCATCATCCGCGGCGGCGTTGCCAATCCGGTCATGTATAAAGTGAATCTGGATGCTGTTCTGCAGGGGCGTTCTCCGAACATGAAACTGGATCCGGGAGATGTTGTTTACATTCCGCGTGACAACATTTCCGAATACAATGTGTTCGTGCGGAAACTGATGCCCACCGGCCAGCTGGTGAATCTGTTCCTCTCCCCGGCATACACATGGTCGCATTTTTGAGGTGGTCCCATGAAATATATCATATTTGCCGCTGCTTTATGCTGTGTCATGCCGGCGGCGTTCCTGCTGGCGACGGAGCAGCGGCTGCTGAGGTGGAGTGTGCTGGGACTGATTCTGCCGCTGCTGATGTATCAGCAGACTTCGATCAACTTTTTCTCTCATGAATGGTATCGGGGAACAGCGCGCGGCATGGAAATTTCAATCATCTGCCTTGCCGCCCTGGCAATTCTGGCTGCGCTGATGCTCCGCAGGGGATTCAGACCGCTGATTCCCTGCGCGGGCGCCTGGATTTATCTCGGCTATTTCCTGCTCTCCCTTCCTTCTCTGCTGACCGCGGAAAACACCCTGTTTTCTTTTTTCGAAATTTGGAAAATGCTCATGATTTATCTGGTATATCTGGCGGTCTATTACTATCTGGAGCAGCAGAAAGGCGACTGCGGAATACTGCTGCTGGGGTTCGGAGCAGTCATCGTTTTCATTTTTTTCTCCGTGGTGCGGCAGCATTTTTCCGGGGTGTACCAGGTTCGCGCGCAGTTCCCGCATCAGAACAGTCTGGCAATGTTTGCCGGGCTGCTCGGAGCGCTTTTCTTCTCCATGGGACTGAATTGTCAGAAAGCCCTCTTTCGTTTTCTGGGCTTCTCCGGATTCATTCTTGCCTCGGTGATTCTGTTTCGAACATATTCCCGCGGAGCGATTCTCTGCTATCCGCCGGCATGCGGTCTGACAGCCGTGATATCATTGATGTATGACTGGAAAATGCGCAAACTGCAGCTGCTGTCCATCCTGGGCGTCATCGCGCTGACGGGTCTGCTGATTTTTGCCCCGCGGCTGATCGAACGCTTCGAATCCGCTCCGGAATCCTCCGCGCAGACGCGCCTCAATTTTGCGATCGCCGCCCGGAATATGATCCTCGACGAACCGCTGCTGGGCGTCGGGCTGAACAACTGGGGAATCAAAATCAATCCGCCTTATGAATACAGCGAACACCGCGACCCGTCCAAAGGATATACGGAGGATTACAAGGACGGGATCGTTGAAACGATCTATCTGCTGGTTTGCGCGGAATGCGGGATCCCGTGTTTCCTGCTGCTTCTGTTCTTTTTCTTCCATCACTGGATTCTGGCGTTGAAACTTTCCGGCAGACTGCGGAAGACCCCGTACTTTTTCATCCCCGCCGGACTGGTCGGCGGCTTCACCATGATCTATCTGCAATCCATTCTGGAATGGGTGTTGAAACAGCAGGTGAACTTCCTCGAACTCATGATTTTCTTCGCCGTCGTCGACTACATGAACCGTCATTGGCGCGAACTTAAGTCCGTTTCCATTCAACATATTGACAGCAGGAGACTTGCAGCATGAAAAACAACACCGTCGTCACTGTCGGCGACATCAATTATTTCTGGGGCATCTTCCTTCTGATTGCCTCCATGCGGAAGAACGGAATGGATGAACCCGTCCTCGTCGGGGCTTACCGTTTCACGCCGGAAGCCGCCGCCATGCTCGAACAGTTCGGCGATGTCCGCGTCCATTGCCTTGATTCCACGACGCATTCGCTCACTTGCATCAAACCGGCTGTCATGCTCCTTGCCGACACGGAATACATCACCTGGGTTGACAGCGACGGTTTTTTCACAGGCAACTGCTCCGCCCGTCTCATTCCCGAACGTCCGGAAGAGATCCATATCCGCAGACGTTCCCCGCAGGAGAATCCGCAGGCGTTCCGCAACTATGCTTTCGGAGAAGACGGGCGCACCATTCCCGGCGCGATTCTCGACGCATGGCGCACGGACGTCGGCGAGCGGGAAACTCCGCGCAATCTCCAGAGCTGTTCAGCCTGCTTCCTTTCGGTTCACAAATCCGCGCGTCCCTTCCTCGAACGCTGGAATGAACAGATGATAAAACTCCTTCCGCCCGGAAACGTCGGCGTGGTCGACCGCCGTCTCAAATTTTATCATCAGCTCGACGAATCCGTCCTCAACAGTCTTCTTTGCTTCGCCGGAAATGCTCCCGAGACTGCAAAGACCTATCGGCTGGACAAGGACATCAACGAACTCTACGTCCACTTCATCGGCTCTCCGAAGCCCTGGCGCGGCTGGACGCCATATTCCATCCGGCATTTCAAGTGTTACACGGACGTAATCAACTACGCCCTCGCAGCAGGTTTCATCCGCCCCGGAGACATCCCCTTTCCGCTGAACTCAGCGCATGAAACTCTTTGCCGTCTTGCCGCCCCGTTCGTCTCTTTCGGCACAAAAATCAAGAACCGTCTGTCCCGCCTGTCCGGAGGAAAATAGATGACAAAGCCTTATTTTACCGTCGCCGTCATTGCACACCAGACTGAACCGTACCTCCCGCAGGCGCTTGATTCCGTCTTCGTGCAGACTTTTCCCGGTTTCGAATGCCTCATGATCGTGGAGGAATCCACCGACCGTTCGCTCGAAATCTGCCGGCAAATGGAACGCAGGGATCCGCGCTTCAAAACCGTTGAGCTTCCGAAAAGCGGCTCCGCATCCGTCTCGCGGAACTATGCGATGGATCATGCGGCGGGAGAATACATCGCGTTTCTCGACGGTGACGACTGGTTCAAACCGGAGATGCTTGAACGTGCTGCGGCACTGCTGGAAAAACATCCGGGAACCGATGTTCTGCAATTCAACGGCGAAGAGATTCTCGAACAGCCGGACGGTTCGCTTCAGCCGGGACGCCTCCTCGCGAATCTTCCCGCCTCCGAATCCGGGAAAACCATGACGGGACCCGGCCTGATCCGCAAAATGGGGAACGGCGGCGCAGTCGGCGGCTACACCTGGCTCAACATCTGCCGCACCGCATTTCTGCGGGAAAACAAACTGTATCAGAATTCCGGACTTCTGATGGAAGACTTTGAATGGACTCCGCGATGCTGGTTCCTTGCAAAGCACGCGCTCTACCTTGCGGAAAGTCTCTATGTCTACCGCCGCCGTCCCGAATCGGTCACAACAAAAAATTCCGCGCGCATTCTGCACGAACTCGGAGCGGAATTCGCTTTTGTTCCGCCATTCCTCAAAGCGCATGACATTCCGCAGGACATCCGCCGGATCTGGGCGAACAAGTGGATCTCCGTTTTCATCTGGTTCTTCTTCTATCCGAAAAACAACCGGAAGTATCCGATGCGCGACCGCCGTTCGGTCCGCGCGATGCTGCTGGAATCCGGAACGAACGCGCTTTTCCGTGAATTCATCCGGCTTTCCTCGGCGCCGAAGCGGTTCGGCATGACTCTCTTTGCGCTCCCCGGCGGTCTGCTCCCCGCATTGTTCTATTTCCGGCTGATCTATTTCCCGCTGCTCAAAATCCGGAGGAATCCCTGATGCCGTTCTTTTCCGTCATTGTTCCATGTTGCGATGTCGAAGCGTTCCTGCCCGAAACGCTCGCATCGCTGGACGCGCAGAGCTTCCGGGATTTTGAAATCATCCTCGTCGTCGAGGATTCGCGCGACCGCACGCTCGGACTCTGCCGCAAAGCGGAAGCGGAAAATCCGCGGATCAAAGTTTTCACGCAGCCGCGCAGCGGTTCTCCCGCCGCTCCGCGCAATACCGGACTCGCACATGCGGAAGGCAGATATACTGTCTTTCTTGACGGCGACGACCTGCTGGAACACGACGCCTTGCAGATTCTCGCAGCCGCGATACAAAACGCCGGTTCGCCCGATGCAGTCCAAATCGCCTGTCAGGAGTTTCTGACCGGACCGGACGGAACACGGACGATGAGAAAGCGCTTCTTCAATTATCTGCCGGAAGACCACGGGAAAATTTTCTCCGGTCCGGAAGCGACTTGCCGGGTTGCAGCGCTGCATGCATATCCGTTTCCAATCACCCAAATCTCCATCTGCCGCAGAGAATTTCTCTCCGGACACCATCTCTCCCAATGTCCGGGTCTGCTTCATGAAGATGAAGAATGGACGCCCCGCATTCTGTTTCTCGCGAAGAGTGTTCTCGCGCTTGACCGCGCACTGTATCTTTACCGGATTCGTCCGGACTCCATCATGGGCCGTTACAGCACTCTCCCGGATCCGGTCCCGTATGGAACAGTGCTGCGGCTGCTGCTGAAATTCGCCATGTCGCAGAAAAATGTTCCGGAAAACGTCTGGTTCGCATGGCAGAAGGTCTGGCTCTCCACATTTTTCAGCGCAGTGTTCTTTCCGAAAAACGGGAGACAGCTCCCCGCCGCCCTGCGGCACAGCGCCGTCCGTGCTCTTCTGGAGGATGACGGTGCTGCAAACCTCCGCGGATTTCTCGTCCGCGCGACACTGCCGAAACGCATTGCGGTACGCCTTATTCTGCTCTGCCGCCTCTGCCGCAGGTCTTTCATGCTTCTGCCCGCAGGCTGGTACTTCCGCTTCATCTATTATCCGCTTGCCATGAGGAGAAAAGAGAAATGATCCGTCCGCTGCTGTTCTTCCTGCTCCTTGCCGTTCCGCATCTTCATGCGGAGTGGCGGATTCTGCACCTCGACGACCGCACGCTCGTGCTTACCGGGGATTGCTCCGCACAGCTTCAGGACATATGCAGGAACAGGAAAACCGCCATTTCGGGGAACCGCGTCCCGAAATGGGAAAAGGAACTGCGCCGCGATCTTGAACCCGCCCGCGTCATTCTCGAAAAACGCCCCGCACTTGTCCGGAGTCTGCGCGACAATCCGCAAATTTCACTTACATCCGCTGCCGCTCCGGTTAAAGTCGTCCGTACGGGATTCTGGATGAATCCGACCGGACTTCTGCGTATCGACGGTCTCCCCACCCGGAACGCCGAAATCGCATATCATCTCTTCCTTCTGCTCGACCGTCCTCTGCGCAACGGGGAACAACTGAAAATCCATCTTCCCGATGGCGGAACGTCTGCTTATACGCACATGCCGGACACCGCCGTTTCCGCGCTTTTCAAGTGGAACCAGGTTGGCTATCCGCTTGAAACCGGACGCCGTTACGCCTATCTCGGCGCCTGGCTCGGAACAGCCGGGCCCATGCCCCTGAAACAATACGCCGGCAAACCGTTTGAACTCATTCAGGCGGATACGGGCAAAACCGTCTTCCGGGGGGTTCTCGCCGCACGCCGCGCCGATCCGGTTGCCTCCAACGGCGCGCCCTTCTCCGGTGAAGAAGTGCTTGAACTCGATTTTTCCGCATTTCATCAGCCGGGCAAATACTATCTCCGGGTTGACGGCATCGGAAGGAGCGGAATCTTTGCCGTCGAACGCAACGCCGCCGCTCAGGCGTTCTTCATCCATGCGCGCGGACTCTATCACAAACGCTGCGGAATCGGAAAGCGGCCGCCTTTCACCGAATGGACCGCCGCGGCGTGTCATACATCCGTCATTCGCGGTTCGTTCCCGCCGCATGAACGCCATTACGGAAGCGGCGACCCCAAGCGCGGCTTCGGGTTTTACGACGCGGCGGGAAACAGTCTCTCCGTCCGGCATTTCCAGTTGATTGCGGAAAACGCGCCGCGGACAAAACCGCTGGACATCCGCGGCGGCTGGCACGATGCGGCGGACTACGACCGCCGTCCGCTTCACCTCGAAATCGTCGGCGACTTTGCAGCCGTTTATCTGCTCCGGCCTCGGAACTTTTCGGACGGACAGCTCGGCATTCCCGAAAGCGGGAACGGCATTCCCGATATTCTTGATGAAGCAATCTGGGGGCTCCGCCATCTGCTCGCTGCCCAGCAAACCGACGGCGGAGTCGGAACCTGGTTTGAAACGACGCGCCATCCGCGTCCGGGAGAAGGCATGCCCGCGCAGGATCCCTGCGTCTATTACATCTCCGCCGCGACCCGTCAGTCGTCGCTCGAATACTCCGCGTATGCCGCGCTCCTCGCGCTCGCCCTCCGGAAGAGCGGAGCGGAGAAGGACGCCCGGATTTTTGCCGGGTCCGCACGCCGCGCATGGGAGTTTGCGATGAATCCGGCGAACCGCGTTCAGAAAGTCTACACGCTGAACAGACGCACGGTCTTCTACCGCGAACCGGCCGAACCGGAACCCGAATTTCTGGTAAAAGCCGGAGCCGCGCTCGCGCAATATTTTCATTCCGATGAATATCTGAAACCTGCGCTCGAAAACAGCGAAGCCGCACTTGCTTCCATGCGTAAGAACAGCTGGCGCCGCTCCCCGTTCTTCTGGCTCGAACTGGAACTTTTCCCTGAAATCACAGAGCCGCTTTCCGGTCTGCGCCTTGCCTGGCGCCGCGACCTGATCCGCGAAGCTGACCGTATGCTGGACTGCCAGGAGAACAGCTATCCCTACCGCACACCGTGGTTCGACGCAAAGAGTCCCTGGGTCCACACAATGGCATGGGGCGCCTGGCATCCGCTCCGCCGCGCGCGTCTGCTCGTCGCCGCCCATGCAATCACCGGCGAAGTCAAATATCTCGACGGCGCCGGTCTTGCGAACGATTTTCACAACGGGGCAAATCCGTTCGGCATGTGCATGACCAGCGGACTCGGCACAAGTTATCCCGTCCGCTTCCTTGACCTTCCCTCGTATGCGGACGGCATTGCGGAAGCTGTTCCGGGCATCACGCCGTACCGCAACACCTTCGGCATTGCGCGCGCGGACATTCAGCTGGCGCACGGACTCTACCTCAAGCCGCGTCCCGTGCTTAACTTCTCCGGCGCGGCGCTCTCGTTCCTGCCGCGTGAAGGGCTGGACGAACAGCAGTGTGCCGAGGAACTCGCAAAAGTCTGGCCCGTCTGGCGCCGCTGGGCAAATGTGGAACAGTTCAGTGTCGACGCCAGCGAATACAGCGTCTGGGAGACCATCGGTCCCGCCGCGGCTGTTACCGGCTATCTGCTGGACGGCGCGCGCCCGCCGGAAAAATCCTGGTTCCGGAAACCCGTCAGCAATATACGTTCACTTCCCGGCTTCGCTCCGCTGCCATGAGGAAAGGATCACGAAATGAAACATATTGAAATTTTTCTGTTTATCGACGCTCTCGGATGGAAGATTGCGGAGGAACACCGTTTCCTCGAAAAAGAACTTCCCGAACGCCGCAAACTTGAAATGCAGTTCGGCTACTCCTGCACAGCCATTCCGACTCTGCTTTCCGGCGAAAGACCATGCAAGCATGGACATTTCGGGCTTTTCCGCTTCGTTCCGGAACACTCCCCTTTCCGCACGCTCGCCCGGTTCGCTCCGCTCTTCAAGCCGGACTCCTTCTGGAACCGCGGACGCGTCCGCCACTGGCTCTCCAGGATTGTGAAACGTGTCTGCGGATTCACCGGATATTTCCAGCTCTACCGGATGCCCATTGACAAGCTCGGCATGATGGATTACTGCGAAAAGAAAAATCTCTTCGTCGAGCACGGCATGGCTCCGCTCGAAAATCTCTGTGACATGCTCAAACGCACCGGCGTTCCGTTTCATATCTCCGACTGGCAGAGATCCGATGCGGAAAATTTCAAGGCCGGAACGGATGAAATCCGGCGCGGAACCCGTTTCCTCTTCCTCTACACCGCCGGGCTCGACGCTCTGCTCCACCGGCATGTCCGCAACCCCCGCGTCGTTGCGGAGAAACTCCGCTGGTACGAATCGCAGATCCGCGGACTGCTCCGCACCTGCCGCGAA
The DNA here is from genome assembly GCA_934661375.1 of uncultured Victivallales bacterium. Classification (GTDB taxonomy): domain Bacteria; phylum Verrucomicrobiota; class Lentisphaeria; order Victivallales; family UBA1829; genus SIG94. The sequence continues at coordinate 15,772 of CAKUJH010000042.1, forward strand.
TCCGGTGTGGAAGCACGGCTCACCGTTGTCTCCGACCACGGCATGACGCCGCTTGAAAAGAGCGTTGACGTCATGAGTGAAATAGAGAAGACTGGTCTGCGCTTCGGCGTCGACTACGGAGCATGTTACGACTCCACTGTCGCACGCTTCCACTGGCTCAAGTCCGGCGCAAAGGAAAAAATCGAATCCGCCATGCGCAAATTTTCCGCCGACGGACATTTTCTTTCGGAGGAGGAACAGGACCGTTACGGCATTCTGCGTGCGGACCGCCGCTTCGGCGACGCGCTGTTTCTGATGAATCCCGGCGTCCAGATCGTCCCTTCCGACATGGGTCAGATCCCGCTGAACGGAATGCACGGATACGCGCCCGGCGACATTGATTCCGCCGCCTCTCTTCTTTCCAACCGGACACTTCCCGCGGACGTTGTCGCGCTTGCCGACGTCTACCGTCTGATGAAGCTCCGCGCGGAAGGACTCAAGGAGGACGCCGAATGAAGATCCCGCTACTGAAAAATACGCTCACCAACTATCTCAGCATGGGCGTGCGCCTGATTCAGGGCGTGCTCATCACCCGCTGGATGATTTCTGAGCTGGGAGAAGCGGACTACGGTCTCTGGATGATGCTGTGGGCTTTCTTCTGCTACTCGCTTCTGCTTGATTTCGGGCTTGGCGTCGCCGCACAGAAGGCCACTGCCACGGAACTCTGGAAACGCGATATTCAAAAGTACAATATCACCGTTTCCACGGTGTTCCTGTTCCATCTCGCCATGTCGTTCGTCATCATTGCCGGGACGCTCATCGCTTCCTGTTTCATCCGCGAGCTGCTGAACCTGCCGCCCGGCGCGGATACGGGTTATTACCGTCTCTGCTTCCTGCTGTTCGGAATCGGTTCCGCAACGATTTTCCCGTTCGGAGTTTTTCCGGAAATACTGGTCGGACTTCAGAAAATCTATCTGCGGAACAACATTACCGTTTTCGCAAAAATTCTTGAACTGGCGGGCGTCGGCATCCTGCTTGTCTTCAACCGGGGGCTCATCGCGCTGATCGTCTTCACCCTTGCACTCACCGCGCTGACACAGAGTTTCATGATGATCGCCGTTTTGCGCAGCATTCCCGGATTCCGCATTCTTCTCCGTTGGGACGGAAAAATCTTTCGCGGGATCTGTTCCTTCAGCGGAACGGTCTATCTCACCTCCATTGCAAAAATCGTATGGGAACGCTGTTCGGTTCTGTTCATCAGCATTTTCTGCGGACTCGTCCCCGTCTCCGTCTATCTGATCGGCGTGCGGCTGACCGTGCTGATGACTCAGCTCACCGGACCGTACCAGGAGAACATTTCTCCGCTTTCCGCGCTTCTTCATTCGCGCGGCAAACGGGAACACCTGGGGAAAATCCTCGTCAATTCCATGCGCTGGAACAGTTTTCTCGCGACCGGCATGACGATTGGAATTCTGATTTATTCGCCTGTGCTGATCCGTTTTCTGTTCCGCTATACGGATAATCTGGAACAGGCGTCGCTGATCTGCCGGATCACCGTCGTCTCCGTCTGGTTCTGGCTGGTCTTTCGCGCGATTCCGGAAAAGTATCTGCTCATGGCGGAGCGCCACAAACTCCTCGCCGCGGCGGCTCTGACCGAATGTGCGCTTTTCGCCGGCAGCTCCATCCTGCTTCTCCGGTTCCATCCGTCGGAACTGACAGTCATGTGGACGTCCATCGGCGCACGGCTGGTCTCGACCTGCGGATTCATTCTGCCGGGACTTCTGCGCAACACCGGGCTCCGCCCGGCTCCGATTCTGATGCAGGCGGTCCGCCGTCCGCTTTTGGCAGCATTGCCTATGACCGCGCTCGGCATGACGGAATATCTTCTTCTGAAAGACAGAGTCGGGGACTTCATCCTGCTTCTTCTCGCCGGTTTGACTTGCGGTCCGCTCTATCTTGTCTTTTCCTGGTTTCTGACGCTTGACCCGCGGGAACGCGGGAAAATTCCATACCTTTCCGCGCTCATCCGGAAAGTTCACCTTTAAAAACAACAACACGGAGGTTGTAGCATGAACTATGAATTTGAAGTGATCGGAGACATTCTGAAAGTGTGTCTGGATGGACGGCTGGTGGCGGCTTGTTCCGAAGAATTCAAAAAACAAACGCTGGACCGGGTCGGCAATACGAAGAATATCCTGTTTGACCTGAGCAAAATGTCGCATATCGACAGTTCCGGGCTGGGGGCGATGGTGTTCCTGCTCCAGAAGGCGTCGGCTGTCGGCGGAACCGTGAAACTTGCCTGCCTGCAGGCGCGTCCGCGCATTATCTTCGACATCACCAAGGTTTTCCGCGTATTTGAAATCTACGACACCGTGGACGCTGCGCTGAAATCCTTTGAAGCCGCCGGAGAATAAGGGCTGAAAATGAGACCCGGTTCCATAGCAATCCTGGTCCGTTCCCATAACGACCGCCTCTTTGTCGCCAGGACGCTGCAGATGATCCTGGCGCAGAAATGCTCCCTGCCGTTCACCGTGTTCTGCTGTGACGACCGTTCAACCGACGGGACGGCGGAAATCATCCGGGCGCGGCCGGAAGTCCGGCTTATCGCGCCGCCGGAAGGAAAATACATGCCGGGCAGGACATTGAACCGGATGATTCAGGAAAGTTCCGGCGACATTACGGTGTTCAACAATGCCGATGCGGTTCCGGAGAATGAATCATGGCTGGAAAACCTGATCCGCCCGCTGCTGGACGGCGAAGCCGATGCGGTCTATGCCAATCAGCTGCCGCGCCGGGATGCCGGATGGCTGGTCCGCAAAGACAATGAACGGGCATTCGGAGACGGGCGTGTCGCGGCGGACTGGGATTTCTTTTTCTCGCTGGCGTCGTCCGCCGCACTCCGGACGGACCTGACGGCTCATCCGTTTGATGAGACTTTCCTCTATTCGGAAGATGTGGAATGGGCGCACCGCCGGAAGATCCGGATCGTCTATGCCGCTGATTCGCTGGTGGAACATTCTCACAACTATACCTTTGCGGAAATGAGGCGTCGTTTCTATGGTGAGGGTTTTGCCGCCGCCCGGATTTTCGGAGGCGCACCGTCGTTTCTCCGTACGCTGGGCGGTGTTTTCCGGGAGACCTGGCGCGATGTGCGGTATCTGTTCCGGCATCCGGCCGGACTGCGTGAATTACCCGGAGCATTGCCGCGCCGCTGGATTCAGCGTTTCCGGTTCCGCCGCGGCGCCCTGGATTATTTGAGGAAGAAAAGGCATGTTTAAAATCGCACATGTGGTCCGCCGTCTGGTTTTTGAAGAATGGGGCGGTACGGAAACTGTGGTGTGGAACACGGTTCTGCATCAGAATCGCACAGGAATGGAGCCGGAAATCCTGGCGACTTCCGCATTGTCCGTTCCCGGCGAAGAGGTGAGGGAGGGTATCCGGATTCGGCGGTTCAAGTATTTTTATCCGTATTTTCCCATGCCGGAGAACGCGCGTCTGGCACTGGACAAAAAAGGCGGCAGCCCGTGGTCGCCGGATTTGTTCCGGGCATTGGCCCATGGCGGTTTTGATCTGGTTCACATCCATTGCGCCGGGCGCCTGGCGCGGATTTGTGAAAAAATTGCGGCTCAATGCGGAATTCCGTCGGTGATTACGCTGCACGGCGGAGCGGCGGATGTCCCTCCGGAAGAAATGCGGGAAATGCTTCGTCCCCTGCGCCATAAGATTCCGTACGGCAGATTTCTGGACCTGCTGATGCGGACAGGGGGCGATCCTGTCGCCCATGCGGATGCGGTGATTTGCATCAGCCGGACGGAAGAAGAGCGTCTGGCACGGAAATACCCGGGTTCCCGCATCGACTATCTGCCGAACGGGATCGAGCCGGAACGTTTTCAGCATCCGGACACGGCGGACGTCCGCCGTGAGTACGGCATTCCGGCGGACAGGAAATTGATTTTGTGCGTATCGCGGATCGATTATCAGAAAAACCAGAAAATTCTGCTGGAGCTGCTGGCACATGCCGGAGATACGCATCTGCTGCTGACGGGTCCGGTCACGGCGCAATGGTATTGCGCGGAACTGCTGGAAGAAGTGAAACAGCGGAATCTGACGGATCGCTTCACTTTGATACCGGGGCTGCCTCCAGATTCCCCGTTGCTGTATTCAGCTTATCATTCTGCATATGCTTTTGTGCTGCCGTCACGGCATGAGCCGTTCGGTATTGCCGCGCTGGAGGCCTGGGCGGCGGGAGTTCCGCTGGCGGCAGCCCGCACGGGTGGACTCCGGGATTTCATCAGGGATGGAGAAAACGGTCTGTTCTTTCAGCCGGATTCCGCAGCATCGCTGCTGGAAGTCTGGCGGAAAATGGAAGATCCTGATTTGCGGGTCCAGCTGGTTCAAAACGGTCTGAAAGACGTCCGCCGGTTCACCTGGTCCGCTTTGACGAAACGTCTTGCCGGCATTTACCGGGAGGTGCAAAATGAAATCCGCTGAAAGAATACTTTATATCGGCGAGTTCATCGGCTTTGCCGGCGGCATAGAACGCTATGCCTGGCAGACGGCGCGGATTCTGCGGACGGCGGGAATGAGCGTGGATTATCTGGGTGCGGAACCTGCACGGGATGAAACGCTGTTCCGCAGCGGATTCCGGAAAGTCCTGTTTCCTTCCGCGCCGGCGGACGGAAATTATGGACTGGTCGTTCTGCACAAGCTCTGTTCCCTGCCGCTTTTGAGAAGGCTGCGCGCCATGTACGGGGAGAAGCTGGTATTCCTGGCGCACGATCATGACCTGTACTGTATGCGCCGCCATTATTACACCCCGTTCGGACGCCGGAACTGCAGCCGGGCTTTTGCTTTGCCCCGCTGTATGCTGTGCGCGCTGCTGTCAAAACCGTCGAACTGGAAAAGATCCGCTTCAGAGTCCGCCCGGCTGCTGTCGGAATTGCGCGGGCATCCGGCGGTGGTAATTTCCTCGTTTATGCGTGACAATTTGCTGCGCAACGGGTTTGCACCTGAACAGATCCGGGTGATTCCCCCGGTCGCGGAAGATGCCGTTCCGCACGGACCGTTCATGCCGGACGGCAAATTGCGTCTGCTGTTTCTCGGTCAGCTGATTCGCGGCAAGGGTTGCGGGCTGCTGCTGGAGGCGGCGGCAAAACTTGACATTCCATTTTTACTGACTGTTGCCGGCGACGGTGCGGACCGCGCCCGGCTGGAACGGCAGTGCGCAAGACTCGGACTGACGGAAAAAGTCCGGTTCGCAGGCTGGCAGCCCGCTCCGGAAAAACTGTTTGCCCAAACCGATCTGCTGGTTTTTCCGTCGCGCTGGCAGGAGCCGTTCGGGTTGAGCGGTCTGGAGGCGCAGGCGCATGGCATCCCCGCGGTCGCATTCCGGATCGGCGGCGTGGGGGAATGGCTGGAAGACGGTGTTACCGGCATGTCGGTTGCCGGGATGGATGTCGCCGGTTTTGCGGAAGCGATTGAATGCTTCGCGCGGAATCCGGAACTGTTGAAAACCATGGGCGCACATTCATATCATAATGCTGTGCATAAATTTACACCGGAGCGTTTTGTTGCCGCGGTGCGGAGTCTGATGGAGGAGCTGCAATGAGAATACTGCTGTCCTGCGTCCCCTATGACGGCGGAAAATCCGGAATATCGGTCTGTATGCGTGAACAGGTTGCCGCATTGAAAGCGGCGGGCCACTCGCCGACTCTGATTGTGGAACATGATGCGGCGGGAGATTTTCCGGATGACCGGAAGATTCTGCTGCCTGCCTGGACAAGGCGTCCGTTGTTTTCCATGCTGTACCATCTTTTTATACTTCCGTTCCGGATTCGCCGCCGGGATTTCGATTTCTGCCTGATCTGCGCGGCGAACCGCCGGGCGCTGGCGTTCTATCCGCTGCCGACGATTGCGGTGGTTCACGATCTTTCCCAGTATCATGTCACGGCAAAGTACGATGCGTTCCGCATGTTTTACATCCGGCATGTTCTGCCGTTTTTTGTCCGCCGTGCGGCAGTTGCGGCGGCGATCAGTCATTCCACGGCGGCGGATCTGCAAACATTCTGGAAAATCCCCGAAGGGAGAATCCGGGTGATTCCGGACGGCTTGTCCCTGCCGGCGCCGCAGCCGCGGGGAAACAGGGGGAACTGGCGTCGCTCCCTGGGGTTGAAACGCCCTTATCTGCTCTATATTTCCCGTCTGGAACATCCCGGCAAAAACCATGTGCGGCTGATCCGGGCATTCCGGTGTCTGCCGTCCGCATTGGCCGAAAAATATGATCTGGTGATGCCGGGTTCTTCATGGGACGGCGCGGCGGCCGTTTTTGCGGAAGCGGAAAACGGGGGCTATGCGGATCATTTTCATTTTCCCGGCTTTATTTCCTCTGATGATCTGCAGGAAGCGTACTCCGGCGCGGCGGGTTACGTCTTTCCTTCACTGTTTGAAGGGTTCGGGCTGTCGCTGATCGAAGCCATGTATTACGGCGTCCCGTGCGCCTGTTCCGCGACTTCGTCTCTGGGAGAACTGGGCGCAGGCTGCGCGATCCTGTTCGACCCGGAAAATGACGCGGATATTGTCCGGGCATTGGAACAGCTGCTGACCGATACCGCCGGAAATCGGGAACGGATTCAGGCGGGGCGGCTTCGCGCCTCCGGATTCACCTGGGAGAAAAACGCCGCACTGACGATTGCCGCGGCGGAGGAATTGATGAAACGCCGGCCGGAAGTGTTCGGCGTTCCGGTAGATGCGGTCTCCATGGAGACCGCGCTGCGGCAGCTGAGCGACGGCGTCGGGGAAGCCCGGCGCACCGGACATTGCACCATGTTCAATTTTGTGAATGCGCATTGTCTGAACTTGGCGTACCGCGATCCGGAGTACCGGCGGATTCTGGAAAAATCGGCCACGGTCTGGCCGGACGGAAGCGGCGTGAAACTGGCGGGACGGCTGCTGGGGTTTGCCGTCCCGGAAAATGTGAACGGAACGGATATGTTTCCTCTGCTGTGCGGCGGGAAATATTCGATTTGGCTGCTGGGAGCCGCTCCGGGTGTTGCGGCACAGGCGGCGGAACGGGTGAGGAGCCTGTTTCCTGCCGCGCGCATTGTCGGCTGCAGTCACGGTTTTTTTGCGGATGACGACTCTGAGCGACGGTTGATTGAAGCGGTCAATGCGGCGGACCCGGATTTGCTGCTGGTCGCACTTGGCGTTCCGAAACAGGAGAAGTGGATGGCGGCGCATCTGCATGAACTGCATTGCGGAGCCGTGATCGGAGTGGGCGGACTGCTGGATTTCATTTCCGGCAGAATCCCGCGGGCGCCGCGTCTGCTGCGTCGGCTCGGCATGGAATGGATCTGGCGTCTCGCCATGGAGCCGAAGCGGCTGTTCCGCCGATATGTGATCGGCAATCCCGTGTTCGTTTTCCGCATCGTAAAATACCGTTTCAAAAATTTGATTTTCGGAAAGGAAAAATAATATGAAAACTCTTTGCCCCGGACTGAAAACCGTGATTGCCGCATTGTTCATGGTCCTGTGCGTCATGGAGGCCGCCGCGGCGGAATCCGTCCCCGGCAATATGACGGAACGGCCGCCGCGCATTCTGCTGCTGTCTTCGGTCAATCTTTCTTTTGTGCAATACTTTCAGGAGGTTACCAGCTTTCTGAATACTCTGAACCAGGCGAACAGCTCTTATCAGGTGGAACATTACACGCCGGAGCCCCCGCAGACATTGTCCAGTCCGGAAAAACTTGCAGAAATCCGGGAGCTGCTGGACAAAATCCGCGCCGGGCGTTATCAGGTAGTCGTCGCTTTTTACGGTCCGATGCTGGATCTGCTGCGCCATGAACTGCGGGATATTCCGCAAAAAGTTAAAATCATCGTCTGCGGACTTCCGCCTTCAATGGCGGACAGGGTTCCCAAAGCGCCGAATGTTTACCCATTGTATCAGGATTTCTCCATCCGGAAAAATCTGAATCTGATCCGCACACTGTTCCCCGGACGCAAAAAAGTTATTCTGCTTTCCCACTGGAATCCGGTCGGCGTGGAAATCAAACGTCTGATGCGGGAAGAAATTCTCCATTTTCCTGAACTGGAACTGCTGACGCCCGACAATAATCAATACACGCCTGCAGAGATCCTGGACTATATTGAACAGCATAAGAAAGACGCCGTCATTCTCTTTTTCGGCTGGTTCAACAAGTATGCATTGAATGCCGCATCTCTTCATGGGCTGATGGACAGATTGGGACACAACCGGGAACTGCCGCTGTTTGTCATGCACAGTTCTCTGCTGTACTACGGAACAGTCGGAGGATGCATGGAGGACGGTCAGGCGTACGGGCGGCACGCCGCCATGCTGACACGACGGCTGCTGGATGGAGAAGAACCGCATCCGGCAGGTGAAACGATCCCGTCAAACATTATCTTAAATCAATCCATGCTGGATTTTTATGGCATTCCCGCAGGAGAGATTCCCGCGGAAGCGGTCGTCCTTGATGTGAAACAGGACAATCAGCTCCTTGCGTTTTACAGAAAACATGCCGCACTGTTGTTCTCCCTTTTCGGGTTCATGCTGATAAGCATCTGCATTCTGCTGTTTTTTATCATACGGTTCAAGCGGTTCGCACGCCAAATCTCCGATATATTCCACAATATGCCGTTCCGGGTGTTGGTTGTGGACGCCGACGAAAAGGTCCTGATGTACCATGTCTCTGCCGTCAGCGATAAAATAGAAACTTTGGGTGATTTTATGCCGGAACTTTATCCGATGCTGCGGGAAACCCTGCAGAAAGTCCTCCGGGAAAAAAGGGTATGCACGATACAATATATACTGAACGGACTTCATCAGCGCGGAACTTTTGTTTATCTGCCGGAACAGATTTTCGGCAGACCGGCCATGCTGGGCGTCGGCATCGACGTGGATGAACTTTATTATCTGAATCAGAATGAAATGGTTCAGATGGAATGTTTGCGGACGGTGCTTCCGGAATTCAATGCGAACGCCTCTTTTGCGGCGATCCTGAAAATTTTCTGCGAACACCTGCATGGGGACCGCTGCTGCCTGATCCGTTATGATCTGCAAAACCGCAGCCGGGAACTGGTGGAGGAATACTGCGCGCCGGGCATTTCCGCATTGCAGACAAACTTTCCCGCGCAGGTTCCGGAAAGCATGGACTGGATCAACCGGAACCTGACCCGCACAAAAGAAGATCATAAACTGGAACACTGCCGGGTGTCTGAACTGCCGGACTCGCCGCTTGCCCGCTATCTGCATCAGCAGGAAGTCAAGGATTTGTACACGATGCCGATCTTCCTGAAAAATGAATTGTGGGGCAGCTTCGGACTTGTCTATAAACAGCGGTCCGGACATCTGTCGCCCGTTCAGAAGCAGCTTTTCCCCATGATCGCGAAAATGGTCGAGCTGATTCTCCTGCGGCAGTCGTATATTTCCGACATAGCCGAAGCCCGTGACGCGGCACTGGCGGCGGCGCAGTCCAAAAGTACATTTCTGGCAACGATGAGCCATGAGCTCCGGAGTCCGCTGAATGCCGTTATCGGTTTTTCCGAACTGCTCTCAGACGGTTCGCTGCCGCCGCAGGAATTCCGCGAATACATATCCGGCATCAACTATGCGGGGAAAAGCCTGCTGGCCCTGATCAACAACATTCTGGATTATTCCAAACTGGAATCTGAACAAATGAAGATTGTTGCGGCCCCGACCGATTTCAACGAGCTGCTGAATAAATTGAAGGCTGTCTTCCGGCTGTCGGCGGAAGCCAAAGGACTCGAACTGAATTTTCTCTGCCGGCCGCTGCCCGGACTGATCCTGGATGCCTACCGGGTCAGGCAGATCCTGACCAATCTGCTCAGCAACGCCATTAAATTTACGGAAAAGGGACAGGTTCAGGTTCTGGTTTCATATGAATCCGGCACATTGAAGATAGCGGTCTCCGATACCGGACGGGGTGTGAACAAAGATTTTCAGCGGAAAATTTTCGAACCGTTTTACCAGCAGGAAAACAGTGACGCCACCTGTATCGGCGGGACCGGGCTTGGACTGGTGATTTCCAAAAAACTGGCGGAGCAGATGCATGGTCATATTCAACTGGTCAGTGAGCCCGGATTCGGATCGACTTTTACATTGGTTCTGCCGAATGTCCCGGCAGTGACGGAAACGGCAGATTCCGCCCCCCGGGAACTGCCTGACATGACCGGCTGCCGGGGGATGGACATTCTGATCGTGGATGATTCGCCGATCAACCTGAAAGTTCTCGAAGCCATGTTCCGCAAAATTCAACTTCCGGTCCGCAAAGCGGCTTCCGGGGCTGCCGCCCTGGAAGCCATGAGTGAAAAAACGGCGGATGTCATTTTCACGGATTTGCGGATGCCGGAAATGAACGGTTCGGAGCTGGCGCGGATTATCCGGCGGAATCCGGCATGGAACAGGGTCCGGGTGGTGGCGATTACGGCGGATATTATGTTCAACGAGGAACAGAAAGCGGTCTTTGACGCGGTTCTGTTGAAACCCATTTCGCTGGAGCAGTTGTTTACTCTGCTGTACAGATTTTCGAAATCCGCGTGATGGCAATGGCTGTATTTTGCAGACCCGTCAAAAAATGGGTGAATTGCAAGACTAAACGCACCAGTATCGTTTTGTAAGACTGAATGCACTTCCCTCTCTTGTCGGCGTGCTTTTATTGTACTGGACATAAATAACATAATGTGCTATATTACCATGCCAAAACATGGAGAATGGTACGATGAAAATAATACACGACATCAAAAGTATTTCGGCGAAGCGCAGAGAACTGCTGC
>CAKUJH010000043.1 GCA_934661375.1 uncultured Victivallales bacterium
TGTATTTCTCCTTTCCAAAAAAATGAACTTCAGACCCCTCTGAAAACGGATCACTTATTTAAGATAGTATCAATTGTCGTTATTGTTATTATTGCAATTCTGGCAGGAATGCTGCTCCCGGCACTGAACTCCGCTCGTGAAAAAGCCCGTCGTATCTCCTGCACCAGCAACCTGAAACAGATCGGGCTGGCTGCCAAGATGTATTCCGGCGACTTCAACGAGAAGTTCCCCTGCACAAAGATTTATTTCAAGAAAGATGGAACTTCCACTGTTGACGGTGCTGGTTATCACAATGGAACTTCCATTACTCTGCTGATGTCCCAGGGCTACAACACCGACTACAAGACCTACGTCTGCCCGTCCGGCACTCTGAACGGTATTAAACTTACAGACGGTACTTATGGTGCAGAGCTTAGTGATTCCGCAGAATACTGTCTTGAAGCAAATGCTGCCAATAAGGCCAACCTGTCCTATGCCTTTATCGCCGGCATGAACGAAAACGACAGCCCGGACAGCGGTCTGACCTTCGACGCCGGTTATGAAATCGCCAGTGGAAAGTCCAACCACGAAAAATACGGCAACGTCTGCTTCGTCGACGGTTCCGCCCGCAACTTCGCCGGTGACAACTGGGCTTCCAACATTGCCTACTACGGCGAAACTGCCGCATCTACCGCAGCTACGGCTCCTTCCATGAGCCAAAATGGCATAGCTGCCCCCGGCGTGTTCAAATATACGAGTGGTGATAACTCGACGGCTCCGACCAATGCAGATGGCAAGCTGCTTGCAGAGTAATCACTGGTCAAACCATTGATTCTTTGACCCCGCCCTTGATCCGGCGGGGTTTTTTTCTTGATATAACCGCAGGATGCCGGACCCGGAAGACGGTTCGGGACTCCGAATCAGAGGGGATCGACTGGCGAACTCCCGGACCGGATTGGAACTGATAAAACTGTCCGAAGACAAGCGGGATCCCGGACAAAAGCCGCAAGAATCCGCAGCTCATTTCAGCCGGCGCATCCATATTCCGGGCAGGCATTCTGCGGTTGCCATTTTCCGTTTCAGCAATATTTCCCCGGCGGGCGTGATGATGCGAGTTTCAATCCTTTGAAGTGCATGATTAATTTTGCAAAAATAATCCGAAAAACTTCTTACGGCGGATTGCGAAAAATGATATGTTGTGCTAAGTTACCTGCATATAGCAATTTCAGGAGAATGTTTTGAAGGAAATGAGTACACAATCCGCAAAAGAACCGGTCTTTCACGGCATGGTCCGGATCACCAGTCTGGGATGTGCCAAAAATTTTGTCGATACGGAACTGGCGTCCGCCTCTTTTCTGTGCAATGGCTTCGGTCTCACGGACGATGACGATGAAGCCGATGTGCAGTTTGTCAACACCTGCGCGTTTCTGAAGGAGGCGCGGGATGAAGCATCGGGGATCATCCGGGAACTGAAACGCTGGAAGGCGGCATGTCCGGGACGCTATATCATCGTGGCGGGCTGTTTTGTGCAATGGGCTTCGTCGGAAGAACTTGCGAAATATCCGTATGTGGATGCGTGGATGCGTATCGACACGGTTGCGGAAGCCGGTAAAATCGCTCTGGAACTGATGGGCGGCAAAGCGCCGGGAGTCTGCGGAGAAGCTGGGAAACCGAAATATATTTACAACGACGCCACGCCGCGGGTGCAGCTGACGCCGTCCCATTATGCGTATGTGAAAATAGCGGACGGGTGCGACAACTGCTGCGCCTACTGTCTGATACCGTCTATCCGCGGTCCGCTGCGTTCGCGCACGGAGGAATCGGTGGAGAAGGAAGTGCGCGGTCTGATCGATTCGGGGGTGAAGGAAATCATCCTGATAGCGCAGGACAGCGGCGGCTTCGGACGCGACCGCACCGGCAGACCGGGTCTTGCGTCTCTGCTGAAAAAACTGGATGAACTGTCCGGGGATTTCTGGCTGCGCGTGATGTATCTGCACCCGGCGAGCGTCAACGACGAACTGCTGTCCGTGCTGAAAGACGCGAAACATGTGATCCGGTGCATTGAAATGCCGATTCAGCACATAGCGGACAACGTGCTGAAGGGGATGGGACGGAAGGTGTTCGGGGCGCGCACGCGGGAAGTGATCCGTCAGGTCATGGATCTGGGCTATGCAGTCCGCACGACACTGATGACCGGATTTCCCGGCGAGACGCGGGAAGATCATGAGGAACTCCTTCAGTTTGTGAAAGATACGAAGTTTGAACGTCTGGGTGTGTTTGCCTATTCTCCGGAACCGGGGACCCGTGCGGCGGCAATGGAAGGACAGGTTCCGGCGAAAACGGCGTCCGCGCGTCGTGCGGCTCTGCTGAAAGCGCAGCGTGCGGTATCGCTGGCGCACAACCGTGCGCTGATCGGGACGGAAGTGTCTGTGATCGTGGATGAAATCACGGGGCGCGGCAGGGCGCGCGGGCGTACTCTGTTCGATGCGCCGGACATAGACAATCTGGTGAATCTGCGTTTCAAAGGGAAACTTGCTCCCGGAGCGGTAGTAACCGCGAAAGTGGACGGGGCATCGGAATACGAATTGAATGCGACGCTTGTCGCGGAGGACGCGAAGGTATGAAATACATCAAGAATCTGCCGAACCTGCTGACGGTCAGCCGGATCGTCATGATTTTCTTTTTTGTGGTGCTGGCGAACATAGATGCGGAAAAAATCAATTTTGTCGAGATCCCGAAAACGGTGTCGGAGACGTGCCATCTGATCGCGTACATCATTGCGATTCTGGCGGGACTGACGGATTTCTTTGACGGGCGGATAGCGCGCAAGTACAAATGCGAGAGCGATTTCGGGCGTCTGATGGACCCGCTGGCGGACAAGATATTCATTACTGCGACCTACATCATGATGGTGGATTACCGGATTGTGCCGGCCTGGATCGTGGTGGTGGTGCTGGCGCGCGAATTTCTGGTGACGGGGCTGCGTCTGCTGGCGATCGGCGACGGCGTGGTGATTGCGGCGGACAAGTCGGGGAAATTCAAGACGGCGTTCCAGATGTTTGCGCTGCTGATCGGCGGTGCGGGCTGGGTAAGTCTGTGGGGTTTCAATATTTATGAACCGACGGTGTGGAAAGTCTGGTATGCGGTCCTGCTGCTGGTGGCGGTTTCCACGGTGTATTCGGGCGTCTCGTACTTTGCCAAGAACTACAAGCTGATTCAGAACAAGTTTTGAGGCTGTGAGCGTATGGGTGAAAGCGAAATCCAAGTGAGTCCGTTTCCGACTGTAAGCAAGCCGGAACGTGCGTTTCTGGTCGGGATCGCGGGGCAGAACGACGGGATTTCCGCGGCGAAGGAATATCTGGAAGAGCTGCACGAACTGGTGGACACTCTGGGGATTCCGGTCTGCGGCGAGGTGGTGGCACCGATCCGGCAGATTCATCCGAAATTTTATGTGGGGAGCGGGAAACTGGAAGAAATCCGCGATATGGCATCGGGCGCGGGTGCGGACATGCTGATTTTCGACTGCGAACTCGGACCATCCCAGCAGCGCAACATTGAAAAAATGAGTTCGATGCGTGTGTATGACCGTCAGGAAGTGATTCTGGATATTTTTGCGGCGCGTGCGCAGACGCGGGAAGCGGTGCTTCAGGTGGAGCTGGCGCGGAACCGTTATTATCTGCCGCGTCTGACGGGGGCATGGTCGCATCTGTCGCGTCAGCGGGGCGGTGCGCTGGGAACGCGCGGCGAAGGGGAAAAACAGATCGAATATGACCGGCGCATGGTCAAAAAACGGATTCGTGCGCTGGAAGAGGATTTGCAGGAAGTCCGTTCGCATCGTTCGGTGCAGCGCAAGGAACGTCTGCGCGGAAGCATAGCCAATTGCGCGATCATCGGCTACACCAATGCGGGGAAATCGACGCTGCTGAATGCCCTGACCGGGGCAGGGGTGCTGGCGGAAGACAAACTTTTTGCGACACTGGATCCGACGACCCGGAAGCTGACTTTGCCGGACAAAACAGAACTGCTGCTGACCGACACGGTCGGATTTGTGCGCAAGCTGCCGCATTCACTGGTGGAAGCGTTCAAGTCGACATTGGAGGAGGCGCTGCTGGCTGATTTTGTGCTGCTGGTGCTGGATGTGTCCAGTCCGTATGTCAGTTCTCATTGGGAGACAACGCTTTCGGTACTGAATGAACTGGGGGCGGGGGACAAACCGATGCTGACGGTGTTCAACAAGAGCGACCTGCTGACTGATCCGGTGGCGCAGGCGCGGGTGCGTTCGCTGGCGCCGGACGGAATTTTTGTTTCGAGTCTGAACCGGACAGGGTTTGACGCCTTGTTTCAGGCGCTGTCGCTGCGGGCGCGGGGAAAATCTTCGGTAATGGAAATAGCGGTTCCGCCGGAACGGCAGGACCTGATGGCTCTTGCCCATGCGAAGGGCAGAATATATGAATCGGAATGGCTGGATGACGGTACTTTTCTGGCGACAGTGGAATTTACGCCTGCGCTGGGACATAAGTTTGCAGAATTTCTCCGGCCGCGAAACGAGAAATAAAGGAGGACGTTTCATGAATACAAAACAGCTGGTGAGAAACGGAGTGCTGCTGTCCATATTGGCTGGGGCGGTGCTGATACCGTATCAGCAGGTTTCCGCCCAGGGCAGCCGGCCCATGTCCACCCCGGACCGCAGAGTGTCGCGTGAATTGTGGGACATCTGGCGTCAGGGTTTTGAATACTATGAAAAAGGCGAGATGAAAATGATTTCCGGCCGTTATGAGGAATCTCTGCCGCTGTACCAGAAATCGCTGGAATGTTTTCAGGAAGTGCGCCGCCAGAATCCGAAGTGGAACCGGAGTGTGATTGAGTACCGGATGAATCTCTGTCAGCGGCGTCTGGTGAATGCGCGCCGCCGTGCCGATGAAGCGGCGGACGAAGCCAAACGCGCAGTCAACCGCACGGTTGCCGCTCCTGCCGAATCCGCGGGAATAACATCTGCCGCCACTGCGGAAACGGCGAAACGTCAGCGCGAAATAGCACGGGAAAATGAACTCCGTAAAAAACAGATTGAGGCACTTCAGGATGAATTGTCGAAACTGCGTCCTGCCGCCGACCGGGCGAAAACCGCGCAGGATCAGATCCGCGGTCTGATGGCGGAACGCGCCAATCTGGAAAAACAGCTGGCACTGCTCAAACTTCAGTTCGAAAAACTGCAGGAGGAACAGCGCAAAGCCACGCCGCGCACCGCCGAGCTGGAACGTCTGCTGACTGCGGAACAGAACAAGAGTGCCGCATTTTCCAAAGCGTTCCGGGAACGTTCTGCCGAACATGCAAAACTGGAAGAACAGGTGAAAGCGCTGTCGGCGGAAAAAGCCCGTCAGACTGCGGAATACGCGGAACTGTCCCGAAAATACACGGCGGAATTGCAGACTTCGGGGAACATGGTGCGGCAGAATGCGGAAAAACTGGCGTCTCTGAATGATTCTCTGAAAAAAGCCGAAGCGCGTTCAACGGAACTGAAACAGCAGCTGGACCAGAAAACCGCGCAATATGAAGAATCAGCGGCGGAACTGCGGAAACTGCGCGCCGGACGGTTTTCTTCGGATGAACTGACGAAAAAAATTGAAGCGGATGCCGAGGCATTGCGCAAAGAAAACCGCCAGTTCCGCGCTGACCTGGAAAAATTGCGCACGGAACGGACGGAACTGGATAAACAGGCGGAAGTTCTGAATGCGGAGATTGCCAAACTCAAAAAGGATCTGGTGATCAATATTGAACAGCGCAATGATTTTGCCAAGGCGAATGACTCCATTTCCAAACAGTTCGGCGAACTGGAAAAATCGTTCCGCAAAGTTTCTGCGGATAATGCGGAACTCCGGGACAAGCTGAACCGCGCGGCGGCGGAACGGGATCAGCTGGCGGCGAAAGTCAACGACCAGCTGTCCGGATCCCTGAAAAACCGTCTGGCGGAAGCGCAGCAGCAAGCGGAACGGCTGGCGGGAGAAAAAAATGCCGCACTCAAAGAACTGTCGGAACTGAAGAAATTCGGGAATCCGGCGGAATTGAAAGCGCGTCTGGCGGTGAAGGAAAGTCAGCTCGCGGAAGCGGGGAGAGTCCGTGCGGAACTGGATGCGCGGATCGCCGCCGCTCAATTGAAGATTGCGGAAAAAGATGCGGAATTGCAGAAACAGCTGGCGGTGGCAGCCGCGGCGGCTGTGCAGCTGAAAACTTTGCAGGCGGAATCGGAGCGTCTGGCCGCTTCTCTGAAGGAACGGGATGCGGCTCTGGCAAAACAGCGTCAGGATCTTCAGCCGCGTCAGACGCCTGGGCATAAGGAAATGGTCCCGGCGGACGCCCCGGCGGATCAGGCTGCGGCTTTGCGGAATCAGCTGGAAGAAGTCCGTTCGGAAAACGCCCGGCTGAAACAGAGTCATGACCGGATGCAGACCGAAAATAAAGCGGAGATTGAGCGTCTCCGCGCCGCCCTGAATGCAAAGGATGCGGAACTTGCCAAAGTTCAGCAGACTGCCGGCAAAGCGGATGCGGACAAAACGCAGGCGGAAGGCGTTCTGCGCGACCGTCTGGCAAAAAATGAACAGCAGCTGAACAATGCCCGCAGCCGGATTGCCGAACTGGAAGCGAAACTTGCGGCGGAAGCCCGCAAAGAGCCGACGCAAAAACAGAATGCGGAAACCAAAGTTCTGCAGGAGCGTCTGGCTCAGCAGACGAAAACGCTGCAGAATTCACAAAAAGAAATCAACCGTCTGCGGAATACGCTGCGCGAAACTGCGGCGGAACGCGCCCAGCTGGTCAAGACGCTGGATGCTCTTAAAGCGAAACTTCCGACCGCATCTGAACTGTCGGCGGCGTCGACTGCCCGCGTCCAGGCGGAACAGTCGCTGAAAAAAGTTTCGGATGAGAAAGCTGAACTGGAATCCGTGATTGCCAAACTGCAGGCGGATCTGGGGAATACGCAGGGACGTCTGGAACGAACCCAGAGATCGCTGTCCCGTCTGCAAGGTGATTCGGCGCGTCTGCGTGAGGCCGCAGCGGAATTCAACATAATGCAGAAGCAGTACGCGGAACTGAAACAGAAAACGGAACAGCTCCAGCTCCAGAATGAAAAAATCCGGAAAAATGCCGCCACAGTGGAAGGTGCGCTGAAAACGGAACTGCAGAAGAATGCGGGGCAGGTGCTGGCTCTGCGGGATGCCAACACGAAATATCAGGAATCTGTCCGGCAGCTGACCGAGCGGCGCGCGGCTCTGGAAAAAGAGACTGCACGTCTGACCAAAGAAACGGATTCGCTGAAAAAACAGCTGGCAGTCGCGTTGTCCAAAGAGGAAATTGTCCGGCTGAACAAACGGATCAGCGAACTGGACGGAACGATTCGGAAATTGTCGGAAGGTTCTGAAGATGAACTGGTTCGGGAAGCCGCGGCGAAAAATACGGTCATCACCGATCTGCTGAAGGAACACGAGTCGCTGAAAGCTCAGCTCCGTGCGGCGAATAAAACGGCGGAGAACTACCGTCTGCTGACGGTTCGTCTGCGCGACCAGCTGGACAATGCCGAGGAATCCGTCAAGACGGCGGTCTATGATGCGAAAAAATCCCGTGCAGAATTGAAGATGCTGCGTGCCGATCTGGAAGACGGAAATGTGCAGATTGCCGGCGTGAAAAAAGTGCATAAACGCCAGCGGCCGGAAGCGGAAAAACCGATGCCGAAAGCCGTGAAACAGGAAACAGCATCGGCGGACAAAAACGCGAAACCGGAATCCACTGCGCCGAAAGCGGCAGAACTGTCGGACAATCAGAAGGAAACAGCTGAATCCGCAGCGGCGCTGAAGGAGTACCAGGAAGAAATGAAACAGGGAGCGGAAGCGGAAAAAGCCGGGGATCTCGGCATGGCGCTGTGGCATTACTGGCGTGCGGCGGACGCGTCCGGCAACAAACCTGAACCGTATTTCGCATTGGCGAAAATCCATATCAAACGCAAGGAACAGGAATCGGCGCTGAAGGCGTATGAGAAGGCAATTCTCTACGGAGGACAGCGCGATGCCCTGCTGGAAAAAGAAATCAACGCAAAATAAGGAAATATGAAAAATGTCCATGTTCGGAAATCTGGGTGAAATGGCTGGGCTGATGAAAAAAGTCGGCGAGATTCAGAAAAATATGAAAAACATGAAAGCGGAACTTGCCGATACAGCGCTGACGGGGAAAGACCCGGCGGGAAAAGTGGTGGTGGAAATGACCGGAGATCTGGCGGTCAGAGGATTTCATATTGATCCGTCGCTGCTGAGTTCCGGCACGTCCCTGACGCTGGAAACAGCCTGCGCCGCCGCGCTGGAAGACGCTTTGCGTCAGTTCAAGGAAATCAGTGCGAAGAAACTTTCAGAAGCGACCGGCGGGCTGAACATTCCGGGATTGATGTAACAGAGATCGGTATTTCCGGGGACGAGCAATGAATGAGAAATACCCGCAGGCATTGGAAGACCTGATGGAACTGCTGCGGTCGCTGCCCGGCGTCGGACGGCGCAGTGCAGAACGCATGGCGATGAATTTTTTCGCCTGGGATGGCACAAAACTGGAAGTGCTGTCGCAGGTGCTTGCCGATCTGAAGAAAAAAGTCGGCAAATGTTCGGTCTGCGGAAATCTGGCGGATATCCGGGAGGACGGGACGGTGCTGTGTCCGATCTGTGCATCGCCGAGCCGTGATCCGGAGCTTTTATGTGTGGTGGAAGATACGCCGCAGATCCGCAGCATAGAGGCCAGCGGGGTGTTCCGCGGGGTTTACCATGTACTGGGCGGACGCATTGCGCCGCTGGAAGGACGCGGGGTGGAATCCATTTCCGCTGACGCTCTGGAAATGCGGCTGGAGCATGGTTCGTTCCGTGAAATCATATTTGCATTGAGTCCGGACGTGGAAGGACAGGCGACCGCAGTTTATTTAGCCGGCCGGCTGAAACGTTTCGGATTGAAAACCAGCCGTCTGGCGCAGGGTCTTCCGGCGGGATCCGATTTGAGCTTTGCCGACCCTGCGACCATCGCCGCCGCGTTGAGCGGGCGGACGGCATTTGATAAAGGGGAATAATGAAATGAGTATGCCGACAGTGAAAATCGCGCTGCTTCAGGACCGGGACCGTGGAAGCATGGAAGCCGCCGCGCTCCAGACGGAACAGCTGATACGGGAAGCCGCGGCGAACGGTGCAAAAATCATTTGCACGCAGGAACTGTTCCTGACGGAATATTTCTGCTGGAAACAGGACAGTGATTTTTTCAATCTTGCCATAGCAATTCCGTCGGAATGGACGGAGCGGTTCTGTGTTCTCGCCAAAGAATTGGGTGTGGTTCTGGTGCTGTCGCTTTTTGAACGCCGTGCGCCGGGGCTGTGCCACAATACGGCAGTCGTGATTGACGCCGACGGCACGCTGATGGGCAAGTACCGCAAGATGCACATTCCGCAGGATCCGGGTTTTGAGGAGAAATTCTATTTTGCGCCGGGCGACCTGCCGTACCGTTCGTTTCATACCCGTTACGCAGATATCGGCGTGCTGGTCTGCTGGGATCAGTGGTACCCGGAAGCGGTGCGTCTGACCGCTCTTGCCGGAGCGAACATCATTTTCTGTCCGACGGCGATCGGGGGGATTGCATCGGAACCGGATTCTCTGGCGGATCGGCAGCGGGATGCCTGGCTGAACGTGCAGCGCGGTCATGCCGTGGCGAACGGCTGTTATTTTGCCGCCGTGAACCGGGTCGGCGTTGAACACGGAACGAAATTCTGGGGTTCATCATTTACCGCGGATTTCTACGGAAATCATATTGTACTGGGAGACCGCGAACAGACCCAGATTCTGTATGCGGACTGCGATTTGGCTGCCATGGAGGAACACCGCCGCATGTGGCCGTTCTTCCGTGACCGGCGGATTGATTCCTATTCCAACCTGATGAGGCGTTTCAATGACTGATGCTCTTTTTCCTGCCGGGAAATCTCCGCGTGAACTCGGCTACACGTTTCCTGCCGAATGGTCGGAACAGACCTGTGTCTACCTGAGCTGGCCGAGCAATCCGCAGACCTGGGAAGACTGTTTTGACGCGATGGAATCGGCGTACGCCGACTTTGCGGCGGCGATCAGCCGTCATGAACTGCTGCGGATTGTGGCTGCCGCCGACCGGAACGAACGGATTGCGGAATTGCTTGCCGCGCATCATGCCGTTCTGGAACAAGTGGAATTTTTTGACATAGCCACCAACGACGCCTGGTGCCGCGATCATGGTCCGGTCTTTCTGAAAAACAAAGAGAACGGACGTCTCGCCATGGCGGATTTCCGCTATAACGCCTGGGGCGGCAAATTCGCACCCTGGGATCTGGATGACGCCGTGCCGTCCAAAATCGCGCGCTATCTGCATTGCCGGCGTTTCGCCGTACCGTTTGTGTGCGAGGGCGGTGCGCTGGAAACCAACGGCGCGGGGACTCTGCTGACCACCCGTTCGGTCATGCTGAACGCCAACCGCAATGCGGGAATGACCGAAGCCAAAGCGGAGCGGATTCTCGGTGATGCGCTGGGCATGGAAAAAATTCTGTGGCTGGACAGCGGGCTGCCCGGTGATGACACCGACGGGCATATCGACACGCTGGCGCGTTTTGTCAATGAGCATACTGTCGTTGCCGCGCTGGGAGAAAAAACGCACCCCGGGTACGATGCCATGGTACGGAATTTCAAGGTGCTGCAGCAGATGCGCACGGCGGACGGGAAAAAGCTGGAAGTGATTCCGCTGCCCATGCCGGAACCGATCCGGCCGGACGGTTGGCGCACGGATATTCTGCCAGCCACCTATGCCAATTATCTGGTGATCAACGGAGCCGTGCTGTTCCCGACTTACCGTCAGGATGCTTCGGCGGAAGCCGCCATGAAAATTCTGGCACAGGCGTTCCCCGGACGTGAAATCATTCCGGTTGACTGCTATGATATTATACTGGAAGGCGGTGCGCTGCATTGTCTCAGTCAGCAGCAGCCGAAGTAACACAGGAAAAACCCCAAAACAAAAAAGGAAGGGATAAAAAAACATGAAAAAATGGCGTACGATTCTGATGACTGCTGTCGCGGCAGTGCTGTTCTGCGGCTGTTCCGAGCAGCCGAAAGAAAAAACTTTCACCGTTGGTTTTGACTCCGATTTTCCGCCTTACGGCTACAAGGAAAACGGAGTCTACAAAGGATTTGACCTGGATCTTGCCAGAGAAGTTGCCCGCCGCAACCAGTGGAAAATTGTGCTGCGTCCGATCAACTGGGATTCCAAGGACATGGAGCTGAATACCGGTTCCATCGACTGCATCTGGAACGGTTTTACCATCAACGGTCGTGAAAATGCGTATCTGTGGAGTGATCCGTATGTAGCCAACCAGCAGGTGGTCATGGTGAAAGCCGGTTCGCCCATCCGCAAACTTGCCGATCTGGCTGGAAAAATCGTGGTGGTTCAGACCGATACGCCGGTGCAGAAAGCTTTGAGCAAAGGCGGCGAACGGGAAAAACTCGGAGCCACGTTCAAACGGATGGTGATTGCTCCGAATTACAACAATGCCGTCATGGAACTGGAAGCGGGATCCGTGGATGCCGTGGCTCTGGACATCGGAGTTGCCCGGAAGAAACAGAGCGACGCTCCGGGTAAATTTGTGCTGCTGGATGAAATTGTCATGACCGAAAACTACGGCATCGGATTCCGGAAAGGCAATACGGAACTTCGCGACACTGTGCAGAAAACCCTGCGCGCGATGATTGCCGACGGAACTGCCGCGAAAATTTCGGCACAGTACTTCAACGGCCAGAACGTGCTGACACTCAAACCCTGATCGGGAGACGGCAGTAATGGATTACCGTATCATGTTTTCAGAACTGCTGGGCGGTTTATGTGTTTCCGTGGAAATCTTTCTGCTGACACTGGTTTTTGCCCTGCCGCTTGGTCTGCTGATTGCATTCGGGCGCATGTCCCGGTGTATGGTAGTCCGTATCGTTTTCCAGGTGTATATATCGGTCATGCGCGGCACCCCGCTGATGCTTCAGCTGCTGGTGTGCTACTTCGGACCGTATTACCTGTTTCATGTCCCGCTGGCGAGCGGATACCGTTTTATTGCGGTGATTCTGGCATTTTCGCTGAACTACGCAGCGTATTTTGCCGAAATTTACCGCGGCGGAATCGAATCCATGCCGGCGGGACAGTATGAAGCCGCCAAAGTCCTGGGGTATTCTTCCTGCCAGACATTCTTCCGGATCATTCTGCCGCAGGTGATCAAACGGATCATTCCGGCGATTACCAATGAAGTTATCACTCTGGTCAAGGATACCTCGCTGGCGTTTTCGCTTTCCGTGATGGAAATGTTCACCATCGCCAGGCAAATTTCCAGTGCGCATACGACCATGGTTCCGTTCATTGCGGCTGGAGTTTTCTATTATATCTTCAATTTCGCTGTTGCCGCCGGAATGGGCCGGCTGGAAAAACGGCTGAGCTATTACCGGTAGAGGGGCATTATGAGCGTTCTGACTATTTCTGACCTGACCAAAAGTTTCAGCGGACGGCAGATCCTGAAAGGAATTTCCCTGACGGTTGACCGCGGGGAAGTCGTTTCCATCATCGGACCGTCCGGTTCAGGAAAATCCACCTTGCTCCGCTGCTGCACTTTGCTGGAAACCATTGACTCCGGCGGGCTGGCATACGACGGTCTGACCGTGTTCCGCAACGGCGGATATGCCGCACCACAAGTTCTGAAAAATGCCCGGAACCGTTTCGGACTGGTCTTTCAGAATTACAACCTGTTTCCTCATTTCTCGGTGCTGCGCAATGTAACCGATGCCCCGGTCTGCGTACAGAACCGCAAAAGAGTGGAAGCGGCGGAAGAAGCCCGGCTTCTATTGAAGAAAATGGGACTGGAAGGACGGGAAAACGCTTATCCCTGCGAACTTTCCGGTGGACAGCAGCAGCGCGTTTCCATTGTGCGCGCCCTGATGATGCATCCGGAAATCCTGTTTTTCGACGAACCGACTTCCGCGCTGGATCCGGAACTCACCGGAGAAATTCTGAAGGTGATCCGTCAGCTGGCAGAAGAAAAAATGACCATGGTTATCGTTACCCATGAAATCATGTTTGCCCGAAATGTTTCCAACCGGATCATATTCATGGCGGACGGCGTAATCGTGGAGGAAGGTCCTGCCAAAAAGCTGATTGATGCGCCGGAAAATGAACGGACTCGCGCATTCCTTGCCAATCTGAAGAAAAGCTGAAAGCGCCCGGCAGTTCTTGATGTCTGCCGGTTGTTACAGACGTCCCGCAGCCTGGAAACAGAGCTGTCCGTCCTGCGGATGCCTACCGTCTATATAGAAAGTTCCGCTGTTTTCCACATTGCCGCCGCAGACAATTTTCGCATTGAGTGCGCCCGGCAGCAGGAAGTTAATCTGCAATTCCGCCGGATGACAGAGCTGTCCAGTCAGACACCCCAGCGTATCCGTGGTATATGCGGCATAAAACGCATTGTTCAGATGGCGGTTCAGATCAATATTGGATTGCAGAACCTGATATTCGAGCAGCGGGGCAGGGGATGTTTCCGGTTCGGGGATTTTGTCCAATACCGGATAAAAACGTTCCTTGTCCGGATTGCGGTCGGCAAAATCCGCCAGCATGTGAAACGGTTTGACTGGGCGGAATTTGGTATCGTCAATGACAATCCAAAAACTGGTTCCGGTAATCAGCTGTTCTCCGTCTTCCGCCAGCAGCTGATACTGCCGGGTGGCGAACAGCCGGTTCAAGCCGGTGGGGTAGGTCATCACTGTGAGGTTCTCGCCCAGCCGGGGATGACGGTGAAAACGCAGTTTCAATCTGGAAAGCACCCAGAGCAGATGCTGCTGTTTCAGATCATTCATCCCGATCCCCAGCAGGTCGGCATGACACGCCGCAATGTCCT
Organism: uncultured Victivallales bacterium; assembly: GCA_934661375.1. Taxonomy (GTDB): domain Bacteria; phylum Verrucomicrobiota; class Lentisphaeria; order Victivallales; family UBA1829; genus SIG94. Next base: position 13,925 of record CAKUJH010000043.1, read on the forward strand.
GAAAATAATCCAGGACGCAATTCAGTTTGATCTGACTGTCCGCGCCGCATTCATGGTGTGCGACGGTATGTTTCTGAATCAGAAAATCAGGAAGAACGCTCATTTTACACCTGACCTTTCAGCAGATTTTTCACATCGTCATCCGACATGGGTCGCGGATTGAGTTTCATACTGGCACTGCGGCAGTTTTTCACGATAAAATCGAAATGTGATTCATTCAGTCCATATTCGGAAAAATCTACGCGGATTCCCAGATTCCGGCAGAGTTCAACACATCCGCGCAGAAAATCATCGGCGGTATTGCCGAATCCGCAGACCACCGCCATCTGTCCGTACATAGCGGAGCAAAGCGGCAGGTTCCATTCCACGATTGCCGGAATCAGCGTGGCACACGCTTTGCCGTGCGGCACGTGAAGCAGCGATCCGATCGGGTGCGCCAGACCGTGAATCGCCCCCAGTCCGGTCTGAGAAAACGCCATGGCGGAAAGCAAACTGCCCTCCGCCATTTCTGTGCGCGCCGCGAGGTCTGAACCGTTCCGCACCACTTTTTCCAGATTGCCGGAAATCTTTTTCAAGGCGGCAAAACTCAATGCACAGCTGGCAGCCGAGGCTTTCGGGGATGTGCAGGACTCAAAAGCCTGAACAAAGGCATCCAGACCGCTGGCGGCGGTCAAAGATTCCGGACAGCTGACGGTCAGAAGGGGATCGACTATTGCCAGATCCGCCGCCATTGCCGGATGCCGCAGGGATTTCTTGATTTTGGTGGCGGAGTCAGTCAGTACGGCGTTATTGGTGATTTCCGCGCCGGTACCGGATGTCGTCGGGAGCGCGGCGAAGAACAGACCTTTGCCGGGAATGTTCTTTTCTCCGCTGAAATAATCGGCGCAGAAGCCGTTCAGCGGAATCAGAGCCGCCGCCGCTTTGGCGCAGTCGATGACACTGCCGCCGCCGACCGCAATCACCGCTTCCGCCCGGAAATCACGTCCTGCGGTGATCAGATGGTCCACGTCTTCCAGCGGCGGTTCCGGATGAATGCCGCTGACCGTGCGGATTTCGAAATTTTTCAGGGAATCCAGCAGCTTGCTGTATTCCGGAGTTTTCATGAAATGGCTGCCTGCCGCCAGCAGGATTCTGCGGAATCCGGTCAGTTTTCCCGGCAGAGTGGCGCTGATTCCGACGCCGAAAGAGATTTCCGCCGGATAATGCAGAGAATACGTCTGATTCATTATTTTGCCGCCTCGTCACGTTGTTTGAGAGTTTTCAATGCCTGATCGGCAGCCGCCTGTTCCGCATTTTTGCGGTTTTGCGCGATGCCGGTGCCCAGCTGTTCCTTTCCCAGGAATACCGCCACTTCATAACGGGGATCGTGCTGCGGTCCGGTAATGGAAAGAGTCTGATAACGCGGCGTCCGGGATGATTTCGCCTGCGTATATTCCTGAAGCGCACCTTTGGGATTGACCGTCGCCAGCAGATTGAGCGGTTCGGGTACGCTGTTCCGGAAGATGCGGAGAATGAATTCTTCCGCGCGGTCATATCCGCCGTCCAGATAAATGGCTCCGGACAAGGCTTCGAAGGCGTCGGAAACGGTGGAATCGCGGTCGCCGCCGCGGGCGTCGATTTCTCCGCGTCCGAATTGAATGTATTTGCCCAGGTCAATGGAACGGGCGAATCTGGCAAGGGAATCCTGATTGACCAGAGCCGAGCGTATTTTGGTCAGGTCGCCTTCCTGAAGGCCGGGATAGCGGAAATAGAGATGACGTGTCAGCACCAGCTCCACTACGGCGTCGCCGAAAAATTCCAGCCGCTGGTTGTCGTATCTGACATTCCATTCCGCCGCGTATGATTTGTGTGTCATAGCTTCGCGGAGCAGTTCCGGCTGCCGGAACTGGTAACCGATCACCTGTTGAAGATGTTTCAGAGATTCGCTCATGCCGTCCCGATTCACTCCTTGCATTCGATGCTTCGGACCCGGCGGTTTGGACGCCGGATTCCGGATGACGCAGAAAGAAGCGGCAGCTGCAGGTTCAGCCTCTGCCGCATTCTGTTCCGGGTATTTTACAGATTGGCGACAACGAGATCGCCGACTTCTGTAGTGGAATAACCCATTTTTCCGGCGGACAGGCTTTTGAGCTTGTGTTCGGTGAGGTACGCGGCAGCCTTTTCGATGGCGCGCGCTGCCTCATGTTCGCCGAGGTGATCCAGCATCATAGCCGCCGACAGGATGGCTGCCAGCGGGTTGATGACGTTTTTGCCGGTATATTTCGGTGCGGAGCCGCCAATGGGTTCGAACATGCTGATTCCTTCCGGATTCAGGTTGCCGCCCGCCGCAATACCCATGCCGCCGGTGGTCATCGCCGCCAGGTCGGTGATGATGTCGCCGAACATGTTGGTCGTAACAATCACATCGAACCATTCCGGGTTTTTGACCATCCACATGGTGATGGCGTCCACGTGGTTGTAATTGATTTTGACATCCGGATACTGTTCCGCCATTTCATGGAAAGCGCGGTTCCACATGTCGAAAACATAAGTCAGTACGTTGGATTTGCCGCAGAGCGTCAGCTGAGCGGTCTTGCCCGCCGCAATGTCTTCCGGCGAAAGTCCGCGCCACGGATTGGCTTTGCTGTGGCGTTTGCGCGCGGTTTCGAAGGCGAATTTGAGACAGCGGTCGACCTGCGGCCGGGTGTAAGTCATTACCTGGGTGGCGACTTCATTCGGAGTGCCTTTCATGGCAACACCGCCCATGCCGGTGTAGACGTCGCCGGAGTTTTCGCGCACAACCACGTAATCAATATCTTCGGGCTTCTTGTTCGCCAGCGGGGATTCCACGCCGGGATACAGCTTGACCGGACGCAGGTTGATATACTGATCCAGTTCGAAACGGAGTTTCAGCAGGATGCTTTTTTCGAGGATTCCCGGAGGCACTTCCGGACATCCGATTGCGCCGAGGTAAATGGCGTCATATTTTTTCAGGACTTCCGCAGCGTCGTCCGGCATACCCGCGCCTTCGCGCAGATAGCGGTTGCCGCCCCAGTCATACGAGGTGAATTCAACACCGAAGCCGAATTTCTTAGCGGCGGCATTGACAACTTTGATTCCTTCGGCGATAACTTCCGGTCCGGTCCCGTCTCCGGGGATCGCGGCGATTCTGTAATTTTTCATAAAAATAAATCCTTTCGGTAAAAAAGGTTGATTCTATAAAACGGTAATTTACATGATTCCGGCTGAAAGTGCAAGTCATTTCCGTTTTTTTCCAGGGAAATTCCGTTCCCGCCGCTTTTGCTGTCTGCGGATTCCGGAATAAAAAACGGGTTCATTCATGTTTTTGTATGTTCAGTGATTTTTTTACTTTATATCTGAATATAATGGCAGCAGTTTTATCATAATTACAGGATATTTTACAGAAAAAATAAAAAAATAATTTGATTTTTGAAAGACTGATGTTATCATAAAGTTGTATGACTAAAAATCCGGGGAGATGCTGCCATGATAGCCAGAATTGTTGATGAAAAAACACAGAAGACTCAGCTTCTGAAAGATCATCTATTTTCCACCGCCTCGCTTTGCCGGGATTTTCTTGCCGTCTGCGGTTTCGGCGAAACTGGATATCTGCTCGGTTTGCTGCACGACATCGGGAAATATTCCGAAGATTTTCAGAATTATATTCAGTCCATCGCCGGCTTGCTCAAAAGCGGCGACCCCGGATTTGTTCCGAATGCGGAAAAAATGCGCGGAAAAATTCCTCATGCCGCCGCCGGAGCCTGGTTCTGGAAACAGACTCTGGGGAAAAAGCCCGGTCCGCTTCTGGAAATTCTGATGGAAATGCCAGTCATTGATCATCACTCGTTTCTGGAGGATGTGATACAACCGGATGGCGACAGTTTTTTCCTGGAACGCAAGCCGGAAGATTTTAAGGGGCTTGACCGGATTTTTGAACGGATGGAACCGGAAGTGCGGGACGAAATCAAAGCCGTAATTGCTGCCGGGAAATATGAAGAAGAGCTCCTGAAGGGCAGCACGGGGAAGATTCCGTTCAAACTGGGGTTGCGGCTTCGTCTGCTGTACAGTGCGCTGATCGACGCCGACCGCACAGACGCCGCGGGCGGACAGGTCTGCGGCAATTTTTCCGACTGGGGAATGCTGGCGGAACGTCTGGAACGTCATCTGGCGGAGTTCCGCCGTGATACGGAACTCGACAGGATTCGCGCCGATATTTCCTCTGCAGCATTGCAGTCGGCGTCATTGCCGCAGGGTATTTACCGTTTCACGATTCCGACCGGCGGGGGCAAAACTCTTGCCGGACTGCGGTTTGCTCTGCATCATGCGGAACGGCATCACTTGAAACGGGTTGTCTACGCCGCACCGTTTCTTTCGATTCTGGAACAGAATGCAGATTCCATTCGGAAGAATCTGGACGATCTGACCGGAAAATATGTGCTGGAGTGTCATAGTGGAATTCTGCCGGAAATGAAGAAAAAATATGGCGAAGAACCGTACAGCCGGATTTCGGAAAACTGGGATGCGCCGATCATCTGCACGTCCATGGTTCAGATTTTGAATGCAATGTTTTCCGGGGAAAGCCGTTATGCCCGGCGTTTTCATCAGCTGGCGGAATCGGTGATTATTCTGGATGAAATACAGTGTCTCCCTGTTGAAATGACCTGCATTTTCAACCGGGTGCTCAATTATCTGGCGACAGAGCTGAAATCGACTGTGATTCTGTGTTCCGCCACTCAGCCGGACCAGTCGATGATTTCCAAGAATATCAACCGGATTCATTTCGCCGAAAATGCCGAATTGTATCAGGATTACGGCACGCTGTTCCGGCAGCTGAAACGGGTGAACACCGTATATGTTCCGGGGCAGCAGACCAATGAAAGCATTGCGGATTTCGCGGATGAAAAGTTTGCCGGTTTGAACTCGCTCCTGCTGATCTGCAATACCAAACCCCATGCAGCGGAAATGTTTCGTCTGCTGCACAGCCGTCATCCGGAACTGCCGCTTTTTCATTTGAGTACGAATCTGTGTCCGGCGCATCGGAAAGCTCTCCTTGTGAAAATACGGGAAAAGCTGAAAAACGGTGAAAGAATCATGGTCGTCAGCACCAGCCTGATTGAAGCGGGAGTTGATATATCTTTCGAGTGTGTGATCCGGATGATGACATCATTGGACTCCATTGTTCAGGCTGCCGGTCGCTGCAACCGCAATGCCGAACGCGAAAGCGGCGAAGTGTATATTCTGGAGAATCCGGCAAAACTGCATTTGACACCGTCAGTTTCATTTTGGAGTGTTTCAACGAAAAACGCCCTGGAGCAATATCAGCGCAATCCGGAAAAATACGATTGCGATATTCTGTCTCCGAAACTGTTGAAGATGTATTATGAAAATCTGTATTCTCATCTTACGGACGATGAACTTGCATACGGAGTCCGGCTGCCGGGGTTCGTGAACGATACATTGCTGAATCTGCTGGGCAGCAACTCGAAATCCGGCGAAGAGTATCAGCGGCTGCATGACGTTCCGTCCATCAGTCTTCCGGTTCGCGGAGCCTTTGAAACCGCAGGAAAAGCATTCAAGGCTCTGGACGATCTGACCTCCGCTTCGGTGATTGTGCCGTATTGCCGCGGCAAGGCAATCATTGCGAAACTTGCCGCCAATCCCGAACCGGAACAGTTCAACAAACTGTTGAAAAAGGCACAGCTGTATTCCGTCGGTGTTACGGAATATGCGGAAAAGAAATTACGGGAAAGCGGTGCGGTATATGAGCTGAATGGTGATTACGGGATTCTTGCCGCCCGTGAAAGCGATTATGATGTGAAGAAAAATCTGGGACTTATGGCAGACAGCGGTCATCTGAGTTCCCTGAATTATTGAACAGATAAACAACTGAAAGGAGGTTCTTATTCATGGACAATACGTTAAGTTTTCTGGTTCGCGGGAAGTATGCACTTTTCACCGATCCTTTCTCTAAAATAGGAGGCGATAAGTCATCATACCCGGTTCCCACGTATGAGGCCCTGAAAGGCATCATGAAATCGGTGTACTGGAAACCTACTTTGATCTGGATTGTGAAGAGGGTGCGTATCCTGAATCCGATCCGGATGGAGAGCAAGGGGGTCAAACCATTGAAAATGAACGGCGGCAATACGCTTGCCTATTACAACTATCTGGAGAATCCGGCATATCAGGTGGAGGTGAAATTCATCTGGAATGAATTCCGCGGACCGGAATATGTATCGGACCGGATTGATGGAAAACATTATACAATTGCCAAAAATATGATCCGGAAAGGCGGACGGCGCGATATTTTTCTCGGCACGCGGGAATGTCAGGGCTGTGTCGAACCTTGCACGTTCGGAGAAGGGCAGGGGCATTATGACAATTCCGGCAGAAATGAGCTCGGCGTGATGTTCCACAGTTTCGCCTACCCGGATGAAACCGGCGTGGAAGAACTGCGTACGCGGTTCTGGCGTCCGGTCATGCAGGATGGTGTGATAGAGTTCCCCGCGCCGGATGAATGCGATCCGGCAATGAGTCGTTTTATCCGGAAAATGAAAGCGGTTCCGCTGAAATCATGCGGGCTGGGAGAGGAGTCGCTGCGTCATGAGCTGGATTGAAAAACTTGCGGAAACCTACGATGTGAACGTCGGGGCGCCTGGTCTTTGCCCTCTGTATCACACCACGATGACGGCGCATCTGATTGTTACAATTGATAAAGATGGAAATTTTGTCAATAATGTCAAAGTCATAGAAAAACAGAACAAAGACCGGGAAATAGAAAAACAGGACAAAGACCGGGAAATAGAAAAACAGGACAAAGACCGGGAAGTGGTTATTCCCTGCACGGAAGATTCGTCATCGCGAACTTCCTCAATTACTCCGCATCCGTTGTTTGATTCCCTGCAATACGTCGCCGGCGATCTTGCGGATAACTTTGCAGAAGAGCAGTTCAAGGCGGAAGATGCAGCGAAAAACCGGAAAAATTTTCAGGATTGCTTCACTGCTTACATGAAGAATCTGGATCAATGGTGCGATTCGGAGTTTGCCAATCCGTATATCTGCGCGGTCCGTGATTATCTGAAACGGCGGACGCTTTGCCGGGATCTGATCCGGGCGAAAATTCTGCCGGTCAATGCGGACAATAAAATTTATCTGGAAAAGCCATCCGACGATACTGCCGCGGCAAATTCAGCGATTTATAAATCCGTAACCGGACAGCTGTCCAAAGCGCTGGTTCTTTTCCGGATATTCCGGGGGAATGCTCCTGCTGTGGATTTGTGGAAAAACTCTGCGGTGCAGGATAGCTGGAAAAATTATTATACCTGGGTTGCGGCAACGGAAGGGCTGACCGGTTTCTGTCAGGTAACCGGAAAAGAAGCTCCGCTGGCGAAATTGCATCCGAAACGGATCCGCAATGCCGGTGATCAATCCAAAATCATTTCCGGCAACGACAAGGAAAATTTCACGTACCGGGGTCGCTTCGATGATCCCATGGAAGCCTGTTCCATCAGCATGGAAGTCAGTCAGAAAGCCCATTCCGCGCTGCGCTGGCTGCTGAATAAGCAGGGAACTCATGAAGACAGTCTTTACATGGTTGCCTGGGCGGTAAGTTCTCATCCGGAAGTGCCGGACCCAACCCGGAATACTGCGGATCTGGAGGATGAAGACGAAGATGAGGATGAAGGTGAAGCTCGCACTTATCCGGAAACAGCCGAAACTTCCGCGAAAAAACTGGACGCACTGATTAAGGGGTATTGGCGAAAGCGGCAGAACTCGCAGGACCAGTTGAATCTGCCAACGAAAGGGTTGTGTTTCATAATGCTGGATGCCGCATCGCCGGGGACATTGGCAGTCAAAACATATCGGGAACTGGACGAAACCCGTTATCTGAAGAATATTCTGGAGTGGCATACCAATTGCGCCTGGCTTCAGAAATACGGCAAGGATAAAAAATTCTACGGCGCACCGGCTCCGCGAGATATTGTCTTTGCCGCGTACGGCAACATGAAACCGGATGATCCCCGGTTGAAAAGCACGGTTTCCCGTCTGCTGCCCTGCATCATAGACGATTTGCCGATTCCGCTGGACATTGTGGACAGTGTGACCCGCCGGGCGTCGAATTATGATTCTATGGTGCAGTCCCATGATAATCAGGCTTTCAAAGAAAAACTTAGAAAAGATGCTTTTGAAAAGAACCTTGGCATTGCCTGTGCTGTTTACCGTCATTCAGAATATAAACGAAAGAAAAGGAGTTTAGACATGCCTCTTGACAAAAATCTGAAATCCAGAGACTATCTCTACGGCAGACTGCTTGCCGCGGCAGAGTATCTGGAAACGTCCGCGTTGACTCAGAACGAAATCAGCCGTCCGACCAACGCCATGCGGATGATGTCCCATTTTTCCGAGCATCCGTATTCCACCTGGAGAAATCTGAACAACGCATTGAATCCTTACCGGGAACGTCTGAAAGCCAATAATTCCGGTTCGCTGATTCGCGCGGAAAATGTGCTTCAGGAAGTTCACAGCGCATTTGAACTTGCTGATTTTGAGAAAGATACGCCGCTTTCCGGAGAATATCTCCTGGGCTATTATTGCCAGAGAGCGGATTTCTGGACGAAAAAAGAAACCAAAAATGAAAACGAATAAAAACGAATAAAAACAGGAGTGTCAGCCATGAGTCTCACCAAGAAAATTGATTTCGCCGTTGTCTTCAGCGTCAAACATGCCAACCCGAACGGAGATCCCCTGAACGGCAACCGTCCGCGCACCACCTATGACGGTTTCGGCGAAGTTTCCGATGTCTGCCTCAAACGCAAACTGCGGGACCGCTTGATGGAAGACGGACAGGACGTTTTTGTCCAGTCCGATGACCGCAGCAGCGATGGTTTCGCAACCTTGAAACAGCGTGCCGATGCGAAATTGAAAGATGTCAAAAAGGAAAACTACGCGGAAGCCGCTTGCAAAACCTGGTTTGACGTCCGGGCGTTCGGACAGGTCTTTGCGTTCAAGAAAAAAGGCAAAGAGGATAGCGCGGACAGTGTTTCGGTCGGTATCCGCGGTCCGGTAACCGTGCAGTCCGCATTTTCCGTTGAGCCTGTGGACGTTGCCAGCATTCAGATCACGAAAAGCGTCAGCAGTGAAGGCGACGGCACCAAAAAATCTTCCGACACCATGGGAATGAAGCACCGGGTGGATTCCGGCATTTACTGTTTCTTTGGTTCGATGAGTCCGCAGCTTGCTTCGAAAACCGGATTTTCCGATGCGGATGCCGATGAAATCAAGAAACTGCTGCCGAAACTCTTTGAAAATGATGCATCGTCCGCCCGTCCGGACGGCAGTATGCGGGTTTTGAAAGTTCTGTGGTGGGATCATGGCTGTGCCAACGGCCGCTGTTCTTCGGCAAGAATTCAGGATTCTCTGAAGGTCAGCAGCGACGGTTCTGTGAATGTCTCTCCGGTTGAAGGAGTTGCGTTTGAAGAAATCGAAGGTTTCTGAGGAACGGTCAGAATGATGAGCGGGTATCCGGAGGATGAATACATTCAGTTGTCTGCGGTTCAGCATGTGATGTTCTGCGAACGGCAGTGCTATCTGATTCATGTGGAACAGATCTGGCAGGAAAACTATTCCACTGCCGCCGGAGAACTTGCTCATCAACGGGTCGATTCCCAGGAAACGACATATTCCCCTGAAGGTCTGAAACAGGTGCGTTCGCTGCTGCTGTGTTCCCGGAAATACGGTTTGAGCGGACGTGCCGACCTGATCGAGTTTGATGTTCGGACAGGTGCGGTGTTTCCTGTTGAATACAAAATCGGCGGACCGAAAAAAGACCTCTGCGATGTGGTACAGCTTTGTGCCCAGGCTTTCTGCCTGGAGGAAATGCTGAACCTGCAAGTGGGGCAGGGGGCGGTTTATTACGGGCGGACACATCAGCGTATGCTGTTTGAACTGACGGGCGAAATCCGGGCTGAAACGGAACGGCAGATTGAGCGGGCGCACCATCTGTTCCGCTTGGAGCAGCCGCCTTTGCCGTCGAATCCGGAAAAATGCCGGAACTGTTCCTTGAAGGAGTATTGCCTGCCGCAGTTGAAATACTTGACCAGTCCGGAAATTTACATCCGGAATACCGTGCAGAAAGAGCTGTCGGAATGAAGAAATTACTGAATGTTCTGTATGTATCGACCCAGGGAGCGTACCTTTCTCTGGAAGGGGAAACGGTGCTGATCAGTGTCAAATCTGAAAAGAAGGGACAGCTGCCGCTGTTGAATCTGCAGGGAATCATCTGTTTCGGCAATGTGCTGTGTTCACCGTTTTTGCTGGGGGCTTGTGCCGAACGCGGCATAGCCGTGTCGTTTTTGTCGGCGAACGGACGTTTTCTGGCACGGATCCAGGGCGGAGTCTGCGGTAATGTGCTGTTGCGGCGGGCGCAGATGCTGTCAATGGAAAACCCGGAAAAGCGGACGCATCTGGCGCAGATGTTTCTGATGGCGAAGATATTGAATTCCCGGACGATTCTTCAGCGGTTTCTGCGGGATCACGGGGATAAACTGTCTGCGGCAGAGCAGACGGGTTTTCAGAATGCGGTTTCGGTGATGAAGCAGCACACGGAAAAACTGATGGTCGGAAGGAAGAACGGCTGTATCCGGGAAAATGATGAACTGATGGGGATGGAAGGGGCGGTTGCCAATTTGTATTTCGGCTGTTTCCCTGCATTCATTGTCAAACAGAAAGCGGCGTTTCCCTTCACGGGACGGACCCGGCGTCCGCCCTTGGACCGGGTGAATGCCATGCTGTCGTTTGCCTATACTTTGCTGGCGCATGATTGTGCGGCGGCGTTGGAATCGGTGGGGTTGGATCCGGCAGTTGGTTTTTTCCATGCTTTGCGGCCGGGGCGAGCCTCTTTTGCGCTGGATCTGATGGAGGAGTTTCGGGCGTGCCTTGCAGATCGCCTGGTGTTGTCGCTGATCAATCGGAATCAGGTGTCGGCGGCGGACTTCAAAGTTACGGAGACCGGAGCGGTGCGGATGAATGAAAAATCTCGGAAGACTCTGATTGGCGAATGGCAGGAACGCAAACAGGATGAAATCATGCATCCGTATCTGAATGAAAAGGTGAAACTGGGGATGCTGCCGTACGTGCAGTCTTTGCTGCTGGCAAGATTTCTGCGTGGAGACATGGCGGAGTATCCACCGTATTTTTACCGTTGAGGAGAGGGAGACGAGCGATGCTGATTGTTGTAAGTTACGATGTCAGAACGGAATCCGAAGGCGGCAAAAAGCGCTTGAGACGTGTTGCCAAACGTTGTGTAAGCTGTGGACAGCGCGTCCAGTTTTCGGTGTTTGAGTGTCAGCTGGATTCGACGCAGTTTCTGCAATTCAAGGCGTCACTGCTGAAAGAGATAGATCTGGAGCAGGACAGCATTCGTTTTTATTTGCTGGGGAATCATTATGAATCCAGAATTGAACATTTCGGCATCAAAACAGTGAAAGATCTTCAGAAAGATACATTAATTCTCTGAATGGGAGTATTGAAAAAAATACCGCGAACTGCAAGGTGAATGGAATTCAAGTGAAAGGTTCGCGCATAATATAACCTGCTTATGTCAATGAATTTATATATTTCTTATTCCGGAAGGAAATGCTCCTTGACAAATAAAGAGGTCGAATCGCGAGAAAAAAACATTTGCATTTTTATATGCAGCGGGTTATATTAAGAGCGTTGGGCTCCTCGCGAGCCCAAGTATTGAAACGCCGAGCGGCTCCGGGT
>CAKUJH010000044.1 GCA_934661375.1 uncultured Victivallales bacterium
TCTATGCTGACAAGACCGAATCCCTTGGTTTGCAGACGGATGGCATACGATTTTGCTTGACCGTAGTCCTCTCTCAACTGCTTCTGTGTCGGGATTCTGTATTTTGCTTCCCAAATAAAATCTGCGCGTTCTTCGCCTCTTGTCCCCTTCGCGTGCAAAGCATAATCCGGATAATATCGTATTCCGCGCCCCATCCGAATCGGGAATTGACGGGTAAATTCTTTTTTGACATTATAACCGAGTTTCGCAAGCAGCGGTTCCAAAAGTTTTTCTTCGACATCTTTTTCTGTTTCTATCCCTTCATGGTAAAACTGCGCATAAGGGGGCGGCTCCGGCAGGGATGCAATGGGAAAGTTTGGATCTGCTTCTTTTATAAGGTCCTTCAGAACATTGTATTCTTGTACAGAACATAAATTTCCACAAGTTCCCTGCATACAACGTTTTACAAGGGCGTTCTCTTTCCATACAGGAGCAGCCTGAAGCTTTTTCAGCGAAATAGGCGGAAAAACAACAGGGGCTCCCAAAATTATCTTGTCATTCCAATAGTTAAATGGATCATCATATCCATTTGCAAGGCATCTGAATGCCGCGATAATTGAGGAAACGGGGAACATTTCGTATAATAGAACAATATCTCCTGCCATCATTTTTTTACCATTTGACCAGATATCAGGTTTTAGAGCTGATGTAATTTTCAAACAATTTTCACAATCATCCGGCTTACCTGCAACTAAGAAAATATTATTTGCAGGTGGTAGTTCATTTATATTTTTAATCACATACGGAATATATCGCCGGGCGAATCCATATAGAAACACGCACAATTCTACAGGTGAAAGATGGTACTGCTGCCGAAAATCATAGAGAGAACGGCAAATATCAAAATAATAGTTACAGCGTTCCAATGCTTTTGATGATTTTGGAATTGGCGGTAGCGGAATGTCAAAATTATCCATAATGCCCTGGAAAATAAAAAAATGGCTTGGATACAAATATGGAAAAGCATAATCCGGATATTTTAGAAACCAAAGAACAGACTCCTCTGGAATGAAGTCTTGAAAAACCCGTGGATCGGGATGGTCTTTCAATCTGTATTTTTCAAAAAAATCTTGAAAAGAACGACAATGTCCATGGTATATATATAAATGATTGGTATTATTATAATGATATTCTGCCGTATCGCTTACTTGAATAAAAGAATCCACTTTTTTTAGAAAGAAGTCAAAATGATTGAAGTAATGATTAGCCATATTTTTGAAGAATGAAAACAATTCTTTTCCTTCTTCTGTCTGCAAATAGTCATCGAGCAGAAATTTTTCAAAACGCATAGGTTCGCCTCCTCTATTTATTGAATATATATCACAGTATCCGCAGTTTTCAAGATATCTTCATGAAAAAACGAGATTTCGTTGCGCAAGCCGGGAAAAATGTTGAAAAAAATTATAATTCGGACTTGAAAAATTGATTTTTTATGACATATTAACGCACATGCAAATGATGCGAGCATAGCTCAGTGGTAGAGCATCACGTTGCCAACGTGATGGTCGTGGGTTCGAGTCCCATTGCTCGCTCCATTTTCTTCTACTATGTGCGAGCATAGCTCAGTGGTAGAGCATCACGTTGCCAACGTGATGGTCGTGGGTTCGAGTCCCATTGCTCGCTCCATTTTTTTTTATGTTTCCAATGAGACAATAATTTCCCTGCGGCGTTTCTGTGTTTTGAAATACCGTTTTCCCGTGTACAGAGATTTTCTGCCTTATTCGCCCAGCAGGAATTCGAAATCTTCCAGCGACATGGAGCCGGCATTTTCCGCCGTGGCTTCCACCAGATCGTTGAACATGTCGGCTTTACGGTGCTGCAGTTCCAGCACTTTTTCTTCAATGGAATCTTTCACCAGCAATTTGATGCAGTTGACACTCCGGGTCTGACCGATTCGGTGTGTCCGGTCTGCCGCCTGTGCTTCCGCGGCGGGATTCCACCACGGGTCATACAGAATGACTGTATCTGCGGAAGTCAGGTTCAAACCCAGTCCGCCCGCTTTCAGACTCAGCAGGAACAGCGGAATGTCCGGAGAACTGTTGAAATGATCCACCCGTTCCATTCGGTCGCGCGTGGAGCCGTCCAGATATTCATAGCGGATGCCGTCTTTGTCCAGCCATTCGCGGACCAATGCCAGAAGCGAGGTGAACTGGCTGAACAGCAGAACCTTATGTCCGCTGTCGATGGTTTCCAGCAGCAGTTCCTTGAGCAGTTCCATTTTGGCGGAACGGATTCCCGCGCCGTCCGGCAGCAGTGCCGGATCACAGCAGACCTGGCGCATCCGAAGAAGTGAAGAAAGAATTTCGAACCGGTTGACCGAAGCATCGCCTTCACGCAGTTTTTCATAACGGGTGCGGCTTTCCTGCAGGAACTGATTGTAGAGATTCCGTTGCGCCGCATCCATTTCGCAGTAAAGCAGCTGTTCCGTTTTCGGCGGAATTTCCGCATTGACATCCGCTTTTTTCCGTCGGAGAATGAACGGTGCAATCCGTGCAGAAAGTTCACGCAGGGCATCCGGAGTAGAGCCGCCCTGAATGTAACTGCGGCGGAATGCGGCGCGCGAACCCAGCAGTCCCGGATGCAGGAACTCAAAGATGGACCACAGGTCTTCCGGTGAATTTTCCAGCGGAGTTCCGGTCAGAACCAGTTTATGATCCGCTTCAATGGCTTTGCAGATCTGTGAATTGCCGGTGGACGGGTTCTTGATATGCTGTGCTTCATCCAGAATCAGGTATTTGAAACGGAGCTTGCAGACCTGTTCCGCATCCCGTTTGATCAGCGCATAAGAACAGACGCAGATATCGTGAAACAATGCCTGTTCCCACAGTTTTGCGCGATCCGGACCGGTGATGGCAAGAATTTTCAGCGACGGCGCAAATTTTTCCGCTTCGCGCACCCAGTTTTCCAGCAGACTGGTCGGACATACCACCAGTGCGGGCAGATTTCGTCCCGGTTCCGACGCCAGCAGGGCAATGGTCTGCACCGTTTTGCCCAGCCCCATTTCGTCTGCCAGAATCAGATTGTAGCCGCGCGCGCCCAGTGATTTCATCCACAATACGCCCGCCTGCTGATATTTGCGCAGACTTCCCTGAAAAATCTGGTTCTGAAGTCCGTCATTTCCGTTCAGGGCTTTTTCCGCAGCCAATTCCAGATCCGCTTTCAGCCGCAGAAATTCGATCGGCACAGCACCGGCAATGTCCGCTCCCAGTTCCGCCCAGTGCAGAGCTGCCGGACGCGGCAGCAGCAGAACATCACACGGCACGGATTCTGTTTCCGTTTTCTGTTCCGGTGCGGGTTTCGGAATTGCTGTATCCGCCATTGCCTGCACCAGATTCCGCAGTGCGCGCGGAATTTTGATGAATTGTCCGGGCGCAGCGGCAAAGAACAGTTCATTATTGCGGGCAGCCTCTGCCAGATCACGCCACGGAACCGGCTGCGACGAGGCAGAAAGATGAATTGTCAGTTCATAATATTCCGGTGTCTCTCCGGTCAGTTCCGTATGAATGGACAGTTTGCCGGAATCTCCGCAGAGATTGGCAAGTTCCGAGTTCATCAGAAATTCACGTCCCGTGGAAAGCCATTGCGGAACCACTTCATCCACAAACACCCCGACAGCTTCCCGATCCCGCAGAATCAGACGCGTTTCACCGTCTGCCGTGGACTTCCCGGTCAGCATTTCGAAACCGAAATTGACCAGTTCCTGAACCAGTTTTTCCTCGCCATGGGTATTCCGCCGCCAGAACTGTCCGCCGGAAGATGCCAGACGGGACTGATCCGTTTTGCAGAGATGCCCGCCGTAATCGAACAGAATTTCCAGTTCCAGTTCGGAATTCTCATTCAGAGCCGCCTGATAACAGGGTTTGACCTTACGTTCCCGGACTTTGACACTGCCGGTGATGATCAGCTTGAACGGCAGGGATTCGCGGTAGGCAACCAGCATTTTCGCCGCTTTCAAATCGCAGGGCTGTACGGTGGTGCGCAGGAAATTGCGCAGCCATCCGACATCCATCTGACCGGGAATCCACCAGTATTCCCCCAGCATTCCGACCCAGGCGCCGGTACGTCCCTGCACGACTTTGACTTCATGCAGCGGCAGCGGTGATCCTTTGACAATTACCGCGGAACGCAGCAGACAGCCGCCCTTGACCCGTTCCACCATGATGGCAGGTTCCGCCAGTTCCCGGTGTATCACCACCTTTTCGCCCAGACGGGTGAAATTCTGGAATCCGATCATGCAATGGAAAAATTCTGCGGTCTGTTCCGCATCCAGGGACAGCCGGGTTCCGTCCTGCTGGGCGTTGATTGCCAGGAAACGGATGATCTGACGGTCCTGCAGGGGAAATGCTTCCAGTTTAAGCGCAGCCGCCAGATTCTTTTCAAAGTGCAGTTGCCGCAGATTGTTCAGGTTGCCCAGATAGTTTCTGCCGCTCATGGACAGGCTGACCGTGAAGCAGATCCGTTCCCATTTGCTGGGCATGTGCGGGAATTCCGTATCTGCGGTAATGGTAACTTTCCCCGTCTGCGGTGTCAGAACCTGCGTCAGCAGTTCCGGCATACCGGCAAATTTCAGCCCGGCATATTGCGCCGGCGCATCCGGCAGAGTGTCTTTGGCTGCCCGTTCCTTGATGGTGTATTTCGCATGATAGAGACACGCCGCGGCGGCGTGCGGGCAAAGCTGACCGGAAAGGTTTCCGCAGGCGGAACAGGTGGTGGAATACGGACCAGCCGGGAACCCGGAAACTTCCGTACGTGTTACCATTCCTTTGGCGTCGCGGAAAACGGCGCGCAACGTTTTTGCCGCGCTTTCGTGACAGCAGAGCAGTTCCCCGCTGTGCAGCAGGTGTTTCGCTTTTTTGAAAACTTCTTTCGAAGAATATTTTACCAGTCTTGCTTCAAAACTTTCGCCCATTTTGTTCACTTCCCATTTCCGGTGATCAGGATATAAACGACGCAATTTAACACTTCTTTCAGGGAAAACAAATCCGGAAAACAGAAAAAACATTTCTTTTTTTCAAAAAAGTCGCTCAAAAACCGGTTCCCGCTTCTTTTAACGGGTTCCGCCGCTTGAAAATTTCATATTTTGGTGTAGCTTACAGCAAAGGGATAGTTCCGGCGAATTTCTTCCGCGTCTGTTCGCATGTCCGGTCCTGCCTGAACGAATATAATAATGAAGGGTGTTTGCAATATGATGAAGGAACCGATTTCCAGCAATCTGGAAGACTATCTCGAAACCATCGCTGAAATCATGGAGGCGGACGGCCATGCGCACGCTTCGGCGATTGCGGAAAAAATGAAAGTTTCCAAGCCTTCCGTGACCAATGCGCTGCAGTCGCTTGCCTCCAAAGGTTTTCTGGAATATCATCCGCACATGCCGGTGATCGGTCTTACCGCCCTCGGCGCGGAACGGGCGGCAGTGATCCGCAAACGTCATGCCGCTCTGAAAATTTTTTTCTGTTCCCTGTTGAAACTGGACGAACAGGAAGCCGATGATTCCGCCTGCCGTGTGGAACATGTCGTGAGCCAGAAAGTCATGTCCCGGTTTGTTACCCTTACCGAAGCAATCATGCAGCGGGATGACTGCGCGGAACTCCGGAAATTTCTGGAGGAAGCCATGCCGGCGGTAACTCCCGATCCGTCAGATGATCTGATTCCACTTTCCTCTTTGTCCATCGGACAGAATGCCGTGGTTTCTCATGTCAGCCGCAGTCTGCGCGGTCTGCGGAAATTTGCCGACCTCGGTCTGGTTCCCGGCACTCTGCTCTGTGTGGAAGGGCATTCGCCTTTCGGGGAACTGCTCCGCGTCCGGGTGCTGGGCAGCAGTCTTTCCATGCGCTGCCGCGATGCCGCGCAGATCTGGGTGCGACCCGTTCAGCAGTATTGACTGTTTTCAGAAATATTCCACCGGACAGTGCGGAATGGAATTGAGAAAACTTCTCCCGTAATATTTCGTTACGATCCGGGGATCCAGCACCACAATGATTCCCGTATCGGTTTTGCTCCGGATCAGCCGTCCGGCCCCCTGCCGGAACATCAGCACGGCATTGGGAATGGAAAAATCTTCAAACGGACGTCCTCCCGCTGCACGGATTCGTTCGCACCGGGCTTCCGTCAGCGGATGATTCGGCACGGCGAACGGCAGTTTCGTGATGATGACGTTGCGCAGCGCGTCGCCCGGCACATCGACCCCTGTCCAGAAACTGGATGTCCCGAAAATAACCCCGTTGCGGCTGTTCTTGAATTCCGTCAGCATGGCTGTCCGCGACAAAGTATCGCCATGCACAAACAGCTGGTAATGGTTGTCCCGGAAAAACTGCGTCAGATTGTCTGCACAGCTCCGCAGCATCCCGTAACTGGTGAACAGCACAAAGGCATGACCGTCCGTCAGCTTGACAAAATCGCCGATTGCCGCTGTCGCCGCGTCGTTGTAACAGTTCTCCGTGGGCGCAGGCATGGTGCGCGCCAGATAAAGTTTCACCTGTTTCGCATAATCAAACGGTGAATTGAGAATCAATTCTTCTCCGTTGCGGAACCCGATCCGTTTCAGGTAGAAATCCAGTTTGGAATTGACCGCCAGCGTGGCGCTGGTCAGTACAACCGGAAATTCTCCTGTGAACAGAATTTTCGACAGAATTTCCGATACATTCAGCGGGGCGGAATACAATTCAATCACCATGCCCGCATTTTGCGGCAGGGCACGTCCTTCCACCCAGTAGACGCTGTTTTCCGCATCCTCCATTTTGATGAATCCCGCAATGGCGTCGCGAATCGCCAGACAGCGTTCCAGCTGTGCCGACAGCTCCGTCTTGAATTCCGGATTTTCCTGTTCTTCAATGTAATCGCGGATGCGCCGTTCCAGATCATTCAGCGGAGCGGACAGCAGATCCTCAAAGCGTCCAGGCTTATAAATACGCAGACATTTGTCCTGCAGCGGTTCCAGGGCAGCTCCGAACTGGTCGAAGAAAGCAAAGGTGAGGTCGTGCAGTTTGGCGATCAGACTGCGGAGCGCAAGGGATGATTCCCCCGGTTTGACCATCAGTCCGCGGCCTGTCCGGGGATTGAACAGCCGGTTCAGGAAATAACGCACTCCGCCGGACGTCAGATGCAGTCCCAGATGTTTTGCCGCATTGTCTTCCAGCGTGTGTGCTTCATCGAAAACCACTGCGGAATAATCCGGCAGCGGCGTTGCTTCCTGATTTTCCAGCGCCCTCATTTTCAGATCGACAAAAAACAGCGCATGGTTTGTTACCAGTACATCGGCTTTATCCCATTCCCGCCGCGCCCGCCAGTAAAAACAATTCCGGAAAAAACGGCAGCTGGATGCGGAACAGGATGCCGTTTCACTGCAGAGACAGCTCCACAGTCCCCGTTCAATCCGGAACGGCAGGTCCGTATAGAATCCGCTTTCGGACTGCTCCGCCCAGTCGGCGATTTTCTGGATGTCCGATTCCAGTTCCACGGACGGCAGAAACTCATCCTTGTATTCCCCCAGTGCCAGCGCCAGACGTCTCCGGCACAGGTAATTGGCACGGCCTGCCGCCAGACAGAAGGAAAAGTTGACTTTCATCAGATCCCGGAGCAGCGGCAAATCCTTGCGTACCAGCTGTTCCTGCAGATTGATGGTTTCCGTGGTGATCAGCACAGGCCGCCGCACTGCCATGGCATGGTAGATCGCAGGAATCAGATAGGCGAAACTTTTGCCGACACCGGTCGGGGCTTCCACACACAGATGCGTTCCGTTTTCAAAGGCTTTCGCCACGGCAAAAGCCATTTCCTCCTGCTGTATGCGCCGTTCATAAGGGCGTCCGCCATGCGCCGCGGATTCTTTCAGCGGTGTGTCGTCCGAAAAAAAATCCCGCGTATTCTTCAGACAATGGCTTCTGACCTCCTCGAAAACAGTTTCTTGTTCCGGTATTTCGATCATGATGCCACTCTTGTTTCGCGGGATTCTTTTCTGTGCAGAATATTTTTACCGGACCATTTTCAGCCGGGCATATTCTTCATAAACATGGTAATTGGTGTATTCCTGTTCCGGAAACGCAGAATTTTCCTGACGAGGCAGATAACGGCCGTAATTATAACGTCCGAAGAAAATCAGCCACGGCACTTCCGGCGACAGCTTTTCGCCGGCTTTATTGACTTCTCCGACCGGGATCGCTATGACCGCCGTCCATTTTTTATCTTTGTCCCACGGATTGTTCACCGTGCCGTCCGCTTTGGCGGCAGCCTTCATTCCGGACAATGCCGGTTTTTCCGGAAAACAGCTGGGGAGACTGTGATGTCCGCGTCCTTTGAAGAAATAAGCGGTTTTCTGCGCTTTCGGCGTTACATACATTTCCCAGTACCAGGTTTTGTTGACCGGTTTCAGGAACACTTCCGCCGTATCGCCTTTGGAAAACAGCGGAGTCTGATCTTCTGTGCCTTCCGCGGCAATGTCGGAGTCTGTAAACTCCATGCCGACATACAGGTATTGGTCATCCCACAATACCCGGACTTTTCCCGGTTCGGCGACGCCGCTGCGGAAAAATTTCCGGATTTCCGGATGCGCGTTTTTCCACTGATTGCGTGAATGAACCAGCGTATAGGCAGGAGTCTTCTGCCAGGCAGGATCATCCAGCGTGCCGTCCAGCTTGATGGGCGTCGCAGTATAGGTGGCAATCACTTCCGGACGTTCATTGCCGCAGAACATGGAACACGCACTCTGCGTCAGAGCCAGCAGAGCGGCTGCCGCAGTCATATACAGAAAATGTTTCATCGTTGTTTACCCTTTCAACAGGTGATTTCACTTGACCATTTTCAGCTTGGCATATTCTTCGTGAACATGATAATTGGTGTATTCCTGTTCCGGAAACGCAGAATTTTCCTGACGAGGCAGATAACGACCGTAATTATAACGTCCGAAGAAAATCAGCCACGGCACTTCCGGCGACAGTTTTTCGCCTGCCATGTTGATTTCGCTGATCGGAATCGCCATGACCGCCGTCCATTTTTTATCTTTATCCCAGGAATTGTTCAGGGTGCCGTCCGCCTTGGCGGCAACTTTCAGATCCTTGAACACGACTTTATCCGCAAAACTGCTGGGCAGTCCCACATTGCCGCGTCCGTTGAAATAGAATGCGGTTTTATAGCCTGCCGGCGTTACATACATTTCCCAGTACCAGGTCTTGTTGACCGGTTTCAGGAATACTTCCGCCACATCGCCTTTCAGATAATGGTGCGCCTGATCCGTCATTTCCTCGGCGACGACATCCGAATCCGTGTATTCGATTCCGACATAGAGATATTTGTCATCCCACAATACCCGGACTTTTCCCGGTTCGGCGACTCCGTTGCGGAAAAATTTCCGGATTTCCGGATGAGCGTTTTTCCATTGATTGCGAGAATGAACCAGTGTATAGGCAGGAGTTTTCTGCCAGGCAGGATCGTTCAGCGTGCCGTCCAGCTTGATGGGTGTTGCCGTATACGTGGCAATCACTTCCGGGCGTTCATTGCAGCAGAGCATGGAGCAGGCACTCTGCGTCAGAGTCAGCAGCGCAGCTGCCGCGGTCATGAGTAAAAGATGTTTCATTCTTTCTCCTGTTGTAAATGAATTTTTGTATCCGATTCGGATAATATACCCGGCGCGGCGGAAATTGCAACAGCCAGTGCAGATATTTTCTGCATTGACAGCAGAAATTTCCCGGTTCAGAGCTTGGAAGGTCCGATGCGGTATATGTAATTTTCTTTGCGGGGCGATGCCGGATTCAACGGCGCGGCGGCATATCCCAGCGCACAATGCCCGATTCCTTCGTAACTGCCGGAAATGCCCAGCCGTTCCAGAATGGCTTTGCCTTCCGGCCGCTCAAATTCCTCTTTGGCGCGATGCACCCAGCAGCTGTCCACTCCGCAGGCATGGGCAGCCAGCATCAGATTTCCCATGACCAGGGTTCCGTCATACAGATACGTGGGAATTTCACGGTCGGCAAGCACTATGATTACGGTTCCCGCTCCATAAAAAGGATCGATTCCCGGGCTGTCCATGATTTCCGCATTGAGACGGGACAGCCGTTTCAGCAATTCCGGGTCGGTAACGGCAATCATGATGGGGGATTGACGGTTTCTCCCGGTCGCAGCAAAAGTTCCTGCACGCAGGATCCGGTCCAGCACGTCCGGCGGAACAGCCCGCGAATTGAAATTGCGGCAGCTCCGGCGGGTCTCCATCAGTTTCAGAAAATCTTCATTCATTTGATTCATCTCCTGTTTGGCATTTTCACGATACCGGAAATATAATGCGTCCGGGTTCAAAAAACAAATTTTTACCGAAAAAAAAGACATGCCGCAAATCAAACGGCATGTCTTTGAATAATGCTTGGGAAAACCGGATCAGAGTCCGCCCAGTGCCTTCAGCAGAACACCGGCAGCAACAGCAGAACCGATAACTCCCGCCACGTTCGGGCCCATGGCGTGCATGAGCAGGAAGTTGCGCGGGTCGCTTTCCAGACCGACTTTGTTCACCACGCGGGCGGCCATCGGCACAGCGGAAACGCCAGCCGCGCCGATCAGCGGGTTGATCGGGTCTTTGGAGCATTTGTTCATGATCTTCGCGAAAATCACACCGGCGGCGGTCGCGGCGGAGAACGCCACAGCACCGAGAATCAGAATGCCGATGGTCTGTTTGGTCAGGAACTGGTCCGCGGAAAGTTTCGCGCCGACAGCGGTTCCCAGGAAGATCGTGACAATGTTGATGAGAGCGTTCTGGGCCGTGTCGCTCAGACGGTCCACCACACCGCATTCACGCATCAGGTTGCCGAACATCAGCATACCGATCAGCGGGGCGGCATCCGGCAGCAGATACGCGCAGAGCAGCGTGATCAGCAGCGGGAAACAGATTTTTTCCAGTTTGGAAACCGGACGGAGCTGTTTCATTTTGATTTTGCGTTCAGCTTCGGTGGTCAGCAGCTTCATGATCGGGGGCTGAATAATCGGCACCAGAGCCATGTAGGAATACGCCGCAACCGCAACTGCACCCAGCAGTTTCGGGGACAGCTTGCTGGTCAGGAAGATCGAAGTCGGGCCGTCCGCTCCGCCGATGATACCGATGGAGGCGGCATCCTTCAGGTCAAACGGAATACCCAGCTTGGACAGCACCAGTGCGCCCAGCAGAGCAAAGAAGATACCGAACTGTGCCGCACCGCCCAGCAGAGCGGATTTCGGGTTGGAAATCAGCGGACCGAAGTCCGTCATCGCGCCGACACCCATGAAAATCAGCAGCGGGAACACGCCGGAGTCAATGCCGACGACGTAGACCAGACCGAGCAGTCCGTCCGGTCCGGAAATACCCGCCAGCGGAATGTTCGCCAGCACGGCACCGTAACCGATCGGCAGAAGCAGCAGCGGTTCGAAACCTTTGGCAATCGCCAGATAAATCAGCAGCAGACCGACTGCCATCATCAGGACACGGCCGAGACCGAGAATCCAGGTGGTGGAGAAGTTTTCACTGGTCTGGTTGATGATGTCGCAGATACCCGTGCTTTCCCAGAGACCCGCCAGCAGTTCCTTCATGGAACCGAGGCGTTTTTCCGCCACGCCTTCCTTCACGGAGTCATGCACCAGCATTTCCGGAGCGAAGTACGCCACAATGGAACCCGGCTTCAGAATGCCCGCCGGATGCAGAGACGGATTCAGTGCCAGCGGCAGGAAGTTGCCCATGTTTTTCACTTTGGCTTTGCTTCTGCCCGGAATCACCAGAACCATGATTTCACGTCCCGGAGTGATTTTCTGATTGACTGCCATCGAAACCGAATAAATCGTCGCGGCAGGCGCATCAATTTCTTCTCCTTTGACGTTTTTCACTCTGTCTTTGTAGACCAGGGCAATACGGCCGTCGTCAAGACGGAACCACTGGAACAGGTCATCCTCATATTCGTTGAGGTATTTGGCCTGCGTCATCAGTTTGGCTTTCATTTCCGGGGTGAACAGCGTCGCTTTGTCGCGGCTGGTCAGATCCACCAGATTGTCGCCAATGCCGTTTTTCGGATCTTTGGCAAGAGATACATACGAATCCGCTTTGACAGGCTGAGCCTGGGCGGTCTGCGCCGCCGGAAGACTCAGACCGGCGAAAAGCGCCAGCGTAAGGAACATAGCAGTGATTTTGCTCATGACAACTTACTCCGCGATCTCGGCAACCGCCTGATCGGTTTCGACAACGTCTTTGACATTGACGAGAATCTTGGACACACGGCCGGCTTTATCGGTCGTGATGGGGGTTTCCATTTTCATGGCTTCGATGATGACGATCGTGTCGCCGGCGGCAACCGTGGAGCCTTCCTGCGCAACGATCTTGGTCACAGTGCCGGGGATCGGGCTGGTAACCTGGGACGCCGCGCCGGAACCTGCAGCAGCCGCTTTCGGAGCCGCGGCGCCGGTGCCGACAGCCACGTCGAAGGCTTTGCCGTCCACCGTGACTTTGCCGCCGTTGACCTGCACGCTGAAGGTCTTGCCGCCCACGGAAACCGTGTAATCGGATGCGCCCTTCTTGGCAGCGTTCTTTTCTTCCGCATAGCGGATGCCCAGCGGACGGTCGCCTTTCAGGAAGGCGAGACCTTTGTCGCCGCAGGACGCGATGATGAAGATGTTTTCATCGGTAACCGGCAGCTGGTTGTCTTCCAGAACTTTGGTGGCGGCTTTGATGCCCAGTTTCGGATTGGCGTCGTTGATTTCAACCACGGATTTGGTGGTGGGTTCGAGATTCAGCTGTTCGGAAGCCCATTTGACCACCTGCGGATCCGGCGGAACCGGGGTTTTGCCGAAGTAGCCGAGAACCATTTTGCCGTAACCGTTCGGATCCAGTTTCCAGGAACCGTCGGCGTTCTTGCCCATGACGGCGTTACGGAACGCCTGCTGGAAGTAGAACTGGGAAACCGGGGTGACGGATGTTCCGAAACCGCCTTTGGCAACCACTTCGCGCATTTCCGCAATGCAGGCATCGTATTTGTCGAGGCAGTTGTTGTCGCGCATCATCTGGGTGTTGGCAGTCAGTGCGCCGCCCGGCATCGGGCTGAAGATGATTTCAGGGGAGACCTGCATGGATTCCGGCGGCATGAAGTATTTCTTCAGGCAGTCTTTGAAGACTTTTTCGACTTTGAGAATCTTTTCGGGATCGATGTCGAGGGAGTATTCCGTGCCGCGCAGTCTCTGGTACATGGTGAGAATGTCGGCTTCGCAGGTGCCGCCGGAAAGCGGAGCCATGGCGAGGTCGATGCAGTCCGCACCGGCTTCGATGGCGGCCATGTTGCAGGCAACCGCCATGCCGGCAGTGTCATGCGTATGGAACTGAATGGTTTTCGTGCCTTTGCCGAATTCTTTATCGAGAATTTCACGGGCCTGTTTGATGGTTTCGTAAACAGTCGCCGGGGTGGAGGTGCCGGAGGCATCCTTGAACGCCAGAGAATCGAACGGAACGCCGTTCTTGAGAATTTCGTTCAGACGGTCGATGTAGAATTTCGGGGTGTGCGCATAGCTTTCATGCAGGTTCGGAGCCAGACCCATCATGGTGATGGTGATCTGGTGTTTCAGTCCGTGTTTCGCGATGGCGCGTCCGGAAACGTCCAGGTTGCGGATGTCGTTCAGAGCGTCGAAGTTACGGATCGTGGTGATGCCGTGTTTCTTGAACATCTTGGCATGGAGGTCAATGATGTCGGAGGACTGGGAAGAAAGTCCGACCACGTTGACACCGCGGGAAAGGGTCTGCAGATTGACATCCGCGCCGACCGTTTCACGCCATTTGTCCATCATTTCGAAAGCATCTTCCTGGCAGTAGAAATAGAGAGCCTGGAAGCGGGCGCCGCCGCCGATTTCGAAATATGTGGTGCCGGCTTCTTTGGCCGCGATGAGGGCGGGCAGGAAGTCTTCGGTTTTCACGCGGGCTCCGAGACAGGACTGGAAGCCGTCGCGGAAGGAGCAATCCATGTAATTGATTTTTTTCATTTTGCAAACGTCTTTCTTATTTGATTATTTGGTACTTGCATCAAAAGCGGCTGCCGCAGCGGCTGCGCGCAGGGCGTCATCGCTGCCTGCTGCAGGTTTTTGGGCTTCCTTTTCCTTGGCTTCGATCTTCGCGGCAAACGGAGCCAGAATCTTGCCCAGCACGTTCATGCAGAAGATCATGATCAGCAGGAAGACGTACACCGTCAACATGCCGATCAGCATCAGTTTCAATCCATCGAGAATCAGTCCCATTTTTCAGTTTTCTCCTTAAACTGTGGTTGGTTTTATGTTAATTTTTCTTGTCAAAAAAAGTGTCATATTCAAATGCCGGGAACGAAAGGGATTCCTTGACCAGAGTAACATCGCCGCAGCTGTAACGGCTGATTACCCCGCCTTCCTCCACAATAAGTTCCCCCGATTCCGCAATGTCTCTGACAAACGGAGAACGGAGTTTTCCGCCGGATGCGTCGGTCAGCTGCACCTGGCGGCCGATGATGATGTTGTGTTCTTTCCATTCTGCAAAAAGTTTTTCCGGTGCATTCAGATAAAGCGCGTAATACCGGGCAAGCAGACCCGCCAGCTGACGGATCATTCGTGAGAGGTCAAAAACTTTTCCGGAAAGAGATTTCAGGGAAGCGGCGGGCTGTCCGACGGCATTCAGATCCGCGCTTTCCATATTGACGTTGATTCCCATGCCGGCGATGACTCCGCCGATACGGGTGTTAGCGGTATGACATTCACTCAGGATTCCGCAGATTTTCCTGCATCCGGTATAAATGTCGTTCGGCCATTTGATGAAGAAATATTCACGCGGCAGCTCGCTCTGGAGCAGTTGCAGAACCGCAAGGGAGGCAGTGATCGTGGCATAAAACGGATTCTGTATCTGTTTCATGACCAGCGAAGCATAAATATTCACTCCGGCAGGCGACGCCCATCTGCGCCCCAGACGTCCGCGTCCGCCTGTCTGCGTTTCCGCACAGACCAGCGTTCCGTCGTCCAGAGACTCGAAATTGATTTTGGCATAGGAATTCGTGGAATCCACGGTTTCCAGTTCCAGAATGTTGATTTCAGACGTCTGCATAAAAAACTGCTTTGCTTCATACGAACAACCCCCGGAAGCAGCTGCCCGCTTCCGGGGAAGTTGTGTTATTCAGAAAACCCGATTACTTGTTGATACGGGCTTCGAGAGCTTCCAGCTGCGCTGCAAGTTCTTTCGGGAGACGGTCAAATTTCTTGTAATGTTCTTTGATCATCTCGACTTCTTTCAGCCAGCCTTCCTTGTCGAAACGCAGAAGTTCAGCCATATCGGCTTCGGTAACTTCGTTTTCGATGCCGGTACGGTCAATGGCGTCGACGGTCGGCATGTAGCCGATCGGGGTTTCAACCGCTTTGCCTTCGCCGTCGCAGCGTTCGAAGATCCATTTCAGGACGCGGCTGTTGTCGCCGAATCCGGGCCACAGCCAGCGGCCGTCGGCAGTTTTACGGAACCAGTTGACGCAGAAAATCTTCGGCAGTTTGGCTCCGGCGACCTTGCCGATTTCCAGCCAGTGCTTGAAGTAATCGCCCATGTTGTAGCCGCAGAACGGCAGCATGGCGAACGGGTCGCGGCGGACCGTGCCGGCTTTGACGTCCAGAGCGGCAGCGGTGACTTCGGAACCCACGGAGGAGCCGATCATCACACCATGTTCCCAGGAGAGGGACTGGTAGACCAGCGGCAGGGTGGACGGACGGCGTCCGCCGAACAGGAATGCGTCAATCGGCACACCGGCAGGGTCTTCCCAGTTGGAAGCGATGGCGGGGCAGTTCTTGGCGCGGGCGGAGAAACGGGCGTTCGGGTGAGCGGCTTTGACCGGCTTGCCTTCGGCGTCGGTCTGTCCGGCTTCCCAGACATTGCCCTTCCAGTCGATGAGTTTTTCACCGGGTTCGAGAGCCACGTCAATGCCTTCCCACCAGATGTCTCCGTTCGGACGCAGAGCGCAGTTGGTGAAGATGGTTTCCTTCGCGCAGGAAAGCATGGCGTTTTTGTTGGATTTCATGGAGGTTCCGGGCGCAACGCCGAAGAAACCGTTTTCCGGGTTGATGGCGTAGAGACGGCCGTCTTTGCCGAATTTCATCCAGGCAATATCGTCGCCGATGGTCTCGACTTTCCAGCCGGGGATCGTCGGGATCAGCATGGCAAGGTTGGTCTTGCCGCAGGCGGACGGGAACGCACCGGTAACGTATTTGACTTCGCCCTTCGGGTTGGTGAGCTTGAGGATGAGCATGTGTTCAGCCATCCAGCCTTCATCGCGGGCCTGAACGGACGCGATACGGAGAGCGAGGCATTTTTTACCGAGGATGGCGTTTCCTCCGTAACCGGAACCGAACGACCAGATCTCACGGGTTTCCGGGAACTGGGCGATGTATTTTTTGTCCATCGGAGCGCAGGGCCAGACGCCATTGTCTTTCGCGCCGTTTTCCAGCGGTTTGCCGACAGAGTGGATGCAGGGAACAAATTCGCCGTTGTCGCCGAGGACTTCGAGAACTTTGTTGCCGACGCGGGTCATGACGTGCATGTTGATCACGACGTACGGGGAGTCGGTGATTTCCACACCGATTTTGGCGATATTGGAACCGACAGGACCCATGGAGTAAGGAATCACATACATGGTGCGGCCGTGCATGCAGCCTTTGAAGAGACCACGCAGGGTCTTTTTCAGTTCAACGGGATCAATCCAGTGGTTGGTCGGACCGGCATCTTCTTCTTTTTCGGAAGCGATGAAGGTACGGGCTTCCACGCGGGCGACGTCGGACGGATCGCTGCGGAACAGCACGCAGTCAGGACGCAGTTTGCTGTTCAGACGGGTGGCGAGACCGGATTTGACCATTTCATCGCACAGACCGTAGTATTCAGTGTTCGTACCGTCGCACCAGTAGATGCCTTCCGGTTCGCAGAGTTCCGCCCATTCATTGACCCAGGCAACCAGTTTTGCATGAGCCGGCGGAGTGTTCAGATTTTTAACCATTTCTTTCCTCCAGAATTATTGGTTGGTGATTCCCGTTTTAATTCCAAAATCAAAATAATATACATCGTCA
Organism: uncultured Victivallales bacterium; assembly: GCA_934661375.1. Taxonomy (GTDB): domain Bacteria; phylum Verrucomicrobiota; class Lentisphaeria; order Victivallales; family UBA1829; genus SIG94. Next base: position 17,077 of record CAKUJH010000044.1, read on the forward strand.
TTGCCCGGATTGCAAATTCTTTTCTTGACTTCATTCCCTTTTTTTTGATTTGAAAAATTATAAAAGGCTCTTTCTGTCTCAATTGCCTTTGGACAGTCGGAGATTTACCGGTCCTGCAGGAACGCGATCAGCCCGCGGCGAAACAGAACCGGCTTGGAAGAAGTCCCGTTCCAATTCCGGAAAAATGTCTGCCAGTCATCCTGTCTGAACCGGACAGCAAAATCCTGCAGACTGGATGTCCCGGTCTCACAAACTGCCATCGGTGTCGTTCGTGAAACAGGAAGATATTCGGTCCAGTGTACCGGCACATTATGCCAGTGTCCGTCGCCGCCGAGTACCGGGACATAATCCACGCGTTCTTCCCCATAAAAAGCATGAGCGGTTACTTCCAGCTGCGTTGCCGGCTCATCCCGGTTGAGCACCTGAGTTTTCAGTATGCAGGGGGTAATCGCCGATGCCGGCGAAAATTCATGATTGTCCATCGAATTGGCAAGAGATTCATATTCAAAATCAGATGGTTCACCGCAATCCAGAATCCCATCGTAAATATCAGGAAAATTCCGGTGCTGCTGATACAGCGGAATGCACAGCAGCGGAGCTATGCTGAAATAAAACGCCCGGAAGAATCCATTGCTGAAGGAATGGAAATTCTGCCGGAGAGTTTTCAGGTCGTAATGCGTGAACAGATCCGGCGGTGCGGAAATATCAATATTCTGCAAATGTTCCGGAACAACATAGTTGATCATATTCTGTTTCAGAAACCGGAAGTCGTCGCCGTAGCCCTGTTTCTTATCCCGGAGCAGAGCCAGCATTTCCTGCTGGGCAAGCGGAGTGAACAGCAGACGGAATTCCAGTTCGTTGTTTCTGTCAACCGCATTGAAACAGGCGTCAAATTCGCGGTTGTCCATAATTGTGAAAGAGGTATCCATATTGCGGCTCTTTTTTTCGAGTGCGGCAATGGCGCGTTTCAGTCCGCGGCGCTCAAAGAAACCATTGCCCTTACCGGAAAGCGGATTGGGTTCGCGGCTGAACGTCAGCGCAGGAGCGGCTTCATTTCCGTAAATCAGATATTTGACCCGATCATAAACCGGTGCCGGTTTATCCACGGAGGCTGTCAGCGTTTCAACTCTGGTTTCCCAGGTGGTATGCGTTTCTCCATCGGAGTCCGTGTAAGTTACCCGCTCTGTCCAGGTTATTGTCAGAGAGCCGTAATAAGTTTCCATCCCCCAGTCCTGGGAAAATGTGTCGGCAATGATCCACGGATTGCCGTTCAGGGTTCCGCTCTGACATCCCGCTATGGACACATTTGCCCCCAAATCAGACTTCCAATTGAAATGACTGCACAGGCTTTCCAGCCGTTCACGCGTAAAATAGCGGTCGATATGGACAATCGGCAGGGTTTTCATTACCAGCGAGGCGATGGTATCCCACTGGAACAGTTCAGTCAACGGCTGCATTTGCGCCGACGCCAACTGAATCATTTCATTCAACAGTTTTTGAGCTTCATCCACTTGCTCTTTGAGAAGACGAATTTTTTTGCGCAGCACAAAAAAGATCAGAATCAGCGATACCGCCATCGCGCCGCCGGCAATTCCTGCAAATTTCTGCTCAATTCCGCAATCGGGTGCATCATTCCAGAAGAGCGGCAGCAGATACAGCAATACGACAATTCCCCCGGCAAGCGCGATAAGAATCAGCAGATTCCGCAGAAACAGCCGGAAACCCAGCCGCGAATTCTGCAAGGCAACCTGTTTTTCCTGCTGATGTATTTTCCGGGCCAGTTCAGCATTCGCCGTGACATCCACGCCGGAACGCTGCACCAGTTCTTCAAAAAATTCAGAAGTGTTCCGGGCGTGTTCCTCTTTCAGCCGGGTCGCGTATTCCTTGACCGGATACGGAATCTCCTCATAATCAGCCGCTGCCATTCACACGCTCAGAAGAATGTGCTTTTTGAGTTGTCGATCACTGCTTTGGAAACCGTGAACGGGATTCGGGTTGTGAAATGCGACCGGGCGGCAACAATCTGTTTGACCGGCCAGCTGTAGATTTCCGTATTCCAGATCAGCACGACCTGGTTATAGAGATCGCGCGCCGCGGTGATTTCCCGCTGAAGATAGCTGTTCTGACGCATCGCTTCGGCAATCTGAGCATGAGCTTTCAGTTCCGGATATGCTTCAACCTGCGGAAACAGTTTGCCGAATCCGCGATCCAGAATTTCCTCCTGCCGGTTGAGATCCCCGCTGGCAGGCATTCCTCCGCTGCGGTATGCGGCAACCGCTTTCATAACATCTTTATCCAGTTCGACAGACTGTTTGACCAGTCCCGCTACGTTTTTCAGAATTTCATAGCGCTGTTCCTGATAGTTTCCTATGGTGGATGCGCACGCCTGAATCCGCTGCATCAGCTGCATGAAATAATTTTTCGCCTGTACTTTCAGCAGCAGATAAATCAGTCCCGGCAGCATACCTGCGCACCAGATCAGAACCAGAACCAGCGGCCCCAGGTCATTTTCAACAAAAGTCAGCACAGCTCCGGGAACAAACCCGATGACACAGATCACGATTTCAAATATCAGGGAGCCGGTTCCAATTGTCACAGGCAACTGTTTTTCAATCACTCTGACTTCACGCCCTTCATTGTTATACGGACCAGTTACTTCATCCAGCGGATTTGCCATTTTTCTCACTCCTTCACAATATTCATTATATAGAAATTTCAGATTCTTCCGTGGGGAAAAATATTCCGCACTGAAATCAGACATCAACCATTTAATATAACTGTTATTCATTTATCTTCAAATAAAAAATATGATTATTCTGACAATATTTCACTGTTGTCAATTGAAAAAGTGAAAACTCTGGGCAAAAAAAGAAAGCTGTGCGTTTACTTTGACAAGCAGCGGTGCAGTTTTCGGCTTCAAAAACGGCATTATCGGAAAAAACAGACTTGACATTCAGATAAATGTCTGTATATTCCTTTTCCGTCAATTGTTTTTGTCCCGTTTTTTTATCTCATTTTTTCAGAACTTGCCATGAAAGGGTATAAGTTTATGGAAGAGACGGCTTTTTGTTTTTACAATGTAGTTCCGTGCAGTCCCGGTCAGGAAAAACTCCTGGCGGATCAGATGATTGAACTGGAGGAACGGACCGGAATCCGGATCGCGCTTTACACTCTTACTTTGCATCCGGAAGGTTTTCCGGCTTCCCGCAAGGCCGAATATCTGACCGAAAGCTACCGCCGGTTCAGCTCGGCTCTCGCTGGCAGCAGGGTGCGTCCCGGTGTATTGATTCAGAGCATTCTGGGACATTG
>CAKUJH010000045.1 GCA_934661375.1 uncultured Victivallales bacterium
ACATTGATGAATTCAAGGGCGACTGTCTGCCGGAAGGGAAAGTCGAATATATCGAAGAACAGAAAAAGCATACGCTGGTGGCATTCGTCGGTGACGGTGTCAACGACGCGCCGGCTCTGGCGGCTGCCGATCTGAGTATCGCCATGGGAGCCATCGGCAGCGACATTGCCATCAACAGTGCGTCCATTGCATTGATGACCAACGATTTGCGCCGGATTCCGATGCTGGTCAGTCTCTCCCGCAAATCCAATTCGATCACACATCAGAATGTGGCGTTCGGTCTGCTCTTTGTGCTGTGCGGCATCATTCTTTCGGTATTCGGCTGGATGGGACCGATTGCGGCGGCAATGCTGCATACTTTCAGTACGCTCATTATCATCTTCAACAGCGCACGTCTGCTGCGGACCGGCGAGGAAGCCACCAGCATGGAAATGCTGTCCTGGCGCCGCAATCTGCAGCTGGAAGCGGCGAAACAACAGTAACGGGAGGCGATCATGGCAGACAACAGCGTGAATACCCCCGGAATCGTAGTCAGTTCCGTAGGGCTGGTCAAAGAGTTTCGGGATTTCTGGAACCGGCCGAAAGCCAAAGCGGTGAACGACCTGGATTTCGAAGTGCGCGAAGGGGAAGTTCTGGGACTGCTGGGTCCCAACGGTTCGGGCAAATCAACCACAGTGAAAATGCTCCTGGGTCTGCTTTATCCGACTGCCGGACGGCTGACCGTTTTCGGCAAATCGCCGCGGGATGTCGACACCAAGCGTCTGATCGGTTATCTGCCGGAGGAATCCTATCTTTATAAGTATCTGACTGCTTATGAAACGCTGGATTTCTTCGGATCGCTGTTCAGCCTGTCGGCACTGGAACGCCGGAAACGGGCGGAACAGCTGCTGGAAATGGTGGGGTTGTCCCATGCGAAGAACCGTCCGGTGGGCGAATTTTCCAAAGGTATGACACGACGGATCGGGCTGGCGCAAGCCATGATCAACGATCCGTCTCTGCTGATTCTCGACGAACCGACTTCGGGTCTGGACCCGCTGGGCTGCCGGGAAGTCAAGGACTTGATTCATCTGCTGAAAAAACGGGGCAAGACGGTCATTGTCACCAGCCATCTGCTGAGCGACATTGAAGAAGTCTGCGACCGGGTCATCATTCTCTACGGCGGAAAAATCCGCGCACAGGGAACCTTGAACGAGCTGCTGACGATTGAAGGAACCGACCGCATCACCACGCCGCAGCTGAAACCGGATGTGATGGAAAAAGTGCTGACGGCATTGCGGTCCCAGCTGTCCGAAGATCAGTTCCGGGTGGATCATCCGCGCATGTCGCTGGAAGAATTTTTCCTGGATGTGGTCAACAAAGCACAGGCGGAAAGTGTGGAAACCTACGGAGCGCGTTCGGGCGGTCAGATTGCCGACTATCTTTCCAACGGACAGCTCAACGAGGAAGAGCTGCAGGCGAAGAAGGAATTGCTGGCTTCGCTGACTGGTCCGGAGGAAAAAGCCGCCGAACCGGAAAAACCGCAGCAGCAGGAACCGGTGATTGACACAGTCAAACTGAAAGGGTTGAGCAATGACAGCCTTCAGAAAAAGGCGGAAAACGCTGCACCGGAACCGGAAACCATGTCGGAAGATTTGTCCAGTGCCAATCAGAAATTGAAAGACATGCTGTCCGGCATGAGCAAAAAGGATTGACGGAGGAAACTATGACGCCGTTTCTTGCGATAGTCAAGCTGACCTGCCGCTCGGCGGTGCGGTCGAATGTGTTCCGCTTTCTGCTGTTTCTGCTGCTCGTCTGCGTGATCCTGGTGCCGAACACGCTGAAAGGCGACGGAACGGCGCAAGGGTATTTGCAGGTGATGCTGGAATACAGCACCGCTTTTGCGGCATTGATTCTGTCCACGTCGATCATCTGGCTGGCATGTTCGGAATTCTGCACAGATCTGGAAAACGGGCAGCTGCACATGATTGTGGTCAAACCGGTTTCGCGGATTACAGTCTGGCTGGGCAAGTTCACAGGCGTTTTTCTGATTCATTTTGTGCTGCTGGTGATTGCATTCGCCTTTATTTACGGTTTTCTGATGTTCCAGTACGGACGGCAGAAATTCACGCCGGAAGAACGGGCACGGATGGAAAATGAAGTGTTCGCCGGACGCCGGGTTTTCACGCCGTATCTGGGCGACCTGAACAAAATGGTCAACGAAGAACTGGCGCGGCGTATCGCAACAGCCAAGAAACAGGGAGAATCTCTGCCGGACATGGATGGTACCGCCCGCCGGAAGTATATGCAGTCCATACGTATGGAACTGCTCGCCGGCATGGGGGAAGTCGGTCCCGGCAAGATGAAAACCTGGTATTACATGGGGCTGCCGAAGGAGTACAAAGATCCGGTCTATATCGGATACCGTGCCTATGCGGGAAATCTGGGTTCAAAGAACCAGAAAATCGGACAGGGTTTCTGGTTCATCCGTTATGTGCAGCGCACTTATGATGAAAATGTACTGGACAAAGACGGCAAACCGACGCTGAAAAGCACGCGGGAACTGCCGCTTCAGCTGCCGCCGGAACAGATTCTGACCAGTGCCTACAAGGAATTTGTGATCCCCGGCGATGTGCTGATCAGCGACGGCACAGCCTCCATCGGATTCGCCAATCTGCAATCCAAAGACAGTGAAACGCTGCATTTCCAGGTAACGGAAGGACCGCGTCTGCTGCTGAAGGAAACCGGATTCCTGAACAATTATCTGCGTGCCATGCTTGCCATCGCTCTGGGAATTTTCGCTCTGGGTATGATTGCTTCGTCGTTTGCGGCATTTCTTTCCATGCCGACTGCGGTGTTCCTGACTCTGTCCTATCTGGTAACCGGTCTGTTTTCCTCGTATCTGATTTCGTCCATCGAAAGCACGGGAGACGGAGTATCCCTGATGGATTATCTGGGAACACTGCTGGCGCAGATCATGATGTCGCTGCTGATTCCGGTGCAGAGTTTCTTTGTGTCGGGACATCTGGCGACCGGTACATTGATTGAATATTCCTATCTGGCGCAAATGCTGGTATTCAACATCATATTGAAGGGGCTGCCGCTGTGTCTGCTCGGCATCTGGCTGTACTGGCGCAGGGAAACAGCTCTGGCAATGAAACAGTGAGGACGTATATATGTCTGGGAAACGGCCGTTTATTCTGATAGTGATCATTGCGGGAGTGCTGCTGTTGTGCGGCAATATGTTTGTGCAGTCCCGTCTGGATGATTCAATCCGCAAAAACAAACTGATTGATGAACAGTTTGTGGAAGGCGCGCCGCCGCTGGTGGCATTCACAACCGTGGCATTGGGCGGTTTCCGCGGATTGATTGCCGACTTCCTGTGGTTCCGGGCGATTTCGCTTCAGGATGAAGGAAAGTACTTCGAAATGGTGCAGCTCGCCTCCTGGATCATGAAACTGCAGCCGAAATCCACGGCGACGGCGGCATATCTTGCCTGGAACATGGCGTACAATATATCTGTAACCTACAGTATGCCTGAAGACCGCTGGCGGTGGGTCAACAAAGGCATAGAGCTTTATCATGAAGCCTTGCAGTACAACCCGAACGACCCGGTCCTCTACAAGGAACTGGGCTGGATTTACCAGCATAAACTGGGAAACATTCTGGATGATGCGCAGAGATATTACAAGTGGCAGATGGCAAACCAGATGCTCCAGATTCTCGGTGTTCATTATCCCGACTGGAAAAAACTGGCGGCAGCTTCGGCAAAAGAAAAAGAACTGCTGGCAAAGCTGAAAAATGCACCGGAATTTCTCCAGCAGCTGGAACAGGACGGCTATGCGAATATCAGTCTGCTGTTCAACGCTTTCCGTGATGCGGGCGGCGTTCTGCCGAAACAGGTGGCAGCTCGATTGGAAAAAGATCCCGAAACCCAGACGCTGCTCCTGGATCATTTCCGGGTCAGATGGCTGTATGAACGGTTTATGCTGGAACCGCAGAAAGTACTGGAAATCAATGAAAAATATGGAGAACTGGACTGGTTCCTGCCGGAATCCTTCGCCATCTACTGGGCGGTTCTGGGAACGGAACGGAGTCCGGAGCGGCAGAACGTCGACTGCAGCCGCATGATTACCCAGTCGCTGCAAGTAACTTTCACCAACGGCAGAATGCTTTATCCAGGCAAGGAACCGTCCATGGAATTCCTGCTGATCCCGAATCTTTCCGTGGTGGACGCTGTGCAGGATTCCTATCTGCTGGCAATGGAACAGAATCCGACGGTTCCGTCGTTCAAGCACGCATACCAGAACTTCATGTCCCGCGCTGTGCTGACCATGTTCAGTTACGGACAGTACACCAAGGCACGGGAATATTATGACATCCTGCGTAAAAAATACAAGAAGGGACATAAAGCCGGGCACATGTCCTTTGAACAGTTTGTATATGCCAACTGGTACGAAGAAATCAAGGACGTCGGCTTCAAACAGGCGCAGGATCTGATCGGCGGAATGATTCTGAAAGCGTGCATTCTGCTGGCCTACGGCGATACCACGGCGGCGGATTCCCATCTGCGCATGGCGGAAATCTGCTACAACCGCTACAATGCGGATCGTCCGGAAGCGCGTGTGCAGCTGATGTCCTTCGCCAAAATGAAATCGGAAATCGCCCGCACCATCATGAAGAGTCTTCCGCCCGACCTGGCGGCACGGCTGAAAGCCTATGCCGTGTTCGAAGCGCAGGAAAAGACAGAAGAACAGAAGCCTGCGGAACAGCAGCCGATTCCGGCAAACTGAACAGAATAACGATAAATTGAGAAACCGGTATTCGTATTCGCTGCGGATGCCGGTTTTATTCTTCTCCGGTAACCCGTTCTCCGGATTCCGCTTTCTTGATTTTGGCGGAAAGCACTGCCAGACCGCCGGCAATCACTTCACGCTGAACGATGACATTGTCCGGAACTTTCAGACAGACATTGGCGAAGTTCCAGAGATATTTGATGCCGAGCGAAACCAGAATATCGGTGATGAGCTGTGCACCGACCGCGGGAACGCAGATGATGCCGACTTTCGGCGGAGCCAGTTTCAGACGGCGGCGGATTTCCGCAACGTCATAAATTTCAAAACCGTGAATCTCGCGCCCGATCTTATCCGGGGAAGAATCAAACACCGACTCGATCCGGAAGTTGTAAGCCTGAAAATCCGCGAATCCCAGCAGGGCGGAACCGAGCGAACCCGCGCCGATCAGGGTTGCGGAAGTTGTTTTATCCCAACCGACAAAACGGAGAATGGCGTCAATCAGGTCATTGACCCGGAAACCGTAGCGTTTGTTGCCGGGCAGACCGGTCATTGCGACATCCTTGCGGACCACGATGTGCGGGATATTCATATACGCGGCAAGTTCGGCGCACGACACCCATTCCTCGCCGGACAGCCGCAGCCGGAAGAGCCGGTGCAGGTATGTGGGCATCCGCCGCATTGTCGGTGTACTCTGAATTTTCATAAATCCTCTTTTTTCACATCACATGTTATTAATATATCATCCAAAATTTCAAAAAGCAACCTTTTACGAACAAAAAAGTTTGATAAATCGCCGAAACGCACTTCGTTCCAGATTTGTAAAAGAGCCAATATGAATTATATTAATTCATTGTTCATATCATAACCAAAAATCAAAATGAAGGAGAACATCATGTCGCTTCCTGTTTACAAACCTGCATCTGAATGCCGTTACGATATTCTGAGTCTCGGCGAAATCATGCTTCGCCTGGACCCGGGTGAAGAACGCATCCATACCGCCCGTTCTTTCCGCGCCTGGGAAGGCGGCGGCGAATACAATGTGGCGCGCGGACTCCGCCGCTGCTTCGGACTCCGTGCCGGCGTGGTTACGGCGTTTGCCGACAACCCGGTGGGACGCCTCATCGAAGATTTCATCATGCAGGGCGGCGTGGACACTTCCCTGATCAAGTGGATTCCCTACGACGGCATCGGCCGCACTGTCCGCAACGGTTTGAACTTCACGGAACGTGGCTTCGGCATCCGCGGAGCGAAGGGCTGTTCCGACCGCGGCAACACCGCTGTGTCCCAGCTGAAAGCCGGCGATATTGACTGGGAAATGATTTTCGGCAAACTGGGTGTCCGCCACTTCCACACCGGCGGAATTTTCGCAGCTCTTTCCGAAACCACCCCCGATGTGGTGATCGAAGCGCTGAAATGTGCGAAAAAATACGGAACCATCACCAGTTATGACCTGAACTACCGTCCGTCTCTCTGGAAAAGCATCGGCGGACAGCAGCGCGCCTGTGAAGTCAACCGCGCCATCGCGCCTTATGTGGACGTCATGATCGGCAACGAGGAAGACTTCACCGCCGCGCTCGGTTTTGAAGTGGAAGGCACGGATTCCTCCCTGAAAGCCCTGCCCGTGGATTCCTTCAAGAAAATGATCGGCAAAGTCGTGAAAGCCTACCCGAACTTCGCGGTTGTGGCAACCACCCTGCGCACTGTCCGGACCGCTACGGTCAACGACTGGGGCGCCATTGCGTGGAGCGACGGCAATTTCGAACAGGCTACTCAGCGCGATGGTCTGGAAATTCTCGACCGCGTCGGCGGCGGCGACAGCTTTGCCTCCGGTCTGGTGTACGGACTGATGACCTACGGCGATCTCAAGAAAGCCGTGGAATGCGGTGCCGCACATGGTGCGCTGGCTATGACCACCCCCGGCGACACCTCCATGGCGCTTCGTTCCGAAGTCGAAAAACTCATGCAGGGCGGCAGTGCCCGCGTGGATCGCTGACCCCAACACAGGAGAATCTTCATTATGTTTATGGAACCGACTTTTCGCTGGTACGGTCCGAATGATCCGGTGCGTCTGGATTTCATTCCTCAGACCGGAGCAACGGGAATTGTTACCTCTCTGCATCACATTCCCTACGGAGAGCTCTGGACTCCGGAGGAAATTCTTGCACGTAAAAAAATGGTCGAAGCGGCCGGTATGACCTGGAGTGTGGTGGAAAGTCTGCCCGTTCACGAACAGATCAAGACCGGCGGTCCCGATGTGCCGAAACTGCTGGAACTTTACAAACAGTCGCTCCGCAACCTCGGCGAACAGGGCATTCAGGTCATCACCTACAACTTCATGCCCGTGCTCGACTGGGTGCGCACCGATCTGCATCACCGTCTCCCCGACGGCTCGACCGTGCTGTATTTCAACCAGGTTGAGTTTGCCGTTTTTGAACTGTTCATTCTTTGCCGCAAGGGCGCGGAAAATGATTATTCGAAAGAAGTCATTGCCGCCGCGGAAGAAAAATTCAAGGGCATGACGGAACAGGAACGCAGCAATCTGTGCCGTTCCATCATCGACAACTTCCCCGGTTTCAAAGGGGTTACGCTGGATGACATCCGCGCCATGCTGGCGAAATACGAAGGCTTCACCCGCGAGCGTCTCACAGAGAACCTCTACAACTTCCTCAGCGCAGTTGTTCCGGTGGCGGAAGAATGCGGCTGCCGCATGGTCATACACCCCGACGATCCGCCGCGTTCGATTCTGGGTCTGCCACGGATTTTCAGCAATATCGACGACATTGCCGCCTTGCTGAAAATGGTGGACAGTCCGGCAAACGGCGTCTGCTTCTGCTCCGGCAGTTTCAGTGCGAACGAGAACAACGACGTGGTGAAGATGTTCAAATCCTGTGCTTCGCGTGTCGGCTTCCTGCATCTGCGCAGCACACAGGTGGATCACGGCGATTTCTACGAAGCGCCCCATCTCGGCGGACGTGTTGACATGTATGAGCTGGTCAAAGCGGTCTGCGAAGAACAGCTGCGCCGCAAAGCGGAAGGTCGTGCCGACTGGCGGATTCCGATGCGTCCGGATCATGGAGCGGACATCATGGATGACTTGCTCAAACCGCCCTGCCCGAATCCGGGTTATTATGGACTCGGACGTATGCGTGGTCTGGCGGAATTGCGTGGTCTGGAAATGGGCGTCATGCGCTCACTCCATCCGGAACAGCCCCGCTATTGAGATTTTACTCAAATCTGAAAACGCTGCCTCTTCCTGACGGAGACAGCGTTTTTTCTTTCTTCATAATCATTGCCGGTAGGCGCGACTGCCAAAAGTCTGCAGCTGGTAAAAACAATAGCTTTCCCATACATTGTTCACGCTCAAAACATAATTGCGTTTTTATGAAAATTTTCGATTTCCGGACTTTTGGCAGTGCCGTCCCGGTATGGAATATTGAAGATAAATATGTGTTTTTTCTTTTTTTGAATTGACAATCATCAAAAGGGGATTATATTACTTTGAATATTGGATGCACCCGTAGCTCAGCTGGATAGAGCGTCTGCCTCCGGAGTAGAAGGTCGTGGGTTCGAATCCCGCCGGGTGCACCATTCATTTTCAACCAGTTATGACTTTTTCAATATTCCCGAAAACAAAACTTTTCACCAGTTTTTCACCACTAACCGCGGAAAACCATGGAAAAATATAGCAAAAAACAGAGAACGGGGACGCGACTGCCAAAAGTCTGCAGCTGGTAAAAACAATAGCTTTCCCATACATTGTTCACGCTCAAAACATAACTGTGTTTTTATGAAATTTCTCGATTCTCGGACTTTTGGCAGTGCCGTCTATGCACAGCGCAAACTCAAAACCTTGAAATTTTTTCAGCAAAATGTTTCAGCTGGACATTTAATGTCCATGTGATGGTGTTATATTACTGAAAAACAGAAAGGATTTTCAATGCAGCTTATCAATAATAAACAGGTAAAAGCCGGAGATTTCCTCTCCGGGCATATCACGATGAACTCTCATCTTTCGGTGGTTTCTGCCCTCTTTTCCATTTATGCTTTTGAAATGCTGGAAGACAAACTGCCATTCATCCAAAAACTGCGTCTGCTTTTTTCTGTCCCCCTTAATATTCAGGATAATCTTGCTTTGATCGGGGAAGCCGATGAACGAAAACTCCGGAACCGCCTGACTCAGCAGTTTGTGGCGAAGAAATGTCGAGAATGGCTTGAGGCGAACAGCGAAATCCGGCAGGCAACGGACAAAAATATTGTCCAGCAAAACGTCTTCTGTACCGAAAATGCAGCCTTGCAAGGCAGTGCCGACCTGACAGCTGCCGGGCTGGGATTTGTCACTTCCATACGGCGCGATATATGCACCGGCTTTGAAGAACAGGAAACCATTCAGGTAGTTGCCGAATGGTTCGAATCAATCTGGAACGATGCCCGGTACATTCAGGATATCAAAAAATCTTTCCTTGAACAATTGAAGTGGCTCGGCTCCGACAAGGCTCCCGATTTCATTTATTACTTGATTCTTTACCATATTTTTACGAATACGCTCGGAGAACTGGATGAGGAAAAAATCATCAAAACCAAAACGGGAATTAAAGAACATCTTATCTGGAAAAAACTTTATAAATTTCAGAAAGACGGAGTTCTCGGCGCCATTGACAAACTGGAAAAGTACAACGGATGCATCATTGCCGACAGTGTAGGTCTCGGAAAGACTTTTGAGGCTCTCGCCATCATCAAATACTACGAACTGCGGAATGACCGCGTTCTTGTCCTGTGCCCGAAACGTTTGCGGGATAACTGGACGCTGTATCTCCAGAATGATGAACGGAATATTTTCTGTGACGACCGTTTCCGTTATGATGTGCTGAATCATTCCGATCTGAGCCGGATTTCCGGATTTTCCGGGGACATAAATCTGGAAACTGTAAAATGGGGCAACTACGACCTTGTGGTCATTGATGAATCCCATAACTTCCGGAATAATGCACCAAACAAGAAAAAAGGACTGTCCCGATATAAACGTCTGATGCGGGACATTATCCGCTCCGGGGTCAAAACCAAAGTTCTGATGCTTTCCGCCACTCCTGTCAATAACAAGATGAACGACCTGAAAAACCAGGTTTTCTTCATTACCGAAGGCATGGACGCCGCATTGGCTGATGCCGGAATCCCCAGCATTGAAAATACCTTGCGGAAAGCGCAGGCATGCTTCAACCGCTGGCTGGATACGGGTAATCGGGATTCCCGTGAACTCCTGGCGGCCATGAATTTCGACTACTTCCAGCTGCTGGATCTGCTGACCATTGCCCGGTCCCGCAAGCATATTGAAAAATACTACAATCTTGCAGAGATCGGCAAGTTCCCGGAGCGCAGACGCCCCATCAACGTTAAGGAGGACATTGACACGGAAGGACATTTTCCCCCGCTCAAAGAGGTCAATAAAACCATCCAGCGGCTGCATCTGGCCGCCTACTCACCTCTGAAATACATCCTCCCGGAAAAACGGGATGAGTACAGTGAAAAGTATGACATCGAAACGGAGGGCGGTTCCATCTTCAAACAGGCGGACCGCGAAGAAAACCTCATTCAGTTGATGCGCGTAAATCTGCTCAAACGAATGGAAAGCTCGATTTATTCCTTCGCCATCACCACCCGGAAACTGCTGATCATGGTGAATTCCATTCTGACCAGAATTGAAAATTATGAACGGAATCTCGATACCGGTAATTTTGATTTCAAGGAGCTGAACATCAACGAAATAGAAGTGGATTCGGATGAGCTGACGGATTTGCTGATCGGAAATCAGATCAAGGTCCTGATTCAGGACTGCGATCTCATCCGCTGGAAGCAGGAGCTGCGAGCAGACCAGGAACATTTGATGGAACTGCTCCACATCTCCGAACAAATCTCGCCGGAACGCGACCGGAAACTGGAGGCGTTGAAACAGCTTATTTCGGAAAAAATAAACAGCCCTGTCAATCCGGGCAACAGAAAAATTCTGGTTTTCACAGCGTTTGCGGATACAGCAGAATATCTCTATAAAGAAATTGCAGAATGGGCGCAAACGGAGTTCGGCATTCATTCCGCACTGGTCTGCGGCACAGGAACAAACCGTACAACCATGAAAAACGTGCGTCTGGACCTGCATTCCATCCTGACGAATTTTTCTCCGAAATCCAAGGAACGCGCCAAGAGCCACCCCGGAATGACGGAGGAGATCGACCTCCTGTTCGCCACGGACTGCATTTCCGAAGGACAGAACCTGCAGGACTGCGACTACCTTGTCAATTATGACATTCACTGGAACCCGGTCCGCATTATCCAGCGGTTCGGACGTATCGACCGTATCGGCTCGACCAACGGCTCCATTCAGCTGGTGAACTTCTGGCCCAACATGGAACTGGACGAATACATCAATCTGGAAGCGCGTGTCTCCGGGCGCATGGTACTGCTGGACATCTCCGCAACCGGCGAGGAGAACGTGATTGAGTTCAACGACAAGAAGATGAATGACCTGGAATACCGCCGCAAACAGCTTCAGCAGCTGCAGGATGCCGTCCTTGATCTGGAAGACATCTCCGGCGGAATTTCCATCACCGACCTGACGTTGAACGATTTCCGCATAGATCTGACCGGATACATGAAAAATCATCTGCCGCTGCTGGAGTGCACTCCGTTTGGCGCGAGAGCCGCGGCGGCTCTGGATCTGACCTTTCTGAAACAGGAATTCCAGCCGGGCGCGATTTTCTGTCTCAAGGACATGAGCGGCAAAGCCCCGGTGGAAGCCGGCTATTCTCTTGCCCCGTATTACCTGGTGTTCGTGGCGGATGACGGCACGGTTCAGCTCAATTTCAATCAGCCGAAGCAAGTACTGGACGTACTGAAAAAAGAATGTATTGGCTATTCTTCACCGCAGGCTGCCGCTGTTGCCAGATTCAACCAGAAAACACAGTCCGGCAAAAATATGAGCCATTATCAGGATCTGCTGGAGAAAGCAGTATCGGCAATTGTCGGCAAACAGCAGGAACAGGGAGTAAAATCTTTGTTCCAGCGCGGCGGCATCCGGCTTTCCGGCGATACCGACCGACGAGTGGAAGATTTCGAAGTCGTCGCCTTCATTGCACTTATAAAAACCACGGAAAACACGGATGGACACGAAAAATGAAATTGATTTATGAAAACGAATCATTCGCCTTGCGTGGCGCCTTTTTTGAGGTGTACAAAACGCTTGGCTGCGGATTTCTGGAAGCGGTGTATCAGGAAGCATTGTCAAAGGAATTTGAGATCTGCAAAATCCCTTTTCTGGAACAAGTAGAATTGAAGCTGCAATACAAGGGTGTTCCCATGAAGCAGACATATAAGCCGGATTTTCTTTGCTATGGGAAAATTATTGTTGAAATCAAAGCTGCGTCGGCTATTGCTCCGGAACATGATGCACAACTTATAAACTACATGCGTATTACGGGAATGAAACTTGGTTTTCTTGTTAATTTTGGACATTACCCGAAACTGGAATTGAAAAGGTTTGTATTATGAGCAATCTATCTCTTCCGAGTATTCAGTGGTTCCAGCGATAAACCACGGAACACACGGATGGACACAGAAAATGAAAGGAATCTTTTGTAATGTACGGGATATTTTTTGAAGTTTACAGAATGTCAGGTTATACCTTGCCGGAACAACTGGATTTGAAGAGATTTATATTATGAGCAATCTATCTCTTCCGAGTATTCAGTGTATTCAGTGGTTCCATTTTCCGGAGAACTGTTGTGTCGATCAGCGGATCGGGAAGGCTTTGTTTGCCGACAATGGACCGCTCACCCCGGCTGACCGGCGCACCTTCCGCAATGAGATTGAGGAAATCTGCTGTTCCTATGTACTGGACGAAAACCACGGCGTCATGCTCACGCCGTATTCGGACACCGAACACGATTACACCTGTCTGGCACAGATTGATGTCTTCCTCAAAAAGCCGGGAAAAGCAGTCCGGGTGGCGGAACTCTGTCACCGGGCAATGCCGTATCCGCTGATTGTCATCCTCCATGACGGAGAATCACTGATGTTTTCCATGGCGGAAAAACGGTTCAGCCGGGACGGCAAGGAACAGGTCGTTCTGGAACGGTGTGTTCATACGGATTGGCTGGAACCTGCCGCACTGACCGCGTTTCATGCAGCGGCAGCTTTCCCGAAATTCCGCAAAGCCTCCTTCCGGGAGCTGTATTCTTTTTATTTTGAAATGCTGGAAGCCTTGAATTGTTCCAGGATTACGGGTATATTACAAACGGAAGGAGTGGACCCCGTGCGGCGGCGGGAACTGTTGACAGCATTGCATCAGCTTCAAATCCAGCTGGATGAACTGAAAGCAAAGGCAAAAAAAGAAAGTGAACTCGCCCGGCTGGTGGAATTCAATATGCAGGCGAAGAGAATCAACCACGAAATTCACGAAATTCACGAAAAATTAAAATAAACCACGAACCACGGAAAACACGGAAAGACACAGAAAGCAGGATGGATAAATGAGGAAAAAGTATTTGGTAAGCATCAAGGATTATTGCAAAGAGCAATCCATTGCCGAAGTTGAACCGAAAAAAGGGGATACAACATGGAATTGGAGTAAATACTTCATGCCGTTTTTGCTCAGTATTTTGCTTTTTGCCTTTCTGGGCTTGGCGGTTCTAATCATTTACATAAATTTTTATAAAACCAAGAATATTGCTACGGCTCCAATTAAAATGGAATTATCTATTGTTTCCGAGAAGGATGCAGAAACATACTTGACATCCAGTTCAGCTAAACAAGTGTTACAGGAAACTGCACTGCAGGCATTTTATCAGGGACGAAAAGAAGCGCAGGAAGAGTATGATAAAAACTTTGCAACATTGCTAACGGTTCTAACCATTTTCGGTATTGCCTGGCCGGTAATTATTGGTTATTTACAGCATATGCGCTACACCGAAGAACGAGCTCAACTTGAAACTGCAATGCGAACTGAAATTGAACATCAAAATTTATTGCAGCAAAAACAAATAGAAGAGCATAATAAAAACTATACCAAAATAAAAAAAGATTTTTACATGCTCTTAGGAAAACTTAATATACAACTTATTCAAGATAAAGGACTTAATCTATCAAAACTTGCTAAGAATTGTTTGGGAGGAGATGAACATTTTTATGCACCACCAAAAGCAACGGAGTTTTTTCTGATGCTGATACTGTCTGTAAAAAGTTTTTATGAAGCAGAAAAAATTTGTCCGACTCAAGTATATAACGCTGATAGTTCTCTTTGGCATTTAAATGAAGTTAGCCTTTTAATTCATAATTTTGCACGGAATTATCTGGGTATTGACTGCGATAAAATTATTGGTCCTCTCAATGAAATCATTGCGTATGTTGAAGAATTAAATCAAAAATCTTCAGCAGTGAGAGAAGCCTTAAACAACCTAAACGACGCGAAAAACTCAATAATCAAAAACAAAGACAAATAGTCTTGAGAAATATTGATTACTGGAATTACTACAGAGTCTGTTAATGAACAAGGAGATTTGAGATATGAATAAGATGGATGGCAAGTCGATGGACTTGATCGCTGAAAATGTGGAGCAGTTGAAGAAATTGTTCCCGGAAGCAATGACCGAGGGGAAGATTGATTTTGAGGTATTGAAGGCATTGCTCGGCGGGGAGATCGAGAAGCGGCAGGAATATTACAAATTCACCTGGAACGGCAAAGAAGCCGCACGTGCCTATGCCCGTACCCGTTCCATGGGAACGTTGCGCCCGTGTGAAGCGGAGAGTTCCGGCAAGGACGGTACGCCCGGCAAGTTCGACAGCGAAAACCTCTACATCGAGGGCGACAATCTCGAAGTCCTGAAATTGTTGCAGGGATCATATCACAAAAAAATCAAGATGATCTACATCGATCCGCCGTACAACACCGGCAAGGATTTCGTTTATCCCGACAACTTCCGCGACTCCATCGGCAACTACAAAGCACTGACCGGACAAGTCGACGATGAAGGGAAATCCACCCGTGCCAACCCGGAGACTTCTGGACGATACCACACCGACTGGCTCAACATGATGTATCCTCGCCTGATTCTCGCGAGAAATCTGCTGACCGATGACGGGGTGATTTTTATTTCGATTGATGACAGTGAAGTTGATAATTTGAAAAAGTTATGCAATGAAGTTTTTGGGGAAGAAAATTTCCTTTCTCAAATAGTCTGGATTAAAAGATACACTCGAAGCAATAATGCAAAAAAATTTACAACTCTGACAGAGCCTGTTCTGGCTTATCAAAAAAATGCAACAGCAATTTCAGAAATAAAAGAAATACGCAATGAAAAGGCAGATTCCATTTATTCTAATCCGGATAATGACCCAAGAGGTGTTTGGACAAGTGTTTCTTATGTAAATCCAGCAACCAGAGATGAACGCCCCAATCTTTGTTATTCTATCCGCAATCCACTTACAGGTCGCGAGATTAATCATCCCACAAATGCATGGAAATATGAAAAAAAGACATATGACATTCATGTAAAAGAAAATCGTTTGTATTGGGGGAAAAATGGAGAAAATGCTTATCCCCGACTAAAAAAGTTCCTTACTGAAATGGAAGGAGGAATGGTTCCAGTTGATCTTTGGTCATATGAAGATGTAGGAAGTACAGACATTGCAAGTAAAGAACTGGAGTCTTTACTTGGGCGAGCTATTTTTGATTTTCCAAAACCAAAGGATCTTATCAAAAAAATGGTTTCTCTTTTGATAAATAACCAAGCCGATAAAGACTGTATTGTTCTTGATTTTTTTAGTGGTTCTGCTCCTACAGCCCACGCCGTGATGCAATTGAACGCTGAAGACGGCGGGAACCGCAAGTTCATCATGGTCCAGCTGCCGGAAATCTGCGAAGAGGGAACGGAAGCTGCCAAAGCCGGGTATAAGAATATCTGCGAGATTGGAAAAGAGCGTATTCGCCGTTCCGCCAGAAAAATAACCACGGAATACACAGAAAAACACGAAAAAAAGAATGCTGAAGATAAAAATTCCCCTTCTCTTTTCGGCGGAGCCGAATCTTCTTCCGTGCCTTCTGTGTCTTCCGTGGTTCCAGATATGGGATTCAAGGTGTTCAAGCTGGACACCAGCAACCTGCTGCCGTGGAATCCGAATGCCGAAACGCTGGAACAGGACCTGTATAACGCCGTGAACAATGTGCTTGCCGACCGCACCACACAGGATTTACTGTATGAAGTCCTGCTGAAATGCAATCTGCCGCTGACGCTGCCCATTGAGGAAAAGAAATTCGGGGAAAACACGGTTTATATCGTGGGAGCCGGCGCCTTGGCAATCTGTCTGGACACCCGAATTCCGCAGACCATCGCCGAAGAGATCGTGAAACTCCGCGACGAATATGAGCCTATTATCCCGATGCAGGTGGTGTTCCGTGACAACGGTTTCGATGATGTGAGCAAGACCAATGTCATGCAGATTCTGAAACAGGCAGGCTTTGAAGACAAGTCCGTGCAGACCATCTAAAACCACGGAATACACGGAAGGACACGGAAATGGATAAAGAAAATGACAAACTGGTTGTATTTCAGAATAAATCCATCCGCCGGGTATTTGCAGATGGAGAGTGGTTCTTCTCTGTGGTGGATGTTGTGGAGGCATTGACCGACAGTCTTAACCCCGGTGCATACTGGCGAAAACTGAAACAGAGACTGACAGCGGAAGGAAGTCAGGTCGTGACAATTTGTCACGGACTGAAATTGCCGGCAAATGATGGTAAAAACTATAAGACCGACTGCGCCAATGTCAAGGGAATGTTCCGGATCATTCAGTCTATTCCATCGCCGAAAGCGGAACCGTTCAAGCAATGGCTGGCGCAGGTGGGGTACGACCGGGTACAGGAGATCGAAAATCCGGAACTCGCCCAAGACCGCATGAAGGAACTCTACGAACAGAAGGGCTATCCGAAAGACTGGATAGACAAGCGTCTGCGCGGAATCGCCATCCGTCAGAACCTGACGGATGAATGGAAAGAACGCGGGGTCTCTGAAGACCGTGACTTTGCGATTCTGACCGCAGAAATCAGCAAAGCGACTTTCGGTATGACACCTTCGGCATACAAGGTTTATAAGGGCTTGGAATCTCCCAATCAGAACCTGCGCGATCATATGAACGACCTTGAGTTGATTTTTACGATGCTTGGCGAACGGGTTACGACCGAGCTTTCCCGTCAGGAAAAACCGGACACAATGCCGAAACACAAATCTGTGGCGAAACGCGGCGGCAAGGTGGCGGGGAACGCCCGCAAAGAAACCGAGAAAGAACTGGGACACTCCATTATCAGCAGCGAAAACTATCTGCCCAAAGGTGATTTGCCCGGCTTGCTTGAGGAGGACAAGAAGAAATGAAGGAACTGAAATTTGATGCCAATCTGGGTTTCCAGCTGGAAGCCATTTCGGCAATTACCGATATTTTCGAAGGGCAGAAGGTCTGTCAGAGCAATTTCACCGTCCGGCAAAACGAGGGCGAACTCGAATTCAAGGAGAATGCGCTCGGCTACGCCAACCGGCTGGAACTGATTGATGAAGAACTGGTTGAAAATGTTCATGCCATTCAGCTGCGCAACGGTTTGGAACAATCCAGTGAAGCAATGGTCAGAACCCGACAGTTCAGCATTTGGATGGAGACGGGAACCGGCAAAACCTATGTGTATCTGCGGACGATCTTCGAGCTGAACCGGCTGTACGGGTTCACGAAATTCATTATAGTTGTGCCGAGCATCGCCATCAAAGAGGGCGTAAAAAGCTCTCTGGATCTTATGGAACATCATTTCAAGGCGCAATACAACAATATGCCGTATGATTATTTTGTCTACGATTCGGCAAAACTGAATCAGGTGCGGAATTTCGCCGTTTCCAGCAGCATTCAGATCATGATCATCAATATCGACGCCTTCCGCAAAGCGGCAGCCGATCCGGGCAAAGAAAGCAAGGCGAACATCATTCACCGCTATCATGACAAGATGCTGGGCAAGCCGATTGACTTCATTGCTTCGTGCAATCCGGTGGTCATTATTGACGAGCCGCAGAGTGTGGACAACACCGATAAGGCGAAAGAGGCACTGGCACTGCTGAATCCGCTCTGTACACTGCGGTATTCGGCAACGCACCGGAAAAAGGACCGGTTCTGCATGATGTACAAGCTGGATTCCATTGACGCATACGAGCAGAAACTGGTCAAGCAGATTACCGTTTCCGGAATTACAGTTGAAAACAGTCACAACAAGGCGTATATCCGGCTGGTTTCCACCGGGAACAAAAATGGAACGGTAACCGCCAGACTGGAAATGGATGTTTTGAGCAAGGGGAGTATCAGCCGCAAAACGGTTACGGTAAAGGCCGGGGACAATCTTTTCACGAAGTCCGGGAAACGCAGCCTTTATGACGGATACCAGATTGACGATATCAGCAGTATGCCCGGCAATGAGTACGTTCTCTTTGTCAACCAGGATGAGCCGCTGCGTCTGGACAAGGTTCTCGGCGGCGTGGAGGATGATGCCGTCAAACGTCTGCAGATCCGCAAAACCATCGAGGAACATCTCGACAAGGAACTCCATCTGCGTGGACGCGGGATCAAGGTACTGACGCTGTTTTTCATTGACCGCGTCTGCAATTACCGTCTTTACGACGAGGCAGGGAATGCGGTTAAAGGCAAGTACGCGGTCTGGTTTGAAGAAGAGTACCGGAAGCTGATTGCCAAGCCGAAGTATGATACCCTGTTTCATGACGTGGATACGGTCACGCTCCCGGAGAAAGTGCATGATGGTTATTTCTCCATTGACAAAAAGGGACAGTCCGTCGATACGTCCGAAGCAACGCAAGGCGAGAAAGACAACGCGGAGCGCGGATATCAGCTGATTATGAAAGACAAGCGCCGGTTGCTTTCGCTGGACTGTCCGGTCAAGTTTATTTTTTCACATTCCGCGCTGAAAGAAGGCTGGGACAACCCGAACGTATTCCAGATCTGCACATTGAACGAAATTTCCAGCGATATGCGCCGTCGTCAGATGATTGGACGCGGACTGCGTATCTGTGTGAACCAGCAGGGTGAACGTGTCCCCGGTTTTGATGTGAATACCCTGACGGTTATGGCCAACGAATCGTTTCAGGATTTCGCCAAAAATCTTCAGCATGAAATTGAAGAGGAGGAAGATATCAAGTTCGGTCTGGTGGAGGAACATACTTTTGCGAACATTTCCATCATCAACGCCGAAGGTCAGCCGGAATATCTGGGGCTGGAAAAATCCAGACTTATCTATCAGGATCTGAAGGAGCGGCATCTGATTTCCTCTGCCGGCATCGCGCAGAGTACGCTGAAAGAAAACCTCCTGGACGGCACAATGACCTATCCCGCCGCGGTTGCAGAACACGCGCATCTGATCACTGCCGTGCTGAAAAAGATTTGCGGAAGCCTCAACATCAGGAACAAAGATGATGCTCGTCCCATCAAGCTGAACAAAGAGCGTTTCCTTTCTCCGGACTTCAAGGAGCTGTGGGATAAAATCAAATACAGAACCACTTACCGTGTGGACTTCAATCCGGAGGCGCTGCTGGCAGAATGCGTCAGTCAGCTTGCCGATGAAAAAAATCTGACTGTAACCTATCCGAAATACATCTTCGGTAAAGGCAAGGTCAATGTGACGCAAAGCGGCGTGACCATCACGGACGAGAAAAACAATATGCAGCCGTTCACCTTCGATGACTTCGCGATTCCGGACATCATCAGTTATCTGCAGAATGAAACGAATCTTACCCGGCGCACTTTGGCGGAGATGCTGATTCGTTCCGGTCGGCTGGAGGATTTCAAGAAAAATCCGCAGATGTTCATTGACGGCGCAATAACCATCATCAGGAACGTCATGAGCAAATTTGTGGTGGATGGAATCAAGTACCATCGGCTCGGTGAAAGCGACATCTGGGCGCAGGAGCTGTTTGAAAGCGAGGAATTGACTGGCTACATCAACCAGAACATGGTGGAAACTCCGCACAACGGCATCTACGAATACACGGTTTACGATTCCGATATTGAGCGTGAATTTGCCGAAAAACTGGATGCCAATGAGGATGTGAAAGTCTTTGCCAAGCTGCCGGACTGGTTCAAAATTCCGACTCCTCTGGGAACCTACAATCCGGACTGGGCGATTCTGGTCGAAAAAGACGGACAGAAGCGGCTGTACTTTGTCGTGGAAACCAAGGGAACTGATCTCTTCGGAGAACTGCCGCCTCCGCAGCAAGCGAAAATCAAATGCGGCGAAGCACATTTTGCGGCGCTGGCTGATGACGGCATCAAATTCAAAGCCCCGGTCGCCAGCTACAAACACTTTGATGATATCGTGAACAAGGAAATGGGGAAATAACTACATATCTCCGGACACGTCATTTGCAGCATTTTTTGAGTCGGATTTAAATTATTGCACTGGACATAAATAATTTCATTGTTCGTTCTCCGCAGCGTATCGGACTTCCGGTTTATGGAAAAGCCGCTTGACCGA
>CAKUJH010000046.1 GCA_934661375.1 uncultured Victivallales bacterium
GACAACGACCTCTGGATTTTCGATAAAGGAAAATGTTTCATGAACATGGTCGGCGGACGGACTCCGCTGAAGGAGAATTCCATCATCTGGATGCGCCCCGGGCATATCTATGACGTCGAACAGGATTTCGACAATCCCATCGGACACGTTTACATTCATTTTGAACTGGTCCGTCCGGACGGGTCGGTGTATTGCCCGTCCGTGGAGGAGATGCCGGAAACGTTTGCCTGTTTCAACCATGTTCACTGGCACGCCATGGGACGCAACATCGTCCGGGTGATGAATCTGGGCGGGGCTCCCGGCAACGAGGCGGCAAAATGCCGTCAGCCGGAAATAGTCCATACCGTTTCCGCCATGCTGAAATCCCTGCTGATGGGAATTGATCTGTGCGACGCGTTTTCGCAGAAAGAGGAAACTTCGGCGGCGTCCAATCTCACCGCCATTCAGGCGGCGGAATACCTCGCGGATTCCGTGCAGTCGTTTCCGTCCGTGCTGAGCGTGGCGAAACATTTCGGGCTGAGCCGGAACCGGTTCACCCGGATCTTCACGGACTTCTGGCACATGCCGCCGCAGGATTACCTGATCGAACAGCGCATACTGCAGGCAAAACGGATGCTGACGGATACGGATCTGACTCTGGGGGAAATTGCGGCGAATATCGGGTATTCCGATCATTACTTTTTTTCGCGTCAGTTCAAGGAACGGTGCGGTATTGCGCCCGGCGCATACCGGAAACAGGCAAAACAAAAGCCGGCGGACGGTCTGCCCGGCTGAATCATAACACAAGAAGGAGTACGGAAAAATGAAAATGATTTTGAGCGCAATCATGGCGGCAGGAATGCTTTGCGGCATCGCCGGGGAAACTTTGTTCAGCACGGATTTTTCAAACCCGCAGGAAAGCCGCCTGTGGCAGAAAAACAACTGGGCGGGGTATCAGCCGTCCCCGAAATTCGGCGTGGATGAAAAAACCAAATCCTTTCATGCCGGACCCATTACCGCCAAACACGGCTTCTGCATGAGCAATCACAACAGGCGCTTCAACGCCAAAAAGGGCGATACGGTTGTGATCAAGTATAAAGTCAAGGGATACGGCGAACTTTTCTTCCAGCTGGAAATTTTCGACAAGGAAACATTCCTCGGCTGTCTGGACAGCGACAGTCAGAGAGCCAAAATCCCGCTGGATGTGAAATGGACCAAAGGTGAGGTCCGGGTGGTGGTCGGCGACCGTGCCGGCAAAGTTCCGACCAACCGTGTCATGCTGGATTTCGGTGCAACGAAAGGTTCCGAATTTTATCTCCGGAATCTCACGGTTGAAATCCTGAGAGCAGAGTAACAGCTGAATATCTGCGGGATGCAGAAACGCCGGCATCCCGCAGTTTCAGGACAATACAATTCCGGAAGGAAACGATATTATGACCAAACCAAGAATACCTCATCCGCCTCAGCTCCATATACGTAAACCGCTGTGTTTTACATTGATAGAACTCCTCGTCGTGATTGCCATTATTGCCATTCTCGCGGGTATGCTGCTGCCGGCTCTGAACAGCGCACGCGGAAAAGCCCGCGAAATCAGCTGTGTCAGCAACATGAAACAGCTGGGCGTGTCACTTATCCTTTACACCGATACCTGGAATCAGTATTTCCCGCCGGTATGCGACAACATCTCAGCACAAGGAACTGATACGGAAATGTGGTATTCCAGAACGAAACTGAATATTCCGGAAAAAATTATGTTCGGCTGCGGGGAGGCCGCAGTCCGCAGCCGGGATAAAATTCCGCAAGGCCACACAGTATACGGCTATGTTTCCTATGGCATGGCAATCTATCCGTGGGGTGCAAACGTCAATGCGACGGGACGGCTCAGCTCTCTGAAGAAAAGCAAACTGTCGGATAAAGTCATTTTCGGCGATTCCAGCAACAATCTGGACAAGAACAACTGGGCAGAAATGCAGAACACAAACTTCCGCGGATTCCGTCTGGATTTCAACTGGTTCTGGCCGCGTTTCCGTCACGGCAATAAGAACGAGGCTCAGATCTATCCGAAGAATAAGCATATTCTGATGTCCGGCAATGCCAGCCGCGCTTCCTTCTGTTTTCTGGACGGACATGCCGGACTGATGTCGCCGCGCGAGGCGTCCGCTCCGGCGGATTCGTATAACTGGGATGGCAATTACTGGAAACATTTCCCCGCGAAAGAGGCGGCACAATAAATCAGGAGAAACAGATGAATCGGAAAATATGGTGTTCTTTGCTGGCGGCGGGAATCGGGCTTTCCGCCTGGGGGGCA
The DNA here is from genome assembly GCA_934661375.1 of uncultured Victivallales bacterium. Lineage (GTDB taxonomy): Bacteria > Verrucomicrobiota > Lentisphaeria > Victivallales > UBA1829 > SIG94. The sequence goes on from CAKUJH010000046.1 coordinate 2,288, forward strand.
GTCCGGGTTACGCCCGTGAATCCGGCGGAAGCGGTGTTCGCTCCGTTCTGGGACATGGATCTGCGCGAAATTCAACAGTGGAAAGTGAATGCCGGCTCTGTCCGGAACGAGTGGTGCAATGTTTCTTACCGCTGGGACCGCAAAAAGATTCAGCCGGGCAATCCGGCGTTTGAGATGACCCGGAGCGAGGTTTTCTCCTGCGAAGGGTATGATACGCTGCTGTTCTCCGGCCGCACGCCGCAGCAGTCGAAAATCAGGGTCGAGCTGGAGACGGATCTGGGAAAACGCACCGGCGAATGGATCGCCGTCCGTCCCGTTCGTGATGAATATGCCATGAAGCTGGACGGAGCAAAAACCATCCGGCGGATCACATTTCAGGTATTTGATACCGGAAAAAACCAGGAGACGGAAGGGTCTCTGCTCTGGATGGGACTCCAGAACGGCAAAGGACTGAAAGAACTGCTGGAACAGCGGAAACGTTTCGCCGCCCAGCCGCTGGACGTGTTTTTCCGTCCGGGGAGACCGGACGTCAAGTTCAGCGGCCGGGTCAATCTGCTGGCTCCGGCAGAACAGCTGGAAGCAGTGCAGATCGCTTATCAGCAGCGCAAACTCAAACTGGAAAAAGATTTCATTTTCGAAAACAATCTGGATGAGTATGAACCGGAAAAACTGCTGGCGGACACCCTTCCGTTTGCGAATCCACATCTGTTCGGCCGGATTCGCGATGACGGACGCAATTTCCGTGATATACGCGGGTTGTTCAGCAAAGCCCTGATCACGAAAAACCGGCAGATGCTGGAAAAAGCCTTGCGCGCGGCTCTGGTCATTGCCCTGACTCCGAACTGGGACTGCTCTTTTCTGTCCGATTTCCCGGACAGCGGCTGGGATCAGCGGGTGTTCAGCCAGGCGTATGCGGCGGAAATAGTCGCGCTGGCTCTGGACTGCGGCGACGAACTGCTTTCGCAGGCGGGCAAGAACCTGCTGCTGAAACGGCTGGCGCAGGACGGGCTCGGCTCCATCAATTACAATGTCTGGCGGTATACGTACCTTTTCGGCAACAATCAGCTTTCAGTATTCACCAGAGGACGGATCGCGGCGTATCTGACGCTGGAAAAAGCCTATGCCTGGAACGGTCCGCGCGTGAAGCCGTATACGGAAATGGCAATGTCCGAACTGTTCGCATCCGTGGAGAAACTGGTGTATCCGGACGGCAGTTTCATGGAAGGTCCGGGATACTTCTTCTACACGGTCAGCTCCATTCAGCCGGTGCTGGAAATGTATGCCGGAGCACGGGGGAAACCTTTGCGGTCGATCGTGCCGGAATGCATGAAAAATCTTGGCAGATTCGGAGATGCGTTCATCTCGACGGACCGCCGGGGCGGTGTGATTCCCGTTTCGAGCAGCCAGAGTGAAGGACGCCATGCCGCGATTCCGACTTACCAGTTCCTGGCTCTGCTTTCTCCTGACAGCCAATGGGTTACGCTGTATCATGACCGTATGCGGAAATGGAGCGGCAATGAATTCTGGATTCCGGATGTCGCGGCGATGGCGCATCATGCACAGGTCGCGCCCGGTCCGGTCAAAGTGAAACCGCTGACGGTATTGCCGCAGATGGGCGTGGCGGCATCCACCCGGTTTATCGGGGATGTCCCGGTGAAACTGCTGCTGGTCGGCACGAAGGCAAACTGCCGCAGCCACCGCCACAATGACCGCGGCAGTTTTGTCCTGGAATTTGCCGGAGACACCTTCGCCGCCGATCCGGGCGGACAGAGTTATGCCGACGCGGCAGGGCACATGGTCAAGCGGTCGGACTATCACAACATGCTGGTTCCCGGAATCATGCCGGATAATGAAGAGCTGATGGTCGCCAGTGCGGATGTCTGCCCGAAAGCGGAAGGCAATGAAAAAAGTTTTCATGCGGAAATAAATCCCGCGCCGTCTTCCCGTCCGTATTTCACGGAATGGAAACGGATAATCGACTCGCCCGCGCCGGATCGCTTCATCTTCCGGGATGAGTACAAGCTGACGCCGGAGCATTCGTCCGCCAGATTTCTGTGGATCACGGAATTGCCGTGGAAACAGCTGGAATCCGGCGTAATCCGGATTGACGGACAGAATGCGTATGCGCTGATCCGTTATCCGAAGGATATGAAATTCCAGGCGGATGTCCTGACCATTCGCCGCACGGAAAAATTCAACCGCCTGAGTTTTGAGAAGAACGCCGCTTCCGGAGTGATTGAAATGGAAATCCGGCTGTTCCGAAAATAAAATACATCCCGCCGGGGGAGGCGGGGACGAGTTTGGGGAATTTCAGAATGACACAGTCTTCTGAAGTTCCCTTATTTTTTGCCGGTCTGCTTTTCCGGAATCACATCCAGCAGAGTGGAAAGTTCCTTTCCGGTAATGAACTGCTGTCCGGCATAATACCCGCTTTCGAATTCAAAGCGTTTCGCCAGGCTCTGACAGCGGGTTTTGAACTGTTCATCCGTTTCGCCGGGCAGACGCAGCACTTTTTTCTCCTCAAACTGCAATTGAAGCGCCGCCACGTCATAACGTTCCGTCCCTTCAAAGAGTTCCAGCTGATACGTGAAGCCGTCCGCACAATGAATGGTCAGCCGCTGTTTCAGCTCAATCCGCTGATCTTTTTCCGGGGTGAAATAATCCGAAGTGAATGCTTTGGACAGCTGTTCCGCCAATCCGGAAAGCAGCCGGTTGTCCGTATTCTTTCCGATCGGGTAAGACATCGTGAACGGGTGAGCTGTGCTGCGGCGATAGACCGCCCATACCGGTTTACCTTGACCGTTCTCAAAGCGCTGCATGGTCATCCGCAAAGCTCTGCGCAGATCATGCAGCCGCAGCGGCTCCACCCATGCCGCCGGAATCGGATGACAGTTTTCCAGCACCACCGGCAGCAGATAGACTTTCTCATTGATTTTTACATAACGCCCTTCGGCGTCGGGGGAGGGTGGCAGTCCCGGCTCCGGACGGACAAAATGACCTTTGCCCAGCAGAATGCTGAACAGTTCCCGTCCGGCGGCATCGGACAGCGTTACGCGGACGCCGGGAATCTGTTCCGGATCATTTTCCAGCAGATGCAGTTCCCGCAGGATGTCCGGCGACGCCGCGGCAAGTTCCTTGACCGGCGACAGGGTGTTCAGGGAATTGAGCAGCGCTGAAATGCGCGGGACAGACGCCGGGCGGTCGCCGCGTTCTTCAATGACCCAGCGTCCGTTTTTCAATACCAGTGTTGAATGGACGTCCCGCCAGCGGATGGTGATTTTTGCGGTTTTTTCCGGCTGAAAGGATGGCAGTCCGGCGTGTATGCCCCGTGCGGAATAGCGTCTCTGCATCGGTGCGCCGAAAAACCAGGCACCGACTGCACCGGCGGTCAGCAGCAGAAAAAACAGAATCAGAAAAATTTTTTTGCGTTTCATGAACGTTTCCTCCCTTTGGAAAAGCGCAGACATGCCCAGATCAATCCAGCCAGAGCGACCAGCAGCGGCACTGCCGCCAGATTGACTGCGCGCAGCCAGGTGTCCAGCCGGTTCAGATCTGCGCGGAGCTGTTTCCGCACTTCCTTGAGTTCCCGTTTGACCTGCGCGGTTTTTGCGTTGTATTCGCGGAGTTCTTTTTTCTGTTCATCCGTAAGCCGGATTTCTCCCTGCGAAGTTCCGAGCGAGGCACGGATGCGGCTGGCGCGTCCTGCGGCACTGCGTAATTCCTGTTCCAGTTCCTGTATGCGGTCCTTGTAATTCATTTCAGCACGCGCGCGGATTTCATTGTACCGGGTCAGCGGACGGTTCATCGGGTTGCGGCTGCGGATACTGCTGAGAAAACGGTTGGAACGGGTCAGCTGCTCCATGATGCCTTGCAGCAGCGCCGTGTTGTCATTCAGCCGGACCAGCGTTGTCTGACCATACGCGTCGGGCGTCTGCCGGACGCATAAATCGTTGAACAGCATGTCGCTGTCGCCGAAAAGAAACACTTCACCCTTGCCGCCGGAACGGTTCAGATGCTTATGGCTGCTGTCCATGACCAGCGGTGCGCCTTTGGGGTATGCCGAGGGAAAATCACCGGACAGATGCACCGCCAGCGGCATGGCTTTCCCGCCGGGTCTGAAATTGCGGATCACCAGTTCCGGACGTTCCGCCACGTATGTGCTGACCAGCTGGGAGTTGGGCGACGTTTTCAGCAGAACTTCACTGCGGACACCTTCTGCCGGCGTGATGGTCAGCGGGGAGGCAAACCACATGGAGACCGCCGAGAATGCCGCCATGCCGGGAATTTCACGCACAATGGCGTCTCCGGAAAGTTCCAGCGCCGCAGGATTGGTTACCATGCGGTCCGGCAGTACCCGGCGGTGCGCATACAGCAGATCGGCGGCAATCATTTCCGTGTCATACGTGATCCCCCAGGCGGAAGTCAGCGGTGACAGCGTGGAGGTGATTTTTTCCGAGAAGGAATAGTCGCTGCGCATTTTCAGCACGGCGTAAAAACTGCGCGGATCCAGAAAAACCGCCATGCGTCCGCCGTTCATCAGATACTGATCCAGTGCATACAGCGCACGTTCCGCGATTCCTGCCGGATGAATGACCAGCAGAGCGGAAAGATCAGATGGAATTTCCGCCGTGTCCAGCGCGACAGGAACAAGGTCGTAATCCCTTGCCAGTTCCGTAATGACATACCAGGCGTGTTCAAAGACTTTGGGCTTGTCCGGATCCAGTGCGGAAAAACCGTCCGTTATCTGGTCGCCCATAACCTTGAATGCGCTCATGACGCCGACTTTCGGACGGTTCTGTGATACGGCGTTGAGAATGGTACGCACGATTTCATATTCCAGCAGATTCTCGCGTTGAAGCGACAGAAACGGCAGACTCAGGCATTTATCCGCGCAGGAGACCGACAGCCCCAGATAAATCCGGTCGCCGGTGTGGATTTTCACCGGGGTGATGCCTTCCAGCGCGGCTGCCTGCTCATCCGCGGAATCCGGTTCGGGATCCAGCACGCGCAAGGTCAGTTTCCCCTGCGAGGCTTCGCAGAGACTCCGCAGCAGCCATTCCACCCGTTCTGCATAACGTTTGAAATTCTCCGGCATCTGGGGACTGGAAGCGGATACATAAAAACGGATTTCCGCATTCTTTTTCAGTCCGGCGGCAAATTCCCCCGCTTCCTTTGACAGCGAATACGCACCGTCCTGACTCCAGTCCGCCTTGAACGGAAACGCCGCGGCAATCATGTTCACGCAGATCAAGGCATATACCGCCAGAAACAGACGCAGCACCAGCAGCCCCGCTTCCCGCCGGACGGTTCGTTCCGACCATGCGCCGGGGGCGAAGATACTGCCCGTTCCCGCCGCCGCAAAACGCAGCACGGTTTCCGCCAGATACAGAAAGAACAGAGTGCCGCCCAGACAATATATCAGGTCGGATGTGTCGATGAATCCACGCTGAAATGCCTGATAATGAGGAAGAAATGACAGATATGCCAATACGTTCACCGCGGTATCCGGCAGATATACGCTCAGCCAGTTCAGCACTTCCGGCGCGCCGATCACCATGAACATCGCACAAATCACGAGCGACAGCAGAAAACTGGCTGTCTGGCTTTTGGTCAGCGCCGAGCAGAAACAGGTCGCCGCCAGAAAAACCGCACCGAGCAGAAATGCTCCGGCATATCCGCAGAAAACCGTTCCCAGATCCGGCTGTCCCAGAAACATTGCGCTCAGCGGCACTCCGGCGGTCAGCAGCAGCGCAATGGCAAGCAGGGAAAGTCCCGCCAGAAATTTTCCCCAGACCAGCTCCCGCAGTGAAGCCGGAAACGACAGCAGCAGTTCAAATGTCCCGGTCCGCCGTTCTTCCGACCAGAACGGCATTCCCAATGCCGGAATCAGAAAAACAAACAGCCACGGAAACCAGGCGAAAAACGGTGTCAGATCGGCTTGTCCGTAGGTGAATATTCCGCTGACAATAAAGGTGAGAAATCCGGACAGAATCAGGAAAATGATGAGGAAAACCCACGGCGCCGGCGAAGATGCCGAAGCCAGAAATTCCCGTTTCCACACGGAACGGATTGCATATAGACTGCGGCAGCTCATGACGGACATTCCTCCCTGGCGGTCAGCTGTTCAAACGAGGCTTCCAGAGAACGCCCGGAAACCGCACGGAAGGCGTCCACAGAACCGGCAAAGACCTGATGTCCGCGGCAGATGGTCAGAACACTGTCGCAGACCGCATCCACTTCTTCCAGAATATGCGTGGAAACTATGATGGCGCAATGTTCCCGCATGGTCCGGATCAGCGTCCGGATATCGCGCTTCTGATTCGGATCCAAACCGTCGGTGGGTTCATCCATGACCAGTACGGACGGCGAATGGATGATGGACTGCGCCAGACAGACCCGGCGGCGGTATCCTTTGGAGAGCGACTCGATTTCCGCGTCCGCCACGGCATGAAGAGAACATTCCTCCATGACTTTATCCATGGCGCGTTTCAGTTCTTTGCCGCGCAGACCGCGCATGGCACCGCACCAGGAGAGGAACGCTTTCACTTTCATATTTCCGTACAGCGGCGCATTTTCCGGAAGATAGCCGAGCCGTTCGCGCGCTTTTTCCGGTTCCGACACCGGGTCGGCATGATTGATGAGAACACGCCCGGAAGAAGGTTTGAGAATGCCGCACAACATGCGCATGGTGGTGGTTTTTCCCGCGCCGTTCGGTCCAATGAACCCCAGAACATGCCCGGTGTCCAGCGTGAAACTCAAATCCGATACGACTTCATGTCCGCCGTATCTTTTGACCAGATGTTCCGCAATGATACCCATGATAACACATCCGGAAGCAGGTTCAGCGGGAGTCTTTGGCGATTTCCCGTTCGTTGAAAAATGCCAGTGCGAGCAGCGACCAGAAGCCGATGTAGAAAATCACATAGACCAGTGCCCAGAGAATGTACGACGCTGGGATTTCCTGCCGTGCCGCAATCGCATCCGCCATCCAGAAATACTGCCAGTTCGGCAGCAGCGTACGCAGAAACGAGGACATTATGCCGGTTCCAACCCATTGAAGCACAAAGAATTTGGAAACCAGCCCCAGCAGGAAAATCACCGTGCAGATCGTCAGGTTGGAGACCAGTTCAATGCGGGTGGCAAGTGCCGCGGAAATCGTACCCATGGTCCATGCCGCCGGGAAAAGCAGCAGCAGTGCCGGAACCAGATGCCGGGCTTCGATGAATTCTTCCGGATCAATTTCCGCCGGAGAATGGAATGCGCTGACCCGGATGATGTAAAAGACCACGGCAATGACTGGAATCAGCACCAGCAGCGCGGTCAGAGTGTTGCTGGTGAACGACAGCTGTTTGAAATAGTTGCGCAGTCCACCGTAAACCGCCGCAACCGCCAGTACTCCGTAGTAGATGCCCATCAGGGAAAATTCCAGACGGAACTGATCTTTGGCAATCAGCACGGAGATCAGCGCCGAGCAGTTCAGCAGAAAGAGGAACACGGTAACGGCGGAAATGATGCCGAAAATTTTCGCCGCAACAAAGGCGAAGCGCGTTACTGGTTTGGACATCAGCAGCAGTACGGTGCCGTTGCGCATTTCCCGGCTGATGGTATGTGCTGAACAGACAACTGCTATGACCAGACTGAAAACCAGCGAAGTCGCCATTGTGCTGTCCACCACGAATTTGATCTGTTCGCGGAACACGAACATCGCCGCTGTCGGATACAGCCCGTTGATGCACAGCGCACAGATCAGCATCAGAAAGTAAACCGGTTCCCGGATACATTCCACAAAAGTGTTTCTCGCCAGTTTGTAAATTGTCAGCATATTTTGAAGTCTCCTGTCTTTGCCGCCGCCGGAAAAAACGCTCTTTTTTTCGATTGCGGAGTTGAAAAATTCTGTTAACCGTATATTCTATAACGCAAATCTGTAAATTTCAAATCGAAAGTGATGGATATGAGCAAGGTTTTTTTAAAAGATTCTGAAAATCGGCCTTCCGGAGCCGTTTTTCTGAGCGGAAGCGGCACAAATGCCGAAAAAATTCTGGAAGATATGCAGAAGAACGGCAGCAGACTGCACTGGACACCGAAAGTCCTGGTAACTGATCGGCCGAAGACCAGCCGCGCGCGCGAAATCGCCGCACGTTTCGGCTTGCCGCTGATTGAACACGGCATCGCGGCTTTCTACCGGGCGCACGGCATGGAACACGTTACGCTTGCCAATGAAGAGGGGCAGCGCATTCGCGAACTCTGGACCGATGAACTGCGCCGCAAACTGGAACCTTATGCCGTGGATTTCGGCATCCTTGCCGGTTTTGTCCCGCTGACCAATCTCGCCGCCAGTCTGCCGTGCCTGAACGTGCATCCCGGCGATCTGACGTATCTCAAAAACGGACGCCGCTGGCTGGTCGGCCTGCACAGCCTTCCCGTCGAACGCGCCATTCTTGAAGGTCAGACTTCCCTGCGCAGCAGTGTCATTCTGGTGCGTCCGTATTCCGCTTCCGCCAAAGATGATGTGGATAACGGCCCGCTGCTGGGAATTTCCGCTCCCATGAAATTGGATTTGCAGGGACATTCTCTGACGGAATTGCAGGAGATTTTCCGTCAGCGTCAGGGAAATGGTGTGCCGCATGATTTGCTGTCGGATTTGGCAAGCCATAATCAGGAACTGCTCAAACATGCCGGCGACCATGTGGTTTACCCTGCGGCAATTGATGATTTTGCCCAGGGGTGTTTTGCCGAAGATGACAATGGCGGTTTACTGTTCCGCGAAAACCGCCACGCGGCGTTTCAGCCGATCTGTACGGTGGAATATTCTGCCGGCGGCACGAAAAAAATACTGTCCCGCTGAACATCCGGCAGTCAGTTTTCAATGAAACGGAAATCCGGCAGAATCTCTATCCGGAACGATTTGCCGGGCATTTTTCCCGCAAGACCCGGTGTCGCGGTCCAGGTCCCCGGAGGCAATCCGGCAGTGTCAAGAGCCAGTATCCAGCCGCCGGGGGCGTCAAGCGTGCAGGGAGGCAGTTTCACTGTCTGCCTGCCGTTCGACAATGTCAGTTCGAAAACCGGATGTTCCAGGGAAGCGCAGTTCGCCTGTATTTCCAGCAGCAGTTTTTCTCCCGTCACCACATAGCTTGAAGCGGCGCGGCGCAGTGCTGCCGACGGCCCTTCCGGTTCGACAGGACAGCGGATCGATTCAATGAGGTGATTTCCATCACTCAGGGACAAAATCATTTCACGCTCTTTTCCGATGGCAAAATCCAGGGTGAAAGCCTTCCCCGGCTCTGCCTTTTTCCGCACCTGTCCGTCGCCGGACGGCGTTGTCACGGCAAGCGTCAATCCTGTTCCGGACACTGGTCCGAGGACGCCCGAAATGCGGTTCCTGCCGGGATAGAGCGCGGGGAGTTTCAGCGAAGCAATGTTTTTCGTCACCGTCCTGCCGGTAAAGTTCAGTTTGCCCCAGTGATCACGTTCCGCAAATTGCGAACGGACACGTCCGAAACTGGTCGACTGCCGCCATGAGTGAAATTCACGGGCATAGTTGAATCCCCATGTCGTACCTGCTGCCGGCATGGATTTCAAGCCGACAACCTCCCATGGGACCAAAGCCTCCGCCGCGGTTCCCCCGGACGCATTGATCGGGGAGCGCACAGCCGTCCGGACTCCGGAATTTTTGACTGCTTTGCCGTTGCGCAGCAGCGTGCGTTCTCCTTTAAGGTTGATCAGCAGCTGCCAGAGAGCCTTGTTTTCCGGTTCATACCAGAAGAATTGAAAAGTGTCGTCTTCCCAAATGTCCGGACTGTCCGACTTGTATTTGCAGCGGAATCCGTCTTTCGGCTGCCAGTGGTTTCCTTCCGCGGCAAGCCACAGCCCGTTGCGGTCATAAGCGACAAAACCTGCCGAATAACTGGGGGCGGATTTCGAGAATTCTTCCGCCGTGCTGCAGCGGGCCTTGATGCTGTTTTCCTGATCAAGGACATACGGGATTGCCCCCGTGGAGACATATGAACTTTCTTCATGGCGTCCGTCGAGCGTCATCGTTTCTCCGAGGCGGACAGCCAGAGTGCCGCTCGCGGCTTCCGTGCCGCCGTTTTCAATTTTCCGGACTGCGTCCAGCTTCGGATTCCCCGGCGCCGCCGGGAATTGAACATCCCCGTTTTCCGCCTCATAAACTGCACGGAGAAGTTTGGCACGGCGAAGATCCAGCTCATGCGCGGAAATCCCGAGCTGCCAGTCCCGGTAGTGGGGTCCTGTGACCGGAATGTCGGCGGTTACTTCATGTAAAACTTTCTCCAGCCGGCCGGCACGCTGTTTTTGCCCGCCGGCACGCAGTCCGGATATCTTCATTTTAAGCAGATTCGCAGCGGCAAGATCAAGGCGTCCGGCATGGAGGCGTTCAAACTCCCAGGTTGAAATGACCCCCTGCGGCGTGACTATGAGATAACGCCAATACAGATTTGCCGGGACGTCGAGCCACTGGTCCGCCCACTGGTGATGGAATCCGGAATTGAGGCGAAGCTGGAGAAGGCCGAAACTCATGCGGTGCAGGTCGAAATTGAAACTTCCGACTTTCGCTCCATCTTTGCGGGCGTCGGAAAGCGCATGTTCCGTCCAGCTGTTGTACTGGCGGAACATGACGCCGTCACGGTGTCCCCGGTCAAGTTCCTGAGCCCGGTTATAACCGAGCTGATTGTCTATGATCAGCGCCGATTGAGGACAAAGTTTCTTCAGGACCGGCAGAAAAGTGCTGTACCCCGCTTCCTTTCCAGCTGAATTTGAAAGCTCTTCTTCCGTGGCAATCAGCAGCAGCGGCCATTTCTCGCATTCTGCCGTATCGAGAAGCTGCCGCAGGATCGATTCAAAAATCGCCGGAGCGTCCGGATGAAATTTTTCGGCAGGGGCTGCTTCCGCGCCTTTGACCGGGTTCCTGTCGCCTTTGGCGCGGCGGATTGCAACTGTATTGGCATACCAGGTCATATGGCGCACTTCAAGCACAAGGAAACCGTCTGCCTGCGACTCCTTCATGGCACGGGCAAAAGCGGACAATTCACTGAAATCAGCCTTGCCCGCGGCATCATATTCCGGGTAGATATGGTAAAGGGTCGTTGAATTGATCCTGCGCGAGACGCAGAAACGGAAATAATGACCGATATTTTCGCGTGTCCATCCGGGAAATGCGAAATTACGGTAGCAGCCGGTGCTTTTTTCCCGGTAAAAATGCCCCGGCACGTAAAATCCGGCGGATTCCGCCAGTTTCGGCAGCCGGAACGGCAGCACCTGCAGTTCAACAGGTAATTTTACCGGTCCGAATGCAATTTCTCCGGAATAGAGACCGGCAGGCGTCCCGTCTGGAATTTTCAACTGATAAATCAGCGGGATCATTTCGCCTGAACGCATGGTCGCCGTATCCGGCGCGACAAGCATCCATGCCGAGAGTCTGTTCTCCGGATTGCGTTCCGGGCTGACCGCTTCCAGAAGCTGGATGTTCTCTGCCGGAAGCACCTTGTCTTTTCCCTTCAGAGCCGTGAAACTCAATGCGCCGCCCTGCCAGTTTTGAGGCAAAACAAGCATAAGTGCGGCAGAGTAAAGATCGCCGGGAGTCCCCGTCAGACGCAAGATGCTGCCGCGCCATGCGGGTATCCGGCAGCTGGCATTGGGGCGAAGCTGGAAATCAACCGGATAAAGCAGAGGGGTGTTCCCCGCGGGGGGAGCGGGAATGACAATGCGGTTGCGTGTAAGTTTTCCCGCATCCGTCTGCTGGGAGGGGAATGCACTCCCGAAAACCTGCGCGGCGGCAAAGCTTAAAAGTATGACAAAACAGGATTTCATTGGATTCTTCCTTTTTATTTTTTCAGGTCGCTGCGGTGAAGCATGGGGGTCGAAGCAGGCACAACCGGTGTGTCTGTGACTGAAAATCCGGCTGTCAGAACATTGGCCCGTTTGTTATGGCGGTAGCGGACGTTTTGCCAGCTATTGTATTTGATGTTGCACGAATTCCCATTGGTGTCAATGTAAAGCAGCGTCGCCGAGGGCATGAGGACCCGGTCCAGTTTGGTGATCTCCGGACAATCCCATGTCAGTTCACCGACCAGATAGTAATTTGGGGCGTAGCTGAACCCATACTGCGGCCAGTTTCCTTCCTTTAAATATTTCGGACAGCAAAGGACTGTTTTCGTATAGTATATGTCGGTGAAATCTTTTTTCTGCAGATTCAAATATTCGGCGATTGACCAATGCCAGAACCAGTTTTCGCCGTTTTTTTTCTGAACCGATGGCAGCAGCCAGTTGTTATTGTCGTTTGCATACATGGAAACCCCAAGTCCGATTTGCTTGAGATTGGCGGTGCATTTCACTTTCAGCGCCGTATCGCGCGCTCTGCTCAATGCGGGCAGCAGCATTGCCGCCAGGATTGCAATGATCGCAATTACTACAAGTAATTCGATCAATGTGAATCTCGCAGTTCCTCTCCATGATCCATGTCCCGTTTTCTTTTTCACGTTCATCATCTACCTCCGTTTTTTGTTGTTGAATTCCGTATAATCAATTCGGGCGTCACCGTCGCAAAGCATCCTTTCATTTCCCGTTCCGGATGCGTGATCTTTTCCAGCAGCAGATCGACAACCATTTTTGATTGAAGCGCGTAATCTTCATCTACCGTCGTCAACGCGGGAATTGCATATTTCGAAAAATCCTCATTGTCGTAGCCGACGACCTTGATATCGCACGGACACCGTTTGCCAAAATCCGGCAGGGCCTGGAGAAAGGCATGGCAAAACAGATCGTTGAAACCGACAATTCCGTCTATTTTTTCCGGAATGATATGATTCTTCAGAAATACTGACATGTTTCTTCCCTGGAGCCGCCTGTCGCCATCCATATCCTTCTCATGGAAAATATGGAGTTCATCCGCGGAATATCCCAGCTCTTTCATCATCTGCTCATATCCGCTTTCCTGCTGAATCACGGTCTGCCAGGATTTTTCCCCCCGCACGAAAGCGATCCGTTTCGCGCCCTGTTCATGAAGATGCTTCACCGCATGCCGCATTGATGAGGCGCGGTCGATATTGATATAAGAAGCATCCGGATGATTCGGCCTGTCAATGAAGACGATTTTTCCGAGAACGTCGGAAAAAAGTTCCCGGAATTTTTCTTCCGATCCCGGATAATCATGGGAAATGCATATCACGCCGTCCACCCCGTACTGCATGAATATGTCATAGTTGCCGCGCAGGTTTTCGACGGAATCATGCACTTCGCCGATCATGCAGCGATATCCCCGCAGAGTCGCTTCCTTTTCGATTCCCTCAAGAATGCGGAACCGCGGAATTGATGCCTGGCTGTCGATCAGAATGCCGATCACCTTGCTGGCGCATCCGGCAAGAGTTTTGGCGTTGATGTTCGGCTGATAGTTCATTGCCTTTGCCGTTCTGCGGATCTTTGCCGCCATCTTTTCCCCGATCCGGACCGTTCCGCGCGGATTGGCGGACAGCGCAGCCGCCACAGTCACTTTGGATACTCCAAGTTTCTGCGCAATGTCGATCAGTCTTGTCTTTTTCGGCAATGCCGTCATAGTTTCATTTCCTAATTTACCGGTTAATCATTTCATGTACTATAAATGCTTTCCCGGTTTTGTCAAGAGGAAAAAACTGAAAATTCTTTTTTTTTTTTTGCATTCCGGTCCGGAACGTGCCGCTGCCAAAAGGTATTTGCAAAATCGACTGAGGCATGCTAAATTCTTCCATTGTGATAAGTCCTCTCGTTTTGTTTTCAGGGAAGGTTAATAAAGCAGTTCGGAGAACTTATCACATTTTTTTTGCCAATTCAAGAGCCTCCTCGCTCCGGAACCCTTTGCGATTTTACAGAAAATTCGTTACACAGACTCCTTTGTTAAGGGTTTCATCTGCTGACTACCGGAGATTGTCAATTTCTTGCAAGAGAAAATGCTTTTAGGCAGATTTTTTCAAAAAAATATCAGAACGCACCCCGCCATCCGGAAACAGACGGCAGGATGCGTTGGAAATTCACATTATCCCAGAATCAGAACCCTTTCTGCAATTCCTGAATTTCCGCAAAACCGGCAGCCGCTTTCTCAAACCGCTGTTCCTCCGCCAGACGCAGCCAGCACTTCAGCATGTCGTTGTGAGATTCGCAAGTGAAAATATTGCGCAACGGCATCACCCGTTTACGGACTTCCGGATCCGTAATCTGATTTATCCAGGAGGTGTCCGGAGTTGTGGACATGACCGAGCAGTAATACCCCTTACCCGACTGGGTGCTCCAGGCTTCAAACAGACTCTGAAGTTTTTCCGGATCATTCAGCGGAGCCGCCAGTTTTTTCATGTATTCCTCAAACCGTGCCTGCCCATCCGCATCCAGGGGTGTAACTTTTTCATTGTCAAAGGTATACGCCAGCAGTTCCAGCGAACATGCCCCGTTCTCCCCGAAACCGCAGCGCACCAGATACCCGGTGAACCAGAAATTTTCCGAATAAGCGTGAGGGAAATAGAAATTGCCCGGACAATACACGATCGGCACGCCGTGATAGTTTTCCACAGCTTCCGGACAATGCGTATGACAGTTGAACACCATCTTCGCTCCGGCATCCGCAAACGCCCGGCAGAGTTCCACCATGCGCGGCGACGGGAACGGGTTGTGTTCGTGTCCGCCGTGCAGCGTAACAATCACGGCATCATATCTGTCGGCCGCGGCACGGACAGCCGCGAGGTCCGGGATGACCCGCTGCGGAGCCGCACCCGGCGTATGCCGTCCGGCACAGCCGAATTCATTTTCCGCCCAGTTGAAAACCGCCAGCTTTTTTCCTTTCACATTCAGGATCAACGGCTTGTCGGCTTCCTCCAGATTGCGTCCGGCTCCGACAGTCTGCAAGCCCGCCCGATGAATTTTCTCCAGTGTTTCCAGAACCGCCGCCGCTCCGTGGTCACCCGTATGATTGTTCGCCAGCAGGGCGACATTGAATCCGGCGGATTTCACAATTTCGAGTGTATCCGTGCGGGAATTCAGATTCGGTCCGCTTTTGAGAATCGGCGCGGGATGATCCGTCAGCGGAGTTTCCCACTGCACCATGCGGACATCCCCGCTTTCCACAAAACCTTTCACCCCGCGCATGACTTCCGCGCCCTTCCCCGCATCCATCACCGCCGCGCCGTTCGTTCCGGGACAGACGTCCCCGCCGATCACAATGCTGAAAATTTCCTTCTCCGCACTCAACTGTATCTTCATGATATTGTCCTCCTGGTTATGCTTTACCATACTCCGGACTTCCGCGCAAGACAAGCTGCCGGATATTCGTTTTATGAGCATTCATATATTTTTTATGTGCAGAACTTGAAATTTCATATTTGAAAGCTATAATATACCCTATGGAACACTACAATACATATCTGCACGAAAACGGCAGGGAGATCTACTCCGACAGCTGGCAGCACAGCAATCAGCTGATCCGCGTCAGCCGCTGGGCGGACACGGCGGAGACTCCTTTTTCCTCGACTCTCTGGCCACGGTACGGCTCCGAGGTGAAACGTAGCCGTTCCGCGGCACAGGTACGCTTCATCAATCCGCCCGAAACCACCCTCGAACTGCTGCTTGACGGAGTCATGCACTACACCCAGAACGGTATTTACGACCGGGTCTCCCCCGGAGAAGTCTACCTGATCCACAAAGGTTCAGACACTCTGTTCGAACTTCATGAGGACGAATCTTTTCACCGGCTGCGGCTGATGCTGCGCGGCAGTATGATCGTTCCTCTGACGGATTCTCTCCGGCTGACCGGACAACGGGTCATTGCCGTGCGCAGTCCGGAAACTTTTGCGGAAAAAATGCGCCGGGTCATACGTCTCATGGAAGAAAAACGCTCCGGCTCCGGCGCGGAAATATCGGCGAAATGCTATGAACTGCTGACTCTGCTGTCCGCCGATTCCAGCCGGCGCGGCGACTTGCCGGTCTTGCTGGAAAACATTCTCCAGACCATGCACGGGGATTTCCGGCATCAGCTTTCCATGAATGACATTGCCGGACGCTGCGGCTGCGGGATCCACACATTGATGCGGCTTTTCCGGAAACATCTGGCCATGACGCCTTCGGAATACCGGGAACGCCGCCGATTTGAACAGGCCCGGCAAATGCTGTTGAACACGGGACTTTCGCTTAAAGAAATTGCGGAACGTCTCGGCTATTGCAGTCAGCTGTATTTTTCCACAGCGTTCCGGCGTTCAGCCGGAATGCCGCCTTCCGAATACCGCCGGACCTGCCGTTCTTCTGTCCGGAATCAGGAATGATCTTGCATTCGGAAGAACGGACATTCTTTTTTCATATGAAAAAATGCGTGCGGATGGAACGGTTCGCAATACTCGCAATACGGCGCGTCTGATCCCGCACTTTGGCTTGAAAATGAACTGCCGGAGGATTTGCCGTTTTCAGCGTCCTCCCGGATCCGCTGAACGATATGGCAGAATTTCAAAACAGGAAGTTGAAAAAACGCACGAGCTGAAAAACTGGTATGGTTTGACGCAGGCGGATCAGGCGCGATTGCGCAATGTGTCAAGACAGGCAATCAACGACGGGATGATGAAAGAGCTGGCGGGAGCGTCGCGCATCAATATAGACATTCCGGAGCAATTGACGGTTGCTGAAAAGCTGGTGTATGTGCTGATGTCGGATGGGAAAAATTACCGGGAAATTTCCCGGATTCTGAATCTGGGAAGCAAAAGCAAAATATGCCGCGTGGGACAGTCGATAGCCTCAAAAATGGGCAAAAATGGGACAATTGAATTTCTGAAAAATAAAAAAATTCAAAAAAATGTAAAATATATCCAAAGGCGGAAAAATCAACGAAGGAAGAAGAAAAAAACATGTTGAAGACTTGACAAATTGCATATAGCAAAGTATGGTAACCGCAAAGTTTGGAGATTTCATCGCACCAAAACAAACTATAGGAGGAGATTATGGATTTCAAGACTTTTTCGAGAGAATTTATGAATGTGGCCGGCTGGCAATTGGATTCAGAGGGGCGTTATATAATTTCACGTAAACCATTGAGTGTCTGGGACAGCGAAAAAGATCAGTACACAAAATTCACATCGCTAAAGGAGATGTGGGATTATTGCTATGACGGTGAACACAAAGTGTCTGATGCTCTTGCCGATGTGGACGAGTTTGTGTTTTGGCTGGACGAATAATCCTGGATTAAGCATGACCGACCGCCGGGGATTCCGGAGGCATTAGACGCAACGGCCGCGGTTTGCGTGAGGAACGGAAGGAAATATCCGGTCCCCCCCCGTGCTGTCAAGTTCCAATCCGGCAGACACGGTGATTTTATTTTTCTGATGTCCAGACGATTTTTTCACCCCAAAGCGGGATCGCACAGCGGACGCCGAGTTTCGTACAGCCGGGGATGTCGCGGTCCTGGAGCTCTTTGAAGCTGACCGGACGATACGGCGAGGGCTGGCAGTGTCCCATCTCCAGCAAATGCGAGAAGAAGACCCAGTCCGGTTTTATTTTTTCCGCGCCTCTGACCGCGTCCAGCCCGACACGCGGATGGTTGATCCAGATGTTCACGTGTTTTTTGGGGTTCAGCTGCTCATGGGTGCAGGAATCCCCGGTCTGATAGATCACGCAGAAAAAATTCCTGCCGCGAAAGCCGTATTTAGCGCAATAGTTTCACTTGAAATATCGTTATAGTCTAAACTTTGCATCCAGTTTGGAAGATTCATTCGTTTGTCTGTGTAACGAATTTTCTGTAAAATCGCAAAGGGAGTCAGTGCGAGGCGGCTCTTGAATTGGCAAAAAAAAGTGATAAGTTCTCCGAACTGCTTTATTAACCTTCCCTGAAAACAAAACAAAACAAAACAAAACAAAACGAGAGGACTTATCACAATGGAAGAATTTAGCATGCCTCAGTCGATTTTGCAAATCGTTTCTG
>CAKUJH010000047.1 GCA_934661375.1 uncultured Victivallales bacterium
GCTTGCCGAAGGGAAGGTCTATCTGAAAGGTTGACGGCAGAGATTCGGAGAATTTACAGAAAAAACGTTACGTAGCCTCAGGAGCAAATACACCATGAAGATCACTGCTGTAAAAACTTTTCTCTGCAACTGTTATCGCACCAACTGGGTGTTCGTCAAAATCGAAACCGATTCCGGGATTCACGGCTGGGGCGAAGCCACCCTTGAATATAAGGAAAACACCGTCGCTGCCGCCATTCATGAACTGGAATATTATCTGATCGGCAGCGATCCCGCCAATATCGAAAAATTCCGTCACGACTGTTACCGCGACGCTTACTGGCGCGGCGGTCCCGTTCTCATGTCCGCACTTTCCGGCGTCGAAATGGCTCTCTGGGATATCAAAGGCAAAGTCCTCAATGTCCCTGTTTATCAGCTTCTTGGCGGCAAAGTGCGCGACAGTATTCCCATTTATGTCAACGGCTGGTTCTCTCCCGCCAGAACACCCGATGAATTCGCCGAAAAGGCACAGGCGGTCCGCGATGCCGGATTTTCCGGCTGCAAGTGGGATCCTTTCGGCAAGGCATGGCTGCGCCTCGGCAAACATGATCTGGAAAATGCTCTCGATTGTATCCGCAGAGTTTCCGAAACCGTCGGACGCGATGTGAATCTGCTCATCGAGGGACACGGACGTTTTGACATTCCCACCGCCGTAAAAATCGGACAGCGTCTCGAAGAATTCGACATCTTCTGGTTCGAGGAACCGCTTCCGCCCGATGACCTCAACGGTCTGCGTGAAATCAAGGATCGGGTTCGCATTCCGCTCGCCGCCGGAGAGCGTCTCTACAACCGCTACGAGTACCGGCAGTTCTTCGATCTGAACTGCACCGATTACATTCAGCCGGACATCTCGCACGCCGGCGGTCTTCTGGAAATGCGGTTCCTCGGTGCCGAATCCGAAGCCAGACACATCGGATTCTGTCCGCACAACCCGTCCGGTCCGGTCGCCAATGCGGCATCTCTTCAGCTCGCCGCCTGCGTTCCCAATTTCGTCGTGCTGGAAATGATGATGACCGACGTGCCGTACCGCCGCGAACTTTGCGACGAAGATCTGCTTGTCCTTGCCAATGGTGAAATGCGGATTCCGGATCGTCCCGGACTCGGCATCGAACTCAATGAACAGGAACTGCTCAGACATCCGTTTCAGTCCGTTCAGCTCCGGCATTACCGCGGCGACCTCACCAGCATCCGTCCCGCCGACGCCGTTCCTTATTACGAAATGGAGAAAAAATGAAACGTTTTCAGAACAAAGTTGTACTCGTTACCGGCGGCAGCCGCAATACCGGACTTTCCATTGTGCAGAAATTTGCGGAGGAAGGCGCTGCAAAAGTCTACATGTGCGGCTCCACTCCGGAATCCACAGACAACGGCGCGGCGATCCTCGAATCATGGGGCTGCCGGAATATCCGCAGCATTCCCTGCGATGTGTCCGATCCGGTTCAGGTGCAGCATCTTTTTGATGTGATCGAACAGGAGTCCGGACGCCTGGACATTCTGGTCAACAATGCGGCGCATCAGGGAATCGGCAAACCGTTTACGGAGATGCCGTCCGCGTATCTGATGGAAGTTCTCGGCGTGAATGTCCGGGGCGGTTTTCAGGTTACCCAGCAGGCAGTGAACCGCTTTTTTCTCAAACAGCCGGAACGGGGAACGGTAGTGTTCCTTTCCTCCAATACCGCCATGCGCGCCATCCGCAACCGGACCGCCTACTGCACCAGCAAAGGCGCGATCAATTCACTGGTCCGTTCGCTGGCGCTTGACCTCGGACCGCGGGGCATCCGGGTCAATGCCTGCGCGCCGGGCTACATCTATACCGAGCGCTGGGATGTCCTGCCCGACGCCGTCAAACAGCGCCGTCGCCTGAATTGTCCGCTGCGGCACGAGGCTTCCGGACGCGACATCGCCAACGTGGTGGCTTTTTTTGCCAGTTCCGACAGTGCCAACATGACCGGGGAAATAATCACCTGCGATGCCGGCTGTTCCTGCCAGCACATGCCCGAAGACGTGGATTTCTGAAGAGCTTCGCTTTCGGATGCATAAGCCGTGTTCAATCTTTTATGCGGAATCCGTTTTTCAGCTGACCGCAAATGCAGCATCGTGAGGCGGCAGGCTCAGTTCCGATTGTATCGCGCCGCGTCCGATCAGGACTTCGTTCATTTGCGCCGGCAGTCCCCATTCTGCGAATCGGAATGTCAATGTCTCGTCCGTGTCGTTCAGAAACAGAGCAGCCGGTTTTTCATCGCAGGTTCCCGTGAAGACTGTCGGCCAGCGGTCGCTTTTCCAATCTGCGGGAACAGCATTGCGCAGACGGTATTTCGCGGCGCGCACCAGCAGTTCATAACGTTCCGGTGTGATTTTGCCGAGGTGATCGCTGGTCAGGGAAACACCTGTCAATATGCCGCCGGCTGCCGAAAGACGCGCTTCGCCTTCAGTGTACCAGGCATTATCCGAACGCGTCATCAGCACATCCGGATCACTGCGGAACCAGATATCATTCAGGAACCAGTTGGAGACCACACCATGAAGCGTGTTGCGGATTCCGTTTCCCGGCGCATCACAGTTTTGCGGCAGATGATCGCCCGGCATATAACCATACCAGTAACGGGAAGTATCGCAGCTCACCCGGCACATGTCCACATACCCCAGACACGGCATGAACGGCGGACAGCATCCGAGCAGGATGGAGTCCGGAACCGCTTCGCGAATGGTTTTCATTCCCTGCCGGAACGCGCTGACCGCCGTCGCTTCGGGGTCGGCAAAAACACCATGAGGCAGACCGAACCCCAGACCGTCCATCTTGAAATAACGGAAACCCTTCCGCCGGAGAGCTTTCATGAATCCTGCGATGTATTCTCGGCATTCGGGAATCGTGGCATCCAGACAAGCCCAGTGATTATCCGGCGCGGGCGACCATCCAGCGAAGACAAGCGGCTCGCCTGCGCTGTTTCTGACAAACAGACCGCGATGTTCGCGGAACGCTTTGCTGGCTGTGGAAGCCAGAAAAGGCATCAGCCAGATTCCGGGTACCGCTCCGGCGTTCTCTATGCGCCGGACGATTTTTTCCAGCGGTTCCGGCCAGGAAGCATCACGTTCCAGCCAATCTCCCTGAAACGGCTGATAGCCGTCGTCGATCTGAATCACATCGCAGGAATAGCGGTCATTTTTCCGCGCGGCAATGGCATCAATGTTTTCAAGAAGATTCGCTTCGCTGACCTGATCATAATAGTAATACCATGTGCAGTAACCGGTCAGATTTCTGTCTGCGGCAAACGGTTTCACTCCCATTTCGCGGGCGGCTGTTTCCGCATATTCCTTCAGCAGTTTCCGCCAGTCATTGCCGCGCAGCATGATGATTTTTTCCGGTTCTTCTTCCGGCTTGATTTCCGGCTGAGTCATCAGCACTCCGGTAAAACGGCAGTCCCGGTGCGCAGTGAAATAGGTAAGACTCCGGAAACAGGTTGCCGCCCCCAGCAGCAGATAATCATCAGTTTCCTGATCGCCGACCACGATCACATCCTGGCTGGGATAATCACCGATGAATCCGGCGGCACTCGATGCGCTTGACGAATACCGCTGAAGCATCATATTGTTGCTGTGGTAAAAGACAAAAGCCGCTTCCGGCGGCAGAAAATCCAGCGGCAGCCACTTTTCATAACAGGCCGTCCTGTTCACCCATTTCAGTTCACTCATTTGACAAGTCCTTTTTACTGTTTTCTCATAACGGGAAATCAGAAAACCGGACAGATCCCGGTTCAAGGATCTGTCCGGCTGAAAATCAGTTATTCTTCGATGACAATACGGTCCATTGCGCCGAGCAACCCGGACAGTTTTCCGCCGGAAACGCGGAAATTATCCGCTTTGCCGATACGGATTCCGGCTTTGCCGGAAGACCCGGCAGGAACAGAAAACCCGGCAGGGTTTTTTCCTGCATTGACTACAACCGTAATCCGTTTGCCGTTCCATTCCCACGAGCCGCTGTACAGGCTGTCCTGTCCTTCCAGATGCCGCGTAAATCTGCCGCAGGCGACAGCCGGGGTTACAGTCTCAAGTTCAGCCGGCAAAGCCTTCATGCCGGCATAAAGCTCCGGAAAATCTGTGATCCTGAAGTTGCGGTCGGAATAAGTGTAAAGGATCAGCCCTTTGGCTCCGGCAAGAAGCGCAAGATAACTCATCACCCGGAGTTCCGAACTGTACGGGACCCGCGCCCAGTTTCCGTAATTTCCGAAACTCTGGAGGACTGCCCAGATAGTGGTGTCATAGCGCATTGCTTCTTTGCGGGCATCGCAGAACCGCGGATAAATGCTGGATGCGGGGTCAGACGGAATCGGGTAAGGATCCGGAGCCAGAATATCTGTGCCGCAGGCATAGTTCTTATACTCGGAAGGAACGCAAATCACCGTATAGGCAATGTGGTCCGGATCAAGCTGTTTGTAAGTGTCGTAACGCCGGAACATTTCCGCGGAAGTGATTCCCTGTCCGGCAGGTTCATCGCCCGGATTCCATCCCATGACCGCCGGATGACCCCGGAACGCGCGGATCACTTCCTCCGGCCGCTGTTTCCCGGTAAATTCCGTGATGACCCGAACCTTCAGTTTCGCGCATTCATCCAGAAACGAACGGTAACTTTCCAGCGTGTCTGACGGAATGATGCCGGCGTGAATCGTGTTGTAGCCCGCCGCCGCCACATCGCGCAGCATGGCAAGCCGGTTCGCCGGAGTGTCAGACCATGAAACATGATATATGCCGACGGGAATGAACGGCTTGCCTTTTTCCAGAAGAACTCCGTCCGCGCGAACCGAATAGAGTGCTTCCGGGTGACGGAAGAATTCAACTTCGCGCGTTTCCCGGAGTTTACCGTTCCGCAATGCTTCAAATGTAATGACATGGCGTCCTTCCGCTGTTTTCTCAAGCGGATATTCCACAACCTGTTTTTTCCCAGTGACCGGATGCTCCTGCCAGGAGCCGTTATCCAGACGGCTCCGCAGAATTATTCCGGCAAGAGCGTCTCCCTGCGGCTGAAGTTCAGTCAAAACGCGAATGGAATGATCCTTTGGATACAGATGTTTGTTCATTGCTGCCGCATTCAAAAACGGCGGCAAGTCCTCGACCCAGGTATCGGTAAACAGTTCCCGTCCGCAGCGGGAGACTTTCAGCCGGTACTCGGTGACGCCGCGGACATCGCGCGGAAGCCGGGTTTCGGCAACAGCTTCCAGCTTTGCTGGATCAATCCGGAAAACAGGAGCCAGGCGGAAAATGCCTGTGGAATTTTTCCCGGTCAGTTCACAGGTCAGCCCGCGAAACGAACTCGACTCCATGCCGCGAAGCACAAGCCGGAATTCCGATTGAGCAAGCCCCTCGGGACGTTTCAGCTCGGCTCCGGTCAGTCCGGCATTCCGCAGATTCAGGCGGGCAACAGTGTTCGTGACCAATCCGGCCAGGGCTTCTTTGGAGTCAAGCGTGGTGAAATTGGCATGACAGGTGACCAGCACCATGCCTTTCCCGAAGAATTTCTGCGCCATAATTGCACAGCCGTCGCCGCAGCGCTTGAGCGCAATCCATCCGGCAGGCAGTTTATCAAAGTGCGCCCAGTGCGTCCGGCGGTCCATCCGGGGCAGCAGATTTTCCGGAAAACGCATCACGGGGTCATCCAGATTGACTGGAAGTTCATTCTTCCGCTTGGAATAGCTTCCAGTGGGACACGTTTCCGCATTAAGTGCGAATTCTGGTCCGAGCGTGTTCAGCATGTACTGAAGCACACTGCCGTAATTTGCATCGGCAATCAGCAGAATTCCGCCATTCTCCACAAACTGACGCCAAGCTTTCCCATACGGAGCCAGATTGAACGTATGTTCATAGTTTCCGGTCGACGCAACACAGACCAGGTCATAGCGGTCGAGCCTGCCGCTCAATTTATCCAGCGCCGTGTTTTCATAGCGGTCAATGGAAGCGTTGAGACGTTTCAGCGCGGGGTCGAATTCATGTCGGAATCTGGCTTGCCCGTCTTGCCATGAACTGAAGACTGCCGCCGCCTTCGGAGCCGCTTCAAGCACTGAGCCGCTGACCGCCAATGCCAATGCCAATGCCGGTATTGTATAATTCAAATGCATAAATACTCCTGTTGTTCTCTGTCTGAGGATTCATTATTCTTGTTTGACCCGGCCGGCAGACCAGTTGTCTGTCTGGATATTCATGCGTCCCAGCGTGGCGTAGGGATGCAGCGGATTCGCAATATTGACAGACCCCGCATGTCCATCGATATACAGAATGTTGATTTTCCGGTTGTGGCGTTCGGCATCGGCAAATCCCATGCCGTTGTTGCTGTGTTCATCCGCATAGATACGGGAACAGCCGCGTTTCGGTTCAGCCCCGTCGCGGGTGTCCATAGCCAGATAACCGCTTGAAGGCGCGGTCAGCTGAGACATCTTCGCGGTGGTGTATGTGCCGTATGGCGGAGTGGAGAAGCCCCACCCGAAAGCGCCGCCGATGTAGCAGAGATTGTAACCGTAGTGGAAATAAACGTGCTGTCCGTTCCAGGACGCATTCCACGGAGTCGAGGTATATTCTTTAGCTGAAGGGCATCTTAAAAAATTTGCTTTGCTGTTGAACATTTTATCCGCTTCCTCCGCACTGCGGTCGGCGTCAATGTTCAGAAGCATATCCGCCCAGGAGCGATATGCCGCATCATCCCGTTCCGGCGGAAAAAAATCTTTGCTGCCGTCCAGATACATTTGAAACAGCAGACCTGTCTGCTTCAGATTGCTGACGCAGCTGATGGCACGCGCTTTTTCCCTTGCCGAATTCAACGCCGGCAGCAGCATCCCCGCCAGAATCGCAATGACAGCTATCACCACGAGGAGTTCTATAAGTGTAAAATTCATACGACTTTTCATCCCGCTCCGGATATGAAACAGACAGACGGTGTTCCTTTGTTTGTTTTTCATGACAGTCCTTTCTTTGATGACGGTTTTTCAATTTCAACCGATTCTATTTTATATTATACTCAATAATGTTCTATTGTCAAGAGCATTATTGAAAAAAAAGTCCGTTTTTTTGAAAAAATCTTTGATGTTTCCTCGTTTCAAGGTTCATGGAACGGAAAAAAGTCCGGCGCCAGTACATTCAGGATGCCGGACGCCAGAATCCGGTGTCCGCAATCATTGGGGTGATTGACGCCGTTGCCGGTCAGATCAAAGAAGTTCTTCCGTTCCAGAAACTTGCACCAGACAGCCGTCAGATCCGCAAGAGCTGTATCAGCCGGACACTCCGCCGCAAAACCGCGCAGACTCCTGGCGAACGCCGCCGTCAGTTCCAGTTTCGTGGAGTTGCGCATGGGATTGCCGGTCATGGGTGTCGCCAGCAGATATTCGGTTTCCGGCGAGACTTCCCGGTTGAGACGGATGATTTCCGCGATATTGTCCAGATATTTTGCAGTGCCGCCGTCGCACAGCAGATCGTTCATGCCAAACGCAATAACCAGCAGATCCGGATGATCCCCGCGGAAAATTTCCGGCCGGGACAGAGGATAACTGCTGTCGGCTCCGTTCAGCCCCCGGTTGAGCAGTTCAATTTTCACATCCGCAGCTTCGCGTAATCCTTCCGCGCTCAATTCGGCGAACGCCGGCTGAAACGGCGGTTTATGCAAATATCCGGACGCATTGTAACCCTCGGAAATACTGTCGCCAAGCCAGGAGATCCGGCAAGCTGCGCCGGGGCGTTTCAGCCGTTCGCGGAACCGGGGCAGACGTCCGGTCTGCTCCGGAAGTTTCACTGCATAATCAATACTCTCCGCCTGATAATCGATCTCGATCTGATTCCGCGCAAACAAATCACCTGCGTCAAAACGCAGATTGCGTCCGTCCAGTCCGCCGCCCACCGCGTTCGCTGCCGGGTCCGGATAATATCGGCTTTCGGCGTCCGGCGGATGCAGTGCCGCATCGCTCCAGAACGGGATGGCGGATTCCGCAGTCCGGACAATCCGGCAGCTACCCGGTTCATGACGCCAGTCTTTGCCCTCAACATATTCGATATTCAGCGCCGGACAGCAGACCCGGCGGATTTTACGCGCGGGGAACATCAGCTGCACGTAATCTTTATCCGCAAACATGCCGCTTTCCCCGAAAACCTCATTGGTCTGACGATTCCACAATTTCCGCATGTCAACCCCTCCGGCTCAAAACCTGTTTTTCATAATTCCGGAGTTCTTCCGCAAGCCGGTCGTCCGCGGGAACGCCGTGCGTTGCGCAGAAATGATTCCAGATTGCGCCCCAGGGCAGAGTTTTGACAGCCTCCTGTTCCAGAAGCCGCGCCGTGAAATCTCCGCATTCTTCCGCATCGCAGATGACCGCCGCCGGTTCCAGAAGCGCAATCAGCAGCGCCTTCATCCAGTTGCGGGCGCCAATCACCCATGCCGCCAGACGGTTCACACTTGCGTCGAAATAGTCCAGCATGAAAAACAGATTTCCGGATTTGCCGCAACCGCTGCGGACAGCTTCGCGGGCCAGATCTTTCAGCGCATCGTCCAGAATCACAATGTGGTCGCTGTCCCACCGGACACCGCGGCTGATGTGCAGCAGAATGCGTCCCTGCTGACAGAGAATCGCCGAAAGTTTGTCTGCGATGGATTCCGTCGGGTGAAAATGTCCGGTATCCAGACAGATCAGTTTGCGGTGCGCGGCGGCGTAAGGAAGATAGAAATCATGCGAACCGACGGTATAGCTTTCCACACCGATTCCGAACAGTTTGGATTCAACGGCGTCCAGCAGTTCCGTTTCCGGATATTTCTCGGCAAAAATCCGATCCAGTGATTCCTTCAGACGCCGCCGCGGCGCCAGCCGGTCTGCCGGCACATCCTTGTAACCGTCGGGCGTCCAGATATTGCAGACACACGGACTTTTGAGTCTGCGGCCGAATTCCGCGCCGATCCGCCGGATTGCCTGCGTGTGACGAATCCAGAATTCCCGGATTTCCGGGTCCGGACTTGACAGGGACAGACCGTTTTTCAGTTTCGGATGCGAATAATAAACCGGCGCGATGTCCAGCCCCAGATGATTTGTATCCGCCCAATCCAGCCATTCAGTGAAGTTTTCAATGCTGAAAGTGTCGCGATCCTGCCCGGGCTTTACGCTGTCCACTTCATGCCCTTGCAGACCGATCCGGAAATTTGAGCCGGGCAGCAGCCGCAATGCCTGTTCCAGATCGGAACGCAATTCCTGCGCATTGCGGGCGCAGCCGGGATAATTCCCCGTTACCTGACAGCCGCCGGTCAGAGCATGTCCGACGTTTTCAAAACCCTTGACGTCATCTCCCTGCCACGCATGAAGGCTCAGCGGAATTTCTTCCAGCTGCGCCATTGCTTTTTCCGGGTCGATTCCTTTTTCCAGATACTGCCCGCGGGCCGATTCGTACGCCTGTTCATCCCTGTTCATCGTTCCTGCTCCTTTATTCAGATTATTTTCATGTGCATTGAACAATATAATCGGCAATCTGTAAAATACAATATCCGAAAGAAAAAAAAGTGATTGTTTCCAAATATTCCGCCGCATGGGCTTCCGTGTTTTCCAAAAGCCGGCACACAGACGGCACGGGAAGATGCGGCAGAGAGGACGGAAAAATTCAGTGTTCGAGGTTATGCAGCGGACGGCAGCTGGTCCGCTGAACCAGTCTGCTCGCAATACGGATTGAACTCCATACGGTACCCTGGAGCTGCCATTTTTTTTCATAGATCATCCGGGCGAAAAGATGTCCGACTTCCCGGAAACGAACTTGCGTTGAGGTCAGAGATTCCGCCGCATATTGTTTGTCATCATCGAAGGAAACCAGCTGATAATCCTTCCCCGCAGTCAGACCGCGCGCCGCTGCAAGCTGAATCGCGATTCGCGCACCATGCGGATGAGTCGCGGCAATCACCGCATGTTCCGGATCGGCAGACGCTTTCTCCAGCATCAGGTTGATGTCGTCTGGTGAACAGAGAAATTCTTCCATTTCAAGCACCGGGCTGCCTGCCCGGAATCCCAGGTCAAGTCCGCGCAGACGCACTGTCTGCCAGAGGCATTCGTCTGATTCGCTGACCAGGATCAGAGGACGGGTGAATCCATTCTTTTTCAGCAGTGTCGCCATGCGGATTGCATCGCCGTAAATATCTATCGTGACGGATGATACAAAGTCAATGCGGGAAATATCATTTCCGCGGTTCAGCATCAGAACCGGAGTTGAAACATTAACCAGAAGGTCGTTGTTGTCATTCAGGAAATTGATATCGATGCTGTCCGGAAGTATGACCAGCGCCGCCGCGCCGTCGCGCATCGACTGGTCTATGATCTGTGCGAAATGGGCGCGTTCCTGAATCAGCGGCAGATAAATAACCTGATAATTGTGGGCATTGAGGTCAACTTCCAGAGCGGTCAGCGTAGACTGATTCCACTGGACGTATTTCGGCATGGTGGATTCAAGGACGTAAACCACCCGGCTGCTGTCATTGAGCAGTTTCTGATACAAATCCGCACCGGGTTTGGCAACAACAACGGTCCCCGCACGTTTTTTGCTTTCAACCAGATGGTATTCCTTTAAGATACGCAGGGCACGGAAAACATTCATCCGCGTCGTGCCGAACTCTTTCGCCAGTTCTTTTTCCGTCGGCAGCCGTTCTCCCACGGCAAGTTCACCGGAAACCATCATTTCCAGCAGATGCCGGAAAACAAGTCGAATATTGTTATTGCTCATAACCCTCTCATCTATGAATAATGTTCATAATATACCATCACAGCAGCTTTTTTCAAGTCAGTTTTTCAATAACCCGTCTTGCAAATCTGCTTCCGCCTGCTATATTAATAATGTGCAACATATATGAAAATTATTTAAAAAAAGGACAACAGGAACAAAACATGAAGAAAAACCGAGAAATGCAGCCGGATTGCAACCTTATCTTCTGGATGTGGAACGAACAGCCCGATCCGGCTATGATCCGCCGGCAAATGAAAAATTTGAAAAACGCCGGAATCGGCGGTTTTTTCATTCATGCCATGCCGGAAGAATTCCGCGCGGAGTCGTTTCCCGACGGACTTCCCGGTTACCTCTCGGATGAATGGTTCAAGCAGATTGCCCGGACAGTCCGCATTGCCGCCCGGCTTAAGATGAAACTCTGGCTTTATGATGAAGGCGGCTGGCCCAGCGGAACCGTCAACGGACAACTCGTCGCACAACATCCGGAACTTGCCGCAATACAGATCAAACGAAGCGAAGACGGCTGTTCCCTGGAAAAGACATATCATCCGAACCGTCCCGACCTGCTTCGTCCGGAAACGACCCGGCTCTTCATCGAAATGACTCATGAACGGTATTTTCAGACTGTCGGAAAGGAGTTCGGCCGCACCATCCCCGGTATTTTTACCGATGAACCATGGTTCGGGTATTTTGATCCGGAAACAGAAGGCATACCATGGTCCGAAGCATTGCCGGTTGAATTTGAACATCTTTTTCACTATCCCTGCGAAGATGCCGTCCAGCAGATTTTTTTCGGCGATTCCGAAGCGGCGCATTCCGCTTCGCGCGATTACAGAATCGCCCTCACCCGGCTGGCGGTGCGCAACTACTTTGAACCGCTCCACCGTTGGTGCAGACGGCGCGGACTGCTTTTCACCGGACATCTTTCCGGCGATGATATGCCGGACGTCATGTTTCCTCTTCACGGCGATGTTTTTGAGATTTTCCGCTGTTTCGACATTCCCGGTCTTGATGCCATCTGGCGTCAGATTCATCCGGATTCCCCGGAAACAGACTTTCCTAAATATGTGGTTTCCGCAGCAAGACGCGCCGGAAAGCATCGTGTCCTGAGTGAATCGTATGCGGTTTACGGTTACGACTGTTCTTTCGATGAAATGCGCAAGACCGCTGACCGGCAGTACATCTGCGGCGTTACGGATATTGTGCCTATGGCGGCAAGTTATTCAACCCGCGATTCCCGGCAGATCGGCACCTGCTGCAACCTTTTCCCGCCGGACCCGCGCTGGCAGTTCTACAGCGGTTTTGCCGGCTACACGGAAAGGATGCGGCAGTTCCTCGCCGCCGGACGCAGCCAGGCAGACATCGCGGTGCTTCTGCCGTTCTCCAGCTGGGACAGGCTTGCGCCGGCTCCGGCGTCAGACATATCCGTGCTTGCACGCAGACGCCTCGCCTATGATTACCTCGGCGAACTTGAATTGATGCGGGCCGTCCGCAGCGGCTCAGCTCTGAAATGCGGACGATGCCGGTACAAAGTGCTTGTCATTCCGGAAAACATCCGGCTGGATGCTTCCCTCGAAGCCAGAATTCAAGAATGGCGGAAGAACGGACTGCCGGTACTCTTCTCCAATGAAGCGGAAAAAGCCGCTCAATGGGCACAGACGGATCTCCAGATCGACCCGGACAGCGGTCAACTCCGGGTTCTCAAACTCAAAACAGGCAGAAAAACCGGATACTTCCTGTTGAACGCCTCTGCGGAAAAACTCGTCTGCCGCTGTCATCCGGAAGACAACAAAAACTGGGAATGGTACGATGCCGTTACGGGAATCAGCACTCCGGCGGAACTTGATCCGGATGGGACTCTCCTGCTGAAACTGCCGGCGCACGGCAGCCTGATTTTACGGGAATCCTGCAGATTTCGGCGCGGAAAGACTTCATGCGGAAAACGCATCGCACTGCCGTTGTCCGGAACCTGGCAGGAAAAAACCGTCAGCCGGGCGGTCTGGACGTCGGAAGGCTTCTCCCGTGCGGAAACGAATGATTCTACTCCGGGAAGCGTTCCTGCGGTCATCGAATTTACCAATACTTTCCTCCTGAATGAAAAATGTCATGACCGGCAGTTCTCTTTCGAATTGCCAGAATGTGTCTGCGGCATGTGGATCATACGCATTAACGGCAGGGAGGCGGGACGTGCGCCGTGGACTCCATGGAAATTTGATCTGACTGCGCATCTGCGGCGCGGAGAAAACAGGATCACGTGTCTGCTGTTTCTCACTGCCGGGCCGCTTTACCGGACTCCAGAAGTCCGGAACGAACTGAAAAAACGCGGCTGGGCGAATGAATATTTTGACATCGTTTCCCAATATCCGCTTCGCCGGATACCGGATGCCGCCCGATTGCCGGATTCTGTCATTGTGGAGCCGCCGGCGTGATTTTCTCCATCAGGCAGACACTGATATTACAGGATGAATCATGCAGGCTCAAAAACACCGGACGGACCGGTGTCGGCGTGGCGGCCATCCTTGCCGATTCCGGTAAATGTTTCCGAATGGTGCCGTCTGACCGGAATTTCCCCGGCCAGACGGAAATTCACTGTTCTATTTCCAGTTCCTTCATGTAGTTCTGCGCACTTTCATTGCTCCAGTTGTGGAAATCCCAGAGAATGAACTGAGCTGTGTGTTCCATCGGATACCAGATATTCATTTCACAGGAATAATTGCCGATCAGCAGATCCTGCCGGGCGGCATCCTTGGAATTGAACAGCACGGCGCAAGGTCCTTCACCGCGATTGTTTTTCACATCAAAGTGCCGGTCATAGAACAGTACCCACGGAGCCAGCGGATTGAGCGTGGCAAAGTTGTCCTTGCACGGCAGTGTTCCGGAAGGAATCATGCCTTCCCGCTGCCGGACTTTCAAACCCGCCTGATAGCCGCCGCCCAATGAGCTGGGATAACAGAGGAGTCCGACCCGGTAATGCCGCGCCTGACTGCTTTTGTGTTCCGGCTTGAATTCAATCATCAGTTTGTCATCGTTTTCGGCAAGGGAAACGGTCAGTTCCGCCTTGAAATCCGGTCCGGTATAAAGCAATGCAACCGAACCGAGTTCCGGAGAACTTTTTATATCGGCAATCTTGACGGACGTATTTTTTTCAGTCATGCCGCCGACATCGAAATTGAAAAAACCGTTGGCGTACCAGTTTGCCACGGATGGAGACATCATCCCCATGGAAGCGGTCAACTCATTTTTATCATTGACTTTCCCGTCCAGTTTCAGAATGAAAGCCGTTTTGGAGTTGGACAGGGAAATCAGGTTGACCCGCTGCTGCGGGTCGGTGGAATACTGTCCTGTTCCCCACAGACGTACAGGCTGTGCCATGTAGGCTTTCCGCGAAGCCTCGTCCGCGCCCTTCAATTCCAGATTGGTTACTTTGACATCCGCCCGGGCAAATGATCCACATGCCAGGATCAGGCATCCTAAATACGCTGCAATTTGTGCTTTCATCTCAATTTTCTCCTTCTATTTTGATATTTCTGGTGATGGTTTTGCCGCTGAAAAGATTCATGATCCGGAAAGTCCAGTTTCCTGCCGGTTCCAATCCGCCGTTCAGTTCGATTTCCCGGTGATTCCGGAGATTCCAGTTTCCGCTCAGGTCACGGATTTCCCTGCCGTCCCGCAGAACTTCAATCCGGACTACAGAATTGACGTCATCCGCATCCAGCCTGACCGTGAACGTTCTGCCGTTGAAGCGCACATCCGCCGTGAAAGTCTGCAATTTTTCCGGCAGCAGGGCAAACAGCTGTGCATCATATTCCTGAATCACGCCGCTGTAAACTTTATGCCGTCCGAGATATTTATGATTGATGGTGTCATAAATCTCATATTCACGGTCAAAGCGCAGCGTGTATTTTCCGTCGGAATCCCCGCCCATACGTATCAGTCCGAGGCAACGGTTTCCTTCCGAAACATATTCCGTCAGAGTTAATCCTGCAGACAAATCATGCGGTGCAGTTACGCCGTTGTCGGCAAAGATTTTTTTCATTGCCTGAACCAGCGGACGGGAAGATGAACTCTTCGTGAAAATATCCGGATAATTATTCAGCAGGAAATTCAGATAAAGAGTCCGTCCTTTTCCGGTGTTCCTGACCACAGCTGCCGGCGCAAGCGTTTTCTTTTTCCCGGCAATTTTTATCTTGCCGAACTGGGTGGGGCGGGTAATTCCCTGAATACTGCCGTACGCTTTGCCGTCTGTCAGAGCAATCTGATCCGCCGCGGGCATCACGTTCAGAACCGCATCCGCGATCACCACTGTTCCGGCATTTGCCTCCACTCCCGGCGCTGTCCGGATTCCGAACAGTTCTGCCAGCGGTGAATCTTCACGCCGGACGCCGCATTCATTGAACATGCCGCAGGAAGAATCCGCAATCAGGAATCCGCCGTTTTCCACGTAACGGCGCAAAGCCTGCGCGGTTCTGTCCGACAATACCTGAGTCAACGGCAGAATCACGACCGGGTGCGATTCCGGAGTAATGGATTCCAGATCTTCATCCGTTATAATGCGCGGAAAAGTAAATCCCATGCTCCGGATGATTGCCGTCCAGCCGCTGAAATTGCCGTTGTAAGCCTGCTGGTTCAGGAAATTTTTCTCGCCGGTAATGCCGCAGGACACCAGCGACGGAATGGAATACACCACACTGACCGGCGAAGCTACCGGTCTGTCGTCGGAAAACATCCGGTTCACTCCGGATCTCCGGATTTCCGCCAGAGTCGCCTTGATGTGTTCTCCTTCCGGAGACAGTCTCCGGTCCCCGCGCCGGGACAGGTAACCGTACCACCAGTAGGCGGGCGAAAACATTCCGCTCATGATTTCCTGCCAGAATTTGAACCGGATGGCGGGAAGCATCTGTCCGTATCCGATCCATGCGCTGCCTGCCGCTTCCGGCTGTTTGAAACTGCGCATCAGATCCGGCAGTCCATCGACATCACGGGTATAAGCCGTGGGATAATCCACATGTTTCAAGGCTTCCTGCCAGTTGAATGCACCGTAAATATCGGTGATCAGCTGTCCGGAAAAACCCAGCTTCGCGCCGGGCGACGCCTTCACCAGTTCCTGCTTGATGTGAGCAAGCGCACCGGAAACATTGCCCATCATGAAAAGACGGTGTTCATACCACGGGACATAATTTCCGGAATCTTTGCTCTGCTGCAGAGTGAACGGTTTCACTTCCTCCCAGTTCCGGAAAGCGGTTTTCCATACTGCATTCAGTTTCTGCAGAGAACCGTATTTCTCCCGCATCGCGCCGCGGAACGCCGCAAGACACCAGCGGGACTGGCAGAAATCATGGAAACTGCTGTAATATCCCAGGGAATTTTCATCGCCCGAATAATAGCGGGCAGGATAATACGCTTTCGAACGTTCCACTGTCCCTGCAACATCTTTGCGGATGGTTTCAAAATATGCCGGATCCCGCAGACATGGATTGCGCTGAAGCGACTTCAAACCGCCATGACTGCAAATCCGGTGCATGGACATCGGGGCGATACGCATACCCGCACCCATCATGCTCTCCGAACCGCGTTTCCGTTCCAGATCAGTTGCGATCGACATGTTGCTGCCGGTCCCGACGGTAAAACCGAGTTCCGCCAGAACGGTATCTATCTTCCGGCTGATCCAGTTGTCTTCGCCGTGATTCCAAAGCACGAACTGCAGGGACGGCGGCGGCAGCGGTTCCAAAGTCAATGTCGCAGTTTTCCGGCTGACGGTTTTTCCGTTCTCTCCGAGTTCCGCCGTCAGATACGCCAGCGGTACGGACGAACGGAAACAGCTCTGCAAGGCAAAACTCAAATCTCCGGAAACTTTGTACCAGTCCTGTTTCGCCATGACTCTTCCCTGAAAATCGCGCAGCCGCAGCCGGACGTCGCCCCGTCCGGAAAGCCGGATTCTGCCCCGGATCGTTTCATTCGCGGCATGAGCGTACTTATCCGTGACAACTGCCGCAATGCAGTTCGGGTTCATCGGTTTGCCAACAATGCTGCACCAGTCCGCCGTTTCCGCGGCATCATCCAGCAGAATATTGAACATGCACGGTTCATTCGGCAGGACCCGCTGCGGCAGTTTTACCCGAACGGTATTTCCGCCTTCCTTCAAAATGATTTTTGCAGAAGCCGAATGCTCATTGCCGGGTTCATCCACAGTGACACGCACCGTGAATTCTTTTTCCTTCGTGCCATTTTCCACGTTCAATACCGCATAATCCCCGTCCTGCATGGCAGACAGAATCAAGACGCGCGGCTCCGCCCCTGCCAGATACCGGAAAAGACGTCCGTAAAAAGAAAAATAATATTCCCAGTATTTCAAATCCGTTTCCCGGCCGATCACCGGCGTTACGGCATGACTGCCCTGAGTCCAGAACAAATCCCTCTTATACATTTTAAACGGAACATGAATCACTTTCCCTTTTCCACAGGAATATTCCCGTACCGCCGGAGTGTCCGCCGGCAGCTGCTCCCAGGGGATCCCCCGCATCACCCGGCGAGGCAGCGGATTCC
Source organism: uncultured Victivallales bacterium (assembly GCA_934661375.1). GTDB lineage: Bacteria > Verrucomicrobiota > Lentisphaeria > Victivallales > UBA1829 > SIG94. Next base: position 17,302 of record CAKUJH010000047.1, read on the forward strand.
CCTTGCCTGAAATCAATGCGGGAAAGAAATTCTGCGCGGACACATAGACCAGAGATGCGCCGTCCTGCACCTGACGGATCAATTCTTTGCACAGATTTTCCGGCAGACTGCGCTGCCAGGTTCCGGAAAGCAGAAACATATCCGGACGGGATTTCAGAACTTTTTCCAATGCCGCCGCGGCATCCGGCGCACGCCATGCCAGATACGGCGCGGTCTCCCGGTTTGAAAACACATGCGGGTAACCGACTTCCACGATCTGCATATCCATTTTGAGCCGGCGGTTCAGTTCCGCCAGTTCATTCACCGCCGGACCGTTGGCGACAACGCCTACCCGCGGTTTCTTTTTCCACGGCTTGAAATCGATCAGCGCAATGTCCGGAAAATCAGTGTGCATACGGGATTCGTCCGCTCCGACTTCAAAGCGTTTGGTTTTCCCCGCCGTCGGCAGAGGACGGTATTTCCCATACTGAAAACGGTTCGCGTCAATCACTTCGATAGTCATGGCGAAGCGGTAAACATAATCCGCCAGAGGATCGGCGGCTTCCGGATGGTTGACGGCATATTTTTCCCCGTCGGCAAGCGGTTTCAGACGGAACGGCAGGGTGAACCATTCCAGCGTCGCCGGCTCGCTGTCGGAAGCCGGAGCGTAGGAATAAAAATAATCCAGATATTCAAAAGGAACAGTTACAGCCGCGCCGATTCCTTTGGCGGCAACGGCGGCATAGTCCTGTTTCGGCTGGTACACAAAATGGTTGACCGATGCCTTGGGATCATGACGGTGAACCACATGATTCGCCTGAGGGACACCCTGCGGATCATTGTATCTGCCGTCCGGCAGAAAAATGTCATGGTCCGCTTTCGGGTCAGGAGAAATGACATTGCAGATCCAGAATCTGCCGCAGAAATCCTGATTCCCCGGATTGCTCAATGCGTACGATACCTGAATCTTTTCCGCATGGTCGTACAGAACAATCTTTTTTTCCACGGAAAGCGGGAACCTTTCCTTTTTCAGAACCAGCTCCGCAGCTTTTTTGTTCTGCACAGCGGATACGACCCGATATGCTCCGGTTTCATATTCCCGGCAGGTTCCGCCGTTCAGATTGATGACCCGGTCATTCAGCAGACCCGTTCCGCCCGGAGAATTCGACAGGGACAGCCGCGGAGTCAGTTCCCGTCCGGTTCCCTTGTGAAACATGCGGACAATGCGTCCGCCTTCCTCCGGCGAAACATCCAATTCAAGATATTCATTGGACAATCTGTATAAAACCGCTCCGGCGGCGGAGACTTTACTGATTTCCGCGGACAGCACCGGCAAGGCGCAGCAGACGGCAAGTGTGACAAAACGCAGTTTCATGAGCAAAAGCCTCTCTTCCTCTTAAAAAGATTTCCACGGATGCAGTGCTTTGTTGCGCCAGAAATAATACCATCCCAGTTCCACGGAATCTCCGAGAACGGCTTTGGTCGGAATGGAACTTCTTGTATGAGATGACGCATGTCCATCCAGATAAACCACATTTACGGAGCCGTTATGGCGGAAATACTGTCTGCTGTTGGCAAACGTCGCCGTATTGCTCTGACTGGTGGTATCCTGTCCGGGCTGCCCGTCCATGAAATACATGGTGCGGGACGGTTCCGATATTCTGTCGCGCGGGAACCACCTTGCCCAGGAGGTTCCGGACGCCAGGTCATCGGGATTGAAAAACCAGTTGATATTGTAATGCGTCCCGCGGAATCCCAGATACCAGGCGGAAAAATCCAGCCGGGATTCGGAATCGCATTTGAACGGACCGCTCAACGGAGTGCCGGACGCATTGACATTGGGTTTCGGCATATATTTCCCGCTGGCAAGAACATCCGGCCAGAACCCGAAACTGCCGGTATACGGAATCCGTTCGACTTTGTAATCATGGCAGTATGCTGTCGCCCCCAGATGAATCTGTTTCAGATTGCTCAGACATTTGATCATCCGTCCTTTTTCCCGCGCTGAATTCAACGCCGGCAGCAGCATCCCCGCCAGAATAGCAATGATCGCTATCACCACGAGGAGTTCTATCAAGGTAAAATTGTGTCGCATAATATCCTTTATGTTTAACCTTTTACAGCTGATTTTCCTCATTTTTCCTTCTCCTTCTTTTTAATTTTTCT
>CAKUJH010000048.1 GCA_934661375.1 uncultured Victivallales bacterium
TTTTGTTTTCAGGGAAGGTTAATAAAGCAGTTCGGAGAACTTATCACATTTTTTTGCCAATTCAAGAGCCTCCTCGCACTGGCTCCCTTTGCGATTTTACAGAAAATTCGTTACACAGACCGTTTTCGGAAGAACGGAAAGTGCATTTACTCTTTCCATCGGCACGGCACAAAATTCGGAATTTTTTCTTTTCTACTCTTGAAATTTATTCTATCGTGAAGTAAATTATAGCAAACCACAATATCAAACCACATAAAAAATTTGGAATATGCGGTCGAGGAAAGATCAGACAAAGACGGAATTCGTCGTCAATACTTTGCGGGATGGCATCCTTCACGGTCAATTCCCGGACGGCAGTCTGCCCTCGAAACTTGAACTGGCTGAACATTTCAAGGTCAGTCACCGGACTATCGACTCGGCTTTGAAACTGCTTCGCACAGAAGGACTGATCCGCGGAGTAAGAGGAACCGGAATCTTCATCAATCAACAGATGTCCGACGTTTCCAATCTGACGCACCGGCTGATTCTGATGGTTCTGCCCAAAGATACTTACCATGAAAGCGAACCCTATTCCTCGCTCCGTGCCGAAGTGTTCCGCAATGGACTGTTCCCGATCAATCTGGCGCTGCTGAGCGGACCCGATGAAGAAACAACGCTTTTTGAACGCGCCAGTCTGACGCAACTGCTCCGGGCTCCGATCCGCGGAGTGGTTTACAGCGGACGAAGCTACTGGCGGGCGCCGTTCCTGGATTCCTGGAAAAATCTCCGTTCCGTAGGTCTGGTTCACTTCGACGCGGAAGGAGAAGCTCCGGGAAGCACCGTTCTGATTGATTTTGAATCCGGCGGCTACAAAATGGCGCAGCACATGATCGAGAAAGGCTGCAAAAAACTGCTGGTCTTTTACGGCAGAATCAGCGCCGACGTCCCGAAATCCGAAGAGTACTGGAGACGGCATCCGAGCCGCTGTCTCCTCCGCGGTGCGGCGCGCGCGGCGGCAGAAGCAGGAATTTGTCCGCCGGAGCTGGTCTATCAGACTGAAACCGCGGATCCGCCCCGGCTGGTCGAACCGGAGGAATTCCGGTATATCAAAGCGTATGACGGCATACTCTGCGGTTCAGACGGTCTGGCGTACAGTGTCATCAAACTGGCGGAGCAATCCGGCATGAAGGTGCCGGAAGATCTTATGGTTGCCGGTGTCCTGAACACTGTCTGGAGTTCTCTTTTCGATTATCAGATTTCCACCATAGACCAGAATCCGGCGGAATTGAGCAGACATGTGGTAAGGATTCTCGAAGAAGGCGGCAGACAGAATGTCATGATTGAACCTGATCTGATTCTGAGAAGCAGTACGGCACGTTGAAAAATATAAAATGAAAAGAAGGAAAAACACGATGAAAAATCTGAATTCAGCTGTAAGGCAAATGTTTTTCAGAGTCCGCAGAAAAACAAAAGCATTCACTCTTATCGAACTCCTGGTCGTAATATCAATCATCGCCATTCTGGCGGGAATGCTTCTGCCCGCATTGAACCGGGCAAAACGGTCCGCACAGGGAATAGCCTGCCGTTCCAATCTGAAAACCGCCGGAACCGCAATTCTGCTTTACAGAGACTCCTACAATGACTATGTTCTGCCGCTCCATTGCGGCAATGCCGGAGTCTACGGGGAATATTCCCAGAAAATGTGGATGCAGTTTCTCGGAATGCTGGGAATCGTCTATCCTGAAAATCTGAAAAACGGCACCCGCTATATGGCGCCGTATATGTGTCCGGCGGTAAGAAAAGAAAAATTCAACAATACGGATATGGCATTCTATCATTATGCCGTCAATCACAAAAAAATTCCGACGATCCCGACCATCGACAATTGGAAGAACCTGAAAAAATTCAGTGAAATCAAAAATCATTCCCGCATCTTCTACATGCTGGAGACACGAAACAACCCCGCCGGGTCCAATCCGGACGGCTTCAACCTGGCTTACAATCTTGGAAATGATCCTTTCCCGACCACCGCCACCAGTGCATGGTTCGACATAAGCAGACACGGCAAGTTCAACACGCTGTTCTTCGACGGTCATGTCAACGGGCTTTCCGCCAACGATATTGATGCGCCGGGAACTTCGGCAAAATCCTTCTTCTGGCGGGGGGAATGATGATACGCTGTCTCATTCTGCTCTTTTTTCTGCTGCCCGTCTGTGCGGCTGAACGCTTTCCGCTGTTCAGCGAGGATCTGTCATTCTATCAGGGTTTTGAAGACAGCATCGACGCCGACCTGAGCGCCGGCAGGGAGAAACCGGTCTGGAAAGCGGGGACGCCGCGCTTTGAATCCGGTCTGCGCGGCAGGGCGCTGTTCTGCGGAAAGGGCGGCGCAAAGCTGCGTTACCAGCGGAAAGACAATCTGAATTTCGACCGTCCCGGAACCATTGTCTTCTTCTACCGCCCCTTGAACTGGGAGACGGAAAAGAATCTCCCGCGCCTGTTTTTCTGGGCGATAGAATCGGGGAAAGGTTACATCGGGCTTCAGGGCGCGAACGATCCGAAAAACATCTGCATGTGTGAACGCGGATTTCACCTGATGCTTCTGTTCGGGAAACGGCTGCCCGTGAAAGTCTATCCGACGCCTCCGACCGGAAAAAAGGGCTGTTCCGGCTGGCACATGCTGGCGTTCTCCTGGGCGGGAGACCAGTTGTTCGTCAAATGGGATGATCAGCCCTCCAAGGTTTTCGCCAACGGCATGGCGCTGACAGACGGCGACTTCCCGGAGAACAGTTTCTCCGTCGGTTCGGATTCACATTGGAATTATCTGCTGGACGACTTCATGGTCTACGCCCGCAGAATCACGGATGAAGAACTCAATCAATTATATCAGGCAAATATGAAAACAGGAAAGGCACAGAAATGAAAAAATTGCTGACAGCGTTGTTTTCCGCCCTCCTCTTCTGCTGTGCGGCGGCGCCGGAACAGATGAAGGCGAGTCTGCCGGAAATGAAGCGCAGACCGGTCATGGACGGAACGCTCTCCGCCGGAGAATGGAAAGACGGAATTCAGGTCTACGGACTGGTAAGACACAATTCCCCGTATCTCGCCAGCCGTCAGGGAACACTGTTTTTCGGAATGGACAAAGAGTATTTCTACTTTGCCGCGAAAACCGAACTGCCTCCAGAAGACGTGCCGCTCCTGAACAAAGTGAAAAAACGGGACGGTGCAGTCTATCTGGATGACAATGTGGAAGTTGTGATCTGCCCGCCGGACGAGAAATTCGTTTTCCAGCTGATTGTCAACCCCTCCGGAGTTCTTTTCGACAGAAAATACCCGGTTGTCTACGGCAGCACAACGGCGACGGATTACAAGCCGTGGGATCCCGCTGTTGAGTTCAAATCAAAACTTGAAAACGGGTTCTGGATCCTGGAAGCGCGGATTCCGCTGAAAGAATTCGGATTCACGGGAACTCCGCATCCCGGCGATGTATGGAAAGTTCTCGCCGGACGTTCCTGGCAATATCCTGCGGAACAGACCACGCTGAAAAAGACACTTCTGTTCAGCAACCCGGAGGAAATGGCGTTGTTCCAGTGGAATCCCGATACGCCGCATGTCTCTTTCACCGGACTGGGAAAAGACGCCGCGAAAGGCGATTTCCGCATTGAATTCACCGTAACCAATCCGTCTGCGGAACCAAGAGAAATTCAGCACAGCATCTCAGTGGTTTCCGACGCTGCGCCGCGTTCGCTGGATTCCACGCTGACCGTTCCGCCCGGAAACACCGTGCCGGTTGTTCTTGAATTCTCGGAAAAAACAAATGTGATCCGCACCTTGTCCGCCGCGTTCAAGGACATGAAAACGGAGAAAACACTGTATGAAAGAACCTTCATCTACGATCCTGCGCTGAAAACCCGCTGGGTCACTCCGAATCAGAAACGCTCCGCCGAACTGGAAATCGGCGTGTATCCCTATTACAGAAAAGTCCGCGCCCGCTTCGGCAATCCGGTGGAACAGGTCTCCGGCGGGCAAAGCGGAATTTTCCGGATTCAAACCAAAAACGGAAAAACAGTCGCGGAACAGAACGGGAAGAAAACCGCTTACGGATTTGAAACAGAATTTGTCTTCGAACCTCACGCCGGCGAATACCAGCTTTCCGCAGAGCTGACCGATGCTAACGGGAAAAAAGTAACAAAGAGCCGTTCCTTCCTGATCGAAAAGTTCCCGTGGGAACACAACAGTATCGGGTGTGAACGGATCATCATTCCGCCGTTCAAGGCAATCACCTGTCCGACGGAAAGAAGTGCAGAGGCAACGCTTACCGGTTATCGTTTCCGCGACGGATTTTTCGACCGGGTTACAGCCGCAGATACGGAAAACATTCTTGCCGCCCCCATCCATCTGTCCATCAACGGGGAAACTGTCAAGGAAACTTCTTTCCGCTTTACGGAGCAGAGTCCCGACCGGGTCGGCACGGAATCCGGGCTTCGTTGGAACGGCGGAACCGTGCAGGTCAAAGGCGTCATGGATTACGACGGCTTCTACCGTTTCACCATGTCGTTCCGTCCAGACGGCAGGCAGAAAATCCATTCCGCGGTTCTGACGGTTCCGCTGAAGAAAGAATATGCGAAACTGATTCATTCGCTCTGCAACCGGATGAAATACAATGATGCGAAATTTCTGCCGGAAAAAGACGGCGTAATCTGGCGCAGTTCGCAGTCGGCAAAAACGCCCCAGCTCTCCGGCAGTTTTCGTCCGTACGTCTGGATTGGACAGCTGGAAAAAGGAATCGCCTGGATGTCTGAAAGCGACCGGGACTGGTCTCTGGATCCCGCCGGTGATGCGCTGGAAGTTGTCGCTCTGCCGGATCGCACGGAACTGCGGATTCATCTGGTCAACCTGCCGACAGAATGGAAAAAGGAGTTCACACTGGAACAGGCGTTTCAGGCGACGCCCGTCAAACCGCAGCCGGATTACCGCAGAAAACTGCTGGAACGCACCACCTTTCCGAACGGCTGGAATCTCTGCACTTTCGCGGGTTCTTCGTGCTGGGGTTCATGGGGATCAACCTTCTTCTTCCCGCTCGGCAAGGACTACTCCTTCGTAAACTATCTGGCGGCAAAGAAGTTCACGCCGGAATCGGAGAAACAGATCGTCTCCGGCTTCGTGAAACGTCACGGCGGAGGATTCAGCGAAGCACAGAAAAGCTTCCTGAAAAGACACCTGGAACGCGGGATCATGTATGCCAAACAGGCAAAATACAAGGTTCCTTATCTGAATTCCCGTTTCTCACATCTGGATTGGCAGGAATACCAGACCTATATGGACGAATGGTGGTGTTCTGATTACCGCGCGGGCAATGCGGACGACTACAACAATACGCCGGTCAAAAGCTATCAGGACATGGCACTCCATTACCTGCGCCGGCTGGTCCGCGAAGGCATGGACGGGATTTACTACGACAATATCCGCGACTGGAGCAATCCGAACCCCGTCACCGGCCCCGCATGGCGCCGCAGAGACGGGCAGATGCAGCCTTACTTCGACATCTTCGCCCTGCGTGAATTTGTCCGCCGGACCGCCGTCATGCTCTATCAGGAAAAGAAGACTTTCCCCGACGGCCGCCCCGTCCTGACTCTGCACATGACCAACACCAATCTTGTTCCGGTACTGGCATTCGGAACCATTGCGCTGGACCTCGAAGCAGAATACGGCAGCAAAGACTTTCAGGACCGTTTTTCCGAAGGATATCTCCAGAGCTGCACACTGGGTCTTCAGACCGGTGTCATTCCGGAAATTCTCGTTCAGATCACGGGAAAGAACAGAGAGTTCGTGACCCGCACCTTCCTTGCCGTCACACTCGCGTATGACCTGCCGTTTGTCATGAACGGCGGCGGACTCACGGGAGAGTGGTCCAATGTCTGGCGCAAACTCTACCAGTGGGGTTACTCCACACCGGAGGTGAAAGTCGCGCCCTGCTGGGATCCCGCAACGCTGAAATCAGACAGAAGCGACTGGCGGATCACGACTTACCGCAAAGGGAAGGAGATGGTCGCGGCAGTAAGCAATTTCGGAGACACGGCGGAAGGAACCCTTGATCTTTCCGGTATTCAGGCAGTCCGGGCGGTCGACTGGGAAAGCGGCAGGGAACTGCCGGTAAACCGCGGCTCACTGTCCCTGAAACTTCAGAAACATGATTTCAAACTGATTCATATTGCAACCAAATAATGGAAAGGACAAACGCAATGAAATGGTCTCTCATCACGCTCGCCGCCTGTGCCGTTTTCGGTGTTCAGGCAGACAACATCGTATTGAAAAATGACAATTTCCAGCGTCAGCTGTACGGCTGGAACACCCCGTCCTACTGGGCGGGGAAAACGACGCAGGTCGAAGAAAACGGCAAAAAATATCTTCAGCTGGAATCCGGCACACGCGGCACTGAAGTATTCGGACGCGCGCTCGGATACGGCAAACAGATCGACTACTTTGCCGGCACGACGATTCAGATTCAGCTGCGGGCAAAAGGCAGCGGCAAAATCACCGCCGGTGTTCTTGCCTATGGATTCGATTCGGGAACTCCCGTTTACCTCCCCGGCGGGGAAAAACAGCTGACGGACGCCTTCGAGACCCTCGATTTCAAACTGGTCATCCCCTCCCGCTGCCGCCAGATTCTGCCTTATCTGCAGATCAGCGGCGCCGGCAAGCTGATCGCGGAATGGTACAAGATGGAAGCCGTATCCGAAAAAGGCGCGTCCATCACAGCGAAAACACCGATGCAGATCACCAAGTCCGCGGATCAGATTGCACCCGTAACGTTCCAATCCAATCTCCCTTCGCAGAAAATCACAATCTGCCGGAAGAACGATAAAAACGTAACGGAAAAGACCGTCGTCTCCAGCGCGGACGGCACAATCACGGTTCAGCCGGAAAAACAGGGAAAAGGTCTCATCGAACTCTCCGCCTCGGCAAAAGGTGTCCATGCCTCCGCCTATATCGATGTGGAAAATCCGGCAGAATATGATAAAACCGATGCCGCTGCGAAAAAAGTGAAACTGCCTGCGAAGCTGAATATCCTCGTCATCGGCGACAGTCTCTCCGACTTCTACCGGGGACAGAACTACCTCGACCGTCTTTCCTTCTGGCTGAACAAATACAACCCGGATAAAGTAACCGTCAGGAACGCGGGAGTCGGAGGCGATTACGTGCAGCGTGTGGAAGAACGTCTCGCCGGCACCGTCCCCGGCGCAAGACACGCCTACCGGCAGAATATGTATGACGATCTTTTCGCACAGTCCTACGACCTGATCTTCATCTTCCTCGGACAGAACGACACCCGTTCGCTCCGGACCCAGGAATTCGAAAAGCCGCTCATGTCCCCGGAACAGCAGGAAAAAGGGCTCCGCAGCATCCTTGACTTCATCGGCAAACGCTCCAAAGCCAGAATCATTCTGATTTCGCCCTCGCCGTCGTATGCAAAACTTTTTGAAGCCCGTTCCGCGAAAATGGCGCCCGGCGCGGAAATGGTGATGTTCGGCAAAAAGGAACTGGTCGATCAGTATGACGCAGTCAACCGGAAACTCTGCAAAGAGCTGAATCTGGACTATGTCGACATCCTGACGCCGATGCGCGGAGTAAAAGACCTGAAATCGCTCTATGTTTCGGACGGCGTCCATCTGAGCCCAGAAGGCGGCAGGCTGATCGCAGATGAGCTTTTGAATTATTTTGCAGAGAAATACCGCTGACCCATGAATACCGAACTTTTTCCGCACGATTCGTTTCATCCCGTTCTGCGCCTCTATATTCCTCACTGGAACGAGGAGCATATCCGGCAGGAAACCATACGTTACTGCCGGGAAACGGGAATCCGGGACATCCTTCTCTTTTCCGACGCCCAGTATCTGGTCTGGAACCAGCTCTCCGCAGAGGAAATCGAAAGGGAATACGGCGTATGGAGCCGCAGCATCAAGGCATTCCGCGAATCCGGCATCAGAACGGTCGGAATCAATTGCAGCCTGATGCAGATGCAGTCCAGGGCGGATCACCGGAAACATTCGGATTATGACTTCTGGCTGACCTCCGCCGACGGAAGCTGCCTGCACAATCTCCCCTGTCCCATGGACCCGAAACTGGACGCCTACATTGATCTCTTCTTCGGGAAACTGGCGGCGTCCGGGGCGGACTATCTCTACATGGACGACGATCTGCGGTATATGAACAACACCGCCGGCAACTCGCTCGGCTGCTTCTGCCCCCTGCACCTGAAACGGTTCGGCGAACTGACCGGAAAAAGATGGGACGCAGACACCCTGAAAAAGGCGGTTCTGGACGATCCGGAACTGCGGCGGACCTGGGTCCGCTTCAACGGGACAAGACTGGAAAAAATCGCCGCGCGCATCGGACGGACGGCAAAACGGGTCAATCCCGCCGTACGCGTGGGGCTGATGGTCCCGTGCGTCAGCGGAATTCCGCTTTCCGGCAATGATCTGGTGAAAACCGCGGAGAACATCGCCGCCGGAAGCCGCACGCTCCTGCGTCCCTGTATCGGACCGTATCAGGACTACAACCGCAAAATGGTGTTCGCGGGACTGTATCATCTGGAAATGACCCGGAAAATCTTCGGCGGCTCGGCGGACTATACGCCGGAAATAGAGACGTCGCCATCGACGGCTGTCTCAAAATCCGCCGCCGTGGCGCGGCTGTACATGATGCAGGGACTCCTGAACAGGATGAACGCTCCGCTGTTCACCACGGTCGGCTACTGCGGCGATACGCCGTATCTGGAACCGCGTTATCCCCGGATGCTGAAGGAATCCGCGCCGTTCTTCCGAAGCGTCCTGCGCCACGCACCGGAACCGTCCAGCCGCCGCGGCATCGGGCTGTTCTCTAATCTGAATGCTCCGCTGCGATATGAGGCTCCGGTGAAAAACATCACCCAGCTCTATTTCCCCGCCTGCGTTCTCCACGATGTTCTGGACAGCGCAGGACTGCCGCACACCTACGAGAAAAGCCCGGTCTCCTTCCTCTGCGGAATCCATGCCGCGGCTTTATCGGAACAGGAAACGGAGGAACTCCTGAGCGGCGGCGTTTTTCTGGACGCGCTTGCGGCGGAAATCCTCATCGGGAAAGGTTTGGGAGCTCTGATCGGCGTAACTGCGGTCTCTGCACTGCCTTATGCAGCGGCGGAACAGTGTGTCATGCCGGAAGTATTCGGCTCGTATACGGGCAGTTACATGCAGAGCCGCGTCGCACAGCCGGGAACCATCAGAAGACTTGTCCCGGAACCGGGAGCAGAGGAGGTTACCTGCTTTACGGATCACGACCTGAAACATCTCTATCCGGCAGTGATCCGTTTCACCAACCGGATCGGCGGCAGGATTGCGGTTCTGCCGTACGCCATCCAGGAAACCGCAAGCAATGTGGAGGTCTATCATCTGATCTGTCATCAGCGGCAGAAAATGTTTCATGCCCTGACAGACTGGATGAATCCGGCGCTGCTTCCCTGCCGTTTTCCAGACGGTTCGGAGATCGTGGTACAGTACTGGCGCGAGGAAAAACGCTCCATTCTGGTACTGACCAATATCGCTTACGATGTTTACGACTCCTATGAACTGAAAAGTTCCCTGCCTCTGGATCACGCGCAATGTATCGCGGACGATGGCTCCCTCCGTCTGTTGAAATGGTCTGACGGTATTCTCTATGAACGTCTTGAACCGTTTCATCCGCTGATGATCCTGATCCCGGAAACGTCCGGCGGAGACTGATTCTCTGTCATTGGGACATATGCCTCATGCGGTCAGATAATGATGATTTCTTCATGGTCTGACCGCTTTTACATTTTTCTGAATTCAGGTCCGCAGGCAGCGCATTTTCGGTGATTTTCCGGAATGATGATCCGGAATAAAGTTGAAATGCGGCGGAAATATGCTATTGTAATGTTCATCATGAAGACAAACGGACTTAGACAGATTGCAAAAAAGGCAGGGTGTTCCTGCGCGACGGTGTCCCGCGTTCTGAACAACCGGCAGGGAATTTCCGATGCTGTCCGGAAAAAGAGTCTTGCGCTGGCAGGAGAAATGAAATATACCGGAACTCCGGGAAAAAGAAACGTAACTCTGTTCGCCAATCTGGATGTCGACGGCTTTGATGTTTACACCATGCACTTGCTCCATGAGGTCATGATCGAACTGCACAGGGCGGAATTCCGGGTGGAGGTGCTGTTCGATTCCGATGTGGAAATGAGCGGGGAACGCTATATCTGCGGAGCTGTTTCGCTGCTGCCGTACGACCGGATCGCATCTGTCTGGGGAAAGAAGCGCAATCAGCCGCTGGTCTGCATTAACGATTACAGCGATTTCCCCGGCGGTGTGCCGTCTGTCTGCTCCGATGACCGAAAGGCAATCCGCGACGCCGTGGATTTCTTATACGGCAAGGGACATCGCTTCATTTCGCTCCTGGTTACCGATATGGACACGCTGAACAATCTCGTGCGGGTCGGTGCTTTTGAGGAATATACGGCAGAGTACAGGGAACAGCTTCGCAGTTCGGTAATCCGGACGGCAAGCCGGTTTTTGAATGTTGTCCCATTGGAGCAGTATGTGGAGAGGCTGCCGGCGGACTGCTCCGCCGTCATTGCGCCTGTGGAGGCTTTCGGGATTCGGCTTTACAGAATTCTGAAAACATTGCGTCCGGAAATCGAATTGATTCCGTGGTGTTATCCTCTGCATGATGATTCTGCGGCTGCGGACATTCCATCCATACAGCAGGATTACCGGACCCTGGCAGAAACCGCCGTGAAAATGCTTCTGGACCAGCTTCATGGAACGCCCGTTTCCAACAGCTTCGTTCCCTGCATCTTCAATCATTCCTGAAGCCGGTGAAAAGAAAACAGACGCTTCTCCGGTTATTTTGCGGAAATCCCGACCAGGAGAAAATTATTGCCTTTGACCCGCAGGGAATCCAGGCTGGAGATTTTCCTGTTTTCCCACAGATCATGGAGCTTCACTCCGTCCGGCGCGATCCCAAGTTTTTTCCAGTCGGTTTTCAATGCCGCCGGCTGTTCTTTTCTCCCGGTATTGCCGATGACCAGCAGCCGTGAATATGGCGACGGTTTTTCCCATTCGTACCAGGAAACGCGGACTTTGTCCGAGTCCGAGCTGACCGCATCGGAAAACCAGTACCCGTGAAATTTTGCATCCGCAAGATTGACGTCGTGCTTGATGATCCACCAGCGTTCCACGGTTTTATGGTTGATATAGCAGTTGCTGATGTTCATGTCATGGAGCAGCGCCGGAGTCAGCATCGACAAGGCATACCGCGGAGCATAATAATTGTCCTTGAGGTTCAAACGCCACATGGTGAGCTGATAGACTGGCAGGAACACGACCCCGGAACCGTGAACCGGCGTATAGTATGCGCTCTGGTATTCTCCTGCCGGAATGTTTTCACAGTAGAAATGTTCCGGATTCCGCGTAATGGCGTCTGCATATTGCTCACCCGGCAGCCAGTAGTCGCCGATTCCGTGCGTGAACGGCGAAAAACGGTTGTGCGCGTGAAGAAAGAGAACTTTGTCTTTCCCGTGTTTTTCCAGTACCCGTTTGAGACGGATGAAGTAATCGCGGTGTGTCAGCAAATTGGAGGAACCGTAAACATTCCCGAAGGCATCGGTTCCGCCGCATCCATGCAGAGTGTTCCAGCAGAGACGCCCTTCGCAGATATCGTAATACAGTCCCGGAAGTTTGTGAAAATCTGTCAGCAGCTTGTCGGCGCGCCAGACAAAAAGATCCCCGGCTCCGGTATGGGCGCAGCAGGCTTCCGGTTCATAATACTGCCCGGTCTTGAATTCGATTCCGCCGCCGGAAGGAAACCCCGGTTTCTGACGCCATTCGGGAAAGAAATAGTCGTAGCTCTCCTCAATGGACGCTGTATGCGCCGGCTGGGAATAAGGCATATAGCGTGAGCCTTTCGCTTCGATCATGTCGATATGTTTCCGGTATCTTTCCGGATTCAGCGGCAGCAGCCCCGTCCATGGTTCCGTAGCGCAGTCCATCATTTTTTTATTGATGCCGTAATACTGCACTTTGAGTGTTTCATATTTCAGAAAATCCCAAATCTGCCCCGGATTGAAATCCCGCCGGCGGACCGGCTCCGGACGTCCCGGCGTCGCCATGAATGCCATGGAGTACAACGCTTCTTTTTTCAGCACGGCTTTCCGGGTGATGAAATCCGCCGTGACGGTAACAGTGTCGCCTTTCCGGGAAATCGAAAACTGCTTATGCCCCGCCGGATTGCTCCAGTTCGCACAGGATTCCGGCCACCAGAGAAAACCTTTTTCCAGACCGACACTCCAGATGAAAAAGTCCTGTCCGTGTGCGTAAGGAAAACGGTAACATGCGCCATCCATGTTCCGCCACGGAGAATAGAGAGGTTCCAGCATGGCGCGGGCGAATTTTGCCGGAACCGACCATTTCAGTTTCAGATCCCGGATTTCCGCCGCGCCGTTTACCGGATTCATGGCAATCTTCACCTTGACCAGACCATCGAAACAGAGTTCCGAACTCCATTGGAAAGAAAGTCCAGGCGCACTTCCGGTTCCCTCAAAACGGAAAAAATCATCATATTTTTCCGTGATGCGGAAATTTTTCCACACGACAGGCTTTCCCTCGAAAAGCAGTTCCGGTGCGTTCTGAAGCATATCTTCGCCGGCAGCAATGATCCGGACGGGAAACGGTCCATCCTGAAAAAACAGCGTACGGTTCCAGACTTGAAACTCTTTTGGTCCGGATTGTTTTACCGGAGCCCACGGTGCCGGCACGGCATGTTCCGTTCCGGCTTTCAGCTTGTAAGGCGTCATGTCCGGCACACGGAAACGTTTCCGTGCCTCCAGCTTTATCTCTTTTCCGTTGGTAACTTCCGCAACAACCCGGTACTCTCCGCGGGGAAGTTCCGGCGGCAAGGACAGATCAGCCGTGCTTTTCAGCTCTTTCAGCGGGAGCCGGTTTTCTGCAATCACGCCGCCCTGCCGATCCATCAGACGGACAACCCCTGTGAGAGTTCCGTCTTTCCATGCTTTTCTGATGTTTCCGCCCGCACCGGAAAGATCGGCGGAAACCTCTATTTTCTTTTTCGACGCATAGCAGGTGTAAGTGAGAATCAGCGGCTGATCCACGATAACCCGCGAAGCGTAGTAAAAATCTTTTGCGGAAGCGGCAAAGTCGTAAACGCCGGCATTCAGATTGATTTTCCATGTTTTTATGTTTTCCGGGCGCCGAATTCTGCTTCCGTCCGCCCCAGTCAGCACCGCCTGAATTTCCGGATCAGACTGTATTTCCAGCATACCGTCGGGAAAGGAAATTCCCTCGAAACGCACTGCTTCTGCACCCTGCCGAAGTTTCAGCGTACCAAATCTTTTTTCATCGAAAAAAGTTTTGCAGTTCAATCCCCACGCTGCGTGCGAAGCCTTTTCGCCGTAACGGGTTGTGCCGAAATTGACGGCGAGTTCCGAGGTCAGCGCACCGATGTTTTTCCTGGGTACGGTTAACTCAAGAATCCATTTTCCGGGCTTTTTTTTTACGGCATGGACCACACCGGAATTCCACGCGGCATTAAGCCGGGACTGATCAAATACCCCGTCATTCCGGTCAACCACCGCGTCGTACACTGCACCGCGGGAATTGAAAATGAACTGATAGCGTTTTTTATCTGCGGTCAGCACATGGATTTCGAAAGAATCATCGCGCCAGGTGTCGACCAGGTCATTTCCGGAAACATTGGCATGTTCTCCGCCGACGATTTCCGCGCCGATCATCAGGTTTTCCGCATCCTGCTTGATCAGAACTTTCGCCGCTGCCCCGGAGCCGGTTCCGCCGACCGGATTGATGACCGGTATGCAGGAGGCGTCCTCCCATTCCCCGGCGGCGAGGGTTCCGTCAACAGTGATTTTTTTCCCCGTCGGGACAGGAAGCTCCGGATTTCTGGTTTTTGCATTCGCCGGCGGGATGAACTTTTCATAATTGAGCCGGATTTCCGCCGGAGAAAGCACCCGGTCATAGATTTCCAGTTCATCGAATGCCGTGACATCGTCCGGGTCATGGGCAAACCCCTTATCACCCATCCCCAGCCGCATGGAACCATGATCCTGTGTTTCGGGAAAAGCAACGGGGTTCTTGAATTTCAGTGGGTTGCGGGTATACGGCATCTGTTTCGCCAGAGCACCGTCAAGATAAAGAGCCATCATGGAGCTGTCCCAGACTGCATCAATTTTGTGCCAGCGTCCCGGCGTCCAGTCGGCATTTTTCAGCGGCACATTGATATAGCCGATTTCCTGATTGTTCAGAATGATGATGAAACGCAGCAGCGAATCCTGAATGAATTTGTAGACCAGAAAACGGCATCCGCCGGGAAACACGGAATCGAAGAAAATCTGAAATTTTTTCTTGTCCGGCGACCAGTTTTTCGGAGCAATCCATAAAGAAATGGTTCCCTGCTTCGGATTATGATTCTTGTAGTTGCTGTAAATGACCGACTCCCGGTTGCTCAGAGTCAGCGCATTCCCTTTTCCTGCAACCCCTTCATGCATACGGAGTTGAAGCGTGTCGGGAACAAAATTTCTGGAACCGTCCCACCCCGCGGCTTTTTCCGCCCGGACGGAAATGTTGTCGAAGCCGGCTTTGAAGAGCAAAGATGCATCATCTGCGGCACTGCCGGAAATTCCGGCAATCAGACCAAGAGCCAATAAAATCATTCTGTACATATTTCAGCCTTTCATTAATTGAGGGGTTTCAGATTAGTATTGCTGTCCAGGATGTTGGGCGCATATTTGAGAGCCGCAACATGACTGTCGGCATAAATGATGTTGGTGATGCCAAGTAAAGGAGCGGACGGTCTTGGCGAACTGTGCGGCGCGGCAATTTCTTTCCAGCGCGGAGAACCGGCAGTATCGCCGGCAATGTTATTGAAATTCGCCGTGCCGATATAACTGCGGTAATCAGGACTGTAAATCATGGAATCAAAAGCGACAGTTTTGGTTCCCGGATTCTTTTCCTGTCCGCTCTTGACCACGATTTTATATTCCCACCAGCTGCGGCTTCCGCCGAAATAACCGTTGTATGCATAAGTAACGGAATTCCATGCGCCGTGTATTTCCGGTTTGCTGTACGCCGTATCCTTGATGTATCCGGCAGAATTGACACAACGGTTCAAAATAGTCGGACAGTAAAATACTTTGGCATTATTTATATATCTTGCATTATAAAATTTCCATCCGTAGGTATGAAGTCCCAGATTCGAACTGTATACGGTATAATATGAATCGTTGGCGACCGGATAAAAACCGTTGTTGTCGGCTTGATATTGAGCGAAACAGAGAGAAATCTGTTTCAGATTGGCAATGCACGCAGTGGCGCGGGCTTTTTCTCTGGCATTGTTCAGAGCCGGCAGCATCATGGAAGCGAGAATGGCGATCATTGCAATCACGATGAGGAGTTCGATTAATGTAAAAAATCTGTATTTGTCCTTGCGGATCAGGAATATCGAGCGAAAAACCGGAAAACATTCGAATAAGTGAGCAATTGAATGCGGAGTACTTTTCATTGTTTACCTCTTTTCTTTAATATTATTGCAGTTTTTGTTTCTGAAATAATATTATAGTCAGATTTGAAATAAAAACAAGAGGTATTTCCCGGCAATTCATGCAAAAATCACGCAAAAAACTATATTAGGTTATTATACTGCTATATTATATTCCCATAGTTCAGTAAAATTTGCCGGACAGCGGACAAAAAACTATGAATTGTCAAGGTAAACGCACGATTGTCAAGGTAAACGCACACATCTTCTTTTTTGTCTGATCGTTTGCTTTGACAAGACGGCACTGCCAAAAGTCCGCAGTTGGTAGAAACAATAGCTTTTCCATTCACTGTTCACGCTCAAAACATAATTGTGTTTTTATAAAAACTTTCGATTTCCGGACTTTTGGCAGTGGCGTCTTTCTCTGTATTTGTTGCGGCTTTTCGTTGAAAAATACCGGGTTGTCATGTATATTAAGATGGGGTTTTGTATGATAAACAGCGACTTAAGATTACTCTGGAGTTCAAAATGAGCCGGAAACAGGACAAGGTAGCCAAACGCAAGGCGAAACTGAAGGCGCGGAAATTCCACGCCGAGCAGCATCGTCTGCATCTGACCGGGCGCATCGCCGATGCACTTATGGATCTGTGCGCCGATGTTCTGCCGGAATATGTGGACGATTCCAAGGGGCCAGACCTTGTCGGGCGAAACATTCTGTGGCGTATGGGCATGGTCGCGTGGAACATCGCCGTCACCGGCCGCAAGGAAATCGACGATTCCTCGGTGGATGAGATGAGGGTCGATGCTGAATCCAAGAAGATAGTCCGGGATGAAATCAACGGCCTCGTTCGCAGAAAATACGAGAAATTCCCTGAACTCCGGACTGCGATCAAAGATGTGTCGGCGTTGCTCGTAGCCGGGCAAGCGCGTCTCAAAGTTTCCCTCGGAGACACATTCCCGGCGATGCCGATCCCGGATTTCGACAAAAAGCCAGCACCGCTCACGCCGGAGCAAATCCTTACAAAGCGTAAGGCGTTGGGGCTCTCACAGGTCAAGTTCGCCGCCGCGCTCGGCGTTCCCGTGAAGAAGGTGGCCGCGTGGGAGCATGGAAAGGCAGTGCCGGATGAGGCGGAGATGAAGAAGATTAAGCACATAAACGCAGGGTTATAGGAGACAGAAGTTATGCGACACGAATGTAAAATCACCGTTTTGGAAACAAAGGTTTTTCCCGAACTGCAAAAGGAATACCTCGCCGATCCCAATGCCGGACCGTGTCCGTTTTTCAAGCCAGGAGATACGTTTCTGCTGAAGCGGACTCCCGAACAAGACGATTTCTATCACTTGCTGAACGGCAAATTCTGCGGCGAGGCATGGGATGCCATCAGCCGGTATGTCTACACCGCGCTGTAGGGAGGTTCGATCATGCACAAATGGACCAACGATGACCGGATGATGATCGCCTGCTGCAACGACGGGACTCGGCCGGTTATTTTCAAGATCGAGCGCATCGACATTCCGGAAACGCCGGAGGAAAAGGAATGGCTGGCGCGCCAGAATTTCCGCAACACTTCCGACGATGCCTATACCGGCTGAACGGCATTTGATTGGCAGGATGCCGCAATGTTCCGCACCTACATCGCCATTGACCTGAAATCCTTTTACGCCTCGGTGGAGTGCGCCGAGAGGCAGCTTGACGCGCTCACGACCAATCTTGTCGTGGCGGACCAGTCCCGGACGGACAAGACGATCTGCCTCGCGGTCTCTCCGGCGCTGAAAGCCTGCGGAATCCCCGGCAGGCCGCGCCTGTTCGAAGTCGTGCAGAAGGTGCGGCAGGTCAACGTCCAGCGGCAGAGAGTCGCGCCACAGCGCCGTTTTACGGGCAAATCCGCCAACGCTCCGGAACTGGCTGCGAATCCCGCCCTTGAGCTGGACTACATCGTCGCTATGCCGCGCATGGCCCGTTACATCGAGGTCAGTTCGCAGATCTACGGTGTTTACCTGAAATACGTCTCGCCGGACGACATCCACGTCTATTCCATCGACGAGGTGTTCATCGATGCGACTTCCTACCTGAAACTCTACAAACTCTCCGCCCATGATTTCACGATGAAGCTGATCCGGGAGGTGCTCGCCAATACCGGAATCACCGCCACGGCGGGGATCGGCACGAATCTCTATCTTGCCAAGATCGCAATGGATATCGTGGCGAAGCACATTCCGGCCGACAAGGACGGCGTCCGGATCGCCGAATTGGACGAGCAGTCCTACCGGGAGAAACTCTGGTCGCACCGGCCGCTGACGGATTTCTGGCGCGTGGGGCATGGTTACGCCGCCCGGCTGGAAGCAATGGGTATGCACACGATGGGCGATGTCGCCCGGATGTCCGTGAAGTGCGAGGATGTCCTTTACCGGGCATTCGGCATCAATGCGGAACTCCTGATCGACCATGCCTGGGGCTGGGAGCCGGTCACAATCGCGGAGATCAAAGCCTACAAGCCGGAGAGCAACAGCATGAGTTCCGGACAGGTGCTGCAGGACCCGTATGAATTCGAAAAGGGAAAGGTCGTCGCCCGTGAGATGACCGACCAGCTCGCGCTCGATCTCGTGGAAAAACATCTGGTGACCGACCAGCTGGTGCTGACGGTGGGATATGATACGAGCAATTTCACCGACCCGATGCGGCGGATGAGATACAACGGCCCGGTCCACATCAACCACTATGGCAAGCCGGTCCCGAAAGAGGCACATGGTTCGGTTAACCTTGAGCGTTTCACCTCGTCCGGCAGGATCATCACGGAGGCGATGATGGGGCTGTTCGACCATTGCGTCGATCCGAACCTGCTGGTCCGGCGAATCACGGTCGTGGCGAACCATATCATCAGCGAGAACGACATCCCGGCCGACAAGGATCCCGACCAGCCGGACCTTTTCACCGATTACGAGGCGCTGGAGAAACAGAAAGCCGAGGAACAGGCGGAACTGGACAAGGAAAAGCGTCTGCAGCAGGCGATCATCGGCATCAAGAACCGGATGGGAAAGAACGCCATCCTGAAAGGCACGAACTTCGTGGAAGGCGCGACCGGCAAGGAACGAAACGAACAGATCGGAGGACATCGGAAATGAACATAGAATTACGACCGCTGAAGGATTTTGAGGAAGACGACTTTGTCCGGGAAAATCAGATCGCTTTTGACAAGGCGGCGGTTGAAGAATTCGGTCCGCTGAAGGAAAGCGTGATCCCTCGCGAGGATATCATCTCTTCCATTCATGCGGAAAACGCCGAGGCGTTCCGGATCATCGTCGATGGCGAACCGGTCGGCGGCGTGGTCGTTGCCATCCACCCGGAGACTCAGGTCAATTCACTGTATCTTCTGTTTGTCAGCCCTGATTGCCACAGCCACGGGATCGGACAGACCGTGTGGCGGATGATTGAAGCAAAATATCCGGAGACGAAGGTCTGGGAAACACATACCCCATACTTCGAGAAGCGCAACATCCATTTTTACGTGAACAAGTGTGGCTTTCATATTGTGGAATTTTACAATCCGCACCATCCCGAACCCCGCGAAGAGACCTGCGATACTCCGGGAGGAGAATACTTCTTCCGTTTTGAAAAGGTGATGAAGTGACCGACTACGATGACATCATTC
>CAKUJH010000049.1 GCA_934661375.1 uncultured Victivallales bacterium
CAATAGTAATCCCACACGCTGATGATGAACCAGCAGGAGTAGGTGTAAATCTGATTCATCGGCTGGTCGGCGCGCGCCTGATGAACCAGAAATTCGAAGGAATCGCGCACGATGGAAACATCGGAAAACGCGCACAGCAGACCCTTGATTTCCGGGTGCATATCCCCCATCCAGATACAGCAGTCTCGTTTGGCGCCGTCATACAGAAAATCCTGCATACAGAGATGCACGGTGCGGACCGCAGTCTGCCAGATCTGGTTGAGCCGACGGTCGGAAGACTCAAACGAACCGGCAACTTCCAGATCGCATTCCAGCACAACCCCGATGATGTTCTGAATCCGAATGGGAATTTTTGAGACGTTTTCCAGCCGGACGAACCGGAACACGGTGTTGCCGTATTCCGTCATGGCAGCACTGCGGGGAATGCTCAAGGTTTCGCTGCGCCGCGAGTGATCCTCGTTCGCCAGTCCCAGTGTTTCGCTGACCGATTCGCCGAATTGAATCCGCAGTTTCACATCATCCGTTTCCCACCAGATATTGGTCAGGAGGCGGATCCCGCCGTGAAACGAGGAACCGAAATCCAGCACCATGGATGCGCCGGGATTGAGGATCACCATTTCCGGAAGGTAATGCATGACCTGCTGGTATTCCGGATTGCCGATCAGCAGTTCCGTGTTTTCACAGTTCTGATTGAGCAGTACCCGCTGCACGCTCCGGTAGAAACGGGTGCGCCGGTCTCTGATGAAATTTTCATTGAAACGCATGGTTCAGTCCTTCAATTCTTTCAACAGTTTTCCGGCATCCGGACCGATATAGAACAGCCAGGAGGAATGAAGCGGAGCATCGAAGCTGAAAGAATCGGCATCATCTGCAATCAGCCGGTGATTATACACGTCCACCACGCTGGATCTCTGTTTCAGCCGGATGGTCTTGCGTCCGGGCCAGCGGGCATGGAGTGTAACCAGTCCTTCATTGGCTTCGACCGGATCGCCGGAGTCCGAATAAATATGTGCGCCGCTTTCCGCCGCCAGCCGACGGTAGAACGCCGCGGAGAAACGGTATGCTCCGCAGAAAATGGAACGGGATGGACCGTCCTGTTTTTCGGCGAAACCGCAGAACGGAGTTCCCGTGTAATTGCCCAGCAGCCGAACCCCCGGCTGTGCGGGAATACAGAATGCCGGAGAGGAAACTTCGTTTTCAATTCCCAGATAACTCTTGTCCGCCAGCTGGATTTCCGCCGGAGCCGATGCCAGTTTCCGGAACTGGAATCCGGTCAGCGTCTGCATGTTTTCCAAAGTATTGACGCCGTTCCGGTAATAACCGGGAGCATAGAGCCACAGCAGGGTAACGGGGCGTTTGCGGAGTTTCCGGACCGCCGCCAGAAATGCTTCGTCATATTCGAAACAGTCCGTGAAGATCCAGAGCCGGTAATCATCCAGATGGTTGGCGATGTCTTCCGCCAGTACATAGTCGCAGACTGCCCCGCTGCGGCTGACCGGGTCAATCTGTCCGGAAATCAGTTCGCCGGTCAGATGCAGTGCGCTGGTCGGGAAATTGCCGACGGCTCCGGTGTGATTGTAGTTCTGACGGCGTCCGCCGGTGCGCACATAGCGTTTTTCCAGTGCCAGATAATTCAGCGACTGTTCGCTGACCACCAGTGCGATATCCGCTTTGCGGCTGATTTTCTGTTTCAGACAGAATTCGCCGGTTCTGCGCAGATCGCGCATCAGCGGACGCATTTCCGGGAAACTGAATTCGCTGTGGTATTTTCCGTAGAAAGTGTAGAGCAGCAGGGGCTGGAGACGGCAGAGCGCAATGCCCAGATCCCGTCCCATGATGCTGACGGACTGCGCCGCATTGAGCGTCTGGTCGTAGTTGTTGGTCCAGATCGGCGGCAGTGCATGAGTCCGCATGTCATTTTCTACGATGGAAAGAATCCCATGGTTGGCGATGGTCTGGAACGGTTTCATATCGCCCATGGTTTCGCCCAGATGCCGGATGCCGTAGGACTGCGGCGACATCAGGAAATCGACGGCACCGGATTCCAGCACCCGCATCAGGTCATAATGACCCGTTCCCTGGAAATAGATCGAGCCGGAAGTATTGAAGGTGTAACCGTAATAACTGCCGACCGCTTTGCGTCCGCCGCAAGCCTTCTTTGCCGTGCGGCAGAGATCAATCAGCATATCCGCGATGGCGACGGAATAGAAACGGTTGTAGGCGATTTCCGCCGTGTTCTCTTTGGAATCCAGCAGACTTTCCATGCCGTTCGGACGTTTCAGTCTCTGCTGAACGGAAGGAATTCCCTGAATATGGGCTTCGGGATAGCTGATGCGGGCATATTCCACGAACGCCTTCTGCGTCGGTTTGGAGTAGTCGAACAGCCATTTGTCCATATGTCCCCAGCCGATCCATTCCGCAGTATGACCGCCGATGATGCGGTATCCGGCAATGCGGTCGGCGTACGGTGAATTTTCCAGATATTTCACGCACGCCGTTACGGCTTTGCGTTTGTCTTCCAGAGCAATTTTCGAAGAAAAAGAATGCGGAGTTTCACCGATGCCCAGATGCCGGGACATGCGGCCGTCTTCGGTCCGCGCCATTTCGTCCGGATGCTCTTCTGCCCACGAAACCGGCGGATGTGTGCTGAGCTGCACAAAGAATTTGACGTCCGGATATGCCTGGGATGCCTGTTCCACGGCAAGGTCAAAGGCGGAGAAGTCATACTTGTCCTTGCTGAGCCACCAGTCCCCGACCGGGAACAGCAGCCGGAAATCCAGCTCCATCGGATCCGGACCGCTGTTGCGCGGCACACAGGCAATGGCGGGATAGACCATTTTTCCGTTCAGGAAGAAACGCGGTCCCTGCGGAGTCTGCCGGACTTCCGTTGTGATGTTCGGATGTTTTTCCGGATCGGCGGCAATTCCGGCATAATCCAATTCCGCTGCCGGATTCCGGTCGATCTGCCAGGCTGTCTTCACTTCCAGACGGAACCGGCAGTCCCGCAGATTGCGCGGCAGGGGGTACTCAATGGTGAAGCTCCATTCATCCGGCGAGATTTTCTGCACATTTTCATCGGTCAGCCGGATTTCTTCCGGCGGCAGCAGCAGACCGGCTCCAGTTGCCGGATGCAGCATGACTCCGGATGGCAGAGCAGGGCATTTCCCCTTCACCCGGACCGTCATTTTTACGGTGTCGCCGGCGGAATACGCCGCACGGTCGAGCGAGACGTTCAGCAGGCGGAGCGTTGTGGAGATGTCACGGTAATCCAGCTGCCGGGTCCAGGGTATGCCCGGAGGGGGCGGGTTCCAGGCTGCCGGAACAAAATCCGAATCGTCGAATCCCGGTTCGTTCCAGCCGGCGGATTTGCGGTCGGAGACAATGGCTTCGGAGTCGGTTCCGGTTTTCAGAATCTGTCCGTCCGCCAGACGCATCTGAATTTCCGCGAGAACACCGCCCGCGCCGCGGTCATTGTGATATTCGATGGCAAGGACGTTTTCTCCTTGACGGAGCAATCCGGTAACATCAGCGGAAATGGTCTTGTCCCAGGTCGGTGCGAAGGCGGCTTTTTTCCCGTTGAGATAAAAAGTCGCGCGGTCATCGGCGGAACATTGCAGCAGCGCGTATTCCGGTTTTCCCGGCAGGACAAAACTGCGCCGCACATAATAATCCGCCGGACGGCCGTTGTCGCGCGGATGTGACACCATGCCTGTGGAAAAATACGGGACGGAGTGAAGTTCTTTGGTCTTCAATGGATAAAAATCCGGCTTGACGGTTGGCCAGACCGGACCATCAAGCTGCGCGGTCATGCTCTTTGCCGGACGCACATTCGGGTCGTGGAAAAAGCGGATTTTCGAAACCAGAATTTCTCCGCCGGGTTCGTCTTCCATATCCAGACGCAGTTTCGTGACGGTGCCGCCTTTGAACCAGGCATCCGGATCCGTGAGTGCGGCACTGGTGATACGCATAGTCTGCCATTGTCCGCTGCCGGACATGGACGGCAGATTCCAGCGGCGCGCATCGGAAAAGCGTCCGCGGTCATTGGCGAAATAAATCTGCCCGTGTGTGCGTCTGCGGATTCCCGCTGCTTTGTAGGTGATTTCCACCGCGTTCAGATTCTGCGGGTTCAGCTTCAACCCTTCGCAGACAATAGAGGAATCACTGCCGATGGAATGCAGACGCAGTCCTTCGGAAACCGGAGCGCATTTCAGCCGGTACAGCGCTTTCCAGTTTTCCAGACCGCTGCCGCGGCTCCATTGCACTTCCACCGCATCCGCACAGAAAAAGGCGAATGCAAAAATTATGATGGTCAAAAATACTTTCATCAGAATTCCTTAGTTTTCAAGTCTGAACAGAGCTGTTTCAGCCGGTTTTGCCTGGAAACGGATTTCCTTGCCGGCGGGAAATTCTTTGCGTTCCGGCAGCAGCTGCGTGATTTTCGCCGCAGATTCCGGCAGACGGAGTTCCTTCATTCCGCCTTTGGCTGTATGCAGACCGATCAGTCCGCTGGAGGCGAACAGCACGTCTTCATTGTTTTCCAGATAGATATGCACGCCGGACGCCCGGAAAATATTCCGCAGGATGTTCCGGCTCAGGAACGGAATGGCGCAGTAAACGGATTGCGAATCTCCGATCTGTTTGACCGCAAGTGCCGGAAATTTCCGACCGCCAATGATGATGTTTCCGAGAATTTCCGCTTCCGGATCATCGACTTCAAAGAACGGATCGGCAGCAAGTCCCAGTCCGAACGTTTTGCCTTCCAGCCCGGCGATGAACGGATGCCGTCCGGTGCGGAGCCGGATCGTCTGATCTGCCTGCTGCCGGATCAGACGGGTTCGGATGCCGGTGAATTTTTCCATGCCGTCCGCATTGACTCCGGAGTCCGGCAATGCACCTGCCGCATACAGGAAAATCAGCGTTTTCCCCTGTGCGCGCAGCTGGTCGATCATTGCCTGTTTTTCCGGTGTAAGATGGAAACTGTTGGCAAAGATATAGATCTTGTGATCGGTTTTCTGAAGATCCTGCCAGAGAACCGTGTCAAACGGAACGCCGGAGTAGAACAGTTCCCGCGCGGTAAAACTGGTCAGACGCTGGGAGAATTCATTCGGATTGACCGAACGGGTATGATACGGCACACTGTCGAAATCGCAGACAAAGGCGACTTCACTGTGCCGGGTGGTGTCCGGTTTTTCCAGCATGATTTTCAGCAGACCGGAGAACAGCGACAGATATTCCGGGCGGTCATACCAGCCGGCGGTGAAATCATAGTACCACAGACCGGAGCCGCGCGTTGCCGCATTGCAGAAATCGCGGGTGAGCTGTCCGACGGAATCCGCCAGACTGTGACTGTGTCCGTCGTTCGGGTCGCCGGAAAGATGCGTCCGGGCGTCGGATTCCAGAATGGAAAACTTGCCGTTCAGAGCGTAAGTTTCAAACACATTCCGCGGCAGACCGCAGTCTCCGGTGCTTCGGAAACGGTAGGAATACGGCGCAGCCTGAAAATCCACATTGCCGGAACGCAGCATTTCCGGAGTATGAGTCTGCCAGCCTTCCGCCGGATAACCCATGCTGAAGAAATAACCGCTGTAATTTCCGGTCAGCACCCGTCCGTCCGCCGCATTTCTGACGGTCCGGTTGAAATATGCCTGGCAGTCATTGATGACCGCGGCATGGCATTCCAGATAATCCAGTGTGCAGCGGTCGGCAGCCGGATCGCGCAGATCGGGCATCGCCGGATTCAGACGTTCACGCACGGGAACCTGTGCCGTAGCCAGCGAGACATCCTTCCGGAGCCATGCCCGGCGCAGTGCTTCATCACTGCCGTATTTCTTATGAAGAAATTCCCGGAACGCCGCGGTCATGGCACTGCCGGTGTCCGGCAGGTCTTTCGGCATTCCATAATAATGCCATTCCGAATAAATTCCGTAGAACGGCATGTAGGCGACAATCCGTTTGGCGGCGGGAGACTGTTCCAGTCTGCGGACAATATCCGCCACGACACTGCCGCATTCCTTCATCCAGGGTTTGGACGCCATGGACGGACGCATCATCGGGTTGCGGAGATGGTCGCCGGCAAACACCGGCTTTGCCCCGCTGCCGTACCGGATCAGTTCTTCCGGATGACGTCTGACATACCATTCCGGCGGATTGAGGTCAATCATGATGACCAGCCGGGCGTCCGGCGCATGTGCCAGCAGATTGAGCAGACCGTTTTCCACCGCGGCAAAATCCGGAGCGGCATTTTCCTTCCACAGTGTTTCCAGCGTGATCTGCGTTACGAAAAGCCTGAATCCCGCCTGATAAAAACGTCCGAACCGTGCCAGATGGCTTTCCGGTCCGGTGCCGGTGTTGAGCATCACAGAATTGTAGAGGAATGCCGGGAAACTCCACGAACCGCTGCTGATCCATGGATATCCGTTGATCCGCCGGACTTCTGTCCGTGCCGCAGGGGCTTCCTGCGCCAGACGCTTCAGCAGTTCGCCGCGCAGTTTCGCGGTCTGCACCTGCGTGGTATTCAGACTGTTCGTGTACTGTTCATATTCCTGACGGCTCAGAAAACGGCGCAGGTCAATATGTTTTCTCCAGGAATGCTGATCGGTTACGCCGCGCACCACCATGGCATCGCGCCAGGATGAGTCGTTGAATCCCGCATCCGTCCAGCCGGGAGCGTTCGTCTTGGAACATTTCCAGCTGCTGTCGGTAA
Organism: uncultured Victivallales bacterium; assembly: GCA_934661375.1. GTDB lineage: Bacteria > Verrucomicrobiota > Lentisphaeria > Victivallales > UBA1829 > SIG94. Next base: position 6,704 of record CAKUJH010000049.1, read on the forward strand.
CCCAGACCACCGGATTCTGCTGTCCGGGAAGCCGGATTTCCGTCCTCATGAGCAGTCCCGCTCCGCTGACGATGTTCAGCACTTCCGCGGCAATGACATTCTTTCCTTTCTTCAGATATTTCGCCGCATCGAACGGCGGACATTTGAAGTTGACTGCCTTATGCACTTTCTGTCCGTTGATCCAGATGGTGTAGACGTCGTCTCCGGAAAAGTTCAGCGTTCCCGCGGCAGGTTTTTCCGGCAGAGTGAATTCCCGGCGGAAAAACCGGAGCTGATCTTTCAATCCGACTTCCGGATACCAGATCCACTTCGCCTGCGACTGCTGCCCCGCGGACGGTTCATTCCCGTTCGCCAGACCGGTCAGCAGAAACGCCGCCGTCAGCAATATTCCCAGTTTTTTCATGCTGCTGACTTCCCTGTCTTACTGTTTGGAGAGTCCGACGCCGGTTTTGTGAACCACGTAATTGGTTTTATAGCATCTGCCGGTGAAATACGGCACACTGTAATTGCTGTTGAACAGAGCCTGCGGATTGGCGACCGCGACATGACCGTCGAGCATAACCATGTTGGCGTTGTTGGAATGCCGCGCCCAGATGGCAGCAAATTTTTTGCCGCCGGTATGATAGAATTTGATGTTCGTCAGAGACGTTTGAGTGGCATTGTTGTTGCTCTTGTAACGGTCCGCACCCAGAATCGCATCAGACGGCTGAACCGGTTTGTTTACCATATCCCCATCCATGTAAGTCATCGTGTTGTTTTTATACAGTGCCTGCGTATAGGGAATGCTGTCATTGGTGGCGAGGGCATAGGACGGGTACACATACTGATCCTTGTATTCCGCTTCATTCGGGCACATGTAAATCCGCAGCGTTCTTTTGGTTGCGGCAGGACTGCCGACCTCGGCGCGGATGGCGTCGATTTCTTCAATGCTCTTGGGACCGCCCAGATACGGAGACATGGCGGCGAACCCGGATATCATCCGTCCAGAGCTGTCTTTATGGTCGATGAACTGCGCTCCCTGAAAGTGCAGAAAATAGCCGTTGTAGTCATTGCCGTACTGGAATGCGGCGAGTCCGATCTGTTTGAGATTGTTTACACAGGAAATGGCGCGCGCCTTTTCCCGTGCCGAATTCAAAGCCGGCAGCAGCATTCCCGCCAGAATTGCAATGATCGCAATAACGACGAGGAGTTCTATTAATGTGAATTGCTCTGCAGTGTGTCGGGTCGTGCTTTCCTTTTTGGATTTCCACTTCATCATTTTCAGTTCCTCCATGATGTTGTATACTTGTTTTTTTATATCCGCCGGCGGATGCCGCAGACTCATTATTCTGCGACACGCCGGATTCTTTCAGAATTTCAGAAGCTGGGCGCCGGTGAAGATAATTTCATCTGAATCATCTTTTCCTTGATTCCTGGCATACAGCGTGAATGTTACATAGGCAGCGTCATCGCGAACCTTGAACAGGAAGAAAACAGTTTCTTCTTTTCCGGTCTGCGACAGCGGAAGTTTGAAGTTCCGCTCTGAACTCAGCCACCGTTTGCCTGACGTCTGGAATGCCAGTTCGCAGCCGCCGTCTCCTGTGGATCGGTTGATTCCGCTGAACAGAACACCGTAATATTCGCCCGGTTTCAGATTGAATCGTTGGGAGACACTGCCGTTAGTGTTCTTTTTCAGAATCGCTTTTCCGTTTCTGACCAGAATTGTTCCGGGGAGCGGCAGCTTTCTGTCCTGCTCCATTTGCCAGACATACCAGCCGGAAGCATCGTTGAAATTGCCGTTTTCCAGCAGATTTGCCGCAGACAGCTTCCGGGTATCGCGGTTCATGACTTCCCGTGCGGCATCGGTAATTCCCGGAGCCTGCTGTTCCCAGGTTTTTCTGATTTGACGGTGAAGCTGTTCACTGCCATTCCACCAGCTGCCTTTTTCTCCGTACAGCCATACATACTGACTTCCTTCAACAGACGCTGCTGCCAGATTACGGCGGAAAACCCGGACAACTCCTTCGCGGTCAATCTGTTCTTTCTGTCCATATTTCAGAGATAAAGTAAAGTACGCATCCATATAAAGCGATGGAGCAAGCGAAGTCTGCGTCAGATATTTCGCTCGGTTTTCCGGATAAACCACCGCCGCATTGTCCGCCGCATCAGAGTACATCCGGTGCTGAAGCAGAAAATCATCCGGCACGGCACAGGCGTATCCCATCCATTCGGAACCTTCAATCATCCGTGCCTGCGGCGGCATGACACTCATGATGCCGTTGACAAACGGAACGGTCAGCTGTCCCATGGTCAGCATGAACGGCATGAAAATTGTGATGTCCGGATATGCGGCAAAAACCGCTTTGCCCCATTGCTGTCCGCGGCGGTAAACAATTTTCCGGGTTTCTTCCAGACTCATTTTCGTATTCAGTTTGTTGTAGTCCCAGAATTTTTTTCCGTATTCTTCTATATCGAACAGAAAACCTTTCAGTCCGGCTTCACGGGCGGCACGGGCGGCAACGCCGAAATTGGCGGCGACCGTTTTCCATTCCGCATCGTTGAACCAGTCTGTATCGTAGTTGTATGTCGTGGAATACCAGAAATTGTCGGTGAAACGTCCGAACGGAATTTTTTTCAGCCGGGCAACTTCTTTTTCAAAATGAGAATATTCCAATGGACAACCGCTCCACAGATATTGAAAAGCGAACAGATTCTTTTCTTTCCACTTTACCTGTTCCCCGCGAACCCGGATGGTCAAGCCGTCCACCGGAGCAGTCCGGTTCATTTCCTGAATATTCTTTTCCAGAAAATCAACCGTCGGATTGCTCCAGGAAAGGTCTATCACTTTCGGTGCTGCAAATCCGGACAGTCCGGACAGCAGGACGGTTGTCAGCAGCAGTGCTTTGCAGTTCATGCGGTGTTTCCCTTTACGGATTCATTTGGCAGCCGGAGATTCAACTTCTTCCAGCGAAACGTTGTCCAGCCAACCTTCGCCTTCGGCAGTTTTTCCATACAGTTCAAAGCGGATCTGGCAGATTGCCGCATTATCAGCAGTGCGGAATTCACAGGAAACTTTTTCGCCTTTCTTTCCGTTGAATTTGACTCCGCGGACCTGGCGGACATATTTCCAGCTTTTATCCAGTTCATACCAGAACAGACGTCCATCGCCTTCCACTGTTCCGGAAAGTCGGTAGAGAGTTCCCGGTTTGATTCGGATGTCCTGACTCCAGGTTACCGCCGTGCTTTGTCCGTCGCAGACTTTTTTGATATATGCGCGGCGGTTGCTGTTGTCCTGAGTGATGGCTCCGGAGGAACCGCCGTTTGCTTTGAGGATCCAGGCGACCGGTTTGCCGTTTTTCACCTGTTCGAAATCCGGATTCTTCACCAGATTCTCTGTTCCGGACAGCAGGCAGGGCAGACTGCCTGCGATGATGAATGCGAGTGTTGCTTTTTTCATGTTCATGCTCCAGTTTTTTAGTTTATATTAGTCAGTCGTTGGTTTTCCAAGGGTGCAGAATGATCGTGGAAGTCAGCTGCGCCGCTTCCACATGACCATCTCCGTATGCGGTTGACATTCCGCTGGAATGCGGATAATATATGCGGTTGAATTTGTTGCGCACCGCATCCCTGATGAAGACGCTGCTGTCGCTGATGGTATTACTGACATTGATTGCTTTCCATTGTTCCGAAAATGAGATAATTTTTGACGGAGCAACCCGGGTCTGGGAATATTTCTGCAGTGCGTATTGGTTTTCCATGGTATTGGTGGCATGTCCGCCCAGATAGATATTGTAGGAGAACGAGGAGGAAAACGGAACATTCCAGTAATACATGTAAGGCGAACCTGCCGGCATGCGGGGAGTCCGGCTGAACATCCCGGCGTGAGTCGGGCACATGAAGAATTTGACGGGTGCGGCATTCAGATTTTTCGCATCATATGCACTGTTCAGTTTGACTCCGTTGACAATGCCGGGGATTCCCAGACCGACATTTGGGGACAGCATAGTCTCGAACCAGCGGCGGTAAACCGCATCACTGTACCCGTCCAGTTCTCCTTTGCTGAGAGCCGGCAGAATGCTGTCATTATAGAGATCCTGATAGCCTATTGCCCACATGTTGATCTGGCGCAAACTGTTTTTGCAGGAAATGGCACGGGCGGATTCTCTGGCGGAATTCAATGCGGGCAGCAGCATTCCCGCCAGAATTGCAATAACAGCAATAACGACGAGGAGTTCTATTAATGTGAATTGCAACAGTTTACACATTTTGAATGTGAAATGAAAAAGAACTTTCTCATGAGCCATGATTCCGTTTTCCTTTCTCTCTTTTTGTGGTTGATTCTCTGTTTTTGTTTTTCACATGATTAATTATACTTCATTTTCGCGTTTTCTGCCATAACGATAGTTGCTTTTTACAGCATAAAAGTTTCAATTTCACTTTTTTGCTGACGGAACTTGATTTTTCCGGAAAACGGATTATCTTTCTGTAAACGCCGGAGGTGCGCAATGAATGAATCCTATAAGCTGCTGCAAGACTTTACGGACAGCGTGGACGAGCTGTTTTCCCTCTTCGTCCGCTGGATGGATCCGCAAGGGGAAACCCCGACTCATAAGCACGATTTTATCGAATTGGTCATCGTTTTTTCCGGCAGCGGCGATCATGAATACGGCGGACAGGTGATCAAAGTGCAGAAAGGCGATATTTTTGTCATTCCGCGCGGGAAATATCACAGGTATGGTACATGTTCCCCCGATTTTGCCGTCATGAACATTCTGTATATTCCGGAATCCATTTCCATGCCGCTGCTGGACTTCACCTATCTGCCCGGCTACGAGGCATTGTATCTGGGAAAAGTGCCGGATGACGGGACATGTCCGCTGTTTCATCCGGAGGAAAAGGACATGGAGCAGATCCGGGAGCTGGCGCTGGGGCTTCAGCACGAAAGTGAAAACCGCACGCCGGGGTATCTGTTCAACATGATGGGGCTGTTCATGAGTCTGCTGGGACATCTGGCACGGATTTATCCCGGCGGTCATCATTCGGCGAAAAAGCTGTACCTCAATACGGCGGGAGTCATCACGTATCTGAACCGCAATTACCGGAAAACGGTCAGCATCGCCAGACTGTGTTCGATCGCCGGCATGTCCAAAGCGTCGCTGATGCGCAACTTCGCACGCGCGACGGGGACAACTCCGCTGCAGTATCAGATGCGTCTGCGGATCGCCGATGCCGTCATGATGCTGCGCTCCACGGAAAAGTGTCTGGCGGATATTGCGTACGAAACCGGTTTTTCCGACAGCAATTATTTCGGGCGTCAATTCAAGCGGGTAACCGGCCGCACCCCGGGCGCATACCGGAAAAAACCAACAGAATCCGATGATTCTTCCGGCGAAAATTAGAGAAAAACCGTTTTTTTGTAAAAACAGGGGTTGCTTTTGTTCCGGACGGTGATAAAGTAAGCACCATCCGCATGAAACTCAGAACAACCGAAAGTTGACCGTCTTCATGATGGCTGACACTTCAGACGGGAAAGAGCCGCCCGGTAAACCTCCGGTTCGTACCGTCCTTCAGAATCTGTTCCCGTCCGTATGCATCCGGAAGGGATGCGCGTGCCGCCGTACCGCTTAAATCAATATGTCCCATGTAACCGCTGGAGCTGTGAGAATAAAATGAGCAATGTCGCAAAACCTGCCAAGATCAGAGCAAAAATACGGATATTCATCCTGATGTCATGTGCCGGAGCCACGGCGCTGCTGTCGCTGGCGGCTTCCCTGTTTCTGTTCAAGATCGAAGACACCATCTACTGTGACGGCGTGATCGTGCCGGACAAAACCTTCGAGATTGTGGGGCATATAGATGCGCACATCACGAAATTCAACAAACGCCGCGGCGATGACGTGAAGAAAGGTGAAGTCATTGCCGAAATGGATTCGCGGGCATACGAAGCCACCGCCATCACGCTGGAATCCGCCGTGCGGGAACTGGAAGCGGAACTGGAAGTCAAAAAAGCGGAACTGGCGATTCTGATCAAGGAACCGCTGCCGAAGGATCTGTGGTTTTCCCGGACGAACCTGACGGAATGCGAACAGATGGTCAAAGTAACCCGCGACCGTCTGGAACGTTCCAAAAAACTGCAGATCGTCAGCGCCATTTCCAAGACGGAGTTTGAAAAAATCGAGCTGGAAGCCATTCAGAAGGAGGCGGAGCTGGCGCGCGCCCAGGAAAATCTGCGCCGGGTGCAGAGCGGACTGGGGGAAAAGTACATCGAAAAAGCCAGACGCGACATTGCGCTGGTTGCGGCGAAACTGCAGGGGAAAAAAGAGGAACTGCAGTTCATCCGCAGCCGGATTGCGGAATGCCGGATCGTGGCGCCGGCGGCGGGACGCATTGTGGAACTCGCCTGCAAGGACACCTGGTATGTGGCGCGCGGAAAAGTCGCGGCGGTGGTCGCGGCGGGAACCCGGATCCGCGCCATTGCCAAGATCGATGCGCGGGTGGTGCGGAAAGTGAAGCCCGGCCAGATGGTCCGGGTGACCAGCGATGTCTACAACAAATATCAGTACGGCAATTTCACCGGGGTGGTCAAGTGGATCGGAGATGTTCCGCTGACCGCAACTCCGTCCGCCCCGTCGGTTTGCTATCCCGCCGAAGTCGAACTTGACCCCGAAGGGTATGTGCTGAAATTCGGTTCCGGCGTGGAACTGGCAATTGTTACCGGAAAGCAGCCGGCGATTTATGCCCTGCTGAACATGAGCGATGAAGATTTCAAGGAAATCCGCCGGAAACGGGCCGCGTACCGCAAACATGCCGCAGAGGAGAAGGAGTCCCTGAAAACGCTGCCGGGAAACAGGGACTGAATTTCACTGATGTGCGTATTCACCTCGGTTTTTCACAGAAAAAGCTCATAATTTTTTCGAAAAAACGGTTTTGCACATTGAAAAAAACGGCACTCCGCGTCATATTACCGGATGAATGAAATTTTCAATCTGCCAATCAAGGGAAAAGAATGGGAAAAAACCGAAAACTGTTTCTGACCGATTACTGTCTGACGCCGCATGTCAATATTCCCAACGCCGGGATTCTCTGCGAAGGCAGCAAAATTATCGGCATCGGGGGCGTATCCGCATTTTCACAGGATGAACCCGGACTGGAAACAATTGACGCGACCAGCTGTTACGCGCTTCCCGGACTGATTGACAGCCATATCCACGGCGGCGGCGGATTCGATACGGAACGGGTGCTGGAACCGGATATGCACATGCAGGACCTCAGCCGTTATCTGGCGTCGAAAGGCGTTACTTCATTCCTGCCGACGCTGGTCACCATGCCGCGTGAGCAGATGATCCGGACGGTGGCGCGTCTGACCGAAATGATGTCGGAACCCATGCCCGGTGCGGCTCCGTGCGGGCTGCATCTGGAAGGACCGTTCATCAACCCGGTGAAAGCCGGTTCGCAGTCGAAGGAAGACTGTTCCCCGGTCGACTGCGGTTTCTTTGACGAACTGCTGGCGGCCGCCAACGGCAGAATTAAACTGCTGACTTTCGCGCCGGAACTGAAAAATGCCGAAAAACTGGTGGAAATCATGCTGGACAACGGCGTGATTCCGTCCATGGGACATACGATGGCGGGTGTGGACGAAACACTGCGCATCATCGACGCCGGCGCGCGCCGCTGCACTCATTTGTTCAACGGTCTTCCCCCGCTGCATCACCGCGACACATCCATTACGGATGTGGTGCTGACGCATGACGAGGTTTCCGTGGAAGTCATTCTGGACGGTGCGCACATCGACCCGCGCATGGTCGATATCACAGCACGGGTCAAGCCGAATGATAAACTGATCGGCGTCAGCAATTCCATTCAGTTCCCCGGAAAACAGTCGAAGGGACTGTATGAAAAAGACGGCAGAATCTATAACGAGGAAGGCGTCATTGCCGGAACGGAAATGACGCTGGACGGCGGCTGGATGCACCTGCGGTCGTATTCACACATGCCGGGCAATCTGGCGGCGGCGTGTTTCACCTGCAATCCTGCGGCGGATCTCGGTCTGATTACCCGCGGCGAGCTTTCACCCGGCAAACGCGCCGATATTACTTTTTTCGATTCAGAAACCAATCAGGTCGTCATGACCGTTTCCAACGGCGTCACGGTCTTTAATGCAATGGACAGCAAATGAGCAGAAAAACTCTTCCTCCCCCGTACCGTCTGCTGGATTCCGGCGGATGCCGCAAACTCGAACAGGTCGGCGAATGCCGGATCATCCGTCCGGCTCTGAACGCCTTCTGGCAGCCGTCGCTTCCCGCAAAAGAATGGGCGGCGGCAGATGCCGAATTCAAACGGGAAGCCGGCGGTGGCGGCGGCATCTGGCACTGGAAAAACAAAAAACAGCCGACGGAATGGTCAGTAACCTGGGGCGGTATTCCGCTGCTCATAAAACCGACTCATTTCGGACATCTCGGCTTTTTCGCGGAACAGGCTGTCAACTGGGCATGGCTGCGGGATTGTGTCAGTCAGCTTGGTTCGCATCCCCGGACCTTGAATCTGTTTGCGTATTCCGGCGGGGCTACGCTTGCCATGGCGCAGGCGGGCGCGGATGCCTGTCATCTTGACGCTTCCAACGGGATCATTGAATGGGCAAAGCGGAATCAGGCGCTCGGCCCGGAAACCCCCGGAAAAATCCGCTGGATCTGCGACGATGCCATGAAATTTGTGGCACGGGAACAGCGTCGCGGCTCCAAATATCGCGGAATTGTTCTGGACCCTCCCAGTTTCGGTCGCGGTTCTCAGGGACAGGTCTGGAAAATTGAAGAAGGAATCCGTTCTCTGCTGGAAAACTGCCGCGCTATTCTTGACACATCCGGTCCGTATTTCATTCTGCTGAGCTGTCATTCGCAGGGATTTTCCCCGATTTCGCTGGGACGCTGTCTGGCGGAGGTTTTCCCCGAAGATGCGCAGTATCTCGAAGCCGGCGAAATGACGGTTCCCGAAGCGGATTCCGGCCGCTGTCTTCCCGCCGGCATGTTCGCCCGGATTTTCCGGAAATGACCGCAGGAATTCATTCATGGATCTGCTGAACATTTCTCAGAATATCCGGACGGTCCGGCTGGCGCAGCGCATGACGGTGGAACAGCTGGCTGCGCGGAGCGGATTCAGCAAGGGATTCATTTCCCAGGTTGAGAATTTCCGGGTTACTCCGTCACTGAAAGCCTTGGACAAAATTGCCGCCGCGCTGGGAATGCGGCTCGGTGATCTTTTTCAGGATACCGGGAATTCCCCGGAATACACGTTCGGTCATCTGGACGGAGGAGAGGAAGTCAGCCGCGATGACAACTTGCGGTTCGGCATACGGTATTTCGCGCTGGCGTACCGGCAGATCGGACGTCAGATGAATCCGTTCATTGTGGAATACACTCCCGCCGGCGAAGAACGTGATTTCATGATGCATGACACCGAAGAATTCTTCCTGCTGCTGGAAGGCGAAATCGATTTTCTGGTGCTTGACAACCATCATTCGCAGACCATGCGCCAGGGCGATACTCTTTATGTGAAAGCCAATATCCCGCACCGGGTGCGTCTGATCGAAGGCTGTTCCTTCGCGCGCGCCCTGATTGTGTATTCTGCGCCGCCTTCCGCCTGAATCCGGTCAGCGGTCGATTTCCATATCCACGGTAAAAGCCATGGCTTTCGGCGGAACCGGCAGTGTACTCAGGGATGCCAGAAGTTCCCGAACCGAAGCATCCATGGCACTTACACCGGAAGACTGGATAATCCGCGCAGACAATATTCTTCCGCGGGCATCCACCTGAATTGCCACAACCGCTTTCAGATTCGCGGTTTTCTGCGCCAGCCGCGGCTGATTCCAGCGCCGTTTCAGGAAGGCTTCGATCTTATTGTAATAGTCATTGATTTCTTTGCTGACAACGCCATTGCGTCCGCCGCCTCCTCCGGGCGTGCCTTGTCCGCCGGCAACACCATACTGGCTGAGATTGCGCAGTCTTTGAGCCAGAGCCGCATTACGGGCGTTCCTTGCTGCTTCCGCGCGGGCGTTGGCGGATTCCGCTGCACTGCGGCCGGTGTTTTTCCGGGACGTGTTTCGATGAACGACTTTTCTGCTGATTTTGATGTCATCGGCAGACAAATATTTTTTCTTCGGTTTGCTGTCTGTTTTTGCCGGAGTTTTCCCCTTGCCGTTTTCGACAGGAGTCTGTTTGACCGTTTCCGGAACTTTTTCCACGGGGCGCTTTTCCGGTTTTGCGGTTTCTTTCGGCTGGGGCTGCGGTGCCGGCGCCGGTGGTTGCGGCTGCGGTTCCGCTTTCTGTTCTTTGGGAGGATCCGGCAGTTTCGGCAAATCCTTGATCGGTTCAAACTGTTCGATCGGCGGCAGATCCGGATCCGGCTCGCCCTTGTCCGGAACACCGTCCGGGGTTTTGCGTCTCGCATCCGGATATGGGGACATGATTTCGTTGTCGTTCGGCTCGCTGTCCACAATCGGCAGTTTCGTTACAAAAACCGGCGGATTGATTTTTTCCGAAATGGCAAGAAATACCACGGGAAGAATCAGCATCGCGGCATGGAACAGCGTAACGGTGCTGAAAATCAGAGTTCGTTTGCCGGACTGCACATAGGGCAGCGGGGCTTCCCCCGGTACCCGCTGTACGCGCGGCATCAGTCTGCTGTACCCATACCCGCTTATCATTTTTCTGTCTCCGTGACCAGTGAAATATCCCCATGGCCCGCCCGCTTGATGGTTTTGAAGACGTCGATCACGTCTCCGTAACGCAAATCGCGGTCGGCGCGGAGGTATACCTTGATTCTTTTTCCCTGCGGGGAACGTTTAAGTTCGCTGAGGCGGTTCAGCAGCTGCTGCATGGTCAGGGTTTTCTTTTCGAACTGGATGATTTTCGCTTTATTGACATGTACAACTTTGGTGAAGTCATCCACTTTGATTTCCGCCGCTTCCATTTTCGGCGGCGACACGTCAATGCTGTATTCCAGCAGCGGCGCGGTAATCATGAAAATGATCAGCAGAAAAAACACCGTATCCATCAGCGGTGTGATGTTGATCTCGTCAAATGTCTTGTTTTGAAAACGCCGCCGCATGGTCGATCTCCGTTGTTCCCCGGAACGTATCGGTATTGCCGACACCGTTGAGTTTTTCGATTTTGAGTTTCACCAGAAATTCTTCCACAAAATTGTCCAGATGCACGATCGTAGCCTTGATCCGGCTGTTGATGATGTTGTATCCGGCGACAGACGGAATGGCGACGATTAGTCCCAGCACGGTGGTCAGCAGCGCACCGCTGACGCCGGGAGCAAGGGTCTGAATATCCGCTTTTCCCGCGATTGCCAGGTCGGTGAACGCCAGCATGATGCCCCACACCGTACCGAACAGCCCCAGAAACGGGCTGATGGTCACTGCTGTTGCCAGAAATATCATCTTCCGTTCCATTTCCAGAATCTGATCCGCCACCGCCTGTTCCAGCGTGGAACGCACCACGTCAATTTCTTCATCGGTCAAAGTACGCCGGGGACCGTCTTCCTGCAAGGCTCCCATCTGGGTGATCCGCTGATAGGCGGCTTCGCAGACCCGTGCGGTCGGACTCGGTTCTTCTTCGATCCGGTCGGCAAAGGACAGCGGATTGCGTTTCGCCCGGAATTTCGCCAGAAACGCGCCGCAGTCCCGCTGCGCATTTTTCAGACTGATCCCTTTGTCTATCATAATGGTCCAGGTGATCATGGAGAACAGGAACAGCACGACGACGATGAACTGTCCCACTCCGTCGGAGTGTACAAAAGCATAATACAGTTTATTATTGGTTTGAGCCAATACCGGAAGAGTCAAGAAATATGACATTATTTTTGCCTCGCAGAATATTACAGTTCCAAGTGTTATACGGATGTTCCGGGTCGGTTCTGAGGCGGAGACGCAGGACACCTGCGCCGACTGTCTGACTGCGCCCCTGAATTTTTCCGGACAAGTCATCCTGATATCGTAATCTACAACCGAAATCGTTTAAAACCACTGATGATTTGGAAAAAAATGAAAAAAAACCGAACCGCTTCCTGTTTTTTCAGCACGGATTCGTAATTCTGGCGGAGAAATCACAAAACCAAACGTTCATTTCCGTTCTGCTGAACGTACATTTTGCTGTACGATACACAAAATCTGAAAAAAATAGAAAATTCGGCTTGAAAAATGAAAAACCGCAGATATATTACATAGCATCATAAACGCTCCGGCATAGCTCAGCGGTAGAGTAGGTG
>CAKUJH010000050.1 GCA_934661375.1 uncultured Victivallales bacterium
TGATGCTGTAATGTACATCCTCTCGCATTCCTTTGCCAGCGTCATCTCAATTTATCCTCGAATAAATAGAGATGCCCATTATTCTCGGTGCGACAGTTCATTCAAAGACGAGCCGACATTGCGGAGCCACACCTGAAAAAATATGATACCGCTATCATACCTTTTTGGCAGATAAATACAAGCCAAATTTTTCATAAATTTTCCGTTTTTTCTATTTTGGTGTCTTGCCAAACAGAGATTTATGGTTATAATTAAAGATAAAGGAGATGAAATCCCGATGAGACAAGAATTGAAATATACGGAAATTCGTTTGGACAAGGAAAATTCCGAACCGCTCTATCTTCAACTGGCAGGGGCACTTCGCCGCCAGATCGGAATGACCTGTCTGAACAGCAATGAACGGATGATTTCCGAACGGCAGCTTTCGGAACAGCTCGGTGTGGACAGGACTACTGTCAGCAAAGCCTATTGTGAACTTCTGAAAGAAGGTCTGTTGACCCGCCGGACTCCCAAAACGCTCTGCATATCTTCGGAGAGCCGCCGGAAACAGGTATCTCCATTTCCGAATATCGGTATCATCATTCCGCTGCAGTTTTCCTGTCTGCTTGAGGCTCACGGCCTCACCATACATTATATCAAAGGAATCATTGACAGTGCCGCGGCGAGAAACATCTCCACGATCATGATTCAGCTGCCAGACTGCGATGCGTCCAATGCGGAGATCGACCGTTTCATTGACGAACTTGCCAAAAGGCTGATCGGAGTGATTCATATCGGCGGACGCGGCATCTACCCGGATCGTCCGCTGGAGCGGCTGATGAAGTTTGAAAAACTCCCGCAGGTCATGATTTCCGCTTATTCGCATTTTTCAAATATCGGAACTGTAACCGCCGAGCCATCTTCCGGCGGCTGCGCACTGGCGGAACAGATTAAGGCGTTCGGACATCAGTCCATAGGGATCGTAAATTACATGTCCTCATTTTATGATGAGGGACGCGACGGTTATTTTATTTATGAAGCCTTTACCCGTGCGGAAAAGCTCCTTCGGATTTTTGAGAAATACCGATTGAATTGCGATGAAAGGTTCCACTGTTTTAAATGCAGGAGCTTTTCCGCAACTCTGAAAATTTTGAAGGAAAAGAAAAAAGAAGGAAATCTTCCATCTGTCTACTGGTGCGTCAATGACGAGATTGCGCATTGGGTGATTGATGCTCTGACTGAACTCGGCTTGAAAGTTCCCGGAGATATTTCCGTTATCGGTTACGATGGTGCCTGCATTGCTTCAGAGGATAATCTCACGACTGTCAGCCTGCCCTTTTACTCGATCGGTCACAAAGCACTGGAACTGCTTCTGGACTATTACGAGAATGGAAAAACGGATCAGAACAGCCATGTAAAAATGGCAACATCTCTGGTGATAAAAAAGACACTTACATATGCAAAGAAAAACAATTATGGAAAGGATGAAAAATGAAAAACAGAAGGAACTTTACTCTTATCGAACTCCTCGTCGTTATTGCGATCATTGCAATTCTGGCAGGTATGCTTCTGCCGGCGCTGAATTCTGCCCGCCAGAAGGCGCAGACTGTCCAGTGCGCGGCCAATCTGAAACAATTCGGCACACTCCTCAACATGTATACAGCAGAGAGTGATTACCTTCCGGCAGAACAGAATACCCTTTCAGGCATGTGGAAGGAGTTTTCCACAATCCGGACACTGATGACTTTCAGCGGACTTCAGCCGCTGAAGCTTCTGGATTGTTCATTTGGCCGACTCAACAATCGTAGATATACTGCCGGTTCGGATACGAACCCGTGGGGACTGGGGCTGGCGGCGTCTTATGGATTGGACAGCAGTGATAAGATACGGGTCAGTTATGGCAGCAATGAAGCGTTTTACGTAAGAAGTTATTTTCCGGGACCGCGCCTCGCTTCATGGAAATATCCCTCCGAACAGGTTGCGATGGGGGATTGTTCTTATATCATATTCAATTATTCCTGGACTGTCCGGATTGCCGCTGCCGCCTATCCGACCAGCTATCCGCCGGCCGTTGAAATGTACAACCGGGCATATGCCGTGCACAATCGTGCTTTTTCAAACGTTTTGTTTCTGGATGGTCATGTGAAAAGCCATACGCAGATGGAAATTGCCAAATTGAAATACAGATGAGGATGCAAATGAAAAATACACTTATTCTGCTGGGGCTGATGTTGCTTCTTTCCGCATCGGCCGGATATCATGAATTGAAGAATCCTTATATCAAACTGAAAATCAATGATACAGGGGGTCGGATTGAGACCCTTCGTTTTCTGCCGGGTGAAGTTGATCTGACTATGAACGATGGTCTGCTCGGTGATAATTTCTGGGATATTCCCGCATCGCATTTTTTTCTGACAAAACTGTATTATACGCCGATAACCGGGAAGGGATTCGTTACTTTGACGGGACATCATACCGGGGGCGGCATCGACTATATGCAGATAAAAAAAACCGTGCGTCTTCCGGAAGATGAAGCACGCATTCTGGTTGATTACAAACTGACCAATCTGCAGGCCGCCATGAGCGAACTGGAATATGGATACTGGATGCAGAATTTTGCTGGCATTCCAGGGCGTGAGTGTACCTATTTTTTCCCGACCTTGAAAGGCGTCATGTCCGTGTGCGGCGGAAGTCAGCAGGGTGAACTCTGGTTCAACAAGCCTTCCCGCGGCTGGGTCGGCTTTTCCGATTCCGCAGGAAACGGGATGGCGATGACCATGGATTTTACCCGTCTCAAGAGTTTTTACGGCTGGTATGCAAAAGGGGGAACGACACAGGAATGGCGTTTTGAAAAGGTCAGAATCCCGCACGGAAAAAGTCTGGATACTCAGGTGGAGTTCATTCCTTTTACTGGATTGAAAAAAATCTCCGGTGCAGGAGGGGGACTGGTCGGCGAACTGACCGTCATCCCGGAAAAGGCGGCCTTCCAGACAAATCAGTGGCTGAAACGCGACCTCCGCCTGAGCGTATACAGCGCAAAAAAGCAGAATATTACCATGAAACTGACCGCACGTATTGTGCCGAACGGTGCCGTTCATGAGGTTGGAAGCAGGGAAATGCGCTTTGAAAAACCAGGAGACATCAAAAATATTCAGATCAGCTACCGCTTTCCCGTTCCTGCTTCCGCATATGACGTGGAGGCTCGGGCATTCGCATCAGACGGCAGACTTCTTGCCATTTTCAATGTCCCTGCGGAGATTTCCTCCGCTTTGGATTATAATATGCAGGCGGAACAGGAGTTGCGGAAAGACGATGGACCCACGATTGATTTGACCCGTCTGGATACTTCGCTGGAAACCCCGCACATCAAGTGGGCGAAACCATTGAAGAACGGGAAGATCCGGGTGCTGGCCCTGACGGCCTTTCCCTCCTGGCGCGAGCTCGCGGAACTGACACAACGCTTCGATATTGAACTGACTTCCATGGTCTGGACACTGCCGCATAAACCGCTTTTCAGTTATGGCCCTTATTACGGTGTGCTGACCAATCAGGATGTGCTGGACAATTTGGACGGACTTCTTGCCAGAGATTACGATGTTATTCTGCTGGCCGGAATCAGCTGGGATCATTTGACGAAAGCGCAGCGTTCTGAAATTGTCCGCAAGGTGAAGGGCGGCTGTGGATTCGTGGAAATCAGTAATTCCTGCAAAACCGGAGAGCTCAAGGAAATCTCTGCATTCGGGAAGGCCATTACCGTTGGAACGACGTCTGTAAAACGTGTCAGGGAAGGGTTTCTGAGTTCCGCCATACCCTTTGAACTGTTCCCCGCGACGATAAACCGTGAAGGCGCTGCGAACGGAACTGTTTTTGCAGTCAGCGGAAAAAACAGTCCCTGGGTTGTTGCACGGCAGGTTGGAAAGGGATACAGTGTCGGGCTTGGCTGGTACAGTGGCGGCGGAGCCGGGAGATTCGTCAACGGAATGACGCCGGAATTGCCCTATCCGCTGAAAAATGCCCCTTTCAAAGATTATTTTGAGCTATATTTCCTGATGACGGCAAAGGCTCTTGTCGCAGCTGCGCATCGTGTTCCGGAAATCTTTTTTGACAGAATTGAATCTTCAGCGGATCAGCGGGGAATTTCCTTCCGGATTGCATTGGCAGGCTCATCGGTTCCAGATTCGAAGCTGCACCTGACAGCGTTTGTCAGAAACCGTGACAATCAGGAACTTGCCAGAAAAACATTTTCCTTTAAGCCAGGGAAAGAGTTTCGCGGAACAATCCCGGTATCTCCGTGGGGTGGACGGCAGTTGCTTGGGCTGATTCTTACCGACAGTGACGGGAATGTGATTGATTTTGGAGCGGCCTCCGTGAAGAATCCTCCGGAAGCGGAAATTCTCTCCGTGAAACCGGAAAATGATGCCTTCCGGGAAAATCAGACCGCCGTATTTACGGTAAATGTGAGCAGACCGCTCGGCACACTTGCCTGGGCGCTGATTGATGTTTACGGCAGAGTAGTTTCCTCCGGCTCTCTCCCTGCGGGTAAAGACAACCGGATTGAGACGTTGATTGCAAACAATCTGAAAATGAGATCCTACATATTCCGGGTCGAACTGCTGTCCTCCGGACGTGTGATCGACCGTGCGGAAACATCCATCACAGCAATTCCTTCACCGGAGAAACTTGTCTGGGATGATTACGAACCGGGAATCTGGGTAACGCCCCGCAGCGGCGATGCGATTCGTCCTTTCCTCCATCCGCTGTTTGCTGAAAAACTGCGTGAACTGCGTATGCAGACCATTCTCGGCAACCGTCGGGAAACGGAGCAGACTCTTGCCATTCAGCACAACTTTAATCCGACGAAACTCCAGCATGCCGGAATCAATGCGGCCCGTCTGCCTGCGGAATATCAGAAAACCGGGAATAAAATGCTTCTGGTCAGAAAGCCATGCCTCACCGACCGGGAATTCTGCAAAAAAACCGTTCAGCAGTTCCGGAAACTTGGTGGCGATACCGCCGCACGGGGACCACGTTTTTACTGGTTCGGCGATGAGCTTTCCCTTGCCGGATACTGGAGCACTCCAATTGATTTCTGTTTTTCTCCGACTTGTCTGGAACATTTTCGCGACTTTCTGGTCAGAAAATACGGTTCTCTTCAGGAAATCAACCGCCAGTGGGGAACAAAATATAAAAATCTTCAGGAGGTCCTGCCGGAAACCGCTGCGGAGGCGCGGAAGCATCGGGATGGAAATTACAGCGCATGGGCGGATCATCTCGAATACATGGACGGACTCTTGGTGGAACATATTTCCCGCGTGACAAAAGGGCTGCGGCAGGGGGATCCGGACGCGAAGACCTTCATTTCCGGTCCGCAGGCCGCCAGTGCCTACGGGGGGAATGACTGGTGCAGACAGACACCGATCTATTCTGGTGTAATGAGTTATAATGGTGGCGGATTTCTCGAACTGATGCGTTCTTTTGCTCCGGATGGCGTCATCCTGCCCTGGATGGGATACAACAGTTCTGACGGAATGATCTGCTATCAGTTGTGGCATTCTCTGATGTTCCGCGCCCGCGGCGCGATGTTTTACCATGCGGCAAGCATGATCAATCCGGATTATACGCTTTCACCGACGGGAAAAGCCACGGCGAAGTACATGCCGGAAATTGTCGAGGGAACGGCAAAACTGGTTCTGAACGCACTGAAAGAGTATCCCCGTCCTGAAATCCTGATCGTCTATTCCCAGGCTTCCATCCGGGCCGCTTTCATCAAGGGACGTGCTGAGGACCATGAGAAACTGCGCTGGAAATATATTACGCTCTGCCGCAATTTCGGTATTCCGTTCCGTTTTGTCTCGGACGGTCAGATTGCGGAGGGAATCTTAAACAAGCTCTCTGCCAAACTGGTGATCTTTCCAGACATTGCAGCGTTGAGCGATTCAATGCTGGATGAAATTTCCAGATATACCGTCCGCGGAGGGATAATTCTTGTAGATGGACAGTTCGCTACGATGGATGCCTCCTGTCGGATGCAACCGAAGCGCGGAAAATGGAAAGAGCGCAGTGTTCTGCATCCGGATGAATTACGCACGGACTATATTTCTGCCTGGAAAAAGCCCGCTCTTCAGAGAAGCAGGAATGAACGGAATATTCTGGAACAGGACAGAAAAATGTTTGCAGCGGTCCTGAAACAGGCGGCTGTTACTCCGCTCTGCCGGATAATTACCTCTGCTGGGAAACCGTATCTTGACGCTGAGATCGACATTATGCGCGACCGTCAGGGGAACGATTATGTGCTGATCATAAGCAGAGAGGATGCTGTTTCTGATGTCCGCCTCGAATTCCGTTCCTCCCGGACAGTCTGCGACATTCGGGGCTCCGGAGCGAAACTGGGGAACTCCAGTCCCATCTTCGTTGCGCTTCTTCCGGAAAAGGAGAAGGCGCCTGTCCGGATCACTGCAGGAGGCGCGAAGCGTGACTTCCAGCTGCGTCTGGACGCCGCAGTACAGAGGGATACGGTGATCCGTCTGACCGTGATACGTCCCGATGGCAGGGAACTGCCGTGGTATGCTGTAAATCTGAATGCGCCGCTCGGAAAAGCCGTGCATCGGATCAAATTCGCACAGAACGATCCGGCGGGAATCTGGAGGATCCGGGCCCGTGAAATTGTCACTGGACGTACTGCGGAACTGGAGCTCCGGGTCAATTAGCCGTTCGGAAGCGGATGTGGACGGTGTGCATGTCGGGCAGTCCGACATGGCACTGGCGGAAGCCCGGCGTCTGCTCGGTCCGGAGAAAATCGTCGGGGTTTCCGTGCATACCGTGGAAGAAGCTCTGGCGGCGGAACGCGGCGGCAGGATCTGGGCGGAAGGCATCCCCGGATACCGCAATTTCAACTGCACGCTCCGCAAAAACAATCCGCTCCCGATAATCTGCAATCAGCCAGGCAATAAATTATTGGAAAAGCTGAGCTTGGCTTATCTTGAACAAATGGAGTATCCGGACAAGGCAGAGAATTATGCTGCGATGCACAAACTCCAGCAGGAACTCCGTGAGTTTATCGGCAGTAAACTCCTGAAAGCAACTTGCGATAGTAAAGAAATCACCGATCTGGAAGTTTATGCACGCACGGGTAAAAACGATTTACAAAGTTTCGGAATCATTACTATGAATCCGAAGGCACGGGAAATCCGTTTCCAATTCCCCGTTTCCGGACATATCTACGATGCGCTTACGGGAAGCTATTTGGGCAAAGGCGATACGGTAACCCGCACACTCTCCCGGATGCACTCCGCATTGTTCCTGGTTGCACCCGAACGCTTTGATAAACCGATCGTGAAGGTGTCCGGGATGACACTGGATATTCAGAACAAGAGCGGGAATGATACCGTTTACCGTATAGAAGTGATTTCTCCGGCGGGCAAAAAACTTGATTGCTATACCCAAAAGCTGATTACGAAAAACGGGAAAGGACAATATCACATTCCGTTTGCACTCTCTGATGCGAAGGGAGACTATACGGTGAAAGTAATTGAAGTTATCTCTCGTCAGCATGTTCTGGCAAAAATAACTTTGTGATCTGCCGTTCGGCAACATGTTTGCCGCTGCCGGATTCCGGGCAGCGGCAGAAAAACACACCGGCTGTTTCAGAAAAACAGTCGGCGTGTGGCAGAAAGGAAGGTGGTTTATTTATTGGAAGACCGCCGTGCCAAAGGCTTCCAGATTCCGGTCAATGAACATATTTTCCAGATTCGGCGACCATAATCCGGTTTCACCCTGCCATTTCATTTTCGGCGAATAATACGACTGCCGCGCCACATTCAGGGTCCATTGAGTGCCGGACGCCGGAACTGTCTGTCCGAATGCCGCAAACGGAATTGTGACCAGAGCCAGCCAGCGGCTGCCTTCCCGGCAGGTCTGATAACTCCACTTGCCGTTCCATTGCGCATCCTCCTGACCGAATTTCGGATGCAGCGGATCGCGGATCAGACCGCGCGCGCCTTCGTAATACGAATCTGCAACCGGATTGAAAATGAAATGATACGATACTTCTCTGGTTCCCAGCGGATCTATCAGAATTTCCAGCGAATCCTGAAGCCACGCCTGCCCGTCGTGTCCGACCGGCTGGTGTTTCCGTTCCGCCGGCAGATCCGATTCCATGGCGAAATAGACATTCTGCGCATCGTACAGGACTTTGAAACGGGTTGCTTCTTTGAGTTCGCCCAGCTGGATGTGTCCCAGCTCCTGCCACGGAACTTTCTGCCATTCCGGTGCGGCAAAATTGAACGCCGGAGCTGCGGTGCAGCGGCCGATGGTCAACTGCCGTTTCTGCGTGCCGGGCAGAATTTTCCTGCTGCGGAGAAACGGGATATTCCAGTTCAGCGGCGCGCCGATTTCCGCCCGCAGACGTCCGTTGCTCATCAGCATGGACCGCGGCATTTCTCCCAGGAAACGGATTTCCTGCCAGCCGGGTATTTTTTTGGCTTTCCCTTTATTGTCATAATAGGAATTCACCAGCGCCTGATGTGCAGTAACGGCATTGCCCAGATGCTCGAACGATGCCGAATCCGGGTTCAGACGGTAGGCATTGTAGAGGTGCAGCGTCTTCGCCAGACTGACGGCATAAGTGAATTCCCGGCGAACCAGATCCAGACGCTGTTTCACCTTCGGAGTCCGCGCCAGCTTTTCCGCCGCGGCAAGTTTCTGTTCCAAAGAAAAAATCAGTTCCGGCGACCAGAGAAAGCAGACAGTAGTACGCGGATCGCCCGGCAGTTTGTCTTTGCCTCCGTAATTGCCGTCCAGACGCGAATAGGCTTCCAGACGCGCATTCAGCAGATTATAGAATCCCTGCATCGGTTCCGCCGCTTCCAGAAACACCCGGTCCACGTAATGACGCGCCATAGTGAACTCATTCAATTCCGGATTCCGCAGCATCTGCGCGTGTACATAATAGCCGGGACCTTCCAGTCCGTAGAGTTCACCGGCACCGCAGCGGTAAACGCCGGAAACCTTGTTCCGCGCGAACAGCCGCGCCTGTTCCCCCAGATATTCCGGCGGACGTTTCGGCAGCAGTCCGGGCACATGGTATTCGCCCCAGTTGTAAAGATAAACGGCGAAGCCGGCAATCCCTTTGATATGTTGCCAGCGGGCAAAATCTTCCTGGCTGTAACTGCACAGTTCGATGATGACATTGCCGGGGAACGTGTCGAATGTTTCCGGCGGATTCCAGTTCGGGCCATAAGCCAGCAGCTGGAGAAATTTTCCCGGACGGTCTTTCTTCAGACGTTCCGCCAGGTTCCTGTGCAGAATCCAGATTTTTTCCGCGGGATCCGACACGCCGCCGAACGCCTGACAGGATTTGCATTCGCATTGCGTGTAACCATCTGTCTGGGCGACCTGAACCGTATCCGCTCCGGCATCCAGACGGCGCAGCGCTTCCCGGTAAATCAGTTCCTGCACTTCCGGATTCGAAATGCAGACATGCCCCAGCGAAGGGTCGCGTTTACCATCCAGTTCAATATAATATTCGGGATGGGTCTTGCCGAACTTCGCTTTCGGGACCGCGGCATAATAACTGTGTCCGCGATAATGAAACACCGTGCCGAATCCGAAATTTTCATTGGCACAATCATAAAACAGATCGTTGCTGCGTCCCGCCGCCATCTGCAGACGCGGAATTTCCGTATTGTCGAAGGCTGCCGGCAGTTTGACGGATTTATGGACCGGAACATTGGTTCCCGTCGGACCGGGCATCAGAAATTCCACGCCGGCAAAGCGTTCCAGAAAATGTACCACCGCACGGACACTGCCCAGCTGCACCTGGTCGTAAGTATGCCATGCCGAAGTATCGCGGGCATGATCCACTCCGGCGAGAAACACATTGCCGCTGCGGATCAGAATCCGGTTGGTCAGCCCTTTGTAATCCTGAACATTTCCGCCCTGACGCCGGAACTCGGCAGTGTTGCCGATGTAAATGCCCGGCGTTCCCGGTTTGATTTCATTTTCCCATACCACCGGCAGTTCCGCCCCGGAGCTTTCCCGGAGAATATCGCGAAGCTGTTCCGCGGTCTGTTTCAGATATTTATCCACGGCGGGCTGTCTGCCTTTTGCCGGCAGAACAATCCGGTGTTCCGATTTTCCGTCGCGGATCAGAAAAAAATCCTCCGCCGTCAGCAGACATGACGCCGCCAGCAGCCCGATTGTCAGCAATAATCTCATTTCAGCCTCAACTCTCCGCAATGATCATAATAATTTTTGTTGGAGATCTGATCCAGGTTGTATTCCCAGATGTGATACGGCAGCCGTGCGACATTGAAAGCCAGTGTTTCCCCGGAAATGTCCCACTTGCCGGGTTCCACCGTAACCCGGATTTCATCACCCGAACGTTTCAGGGCAACCTGTTCGCCTTCGCGTTTTTTATAGACGTCGCCCCTGCCTCCGTTTTCCGCATTGGTGCGTACCCGTTCATAAACGCTCATCTGTCCGGACATGACCCGCCCCTGAAGCCGGATCCGTTTTTCTTCGTCTCCGAAATATATGGCAAATTCCATACCGTTCAGTTCCTTTTCGGAAAGACCCGGATTCCGGAAAACCACAGTGAAACGTCCGGGCTGTCCGGTCACGGAAACAAAGCATGGATATTGGAAAATCTTCGGATCCGGAGAATAGAAATGCGCCTGAATCAGCTGCTGGCTTTTTCCGCCCGCCCGCAATTCACGTCCTGCCGGACGGAAACGTTTGCGCCAGACCGCCGGATCCCAGCTGCACGGCGCCCGGAAACGTCCGAGCAGACGCCCGCCCTCCATCAGCTCATTGACGGTTGCCTTGCCGAACAGCGGGAAGCCGTCCTGCGTCGTCAGACAGAGCTGTCCGCTGCGGTTCTTTTCCGTCGGCAGGTTGCGGATGAACGCCAGACGTTTTTCCATGGCATCCAGCAGCGACTGCCAGTCTTCTTCGGAAAGCGAGACGCGGTACCGGGCAAAAACGCGGGAAACCGATACCGTCAGTTTCAGATAGTCGAACTCCGTCCGTGCCAGACGGAGCAGAGGGGATTCCGGATTCTGCAGTTCCGCCTGTGCCAGAAGCTGGTCCAGCTGCACGAGCCGTTCTTCCGGGTAACGCAGGAGCATCAGACGGACCGGTTCGATCAGAGCCGGCGTTTTGTTGTCCAGCAGTTCGGCGCGGTACCAGTCGTTCGACCGCGGCACATCCTGTTCAAGCGCTTCATCCAGCACCTGATAGAACTGTTTCATTTCCTTAGCTGCCGGACCGAATGCCGCCCGGCAGTACCGTTTCAGCAGTCTGTCGGCGTCCGCTTCCGGATCCGCCAGAAATTTTCCCCAAAGATAATAGCCCGGTCCTTCCAGCCCGAACAGTTCGCCGAAGCCGCAGCGGTAGATGCCGCGGACATGATGTTTCCGGAACAGCCGCGCCTGTTCGCGCAGTTTGCTTACCGGCAGTTTCGGCATGAAACCTTCATACTGATACCAGCCCCAGTTGTACAGATAAGCGCAAAACCCGGCTGGAACTTTCACCCGTCCCCAGGCTTTCAGCACTTCCGGTGTGCAGGGAGCCAGATTGACCATGACATTCGGCGGCAGTTCCTTCAGCCATTCCGGCGGATACAGTGTCGCATCATACGCCAGCACACAGATTTTCTTGTCCGGCATTTCTTTCAGCAGACGCTTCGCAATGTCAATATTCAGCTTCCAGAGCTGATCCCGCGGCGTGGTCTTCCGGCATTCGGCACATTGGCACGGCACAAAACCGTCATTCTGTCCGACTTCCACCATCCGGACCTGCGCAGATTTCAGACGCCGGCGTGTTTCGTTGAAGATCCGTTCGCGCACCGCCTTCACGGAATAGCAATACTGGCTGTGCCAGTTTAAGGTGTGCGGCGGCATGCGTTTGCCGTTCACCAGCGCGAACCATTCCGGATTGCTCTGATAATATTTCTTCGGAATCGCCCCGTGGTGCGAATGTCCGCCGCCGGCATGAAACCACGGACACGCAAAATAGTTGTCGGCATGTTCATACAGCGGGCCGACGGCGCGCGGTCCGGGTGCAGTACAATTGAACTGCACAGCGGGAATGTTCTGCCGGTTCAGTCCGGGTGGAATGGTGATCCTGTCCGTTTCCGGGATGCCGGCATACGTTTCGCCCGGACCGTATGCGACCAGCCCTGCGTATTCTTCCAGCAGAGCCAGCACTCCGCGCAGAGTTCCGGAAATGCCGGAACCGGGCAGTTCAGCCCCGGTGATAAACAGATCGGTCTTTTCCGTCTGCAAACGGTATTCCCCGTCCGCCCATCCGGATTTCACGCTCCGGATGCGGATGACCGGTCCGGAGCCGCCGGATTTGAACGGCAGTTCCACTCCGGTCGCCTGCCGGATGTATTTCTGCAGAACTCCGGCAGCCCGTTCCGCCGCCGGGTCATCGGCATCCGCCGCGATGGAATATGCCGGGGCAGTTCCGCGTTCCGCCAGTTCGAGCGTCCCTGCGAATCCGGGAATCAGAATCCCGGCGGCTGTCAGCAGTATGAACCAGAGCTTTTTCATGGCAGTGCCTGTCCGATTACCAGTTGTCGGGCCAGCTGGTCGCGCCTTCCGGCTTGCGGGCCTGGTAGAATGTGGATTTCCAGCCGCCGCCGATTTGCAGTTCTTCGCTCGGGAAACCGGACCGGCGCAGATCACTCACATGGCCGTCGCCGAACAGCACGTTTACCGTCGAATTGCGGTGCCGGAAATCAATCGGACCTTGCTCGCCGACGAGTCGCTGCGTATAGTAATTATAGCGTGGATACAAGCCTTCCGTGAACAGGCTCAGACGCGATGCTTTGGTGGCGGACGCCAGTTTGATGATCTTGTCATCATAGCCCATCACACAGCTGTTCTGCGTGTAGGAACATACCACTTCGCGGCCGCTGATCTGTTTGCCGGGGTTGGACGGACATGCCAGTTTGTCTTTGACCATGCCGGTGGAATCGTAACGCCAGCCGCCCAGCACGGTGCGGGTGTCCTCGGCGGAAATCCCGCAGTATTGCCCCAGCCGGTTTCCCGCATACCACGGATTTGTTACCGTCGAAGAATACTTGCTGTCAAACGTCGGCAGATAGCCGTTGTTGTCTTCCACATAGAATATGACCGCCTTTCCCAGCTGCGACAAATTATTGGTGCAGCTGATTTTGCGTGCGGACTCTCTGGCGTTGTTCAGCGCAGGCAGCAGCAATCCGGCAAGAATTGCGATGATCGCAATCACGACCAGCAGTTCTATTAGCGTGAACGAATTAATGCGGCTGAACTGGATTGCCGCACGTTTTTTCAGAGTGGATACATTCATGTCTTACTCTCCTTTTTTGGGGATTTATTGTTTATTATTGTCGGAAGCACAAACCAGTTGAGGGGGAAATTCGGGGAAGGTGAAAGAACGGCCTTCGCGCAATGCGGCGGCGGCAATCTGAATCGCCCCGAATCCCATTTCATAACGGGGAACCCGGATATATCCGCAATCCGGACGCCAGTTGCGGAAACTCAAACCGGAACAGATCCCCGTAATCTGAAAATCACGTCCGAGACGCACATTACAGTTTGCCGCAATCCGTTCAATCCGTTCGGCTTCCGGAGCCAGATCGCAGAAAATCACTTCCGGAATCTGACCGGAACGGAAATGCGCTTCCAGCTCCTGTTGTCCGTTCGGACTTGCAAAATCATCTATCAGCCAGTAATACTGCGGCACAACCGAAATGCCTCGCTGCGCACAGGCATCCAGAAAACGCTGCGCACGGTCGCGTCCGCGCAGTGCTTCATGTTTGATGGCGATTGCCCCGACCGACCGGACTCCTTTGCGCGCCAGCTGATCTGCCAGCATTGTAACCGCCAGTTTCCGGTCATATTCAATCATCGGCGCCGTATCTTTTTCATAGCTGGTATGACGCAGCATCAGCAAGGGAACCTCCCCGGACAGCGACTGCGCCAGCAGGCTCAGTCCGTAGGGGGTGCCATTGACAAAAATATTCATGTCAAACGGTTTCAGTCGTTCCTTGACCGCGTTCAGCTCGGCGGTATTGGACACCGTTTCAGGCAATTGCAGGAAACTGACGTCCGCATTGGACTGCGAAGCGCCCGCCAGCATTCCGCGGTAAAACTCCGAAGCCAGTGCCCATTCTTCGGTACCGATCACTTCCGGTTCAAATTTCTGCGGAGGAAAGCAGAACGAAAATCTCAACACCCGTTCCGGCGTCTTCTCCGGCAGGGAAACAAAAACGCCCTGGCGTTCCACACGCCGGACAATCCCCTCGGATTCCAGTTCATCCAGCGCCTTGACCATCGTTACGGGACTGGCGGAAAATTCCTGACTCAGAGAACGGACGCTGGGCATGCGTTTGCCGTTGGCGTAGCAGCCGGCCAGGATTCTTTCGCGCAGGATCGCTCCGATCTGCGACGGTATTTTTGATTCTACATCCCGGAAAAGCTGTTTCATGCCCGTTTACCCTTCTGTTATTTTCTGTTTCTCTCTGTTATTATACTCATTTTTTTCATTTTGTCAAGGGTGGATAACAGATTTAACCGCAAAAAAATCCGATTTTTTTTGTCTGTAACAGCATTTTATGCACTTTCCGCCGCCGGAAACCGGGAAAAACGATCTTTCTCCGGCAGTCCATCGGCGGAAATATTTTTCAGCGGAATTACTTGGAATCGATGGTGATGTCAATTTTTCTGTTCGCGCCGCCGTAGAGCGTGAATCCGGAAAGTTCCGGCACATACTTTTCAAAAAGTTCACCGGAAAAACCGTTGCGCTCAATCACTTCTTTGAGGAACCAGGCACTGGGCTTGGGGGTGCGTTCAAAGGTCTTGCGGTTCACGTTCACCAGTCCGAAACGTGGGGTATAATCCGTCCACTCATAGTTGTCCAGCAGCGACCAGTGCAGATACGCCTTGATTCTCAGCTGAGGATAATATTGCAGGGCCATTTTCATGGCTTCCAGCTGCAGCATGGTGTAGATGATCCGGAAACGGTCATCATCGCAGCAGATGCCGTTTTCCGTGATCCAGACCGGTTTGTCGGTAAGACGGGACGCACTGCGCATGAAACATTCCGGGTTGAACTCCCGCTGTCCGAAATCGCAGTCCACCAGCTTGAAACGGCTGAATTCCAGTTTTGTTCCTGTTCCCGTGGCGCTGCGGGCGGTAACCGGGGTGCGGTGATAGTAATTGATCGCCCAGAAATCGCAGCTGTCCTTGACTTCAGGGAAGTATTCCATGTCGCGGAACGGCATGATGATCTCTCCGGTGCGGACCGCGTGAAAGAAAAATTCATTGATGGTCCAGTCGCTCAGGTCCGCCATGGTTTTGTCCAGCTTGTCGTAAGGACGGACCGGGTCCTGATCCACAAAGGCGTGCGCCGAGGAAACGGGAGCGTCCGAATATTTCCGCACGGCCTGAGCCCCCAGGGCATGTGCTTTGAGCATGACCACCTTGCGTTCGATCGTTTCACGTTCCACGGAACGGTTCAGGTTGAACTCGTTGAGAATAATCCAGGAGCCCACGCGGTCGGCAATTTTCGGCACGAGAAAGTCAAGGTACTCCGTGAAATAATGCAGATTTTCCAGCGTCCAGCCCCCCTTCTGCACAAACCACCAGGGAACAGTTCCATGGACCAGCGTAACGCAGGCATGAATATTGGCGGCGGCAAGACGGTCCAGCATATCTTCATAGTGAGCCAGTGCCGCCTGATCGATTTTTCCTTCTTCCGGCTGAATGCGGCACCATTCGATGGAAAAACGATAAGCCTGATGCCCCAGTGTTTTCAGCAGTTCGATGTCTTCCCGGTAAAGCCGGTAGCTGTCGCAGGCTTTGCCGGAAGGTTCCGCATACAGCTCCGGATGTTCCATTTCATAGTGATAGTTGGAGGAGTTGACATTGTCCCCCTCAATCTGATGTCCGGCAGTGGCACTGCCCCAGAGGATGGGTTCCGGGAAAGTGTACTCCGGCATGTCGCGCAGATTCAGCATTTCAGCTTGTCCTTTCTCAAGTTTTTTGGGATCGTATATGTTACTGAATGTTCAGCAGCTGTTTGAAATTTTTTGCAAAAACCGCTTCAAGCTCATCATCGGCAAGCCGTTCCGCATAAACTCCGGCAACATACATGCCGGGATTCCGCAGCGGGAAATCGGTGGCGAAGATCAGTTTTTCCTTGCCGGCTCTGCGAATACCGTGACGCAGCATCCCCCACATATTCGGTCCGCTGCCGGAAATGTCCAGCGCCGCATACGGGTACTCCTTGATTGTATCCAGACGCGCATCATATTCCGACGGCGTCATGGACGGATGTGCAAGAATGAGATGAAGACGCGGGAAGCGTTTCAGCAGAATGCGGACCTCTTCGGTGCAATTCTTGTGCAGGCTGACGGTCATGCCCAGTTCCTGGGCGAGATCCCAGACCGGATCCAGCGCCGGCGTGTTGTAGTCATCATAGTTCATCATATAGGCAACCAGCTCGCCGATGAGTCTGACGCCCTGCTCCCTGAACGCTTTTTCCATTGTGCGGAGAGACGCTTCCACTGCAAACGGATGCACCTGAACAGAGGGAATATAAAAATCCGGAAACTCCTGATAGAACGCGAGATTGGCATTATTCAGCTGTTCGATTTTTTGGGCGGCGTCATCTCCTTCTTTTATTTGGGCAATGACACTTCCGGCGCAGCGGCTGATCCCGACTCGTTTCAATTCCGAAACGAATTTTTCCGGAGTCAGTTTATCTTCGAACATGGACATATCCTGTCCCGGCGGATTCACCGGATGGACATGCGCGTCGATGATCTCAAAACCGCCCGGATTCCAGTTGCTGTACTGCATTTTCACTTTCTCCCTGAGAGTATTTTTAGGTTATTTATCTTAGTTGCCGCGTAAAAAGTACGCAGCAGAATGCAAGTACAGATCAAATCACCCAACAGGAAAAGAGTCATCTCGGTGATCAGTATAAAAATATACATTAGCATTTCAGCGGCATTTTTTCAATGCTGAAAAAAAAGAAAAAACAGACTTTCTGCCGTATTTCTGAAAAAACGGAATCACTTTCGAAAAATTATGGGCGGTGAATGAATAAAAAACAGTTTTTCAGCTTGCAAAACGGAAAAAACGGTGCATATTACCATAACTATATACGGAGAGATGGCTGAGTGGCCGAAGGCGGCGGTCTCGAAAACCGTTATACCCCTTTCGGGTATCGGGGGTTCGAATCCCCCTCTCTCCGCCATTTTTATTATTCCATCAAAATGTAAAAGCTTTACAGTATCTTACTCCGATGCAGAAAATATGCAAAATCATTGAAGGAGCAGGAATGGACTATCTCGGTTATTATCAACTTGCTTTGCAAGAAGCGTACGGCGGAGAATTTCCCGGCATGAGCGCGGAGGAATTTGACAGACGCTGTCCATTAAAACAAGTTCCTGCTGCGCTGAAGGCTTTGTATATGGCACTCGGAACACAACGGATTTGTCGGGTACACAGTCTGATTCCCATGCCGGAAGAGTTGACCATTATGTATTCAATGGTATCAGTTCACACGGAAAATGACATATTTTGGATGATCCTTGAAAAAGATTTGGCGGAGGAAAATCCATTGATTCATGTTCTGCTCGAATATCGGAATGAGAATGGAATAGACACAGTGAAAGTCGCAAATGACGGAGAAACACGCTTTGCCTTGCATATGGCCAATCTGATTGCCGAAAGTGCGCGCAAGACCAATGAAATTCGCAAAAACTATTATACTAATTCATCGAATATTATAAAAAATCTTTCTCTCTTTTTTACCAGGAAGATGCGAATTTCGTATAGCTGCCTCAATATTGTTCTTTTGATTATTTTTCTGCAATCCCGAACCTGGCTTCTTTTGCCTTCGCCGTGGCACGAATTGTTGGTTTTTCTTTCCCCCATGTTTTTGGTAATTCCGCTATGCACGATATGGAGGTTGTACCTTTACTGGAATGTCTGGATTCGCAGGAATGATGATGTGTATTTCATTTCTTACAATGATGAGTTTTTGCTGATTTGCGATTTGACGCTGCATTATTTGCGTTGGAACTATCCGGATTTATGGATTGACAGCGAAACTGCCATTGCGGAATTTCACGCAGAAGTGGCTCTCAGCAATGGATCGGAGTGTTTTTGTCAATGCCGCTATGAAATAAATTCAGAAAATTCCGGCATGTTGCTATTTCCG
Organism: uncultured Victivallales bacterium; assembly: GCA_934661375.1. Classification (GTDB taxonomy): domain Bacteria; phylum Verrucomicrobiota; class Lentisphaeria; order Victivallales; family UBA1829; genus SIG94. The sequence continues at coordinate 18,199 of CAKUJH010000050.1, forward strand.
AATATTCCCCCGATTCCCTATTCCGCGAAAAAACAGAGTTCTGTTTTGATGCGAACTGCACTGGATGATTCCGGAAGTCTGCATTTTGTCTATGTCGATGCCCATTGCAGTTGGCGGCTGCCGAAACGTCATCGCCTTCCTGCGAAATAATTTATTGAAAAAAGACATTGTGCAGACCGCACTTCCTCGTAAATTTCATCGAAAAAAATGGAAAAAATCTCTATTTGTTATTGCTTTTTCCGTTATGAACGATACTTTACCTCGATAACGTCCGATAAATTGCGCATATTTGATGGGATAGAGGCTTGAAAAAGCCTGTTTCCATGATTGATTATTATTCCGACCAAAAACCAACCGAAAGGAAACAGGCTATGGGAAATGTAGCGCAGAAAAACGAAAAGTCAATCTCTGGAGCCATCTGAAGGTAAAGCTGACGGATCGTTTCCAGATTCGTCAAATCTTTCCGAGGCAGAAAGAGATGTTTGACAGGCACACCCATCGTGTGGAGAATCGGATCGTAAGCATTTCCCAGCCGTACCTCCGCC
>CAKUJH010000051.1 GCA_934661375.1 uncultured Victivallales bacterium
CGAAAAAGAGCAGAAGGAACTGGCGCGCGTACTGAATCAGAAATCCGGGGAAAATGACCTTATCGGCAAACTGGCGGATCTGTCGAAAATCCTGCCGCAGAACGTGGTGGTGCAGAATCTCCGCTGGAGCGATTCCTCCGTGGATCTGACTTTGCGCAGTGAAGCCGGAAATCTGGATTTGCCGAAACTGCTGCGTCCGCTGAAGTATTGGAAGATTGGACAATTGCAGGAACGCCGCCGCAACAACGACACCTCCAGCATGATTATGCTGAAACTGGTTCCGGCAGAGGAGAACGCAAAATGAACAGCAGCGAATGGAAAGCCTGGGCAAAGACGCCGAAGGGAAAACTGGTTCTGGCATTGGGTGCAATGCTGTTGAGCTGGGTTTTTCTGCTGTGGAATTTCAGCGGTTCTCTGCAGATCGCTTTGCCGGGAGCGGAACGCCGGAAAACGGTTCAGCAGGAAATCCGCAAACTTCGCGCTGAACTCCGGACACAGCAGGAAAAGATGCGTCAGGCGGAGAATCAGAAAAAATGCTGGAAAGAGCTGGCAGACACCAGCTGGCAGCCGGCGCGCGACGGTGATCCGGAACTGATTCTGCGTCAGAAAACGGAAGCCGCCGCCCGGAAAAGCGAACTGACGCTCAACAATCTGGGTACAGTCCGGCTGACGCGGATCAATGCGGATTTTTCTTATGCGGAACTGGATGTTTCCGCCAATGCATCACTGTCTGCCATCATGCAGTTCATTCAGGTGATTCAGGAAGAGAAGCCGTCTGTTGCCTGGAAACGGCTTTCCATATTTTCAATGATGCGCCGTCCGCAGGGAAACAACAGCAGCAGCCGTACGGTTACCGGAACGACTGAAGACAGCCTGGTGTTCAGCGGAAGTCTGCGGACTCTGGTCTACAATCCGGAGACGGCTTCCGGCAATTCCCCGGCTTCAGCTGTCCGGAATGCCGGCACGGAAAACATTCCTGCGGATCAGCCGGCTCCGCTGCCGATGCCGCCGCCGGGGGGAGGTCCGTTATGAAAAGTATACTGATAGTGCTGAATCTGCTGCTTGCCGCGGCTGTGGTGTGGAACGGACTCCGTCTGTTCGGAAATGTACTGAAGGAAAATCCGAAGACGGCATTCACCGTAAAAAAACGCAAACCCGCGGCAGCGCCGGGAACATCCGTCAAAAAAACGGAATCCGCCGCGTCTGCTCCGGCGGTCATGACCGGGGCGGAAAAAGTAAAACTGATTGTCGAACAGAATATTTTTAATCAGGACCGCTGTCCGAACACCATGTTCGGAGGCAATACCCGTGTGGAACTGACCCTGGTGGGAACGTTCCGCGCCGGTTCGGTGGTCGGAGCTGTGATTCTGCAGAAGTCCAGCAGCCGGAATCAGTTTCCGTTTTTCGGGATGATGAATCCGAACGGAAACGGACAGCCGGGATCGCGAAGGATGGGAATCGGTCCGGTAGCCGGAAACCCGCAGGAACAGGCCGGAAACCGGCGGCAGCGCGGCGGTGCGCAGAGCATTCAGGCGAACCGCAATGCACAGGGAGCCGTACAGCCGGGCGCAGCCGGTACGGCAAATCAACCCCAGACCGCGTTCAAGCAGTATGTCCGGCTGGGGGAAACTCTTGCCAACGGTTATAAATTAGTGGAAGTCGAACGCAGCCGGGTGGTACTGACCAGAGGCAGCGACAAGCTGGAACTGGAACTTGCCGACGCATCCAAAAATGCACCGCAGAGCGGCCGCGGCAGACGGAGCAATGTCAATCAGACCCAGATCATGCAGCAGATGCTCCGCAGTATGCAGAACATGCAGCGGATGCAGATGATGCAGAATTTTGAAATGATGCGGATGAACCGGCAGAATCAGCAGAATCAGCCGGGCGGCCGCGGCGGCACTGCGCCCAGAGGACGTTAATCAAGAATTATTATCATACAAGAGGATGAGTTATGAACAGTATGCGGGATTTGAAAACATCGGGAAAAATCAGCCGGGCGGCGCTGCTTTCCGTTCTGACATTGCTGCTGGGATCCTGCCAGAGTGATTTCTGGAACGGCAATGTTTCCGAAGAGCCTGCCAGTCAGTCGGAAGTAAAAAAGGAAAAAACGCCGGAGGAGCTGGACAAGGAGCGCTTTGCATTTTTGCAGGAGGAGCAGAAGCGTGCACCGAAACAGGTGGAATCCGCCGAAACACTGGAACAGGAACAGGTCAATGCCGAAAGCCGGAACGCCGCAGAACAGAAAACCCGCGAAAAAGCTGAAAAACTCGGAACATCCGCTCCGGCGCAGAAAACCGAAAAACCGAAAGACGCCCTGCATTTCTATGATGATTTCATCATTCTCAACGGCAATGAGGAAATCGAAGTCAATCTGGTGTTCAACAACGCACCGCTGCTGGATGTGCTGCCGTCCTTCGCCGATGCCCTGGGGTTCAATTTTCTGGCGGACAGCGAACTCAAAGGAACGGTTACCCTGAACATTGACCAGAAGATGACCCGCAAGGATTTGTGGAATGCCTTCGACCGGATGCTCAATCTTTCCGGTGCGGGCGTGGTGGTGGACGGAACACTGCTCCGGATCATGTCGCTTGCCAAAATTTCCCGTGCCACGGATTCCCGTTTTTCCCGCGACGGTTCGGGCGAACTGCTGTATTTTCCGCTGAAAAACACCATCGCCAAGGAAGCGGCGCAGCAGATCCGTCCGTTCCTGGGGTTGAACGCCATCTGCGTGGAATTGACCCGCCCCAATGCTGTCATGATTGCCGATGACCGTGCCAACATGCCCAAGGTCAAACAGGTGCTGGAACATCTGGACATGGCGGGGAAATCCGGCTGGAAACGCAAGGCGATCCTCTGCCGCAGCATTCTGCCCAGCAGACTGACGGAAGAACTCACGACTGTTCTGCCCGTGCTGGGGTTCAATGTCTATCAGAAAACCGACCGCACAGAACAGCCAGGCTCGGTCCAGCTGACGGGGATTGACCGTCTTCAGCTGGTGGTGATTTCCGCGGCAACCGACGAAGCCATTGCGGAAATCGAACAGTGGGTTGACCTGCTGGACAGCTCCGATTCGCTGGAACAGGAACGGGTGTTTGTCTACAAGGTCCGCAACGGAAAAGCGGTCAATCTGACCCATGCCCTTGCCATGATTTACGACATGCAGGGTTCCAGTCTCACCATCGACACCAGTTCCGGCAACACCCGCACGGACACCATCAACTCCTCCGCCAGCCGGAACACCGCCAACCGCAATACGAACAACCGTTCCGGCACGCTCAACAGCGGTACGAATACCTTGACCGACCTGCAATCCAATGTGTTCAATACTCCGGTCCGGGTTTTTGCCGACGGCGTGCTGAACCGTCTGGTGATCCGCACTACGCCGCGCACATATGCTTCCATCAAGGCGCTGCTGAACCGTCTGGATGCGGTTCCGGCGCAGGTGCTGCTGCAGGTTCTGGTGGTGGAAGTTACTTTGACGGAATCGACCAAATTCGGTCTGGAATTTTCCGCGCTGGCGAAGGACGGCGACACATCCCGGACACTGCTCGGCACGAACTATTCCAATATCACCAAACCGGAAACGACGAACAGCGGCACGGTGAACGGCAGCGGATTCAGCGGTCTGCTGGAAGATCCGAAGAATCCGGCGACCCGTTTCGGTTACATCCAGGCTCTTGCGGGGAACGGGGCGATCAAAGTGGTGTCCAGCCCGCAGCTGCTGGTGTCCAGCCATACCCAGGCGGTCATCAACGTCGGCACCAGAGTGCCGGTCATCTCCAATGCCATCACCACAACCTCATCTTCGGGCGAACTCAACAAGACGTATCAGTACGAAGATACCGGCATTATTCTGACGATCACGCCGCAGGTGACCAGCACCAATCTGATCGCGCTCAAAGTCAAGCAGGAGCTTTCGGATGTAACCAGCAATCCGGACCCGGACATTGAAAATCCCTACATCAATCAGCGGGTGGTCAACACTTCCATGACCATTGCCAACGGACGCACCATGATCATCGGCGGCTTGATCCAGGAGAAAGTCAACGATTCGCTTTCCTCCATTCCGATCATCAACCAGATCCCGATTCTGAACCGTCTGACCGGCTCCACGGACGCTTCGGTGGAACGTTCCGAAATCCTCGTGCTGATCACCGGTTATATTGTCAACGAACGCAATCAGCTGGAGGAAATGATAAGCCGTTACAACGACGCGCTGAACGCACTGAACAAATTCGATCAGACCACGGGCAGCAAACGGTCTGAAAACAAAAAATCCCTGCTGGGCAACAAGGACTTCTGGACCGATGGAACATTTCTCGCCAAATAAAAAACTGCTGGAACTGCTGCGCCGGCAGGTTCCGGAATGCGCGGACGCCGTTACGCCCGACGAGGCGCGGGAACGCGACCGCGAACTGGTCCGCACCGGAGCAATTTCCGAAAATGAACTGCTTCAGTGTTATGCGGATGCTTTCGGGCTGGAACGTTCCGGCGATGAAGAACTTCAGACGCCGGAACCTTATCCGGGGGGACGTCCCGATTTCTTCAGCGCGAATCTCTGTCTGCCGTTTGAATGGGATGAGGAGAAAATCACCTTTCTGGTTTCCGATCCCTATTCCGCAGACCAGCTGACTTTTCTGACGCGCCGGACCTGGCATACCGGCGCGGCATTCCGGCTGGTCCGCCGTTCCCTGCTGGAACGGCTGTTGAGCAAGATGCAGAATGCGGACAGTGAAGACGACGCTGCGCTTCCGGATGCCGAAGATGAAACGGCACTGCGCACCATGGCGGGCGAAGCACGGATTGTGCGGCTGGTCAATGACATATTCACGCAGGCCATAGAGCTGGGCGCCAGCGATATTCATATCGAACCGGGAGAGGAAAATGTGTCCATCCGCTGCCGGATTGACGGCGTTCTCTCGGAAATTCTTTCCTGTCCGCTGAACCAGTTTCCCGCCATCGCTTCCCGAATCAAATTGCTGGGCGGTCTGAATATTGCGGAAAGCCGTCTGCCGCAGGACGGACGAACCAACGTCCGGCTGGGCAAACAGGAACTGGACATGCGTATCAGCACGATTCCGATTCTGACCGGGGAAAGCATTGTGCTGCGTCTGCTGAATCAGGAATCCATTACCTTTGACCTGAAAACGCTGGGGATGTCGCCGGAACATCTGGCGCAGTTTGAGCGGCTGATCCGCATTCCGCACGGCATCATTCTGGTGGTCGGTCCGACGGGCAGCGGCAAAACCACTACGCTGTACAGCGTCATCAGCCGGCTGAACGACCGGCGCAAAAAAATCATCACCATTGAAGACCCCGTGGAATACAAAACCGAAGGTCTGTGCCAGGTACAGGTCAATCCGAAAGTCGGCGTTACTTTTGCGGCGGGACTGCGCAGTATTGTGCGTCAGGACCCGGACATCATTCTGGTCGGTGAAATCCGCGACCGTGAAACTGCCGACATCGCCATCAACGCCGCGCTTACCGGGCATCTGGTATTGAGTACACTTCACACCAATGACGCCGTCGGCGCGGTAACGCGTCTGTTGGATATGGGTGTGGAAAATTTTCTGGTGTCCTCGGCATTGTTCGGTGTACTGTCCCAGCGGCTGGTTCGGAAAGTCTGTCCGGTCTGTCACGGAATTCCTTCCGCCGGCGGAAACCGCTGCCGGCGCTGCAACGGAACTGGCTTCAAAGGCCGGAGCGGCATTTTCGAACTGCTGCTCATGAATGATGAACTCCGTTCGGCGGTCAATCGTAACGCATCCAGTTCGGAACTGGAGGAGATTGCCGTGCGGCACGGCATGATTACTCTCAAACAGGACGGCGAAGCGAAGGTTGCGGCAGGGATCACCACTGCCGAAGAACTGCGCCGGTCCACGGCGGAACTGTAAGGAGGCGCGGCGATGGCTTTGTTCCGGTTCATGGCTGTTCCCAAAGGGGAGACACCGCAGGAGATGCTGATCGAGGCGGAGAACGAGAAGGAAGCACTCGACAAACTCCGGAGCCGCCATATTACGCCGCTGCGTTCTTTCGGGGAAACCGCCGCCGGAAAGAAAAAGTTTTCGCTGTCCCGTCTGAAGATCGACGCTTATGTTTTTACCCGTCAGCTCGCGCCTCTGCTGGAATCTTTCATCCCGCTGGAAAAAGCGCTCGCCATCATCGCGGAAAGCACGGAAGCCAAAGAACAGAAAGATTTTGTCAATTCCCTGCGGCAGGGACTGCATGAAGGGAAAAAGTTCTCCGAACTGGTCCGTTCGCACGGCTCGGTGTTTCCGTCTTATTACGCCAATCTGATAGAGAGCGGGGAAGAGACCGGATGTCTGCCCGAAGTGGTCAATCAGCTTCATAAATTCATGGAGCAGAGCAAAGAGTTCAAGGATTTCATAGTGTCCAGTTCGATTTACCCGCTGACCATTCTGACGATTACGCTGCTGGTGACGGTTCTGCTGTTTACCGTGTTCGTGCCGCGTTTTGCGAAAATTTTCATAGACATGGGGCGCGAGATGCCGCCGTCGATGAATTTTCTGCTGGGCATGAGCGCGTTTGCTTCCTGGGCGTGGTGGCTGATTCCGCTTGCCGCCGCCATTTTCTGGATTGTTCTGGAACGGACGCTCGGCAGAAAGGAACTCCGCCGCCGGATCAGTGCGCTGATGCTGAAACTGCCGCTGCTGGGACGCATCATCATTGATCTGGAAATGTGCAAATACATCCGGACTCTTGCCATTCTGATCGGAAATCATGTGGAGATCATCCGCACCATGAAGATTGCCGGGAAAATCATCGGCAATCCTGTCATAGCAGATGATTTTGCCGACATCGGGCGGAAGCTCAAAGGCGGCGCAAAACTTTCCGGCGCGTTGAAAGACAGCCGCTATCTGCCGTCGGGAATGGCGCCCATGCTCCGGGTCGGTGAGGAATCCGGCACGGTCGGAGAAATGCTTGACCGCATCGCCACTCATCTGGAAAACGACACCCGCATGAAAATCAAACGGCTGCTGAGTCTGTTTGAACCGGCGGTAATCGTTTTTCTGGCAGTCATGGTGCTGATCGTGGTGGTCTCGATTTTTGTGTCCATGATGGAACTGAATGCAATCAATCAAGGAGGAAGCAAAATATGAAAAACAGACAGATTCACAGAAACAGACGGAATTTCACCCTGATCGAAGTCGTGGTCGTGGTGATTATTCTGGTAACGCTGGCGTCCGTGGCGACGCCGGTCTACCTCAACTATGTCAAGAAAGCCAATGTGGGCGCAGCACAGACGCAGCTGAAACTGCTGCAGGAGGCACTGACCGGCTACAAACTTGACATCGGCTCGTACCCGGACGCCGCCAACGGTTTGCGCGCACTGGTGGAAAACATCGATCAGAACGCCAAGTGGGACGGTCCGTATCTTCAGCCCGCCGTGGTTCCGAAAGATCCCTGGGGCAATGAATTCGTTTACACGATTCCCGGCGAACACGGCGAATACGATCTGGTGAGTTACGGTGCGGACGGACAGGCTGGCGGAACCGGCGAAAATGCCGATATAACCAATTACTGACCATGCGTTCTGGTTTGTCCGGAGAAGTGATTCCCTGCTGATAAAAACGGAAACCGATGAAGAAACATTTTTTCACCTTGCTGGAATTGATTGTGGTCATCACGGTCATGGCGGCTGCCGCGGGGCTGGGAATTGCCCAGTTCCGGGGACAGTCCCCCGCACGCCGGCTTGACGATGCCGCTTTGCAGTGGCAGGAATTCTGTGCGCGCGTCCGGTTTCAGGCACTCGAATCCGGAGAGGAACGGCAGGTCGTTTTCAATCCGGAGCAAAAACTTTTCAGCATGAAAGTTCCGGCAGAAAATCCGGAAACACCGGAGACCGAAACAGAGAACGAAGAGGAGCAGCGGCCGGCAGTCAGAATCGAATGGCGGCTTCCCGATGACTTTGAACTGGCGAACGACTTTCCGCCGCAGGACGAAGAACCGGATGAAGACGGAACGTATCTGATGTTCACTTTTTACAGCGACGGCGGTGCTGCCGGACAGCGGCGGCTGGAACTGCGTCTCGGCGAACTCGTCCGGATTTTTGAAATTTCCACTCTTACCGGGCGTCTCATCGAAATTCCGGAGGAAAAGAAATGACCGCAGGAAAATTTTTCACTCTGATTGAAGTGGTCGTATCGCTGGCGATTCTGACCATCAGCGTTGCGGGATTCCTGCAGCTCATGACTGCCGCCCAGAACCGGATCATCCGGAGTTATGACCGCTGGATGACTACTCACATGCTCATGCAGTCCGCGGAATATTACATGCTCATGCAGCAGGAAGATCCGCCCGCAATCACCGAACAGTTTTTCCCTTATTCCGATTACCGGGTTGACGTTTCATACGAAGAAATTGAAAACCTGCCGGAGGAATACAATAATCTGGTCGGACAGAAACCGCTGCGCGCGATGGTTCTGGAACTGAAAAAACAGGCGGACGGACAGACCGTGGACAAATTCATCATTGACAGGATTGATTATGAAAACAGCAGCACGTCGGCAGCCGATTAAACAGCGGAGACTGTTCACTCTGGTGGAACTGGTCGCGGCAATGGCGGTCATGGTTTTTGTCGCGCTCATCATCGGCACGGCGTCATCCGCGTTTTACAACGCCTGGAAACGTTCGGCACGGCTCGCTGACCGCATGAAAACCTGTCAGAATATTGATCGGATCATGGATGTCTGCGTCCGGAACATGATCCCATTTTCATGGAAGAACGACGATGATGAGGAAAAAGTAGTGTTTCAGGGAAAAACGGACGAAATGTTTTTCACCGCCCGCCGCCGTGCCGTCAAAGGGGAAAACAGCGCCTATCTGTTCATACGTCTGAAACTGGATGACGGAAAACTGATCGCGGAATATCATACCCTGCCGCGTTTCCCCTGGACCGAAGAAGGCAAATACGAAATGAAACAGGAAGTGCTGGCGGAAAATGTCAAGGCAATTTCCTTTCTGTATGCCTCGCTGGAAGACGATGAAATTGTCTGGAATGACGAATGGGAAGACTATGACAGAACCCGTCTGGTGGACAATCCGTCCGACATTCTGCTGATTCCGCCCGCAGTCCAGCTGACTGTGGAATGGAATGACGGCGGAAAGGAAGTCTGGCTCCGCCGCACTTCCGGTTATTCCAGACATTCCCGTCTGGGGCAGGGAGGCGGACTGTGAAACGGAAAATTTTACGCAGAAGAAATGAAAACGGTTCGGCGCTGATCGCGTCGCTGTGTCTGATTTTCATGGCGGGGATGCTGACCTCGGCAGTGCTGATGCTTTCGCGGATCGCGGTGTTCGACGTCCGCGCCCATGTGGAACTGCAGCGTTCGGCGTATGTCAATGAAGGAGTAGCCAACCGCATTCAATGGCTGCTGGCGGCGGATCGCAATCAGCACAGTTCCAACCCGGAGCTCGGCGAACTGGACTACACGGAATTTGAATACGACCGTTACACCGCCGACGGAATCCCGCACATCATTGATTATCACGGAACAGAAGTGCAGGTAACGCTGTTCGATGCGCAAAGCGGCTTTGTTCTGGATACGGGAAATTACCGCCGCACCTTGCAGGGAATTGCCGCCGCACTGGAGCTGGACGATGAAGAAATCCGCGACCGCATGGATGAACTCACTGCCCGGATGACCGATTATTTCGATACGGACGACAACCTTTCGACGAACGGCATGGAAGCTCCGGAATACGAAGCGGAAAATCTGGCGCCGTTGCCCCGCAACCGGAAGGCGCAGTACCGGGAGGAACTGATGTTTATTCCCGGATTCACCGAACTGTTTGAACCTGACCGTTACGGTATGCTGTCATCGGTTCGTCTGCTGGAACTGTCCAGTACCGGAAACCGGCGCCGCCGCATACTGCCGAATTTCTTCACGGCGACCCGTCTGCAGATAAAGGTTCTGACGCGTCTGGAAGATGAACAGGTGGACGAATTGCTGGAAGCGCGGGAACTCTGGTTCAAGGAAAGAACGCCGCTGTCGGAACAGCTGGATGCGCTGCTGCTGGAGAATGTGCGGAATGTGTTCTCCCTGCGGGAATCCGGTTATTTTACGATCCGGATTGAAGCACCGGAAAAATCCGGACGCCCGTCGCGCCGTCTGATTTTCAGTTATCCGGTTTTCGAAATCACCGGTCCGGTCAATGACCGGGTCCAGTATTATGACTGGCTGATGCTGTAAGACTGACTGTTCAGCGTCCGCCGTATTCCTGCTGAATCATCCGCAGCAGCGACAGTTCCTTCGGTTCTTTCAGACTCCGGCTCAGCATACTCATGCGGTTTATCACAAATTCCGGCGGAAGCGTCCGGAGGATTTCCACGCCGACTTTGCGCACGCGGGAAGTGTAGGAATCGGCAATCAGTTTTTTGGGCGGCGAGAAAGACGCCAGAGCCAATGCGCCGGCGAATACCGCTTCCTGATCCCGGCTTCTGCGCAGTTTCGCCAGATGCGGTTCAATCCGTTTGCGTTCCTCTTCCGCCAGTTTGGACGGCGACCCTGCGCCCTGTGCTTCAATCGGCACATACTGAATGGTGTCCGGGGTTTCCCCCATGCGCATCATCAGATACATGATGTCATTGACGGCATCGAATTCGGGGATGTTCCTGAATTTTTTTCCCGCTTCAAATTCGCGCAGAGCACCCAGCACTTCCACATACTGACGGATGGTTCGCGGAGCCTGGGCGAGTTCCCGCAGACGCGGCAGAATCATCTCCGGTTTGTTCCGGACCCGGAAAATCCGGATGATGCTTCCGGTGTACTCCGGGACAGCGAGCGCACGGCGGTAGAAATTGTCCGAAGCCAGATACGGTTCTTCGACCAGCAGACGGAGCGCCTGATGAGCCAGTTTAAGGTCTTTGGAGGAGGCAAAGCGGACCAGTGCTTTGCCGGCTTCGGAGGAACCGGTCCATTTCAGAGCCGTCAGATGCTGTACTGGCATTTCCTTTTCTTCCAGCTGCCAGCGCCGGGCGGATTCGAGAATCAGCGGAACCACTTCGGCACCGCGTTCGCGGAAATAGTCCGCCGCAATATGCGAAGTGTAATTGCCGTAATCCTGCACGTTGAGAGCTTCCGCCATCAACTTGTCCATATTCACTCCGCCGGAGATGCGCATGGTTTTCCTGAGCAGGTTCAGACGTCCGATATCACTTTTGACATACCAGTAATACCCGTTTCCGCGTCCGAGGAAAACCGTGTACTGTTTCAGATCGCTGCCGGGAATGCTCCAGTCAAACATGTCAATGAATTTCGGGCCGGGATCGATTCCGGCGTCCGGCACCAGCACCACAATGATATACCCTTTTCCGTCGCGTGCGGCGGACGATTTGATGCTGGGGTCGATCGGATGTTCCAGCACGACTTTCCATGCCCATAATCCATTCCGGGCGGCGGCGCAGCGTCCGGAGGAGTTCAGCGTCCAGTCCTTGAAGGTGGATTGGATTTTCCGGATGGTTTCCGCATCCGGACGCGCAGGAATGCCGTCTGCGGCAGCGGACAGCAGAGTCCCGGACAGCAGAAGGATGGTCAGCAGTCTGAACATGTCATGTTTCTCCTATTATTTTCCGCCGGAATCAGCCCAGCGGTTTATTTTCGCCGCCCGGATTTTCCTCCGGTCGATGGAAACGCGGACGCGGCTGCGGCACGGTGTCATCCGTCTTGATTTTCCAGCGTTTGCCGCCGAGCAGCTCTGTTACGGCATCCAGCAGGGCTTTGGAAACTTTCAGCAGATGGCGCGAAGACGCTTCCAGGAAAACCGTTTCTCCATTTGCCGTATGCACACAGAGAATCAGTTTGGTATGTCCGCCGTGATAATGCTTCATGATTCCCAGCAGCTGCTTGACTTTGCCGTTGTCTTCCGGTTCATACAGATGAATATGCAGTTCTTCACTGTATTTTTCAATGACCTCATCCAGCGTGAGAATTTTGTCTGCGGTGATGCTGACCGGCGACCCTTCGTCGTCGAGTTTTTTGGTCAGCCCGATCACAAAAACCGGAGTAACTTCCGGCGGCGGATCTTCCGGTCTGCGTTCTTCCCGGTTGCGTTCATCCCGGTGAATCAGTTCTTTATATATGTCATAAGTTTTGGAATAGGCAAGCACTTCCAGCGAACCGGTCAGGTCTTCGAACTGAATGATGCCGAAAAGCCGTCCGTCTTTTTTGCTGGCTTTTTTGGCGACACTCTTGATCATGCCGCCGACCCGGACGCCGGTATCGCCTTCGCCTTCCATAATGGCGGCAACCGTTCTGGTGGAGAAGGTGTGGAAGTAATCGTCGTATTTCGCGATGGGGTGTCCGGACACATAAAAGCCGAGCAGTTCCTTTTCGCTGGCGAGGATTTCCGATTCGTCGAACTCCGGAATATCCGGAGGCGGCACATCCCCGAATCCGGCGTCTTCGAAGTCCGCCAGCATGTCAAACAGATTGCCCTGTCCGATTTCCTTGTCGCGGCGCCGGGTGTTGGCGGAGGATATGGACGGTTCGATAATCTCGACCAGCTGGGAGCGTTTCAGTCCGAAGGAGTCCATGGCGCCGGCGCGGATCAGGTTTTCCACGGCTTTGGCGTTCAGCACGCCGCCGGTGCGTTCCAGCAGATCGCTGAGCGTCTTGAATTCGCCGCCTTCCGCGCGGGCTTTGATGATGACTTCCGAAGCGTTTTCCCCGAAACCTTTGATGGCGCCCAGTCCGAAACGGATGGCGTCTTTGTCCACGGTGAAGTTCACATCGCTTCGGTTGACGTCCGGCGGCAGAACCGGGATTCCGGAGCTTTTGCATTCATTGATCAGGAACCGCAGTTTTTCGCCGTTGGAGAGTTCGCTGGTCAGCACTGCCGCCATGAATTCCGGACGGTAATTCGCTTTGAGGTACGCCGTGCGGTAGGAGAGCAGCCCGTAAGCCGCCGAGTGGGATTTGTTGAATCCGTAGTCCGCGAATTTCTTGATGTTCTGCCAGATCGTTTCGGCGGTTTCCTTGGAAATATTGTTGGTCTTGAAGCAGCCGTCGATGAACTTGTCATGCTGCGCTTCCATATCCTTGATTTTCTTTTTTCCGATGGCGCGGCGGAGAATATCCGCCTGACCCAGCGAGAATCCCGCCAGCACCTGCACAACCTGCATGATCTGTTCCTGATAGAGCATGATGCCGTAAGTTTCCTTGAGGTACTGTTCCATGAGCGGATGGTCGTATTCGACGGGCAGCGTGCCGAGTTTCCGTCCCACGAACAGCGGAATGAACTGCATGGGACCGGGACGGTAGATCGCCAGCAGAGCGATGATGTGCTTGATGCTTTCCACTTTGAACTGACGGCACAGATTCTGCATTCCGCCGGATTCCAGCTGGAACACCGCTACCGTGTCGCCGCGGTTCAGCAGATCGAACGTCGCCTGGTCTTCCAGGGAAATCTTGTCCAGATCCAGTTCTATGCCGCGCGATTTGCGGATGTTGTCCAGCGCATCCTGAATCAGGGTCAGGGTGCGCAGACCGAGGAAGTCCATTTTCAGCAGTCCGACAGATTCGCAGAGCGGTGCGGTATACTGGGTAATGACTTCGTCATGTGCGCCGCGTCCCAGCGGAAGCAGATTAGCCAGCGGCTGATTGGAAATGATGACGCCGCAGGCATGGATACCCATCTGCCGGTTCAGCATTTCGAGCGGACGGGCGTAGGAGAAAATTTCCTGCACCCACTGTTCGCGGTCGAGCAGTTCCTTGAGTTCAGGGGATTCCTTGACCGCTTTGGAAAGAGTCATTTTCGGATCGTCGGGAACGGTCTTGGTGATCATATTGCCTTCGGCGGGAGTACGGCTGAGCGCACGGGCAACGTCTTTCAGCACCGCCTTGGCTTTGAGCTGTCCGTAGGTTCCGATCTGCGACACGGAATCCGCGCCGTACTTGCCGATCACGTAGTCAATGACTTCCTGACGGCGGCGTTCGCAGAAGTCCGTGTCAAAGTCCGGCGGAGAAACCCGGTCCGGGTTCAGAAAACGTTCAAACAGCAGGTCGTATTTGATCGGGTCGATGTCGGTGATTCCGGAAAGGTACGCTACCAGCGAGCCTGCACCGGAACCGCGGCCCGCGCCGACGGGTATGCCGCGTTCCTTCGCCCAGTTGATGAAGTCCCATACGCATAGAAAGTAACTCGGATATTTCGTGCGCATAATGATGCTCAGTTCATAATCCAGACGTTTCAGCTTGACAGCCGCGTCTTCTTTTTTGTCCTCCGGCGGATTGAACGGATCATAGCCGTACTTTTTCTTGTAGCCGCAGACCGAATTTTCGCCGGTTCCGTACAGACAGATATGCCGCAGGTAGGCACCGGTTTTCCGCAGAATGATTTCACGGTCGGTTTTGTAGCTGATTTCATCTTCCGTCGGCTCGGTGGTGTCGCCGTCCTTTTCCTTCTGTTTGCGGATGGCTTTCACGGCGGCGTCATGCGCTTCGAGTTTGATTTTGTCCAGATCCAGCGTGGCGACATATTCCGCCGGCGGTTCATATTCCGGATAATGGTTTTCGTAACCGATGTTGACATCGCAGCGTTCCGCCACTTCCAGAGTATTGGTCAGAGCTTCGGGAACTTCATTTCCCCAGACTTCAAACATTTCATCGCCGTTCTTGAAATAGAATTCATCGGTTTCCATTTTCATGCGGCGTTCATCCGCCATGGTGGTCCGGGTCTGAATGCACAGCATGACTTCATGCGCCTTGGCGTCTTCGCGCCGGAGATAATGGACGTCGTTGGTGGCAATCATCGGAACGCCGGTTTCGCGTGCCAGGGCAATCAGTTCCCGGTTGACCTGTTTCTGTTCGTCCAGATGGTGATACATCAGTTCGATGTAGAAATTCTCTTTGCCGAAGATGTCCAGATACTCATACAGCACTTTTTTGGCGGCGGGAACTCCGCCGTTCAGTGCTGCGACTTCCAGTTCCCCGGCGAGACATGCGCTCGAAGCGATCAATCCCTCGGAATGCGCCGCCAGAAAAGCCTTGTCCGTACGGGGTTTATAATAAAAACCGCGGGTGTGCGCATCGGAAATGATGTGACAGAGATTGTGGTATCCGACATCGTTTTTCGCCAGCAGAATCAGGTGGTATCCTTTGATATGGGAAACGGAACTGTCGCGTTCTTCGCTGCTGTGCGGCGCAACATACGTTTCGCAGCCGATAATCGGTTTCAATCCTGCTTTCTTCATGGAGTTGTGAAATTCCAGACAGCCGCCCATCACGCCGTGGTCGGTGATGGCGCACGCTTTCATTCCCGCATTCTGAACTGCTGAAACCAGATCCAGCTTCCCTTCGGAATCCTTCAGCTTCGCCCAGGAAATTGGGCAGGCGCCGTCCAGCAGGCTGTAATCCGTATGTAAATGCAGATGCACAAAATCCCTGGGCATCGGAACATATCCTTTCTCTTAAATAGATGACATAATGATATGGTAACATATCTGTCCTTGGCGTTTTTTCAAAAGAAATACCGAAAAAAAACAGGAAATAGCGTTTTTTGGAAAAAGTGATTCTTGACAAAACTCTCTGCAGCGTCTACATTGGCATCGGAAAGGAGTTTGCTATGGCTTTACAGTTTCACAAAATGCAGGGGGCGGGCAATGATTTCATCGTTGCCGATGATCCCGGACGGCTTTGGAACACCAATCCTGATTTCATCCGGACAATCTGCGACCGGCATAAAGGCATCGGCGCCGACGGTTTGATTCTGCTGCGGAATACTGGCGGCGACAGTCTCCCGGAAATGGAATTCTTCAATTCCGACGGTCTGCCCGCTTCCATGTGTGGAAACGGTTTGCGCTGCACGGCTTCTTTCCTTTACCGGGAAGGTCTTTGCGGACGCCGCCGGAAACAGACCATTCTGTGCTGGGGAAAAGAGCAGGGGTCGGAAATCATGAATGACGACGCCACGCAGGTACGGATCACCATGGAGATTTCGGAAGAGTTCCGCCCGTACCGCCTGGAGAACGGGGAACCTGTCTACAAAGGCACTGTCGGAGTACCGCATGTCATTGCAGTTCGAAACGATGTTTCCGCCCTGGACATCGAAACGGAAGGCAGACGTCTGCGCAGTCATCCGCTGTTTCAGCCGGACGGAGCCAATGCCGATTTTGTCAGCTTCCGCGATCCTGCGCAGAAAGAGCCGGTTTTGATCCGGACGTATGAGCGCGGAGTGGAGGCGGAAACGCTGGCTTGCGGAACCGGCTGCGCGTCTGCGGCAGTTGTTTTGCATCAGTTTTTCCGTTTTCCTGAAAAAGTTTCTCTGCTTTGTCGCGGAAAAGATCATATTGAAGTTGAAATTTTCAAATTTTGCAGTAAGTTAAAAGGTGTTTTTCTGACAGGACCGGCGGAAACGGTTTTTGTCGGCGAAATTTCCGGCTGAAGGATATTTCACAAAGAATTTTAACATAAGGTGAACAAATGGAACTCAAGGGAGTTTACACGGCACTGATTACTCCGTTTGCAGGAGGCTCAGTGGATTACGGCAAGTTGCGGGAACTGGTGGCGATGCAGGTGGCGGGCGGCGTGGACGGAATCCTGCCGGTCGGAACCAGCGGGGAATCCCCCACTCTTTCCACGGAAGAACACATGAAAGTCATCAGCGAAGTCATTGCCGCTTCCGGTAAAAAATGTTTCATCATGGCTGGCACCGGCGCCAATTCCACGGCGGAAGCCATTGAACTGACTCTCCATGCCAAGGAAGAAGGCGCGGACTGCTCCCTTCAGGTTACTCCTTATTATAATAAGCCCACCCAGGAAGGTCTCTACCGTCATTTTTCCACCATCGCGGATAAATGCGGCATTCCGCTGGTGCTTTACAATGTCCCCGGACGTACCGGCACGGCGATTGCGCCGGATACGATTGCGCGTCTTTCCAGAAATGCCAACATCCTGGGCGTCAAGGAAGCCGGCGGTTCCGTCGAACGTGTTTCCGAAATCGCTTCCCTCTGCGATATCCCGATCATGTGCGGCGATGACAGCCTGACTGTCCCGATGATGTCGGTTGGCGCAAAGGGCGTGATCAGCGTGGCGTCGAACATTATTCCCGACGAACTGAAAGTCATGGTCGATGCCTGTGCCAGAGGCGATTTCGCTACGGCATTGCAGTATCATAAACGTTACTACCGGCTGTTCAAGGATCTGTTCATCGAATCCAACCCCATTCCGGTGAAAGCCGCTATGGCGATGCTGGGAATCGTCAACGAGGAATACCGTCTGCCGTTGTGCGAAATGATGCCCGCCAACCGGGAAAAATTGAAAAACACGCTGGAAAAAGCGTTGAACAGACCGCTTTGAGTCTTTAATTAATATCTGGAGTTTGATGAAAATGGTAAACACGATTGTTTTTCAGGGCGATTCCATTACGGACGCCGGACGCAATTACGACTGCACGCTGCCTGCCAATGAAGGCATGGGGCAGGGGTATCCGTTCATGGTCATGTCTTCTCTGCGTTACCATGAACCCGAAAAAGACTGGCAGATTTTCAACCGCGGCATCAGCGGACACCGCGTCGTGGATCTTTACGCCCGCTGGAAAATCGACACCATCAACCTGAAACCCGATATTCTGAGCATTCTCATCGGCGTCAATGACACCTGGCACGAATTCGCACGTCAGAACGGCGTGGAAGTTCCCCGTTATGCCCAGTTCTACCGGATGCTTCTGGAATGGACCAAAAAAGAACTGCCGGATACCAAACTGGTTCTGCTGGAACCGTTTGTGTTGCCGTTCGGAGCTGTCGGCGATGACTGGGTGCCGGAAATCAATGAACGCCGGGCGGTGGTCAAAGCTCTGGCGGATGAATTCAAGACAATCTTCATTCCGACCCAGACTCTGCTGAACGAAGCTCTGGCGAAAGCTCCGCAGGAATACTGGCTGAAAGATGGTGTACATCCGACTTCTGCCGGACATGCCCTCATTGCGGATGCCTGGATCAAGGCGACCAGCTCGATTCGCTGACTGCATTGTATCTGAAAAAACACTCGGACAGGATTTCTTGCCTGTTCGGGTGTTTTTGCATATATTCAGGATTGATTCGGGCTTTATTTTTTGAAAGCGGCATGACAGGGAAACTCCGGATACGGGTCTGATCATCCGCCGACTGCTGTACATGCCGAGTGACATGTATCTCTTTCAGCCTTGCAATGTGTCCCCTCATTTACAAGCGGCAGGACAGAGTATATCCGGTGTTTCCCTGCACAGGACAATGCGGATGAATATCACGAAATCTTGCACCTGAACGAAAAAAATTACGGATTTTTATTTTTCTGCTTATTTTTATTATGGAATCATCTTTTAATTAGTGTCTGCTCAATAAGGCATGATTTTTGCGGTGGATGCAGAGATTCAACGGAAGGAGGGGTACTTTTGTCATGCCTGAGTCATATGGAGCGGCTCTCTGTGTGCATTTACCGGATTTATGAAAAACTGTCATCGTCATCGAAAAATCTCAGGATATGG
>CAKUJH010000052.1 GCA_934661375.1 uncultured Victivallales bacterium
TGTGTTTTGTTGCTTTTATGCTATATTGAGGAAGGGCTCTTGCAAGTGCTTTTTGAGGTAAAAAGAATTTTTGCACCTTCCTGTGTGACAAGATTTCGGTTCAAATCTTTTTCTGCGCAGAATTGAGTTTCGCAGAACCAAAAGTCCTGTGTATTTGAGTTCAGCAAAAAAATTCTTATAAGACTTGAGTTCTGTTTGCAGTTTTTCCTTTCCGTGGCATAAAACAATTCAGCGACCTTCTCCCACCTCAAAAATTCTCTATTGTTGAATTTTTCCAACCTCCACCATATTTTTTGATGCTGCTGCCGGGGAGTCTGCGGTAATTCGGGAAATGCGGGGGATTGGTGGAACCGGCAGGGCTCGAACCTGCGACCCGGAGATTATGAGTCACCTGCTCTAACCACTGAGCTACGGTTCCAATCATCAATCGGTTTGTTATTATATCCTGTTTTTGGAAAATAACAAGTCGTTTTTTGTTTTTTTACGGAATTTATTCCGGAAATAACGCCGGAATTCAATCCCGCGAACTGTTTTTCCATAAAAAAGGCAGACCCGCGAAGAGTCTGCCGTAAATTCAATTGCGTCTGATCGCAGTTATTTCACTGTGACCGGACGGGTTTCCGCTTTGATGCGGGCGTCAATCTCGGCATTGATCTGCCTGCGGGCGGCAGTGTCCGCTTCCGCTTTCCGGCGTTTTCCCATCTGTCGCTGCAGTTCTTCCTTCTGCTGGATTCCCTTGCTCTTCTGGTTTTCAAAATCTTCACGGTCTTTTGCCATCACTTCTGCTGCACGGACTGCCGCCAGCTGGAGTTCTTCCTTCATTTCTTCCTGGGTGCGGAAGTCGAATTTGCGGATTCCCATCATGTTCAGCAGCCGGTAGTAGGCAATGTAATATTCGCCCAGGGACACCAGACTGTCGATGCTGGTCTGCGTGGTTTCCAGACGGATGCGGTCGACTTCCAGCTGGGAGAGCGAACCGCCGAACGCGCGGTTCTTCAGCGCCGCCTGAAGATTTTCATCGTAGGCAGTGTAGACTTTGCGGTCGAGCTGATACTTTTCCTTGGCGGAACGCAGGTTGCCGTATGCAATGCGGACCTGTGCCATAACTGCAATCGCCTGAGCGTAGGAACGCATTTCTTCGGTTTCGATCTGTTTGTAGTCCGCCCGGACTTTGGCGATGCTCTGCGGAACTTTCAGCAGATTGTATGCCGCGCGGAGTCCCAGTTCCCACCAGCTCTTGTTGTAGAGGAACGAGTTGTTGGAGTTGGACCAGTCGGCGTAGAGCCGGACGTTCGGGAACATCAGCAGGATGGTCTTGCGGCATTCCAGAATGTTGATGTGTTTCTGCACATCGGTTTCGTAAAGTTCCGGACGCTGCATGACGGCGATCTGTTCCATCAGCTCAATGGACGGCAGTTCCTTTTCCCAGTTCGGCACACGGTCCAGCATGGTTTCATCCACCACAATATCCGCATTGGGATAATACCCCATCAGCGTGCGGAGTTCGATGCAGGCATTTTCGTAGCCGCGCTGATAGCTGGTCAGCCGTTTTTCCATTTCGATGAATCTGCGGGATTCTTCAAACGCGCGGATCGGGGTGATCTTGCGTTCCTGGCTCATCTTGTAGATCTGTTCATACCGGCTGCGGCACTGATCCAGCAGGGCGGTTGTCATGTTGATGGCACGCTGGGCGGCGGCGACTTTGAAATAAGCGCGGACAACGTCAAAGATAAGGTTCTGTGCCGCGCGTTCCGTGCGCTGACGGTGCATCAGTACGCGGTCCGCCTGCTGACGGGTGTTGAAATACGCCAGCCCGAAGTCCAGCATGGAGAACATCAGGTCGATATTCAGATAATTGATGACTTTGTCTTCGCTGTAACTGGCACCGTAGGTTTTCCCGGAGGCAATCAGTTTTTTGCTGCTGGAAGCCGGCACGTTGCTGCGCGCGGTGAAGTTGTTGTTGATGTTCAGCTGCGGGAGCATTCCCAGCGCTTCGGCGGTTTCGAATTCTTTCTGAACTTCCGCTTCCAGTTCGGAGACGCGCACCGTCAGATTGTTTTTGAGTGCTTCTTCGATACATTTTTCAAGAGACAATTTATTCCCGGTCTGAAGTTCCCGGTACTTGGCTTTCTGAAAATGCAGAGCGGCGTTTTCCGCGCGTTCTTCCGCATAATTTGCCTCTGTTTTGCATCCCGCCGCCAGAAACAGCAGCAGAACTCCGGCGAATACCGAACTGGCTGAAAAAACCTTTCGCATCACTTTCTCCTTCGAACCTATCTCAATTTTTTATTTTTCATGCCCGGATTACAGCACACCTGTTTTCAGGGTTGCTATAATCTCCCTTACAATATACGCAGGAACGAGATTTACAAGAAAAGAACTTCACTGGAATGCGTTTTTTTTTGAAAAAAAATGGATTTTGTCCCTTTTTTCTGTCCGGAAAACAAAATTTCGATAAAAAAGCAGAAAAAAATTTGCAAAATCCGGAAGTGATGTTAGAATATATTAACGTTGAGATACAACAGCAGGAGATGTTATGGCGACTCTGAAGGAACTGGCGGCAATGACGGGACTGTCCATGAATACGGTCAGCCGTGCTATTCGCGGTCGCGGTTATGTTTCCGAACGGGCGGCAAAACTGGTCCGGGATGCGGTCCGCCGTCTGGATTACCATCCCAACAAAGCCGCACAGGCGCTGCGCCGCCGTTCCAGCAGCGAAATCGCCGTGATCGTGGAATCTTATGATGCGCTTCACCTGGAAAAACTGGCTGCCGTCAAGGAATATGCGGTCCGGCGCGGCTTTGCAATGCGGGTTTACTTTATCAATGAGGAATATCCCAGCAGTTCCTTGCGGATGCTGCTCCCGGAAGTCATGGAAAACCAGCCGGCGGGGCTGATCCTCATCACCGCCAACGACGAAATTGTCCGGCGCGGTCTGGAACTCCGCAAAAAACTTCCCTGCGTCATCATTGCTTTCGACCCCGTGCCCAATGCCGACTGCGTGTATGTCGACCGCTATCAGGGCGTCTATGATGCGATCGGCTATCTTTATAATAAAGGACGCCGCCGGATTGCCTTCTGCGAAACGTTTCATTCGGAAAACCGCAAACGGGGTTATCTGCAGGCCATTCAGGATTACGGCCTGCCGCGCATCCTGATTCCCGGCGGACTCAAGAACCCGGTGCTGATCCGCAATACCGGTTATCTCAACGGAAAAATGTTCGCTGCCATGGCTAATCCGCCTGACGCCGTGCAGACTTCCGACTACATGGCTGCCGGTCTGCTGGCAGGTTTCGCCGCCATCGGAATGCGTGTGCCGCACGACGTTGCTGTGCTGGGGTTCGACAACCGCGACTTCGCCGCTCTGCTGAATCCGCCGCTGTCCACTCTGGCTCAGCCGAATTTCGATGTGGGCAAAAATGCCGCCGCTCTGCTGTTCAGACGCATGAACAATCCTTCCGGTGAACCGGAGGCAATCCGCATTCCGATGGCATTGCTGGTGCGGCAGTCAACCTGAAATCATACGGAGAAAATCCCTCAATAAAACCTAACAAGGAGAACTGAAAATGGAAGTCAAAATTTTTGACGACAAGAACACGCTGGGACAGGCAGCCGCCGATAAAGGGGCTGTCTACATCCGCAAGGCAATCGCGGAACGCGGTCATGCCAACATCATCGTGGCGACCGGAGCCAGCCAGTTTGAAATGCTGTCCGCTCTGACGAAAGAACCCGGCATCGACTGGAGCAAGGTCAACATTTTCCACCTGGACGAGTACATCGGCCTGCCGGAAGACCACCCCGCCGGATTCCGCAAATATCTGCACGAACGTTTCATCAATAAACTGCCCTGCAAACCGGCTTCCTTCCATCCGGTTGACGGCAGCGCGCCCGACCCGGAAGCGGTCTGCGCCCGGCTGGGCAAAGAAATTTCCGCCAGCCCGATTGACGTCGCTTTCGTCGGCATCGGTGAAAACGGTCATATCGCGTTCAACGATCCCCCGGCGGATTTCGATACCGAAAAAGAATATCTGGTCATCACTCTGGACAAAGTCTGCCGCAATCAGCAGCTCGGCGAAGGCTGGTTCCCGACTTTCGACGATGTGCCGAAACAGGCCATTTCCATGAGTCCGAAACAGATCATGAAGAGCGCGGCAATCATCAACACCGTGCCGGATCTGCGCAAAGCCCAGGCGGTCAAAGGCGCATTGCAGGGACCGGTTTCCAACATGTGCCCGGCGTCCATCCTGCAACAGCATCCCGACTGCACCACGTTCCTGGACCGCGATTCCGCTTCACTCCTGAAGTGATCCGCATTCCGTGAACTTCCGAAAACGTCCGGCTTTGCCGCCGGGCGTTTTTTTTCAGCGGTGCGCCCGGCTGGAATGTCCAAACAGGAATGCCGCACCCTCAAAGGATTCCGGAGCCGTGATTTCGAGTTCGTCTCCGCGGATTGTCCAGCGCAGGGAATCGGAAACAAATTGACGGATCAGTTCTTTTCCTTCCGGCAGTTTCACTGTAATTCTTTCAGGCGGATCGCCGAAAGTATGTATCGTTATGCATGTCAGACTGCTGTTGGATCTCTCAAATATTTGCCATCCCGCCGGATTGGAACGACAGTCCCCTATCTCATGATTCAGACGGAACGAACCGGAAAGAAGCAAAGGGGAAGCCGCTTTATGGAACTCCACGCCCTCCTTGACAATCTCCATTTCACCGGCAGTCAAATCAGCCGGGCAGCCGGAGAGGCACATTCTTCCGAGCAATGTGGCCGCCAAAGAGTAATGAAGCCGTTTTGATCCGTCATTTTTCCGGAGGACCGCCCAGATCTGACTCTTTGCCATGGGGACGAGCATCTGCACATCCAATGCGATTATCGGAATTTCCGGACATTCATGCGCATCGGAAAAACTGAGCATATCGGCAAAATCGATCCAGCCGGGAGACAGGCGATGCCCCCCCGATGCGCAGACTTCGATTACAAGTTCAGGCAGTGCCGCGCGTATTTCGTCATAGAACGAACGCACAGCCAAAGTATACTGGCGCTGGTTTTCCTGCGGAGAATCCAGACCGTCACATCCGGTTGCAAAAGACGCATTGTAATCAATTTTCACATATCCTATCTTGTGTTTGCGCAGGAAACCGATGACTTTTTCCCGCAGATACTGGCGCGGCCCCTCTTTCCGCAAATCAAGAAAAAGGCGGTTCCCGACTTGAACCGGCAATCCGTCAAGGGTCAGCAGATAATCCGGACGGTCGTGCGCCACGTGTGAATTCACCAGAACGGTTTCCATTTCAAACCAGATTCCCGGAATCAGCCCTTCTGCACGGATCATATCCAGAAAACGGTCAAAAGAACCGGAAAACTTTGATTCGTCAAGCACCCAGTCGCCCTGCTGTCCATGTTCATCGTCTTTGCAGTACCAGCCGGCATCCAGTACAAAATATTTCAAGCCGAGCCCCTTCAAAGCTTTCACATGACGCGTCAAATTCTCCTGAGAGGGTCTGCCCCATGTGGTGCAGAACTCATTGAACAGCGGGGGCAGCGTGCGTTCCGCTTCACATCGCGGCGCCCTGACCTGATTCAATAGCAGACGGTTAAACAAATCCAGAATGTCTCCTTTGACAGCCGTTACCGTCGCCGGCATCGTCTGATATGTCTCATGATCTTTCAGCTGACAGGTCCAGCCGTTGAATTCGCGTTCAGGCTGTCCGCCGGAGATGTTGAGCATGTCGCAAAAACGGGAAAACTCAAGTTCCCATGCACCGGGAGCGTCCAGCTTCACTCCCCACAGAACTCCGGCTCCGGCATCTTCAAATCCGGCAAATGGGAAAAAATTTTTTACGGGGGCCGTACTGCGCTGCCCATAACGGAGACCCCGCAATCCGGCTGACTGCCACGACATTTCCAGTCCCGCACATTCAACGGAAATCCTTTCATGTCTTCCTTCAGCAGACCAATTTGAGTGCATCCGGTGTATGAAATATTGACCAGACCCGTCATCCGGATGAAAGGGAGACAGCATCCCAAGGGAAAAACTTGACAAATATTCAAATTTTACAGTTTTCCCAGTTTCGTTCCGGACCTCGACATGGATCTTGACGCCTGTCTCCTCCAACTTGACAACATGGTCGAAAAACAGTCCGTTTCCATGCTCAAAACGGGTGATTATATGACAACCGCGCTGTTCCTGGGACAGGAATTTCAGTTCATTGACACACTGGGCGTTGCGCATGGAAGTCCCGTTTGAATGGCCGTCGGCGGAAGGAGACCCGCTCAATTTGAACTGGACCATGCTTTCCGGAACCATCGTCGGGAAGACAAACTTTAATTCCCTGCAGATATTCCCTGCCGCAAGGGTGTCGAAAATACAGGTCCGCCTTTTCGCTATTCTGTTTTCCATACATGACGGGATCAGCGTAAAATCGAAAACATCTTTTTCCCGATAATAAATAAGAAGAAGATCGCCGGTCCGGCAGGTTTTGTAAATTTCCATAGTCCGCATTCCTTAAAATAAAAAAGCTTAAAATCCTTTGAAAAAGTCTGTTGAGAGTCTGTTTTACGCCGGATAAAACCCGGAGCCCATATGAACAATCAACTGAAGCATTACATTACATCAGACCGGGCTTTTTTCAAGAGGAAGAAGAGAGAATTGGAAAAAATTGCGGAAAAACCGGAAAATTCCGCCTGAAGTCCCGAGTTGACGCGTCCCGCCGCTTCATCCGCAACGACATGAAATGACGGCTGCGGCACAAATCAAGTTCGTGCGGCAGGCATTTATTTTGCCGGAAATTTCCATTTCCCCGGCTTCCCGCACTGGAAAAATGCTGCTTGTATGCTAAAATATGCCTTGCACGGTTCTTTCATATTTATCCTTTTTGCTGCAAGCCTGAAAGATAATTTGAAACCGCTGCGTGTTTTTTTATGCGCCGGAATCAAAAACTTTTGGAATCACCTCATCAAATACGAAAATTGAAAAGGCGGAGGAATTGCGATTATGAGAATTGCGTGGTTCAAAAAAGAGATTTCCCCTGAAATTGGAGCGAAATTGGCGGGGTATGGCCCGAATGACGTTTCAGTGATGAAACTGGACGGTCTGTATGCAGCCGGATTGTGCGTTGACGACGGTTCAAACAAAGTTCTGCTGATCAGCCTTGACCTGATCGGACTGGACGGATGGTGGATCCGCGATATGCGGAAATGCTGCGCGGAGATCCTGAATATCCCGGATGCGGCAGTCATGCTCACTTGCACTCATACTCACGGGGGGCCGCAAACCAGAACCACGGCTTCACAGCCCGGACTTCTGCATCGGGCATATCTGGCGGAATTGAAAGAAAAACTGCTGGACGGCACACGGAATCTGACGGATTTCCGGGAATGCGAAGTTTCCTTCTTTTCCTGTCAGCGCGATGAAAACCGGAACAGGAGATACGTTTCCGGAGACAACCGTGCCACCTTCACCCCGTATCGGCGGGAAGTGCTGCCCATGGCGGATGGTTTTGCGGATAAGGAGCTTGGGCTTCTCATGTTTTATGATATGGCCTCTCATCTTCCGCTTTATCTGATCGGCAACTACGCGGCACATCCCCTGGCGGGACATTGTCCGGGAGTGGGCGGATTGCGGATATCGGCAGATTATCCGGGCGCATTCCGCAATTACGTCGAATCCAATACCGGTGCGCAATGCATGTTCGTTTCCGGCGCGGCGGGCAATATGATCCCGCAGGAAGATGAGCTGGGCGATGAGGCGTTCCGGAGCATGGGCGTCCGTTTGGGGAAATCCGCGATGTTCGGCATGATGGAAGCGCGCAGAAATCCGCGGCGGTACCTTTTCCAGTCTCCAAAAGCAGGATTCATCATCCGTAAATTCACGGTTCCGCTGAGAGAAAAATACCGGAATAATCCGAAACGCCTGCCGGCAGAATTTTTGGGGAAAGATGATGCGGAACTGGAAATTCAAGCCCTCGCAATCGGGGATGTCTGCTTTGTCGGGGTTCCCGGCGAACTGTGCGCGGAACTGGGACAGGAGATCAAATGGCATTCCCCTTTCCGCAGAACTTTCATCGCGTACAACGCCACTGAATATTTTTCCTACATGGGCCCGGCAAACTTTCTGGTCAGCGGCGGATACGAAGCCTGCAGTCAGAGATTTTCGGCAAGGGGCGGCTTGAAACTGGTGCAGACGGCAATGGATGCAATGTTCGACCTGCGGGAAACGATGTATCCGTCTGAAGGTGAAAAGTATCCGGACCGGTGTTCCGATTCTCTGGTGAACATTTTGCCGAACCTCTGAAAAAACAGGAACGCGGACCGGATATGAAATGTCCGCGTTCCTGAATTGCCGCGACGGTTCGATGTTTTTGCGCCGCGGGGAAAAGGCATGGCGGCGACGCCGTTTTGCTGTCCTTCACCTTTCATTCCAAACGGTCGTTTTTCATTTTTTTCTGCCGCTGCCGGAGCTGTTTTTTCTCCGCATTGCGGACAGAATTTCGCATCGGCATTCATCCGGTTTCCGCACTTGGTGCACTTCCGTTCTTCTTCCGCGGGATTCATGGCATGGTTCATCATGCCGCCCACTGTGCTGCCGATGCTGCCGCCGATGCCGGAAATCATGCCCATGCCGATTCCCAGATTGGAGAACTGCCCTACACCTTGATTGGAGGCGGCATGTTCCGCCACATCGAAACTTCTTTCGTCTTTGTACGTATACCCTTCAATGTTGCGTTTCTGCGCAATACCTTCCGCTTCAATCACCATCCGCCGTGCGGCTGTCTGCTGTTCAATGATCCCGACTTTCTGGCGCAATTCCGCTTCGGCAATATCCGCATACTGCCGGAAATGAAGCTCCTTGAAACGCTGATAATTCTTATCTCCTTCCGGCTTGCTGATGCTGATGACAAAAAATTTTTCCAAAGAAACACCGTATTCCGCAAAATCGTCTTTCAGAATATTCTGCAGAGTTTCCGATATAGCTTGCAGCTGCTCATCAGTCTGAAAGATGTTGAGTCTGTTTTCCCGGATCAGAGTCACGGTATACGGCTTGACTTTGGTCATTAGGAACGCCCGGATTTTCTGGACAAACTGTGTCTGGGTCAAAACATTTTCCGTTCCGACAACTTTCATCAGCAGTTTGCGTCCGTCTTCGAGCCGCAGATTCATTTCGTCGCAAGCCCCGATCTGAATGGGAAATCCGTAAGTTGGTTCCACATATTCCATTTTGGAATCGGTTCCCCACTTGACCGCCATCTGTTCTGTTTTATTGATGAAATAAAGTTCGCAGTGAAACGGTGAGACATCTCCGGTTACGCGGTTGAAAAATCGGGAGACAACCGGCATATTCTGCGTTTCCAGTGTGTAGCGACCGGGTCCGAACGAATCCAAAGCCTGACCGTTCATGAAAAAGACTGCTTCCTGTGATTCATGGACAATCAATTGACTGCCGGAGAAAAAATCTTCCTGCGGATGCTTCCAGATGAACGTCTGGTTATCGCCTTCGTACTTGATGATGGATGCAATCTCTGTCATATTGTCTCTCATACTGAAAAATTTGTTTTGTTATTATTGTATATATTATATCACACGTTTCTGATATTTACAAGCTAAATTGAACAAAAAAAACATTTTATTGTGCGTTGTAAAGTTAAACGCACGCTGATAAGAAAGAACAGTGCATTTAGTCTTACAAAATGATACAGGTATGATTAGTCTTACAAAAGGAGAGGTGTGTAGTCTTGCATAACTGGATGATATGCCAAGATATGGCATAGTAAGAAGAAAATGGTCCCATCCTGCGAGGGGAATTTTCTGCCATTATGGTTTTCGCCCCCCGGATCCTGCTTTTTATTTCAAATTCAGTACGATTCGTATTCCTGAAATGATCATCTCGATTGATACTATCGCCAGAATGAACCCCATCAAAGATTCAAGAGCATTCATCGCGGACATCCCGAACCACTCTGCCGCTTTTCGTCCGGTGATCAGAATTGCTGTGGATGCACACCATGCAAGGAACAAGGCACCTGCGGAGAGCCACAGCGGCGCGGTGGCATGCATAAGGACAACCATCGCGATTGAGGAAGGTCCGGCGATTAACGGGACTGCAAGCGGAACCAGCAGAAACTTTCCGTCACGATGGCTTTCGCCAATTACCGGAGAACCGAAAATCATTTTGATCGCGATCAGGAAGAGAATTATTCCACCGGCAATTTTCAGAGAATTCTGTGATACCTGCAGCAATCCCAGCAGCATATCTCCGCATAACAGGAAGAGCAGTAAAATCACTAATGCAAACAAAGATTCCCGAAAAATTATTTTGCGAACGTTGCGGGAGTCTTCATTTTTCAGTAAAGCAACAAATATCGGCAGGTTTCCGGCGGGGTCCATGACCAGGAACAGAACTAATGCTGCTGAAAAAAACTGATGGAAAGTATTCATCCTGAAAAGCCCTTTCTGATTCGATGCATCTAATTGAGAGCTGGAGATCCAACGATGTATTATAATAGCATATTTCAGCAGTTTTTCAACTTTATATCCCGATATGGTGACTGTTTCTGCCGCAGATTTATTCCGGATCAGGGAAGCAGCTGAATATTTTTGGACAGGTACACATTCCACGGCTGACTTTTATCGCTGTAATCAAGCGAGGTCGCCAGTACATAGGAAACAGGTCTGACATTCAGCCCGACCATCAGCATGTTGACATTGCCGTTGTTATGACGCGCCACAATTCTGGACGGTCCGGTACTGGTGGTGTAGCACGCTTCAAAATGGGCATGCGTGAGACAATCCGATTTTCTGCCCTCTATTTCAGCGACCAGAACATGTCCGCCGGGATGCGGAATCGCCGACAGTTTCATCGGCACCGGGAATCCCATCCAGTTTGGCGTACTGATCATGGTGTTGATGCCGAAGGATATGCGGTCATTGTAGAAAACCGGCCACCCGGAGCTGCTTTTGCAGTCCGGAATATGCTTGTCGGACGGACAGGCGAAGACGCTTTTCTGCCATTGTTCCGAATTGCTTTTCAGACCGGGATTGACATACTGCTGGACATTTCTGACCCAGGATGTTTCACCGAAACTGCGCAGCATGATGTAATCCTGGAAATCATTGAAATAACATTGCGCCCCGACGCCCTGCTGTTTGAGATTGCTGATACATTTGATGCCTTTGGCTTTTTCCCGTGCCGCATTCAATGCCGGGAGCAGCATACCCGCCAGGATGGCGATGATCGCAATCACGACGAGGAGTTCTATTAATGTGAACTGCAATGACTTACACATAAAATACGGAATGGCAGATGGAGTTTTTCGGGTGGTCATGATGAAGATTCCTTTTCCTGATTTTGAATGTTGTGCAGTTTTCATTGCATTTCACTTCTGAAGAATCCGCCGGTGCGGTTTTCTGCATTCCGGCGGATCATTCTTTGCTTATTTCGGAGTTACAGCCAATTTGATTTCCGTTCCGGCGGCAGAAACAACCCGTATCGTGATCATACTGTCTTTCATTGTGCCGATGCTGACATTAAACTTGCCGGAAAATGCCAGAGAGAATTCACTGCCGGCAATGCCGGAATACAGTTCGATCACCGGATTTTCCAATGCCGCAGCGAACCAGCCGTATTTGGTTTCATTGGCGACTGTCAGTTTTTTGCCGTTCACAATGAGCGGTGTATCGGCAAAATTCTTCACCGGAAGCTGAATGAAGTACGCGGCTTCAATAAGATCTTTTGCGTTGGCGGGTTTGACCCAGGAAGCGGCCATGTCCACTGCATTGAACGGGGAGACGGCAACCGTTTCCTTCACCGCCATGCTGCCTTCGGCAAGCGGGATATTGGCATCATACTGCCAGGATTTTTCCTCGTGCGCAGCCAGTTTCGCGCCGGAGGCTTTATTGCCGATGGAGTACCATTTATCCTTGCCGCTGGTGGTGAAGTGCGGATACATGGTTCCGAGCAGTCCCTTCGCATTGGTGAAAGACACCATGCCGGTCGGCCAGAGATGCATGGTATTGTTTCCGAACAGGATTTTGTTGTTCTGAACTTTCAGTTCGGCTCCGGTCAGGCTCATCATGGAGACTCCGGCGAGCAGTGCAATGATTGTTTTTCTGAACATGTTGAATTCCTTTCTTTGCAAAGGTGATTATTTAAGAATGCAAGGTGCAAATTTATCGGGACGGAGACCACCTGCCAGCCCCTGGCGCAGGAACAGCCAATAATCGGCGCCGGAATCGGTGTCGTCATCCATCACCACGCAGTTGAAACCGAATATGGAATCTTTCTTCAAGTCTCCAAGTGCTTTCAGCGGCATTTTCAGCAGATACAGGGTATGTCTGCTTATTTCATCCCGGATGACCTGATACTGGAGTTTCTTCTGAAGCTCGAACCGGTGCGGACCGCGATGCACATCGGCGGCGGGTCCGGTTTTCAGCAGACCGCAGGACAATGTGGTGTCATCTGGATCCAGATCGTTGACGTTCCGCAGAAAATTCATATCGGGGTCAAATCCCAGCTGAATGCAGTCTCCGCGCCAGAGACGCGCCCGTTCGAAGCGGTTGAAATGGCGGTCATCGGTAACATCTGCGGCAAAGTACAGATTGTCACCGTCATGCGCCAGATAAAGGTCGGCGCTCAGATCGTCCGCCCCTTCGTAAGTGGTGTGGTCGACGGGATGAATATGCGACTTGCCGCTGATCCGGACCGGCGATACGTCTTTCCATATTTTCAGACCGGCGGACAGTTCGGCCGGCTCAATGCGCTTGACCTGAATCAGTTCCGGAGCTGTCCATGATGTGGAGAACGGCAGGTAATCCCCTTCAAAATGGAATACCATGCGGATGGTTTTTCCGGATGCCGGCAGGGGCAGTTCGACGATTCCGCTGCTTTCCGCGGGAATGGTGAACGGGGCGGTTTTGCCGCGTTTCCCGTCGATTTCATATTCGGCATATCCCCGGACCGCATGTTTCTGTGAGGCATTGGAGAGATACGCCTTGAGCGTGTCCGCGTTCTTCATGCGGAACGCAAGCTGCACGGGGACAGGTTCCCGGATGCGGAGTTTGTCCAGAGCATCCCCCAGAACCGTATAATTGTCTTCGCCCCTGACCGTGCGCCAGATGTAGACGGGGAGCGGTCCGGGCGTAAGCAGGATTTTTCCGTTTTGCGGCTGTACGGCAACCGGATTGCCCATGACGTCGGCAACCGTGAATTTGTCAAAGGGAATTTCCACCTGCGGCGCATAACTGTCGTCAATGCTCCAGATCGCGGCGGCGGCGCGCCCGTCGGTCTTGCGGAAAACCCCGACGCCCATTTTCCGGTTATGGCGGATCTCCCTGCATTCGGAAACATTTTCGACGACTTGCCCGACAGCACTCAGCGCGGCTGCCGCGGCGAGCGGACGTCCCTGATACCAGAGCCCCATGAAGTAACGCTGCCCTTCCAGTCCGGATGAACGGGTGGTGAAATAGTGCAGAGACTTCATGCCGATCAGCCGGGCGTAGAGGAAGGAACGCGCCAGCCGGTTGACCTGCTCCGAAATGTATTTCGGATCCGTGACCTTGGTATAGTCGATGAAATAGCCGTATTCGGAGATCATGACATCCTGACTGTTGACCAGTCCCTTCATGGCGGCGCGGGCATCGCGCAGACGGATTGCCAGATCCTGTTCGGTTCCTGTGGGCGGCTGTCCGGGACCGATCCAGCGCGGCTGCGGGTAGCAGTCAATTCCGAAGCAGGTCATATACTTCCCGAGACGCTTGAAAAACTCACGGGAATAGATGTAGCCGTAACGGGCGTCCACATCGCTGGGGCGGACGGAACTGATGCGCGCTTTCGGGTCGGCCCTGCGGATTTCCTGCGCGGCAATTTCCATCATGCCGGCAGCCAGATCGAATGATTCTCCCAGCACAAACGGACCGACCATGTTTTTGTTGTCGCGTCCTTTATAATAGACATTCAGTCCGAGGAGAGCATCCAGTTCGCCGCCGAGTTCATAGATGTCAATTACGCCGTTGTACTGTTCCATGAATTTGCGGATGAACGGACGGTAATACTTTTCCTGCATGTCTTCCGGGGCGACGCAGCGGGCGTAATTCACTTTGAGCTTTTCAATGTCTTTGCGCATTTCCGGCGGAAGTGCCCAGTTCGGCGGACCGGTCGTAACCAGCGCCTGTATGCGGAATCCCTGTTTTTTATAATCGCGCAGTTTGCTGTATGTTTCAAAATTCAGCTGTCCTTCCCGGTCTGAAACCTCATACCAGGAGATGTATTTCTGAAGCCATCTGATTCCCAGAATTTTTGCCGCTTCCAGCTGGTTTTCCGCACCGCACAGCCCAACGAACGGTTCGGCCTGCGGCGGGAGCTGTTCCGGCGGACGCGCAATCACCAGCTGATTGGCGGCTTTCGCACCGGAATCCGGCTGTTCCGCTTCCAGTATGAACCAGCCGCTTGAATCCGTGGGAAGCTCTATCTTCTGTGTGCAGATCCCGTCTGCATCAAATTTCGGGGTGAATTCTCTCCGCATTTGCTGTTTTCCGGTGAAATCCCGGAGGGACACCCTGATTTTTCCGGCAGGCCGGTCTTTGGTGTAACAGACCAGTTTCATTTCCGCGGACAGTTTCTGTCCGTGCCGGTAGACATTGCCTGAACCTGCCGGCAGCTGGAGCATCAGAACCTGTTTTGAGGTGGCGACCCACGGCAGCGGTGTTTCCCCCCGGTTGATCATGAACCGGTCGAAGCAGACTCCGGCTTCCAGACAGCCGTAGTAGCCGGAGTAGAGGGACTGTCCGTCGGATTCAAAAACGGTGGAATACCGTTTCCAGTCTGTGGTCAGCGGGATTGCGCCGGCTTCGCGGTTTTTCAGGGCTTCGGGCCAGGAATTGGTGATTCGGTTGACCGCAATATAGCCAGTGGCGCCGGGTTTGTCCGCTTTGGCATAAAAGGAGAAAGTGTATTTGCCAGCCGGCAGCTGAAGGTGTTTCACGCCCATGCCGGTGATTTCGCGAGTCAGCCGGATGGAGTTGCTGCTCTGGTATCCGGCGACGGTATCCAGCGTCCAGCGCGGCGCCTGCGGAAAAGAATTGGAAAATGCGCCGGAGGTCATGCTTTCCGATTCGAGTTCCAGGTCCGTATCGCCGGACAGCAGATTGTCGGTCTGGGCGGCGGCAAGTCCGGCACTCCCGGAAAGGAGCAGGGCCAAAGCAAAGGCATACCATTTCATTCTCATAAACTTTTTCTCCTTTTTGAAAATCCAGTTTGCATTTTGTTCACAGTAATATTATATTCCGGAAAACGAAAATGAAAATGGCGTAATCTGCAAAAAATATGTCAAAATCCTGTAAAACTCATTTTTTTCTGCAAGGAAGTCAGCCGCAGCCGAATATCAGAATCATTCAATGCGGTTATACGGCTGTTCCGGACTGGTCGCATCCGAATGTCAATTCGCCCTTCTGGTATCTGTGGCGCAATTGCGAAACCGGCTCGACCGTGATTTCCGGCGATGATTGTTTTGAGCTGGGACCGGATCATTATCTGCTGATTCCGCCGTTCACGCGTTTTTCCACCGCCAGCCGGAATGCCAGCATGACGCAGTTTCATATTCATTTCACGATCGGAGATCATTTCATCCCGCTTCGGCGTCGCCCGGTTCAGATTCCCGCGGCGGAGGCGGACCATCTTGCCGGACCGGATTTTTTCTCCTGGCTGATTGCGCGATCCGGACAGCCCCATTCGTTTCCCATGACTCTTTTCGGCATCATTTACAATGTGCTGGGGGCGATCCCCGCGGAAGCCTGCGTGCCGGACGGCGAGATCTGCATGAGCGAGCATTCACGGAAATTTCTGGAATACGTCAGCCGCAAATTCGACAATCATCAGGTTTACCGGAATTATTGTCAGCGGCATGGCATATCCGCCGCCACCCTGCTGCGGCTGTTCAAGCAGGATACGGGCATGACCCCTCAGCAGTATCTGATTTCTCTCCGTATCGGCGAAGCCAAGAATCTGCTGCTGCACACGGAACTGACTTTGGATGAAATTGCGGAAAAGACCGGTTTTTCGGACCGCTATCACTTTTCCAAGATGTTCCGGAAATATTCGGATGTGCCGCCCGCCGCCTTCCGGAAAAAATACCGGGACGGCGGCATGGACCTTTCCCTTTTCCGGCATTGAATCCGGGGCTTCCCGTCCTTATTTCTTTTCCGCCGGTTTTTCCGCAGACCGGAACGACGGAATCTTTTTGATGGTGTTGATGACCTGCTGTGCGGAAATCAGCCGGGTGCATTCAAAATGCCGGTCGGTCCCTTTGTGGCGCGGACACCAGAGAAAATCATAATGGTCGAAATCTACACGCATGTCGTTCCAGCAGGAATGACAGGTATGATAGTTGATGACCCGGTACGGCGTGGCGAATTCATTGGTCGGATGGGTGAATCCGGAAATCATGACCACCGGAACTTTGCAGCCCCAGGCGATCCAGCTGAGCCCGGAACTCAGACCGATGAAGAAATCCGCGTCTTTGATCAGGTCGATCCGTTCCTGCAGCGGTTTGGCTCCGGTAAAATCCTCCGCTCCCCAGGGAATATGATTCCAGTACAGCCCCGTGCCGTGAACCGGTTCCTTGTCTATGCAGAGAACACGGTATCCGTTGTCTTTGAGGAACTGGACCACCTCCCGCCAGCCGTATGGATTGTTCCAGTATTTCGCCTGACTGGAACTCTGGGCGGCGATGCAGACATATTTTTCCTTGATTTTGCGCGGAGCGGAAAGATTGAACCGCGGCGGGAGGTCGGACGGATCGACGCCGAGAATATAGCCTGCTGTTCTGTGCAGCCCGATGTAACGGAAGTCAATCGGCTGGTTGTCTACATCTCCCTTGAAGAACAAGCCCATATAATAACAGGCATACGGTTTGTAATTTTTGGT
>CAKUJH010000053.1 GCA_934661375.1 uncultured Victivallales bacterium
ACATACAGGAACAGGTGGAAAATCTGGCAGCGGCGACGCAGGAATGTCTGCTGCGGATTGCAGACAATCCGGAACAGAAAAAGAAGCTGGATCTTCCGTTCAAAAAGGCATTGCTGAAAGGAATTCTGAGCGAACCGGTTTTCTCCAATCTGAAAAACAAAGAATGGATCACCATTGTGGATCTGAACAACCGCCGTTACAGCATTCAGGCGGAAAATCAGCAGATTCCGCAGAGCTGTGCGCATAAGATTGTGGAAAAAGCCCTGGAATATTACACATATCCGGGGAAAAACAGCATAATTCAGAACATTGCCCGTTGCCTGGAAACCATTCTGGCGAACGGGAATCTGTTTCTGGATCAGGATTACACCGACGCTCTGAAAAAACGCAAACTGAAACCGCTGGACGATGAAAACACCATCCGTCAGTACATTCATAAAGACAGCCTTATCATGAAAAAAGGCGATATTGTGACGAAAGACATCCAGGAACGCGTGAAAGCGTATCGTGAACAGCTGATGAAAACCAGCCGGGGACTGAATATCTACAAAGTGATCCGGGAAAACATTCTGCTGTGTCTGGCAGTGATTCTGGCAATGGGGATGTATCTGTTCCGGGTGCAGCCGGCTTTTGTGCGGAGCAACCGTTCGCTGTGGCTGCTGGGGCTGATCACGATTCTGTCGCTGCTGCTGAACAAAGTTTTTCTGGAAGGATTTCTGCGGCTGACCCAGCATCAGATTGCCATTCCGTACGACATGCTGTATTTTGCCCTGCCGATCGGTCTGTCCTCCATTCTGGTGGCAGTCATATTCGGTGTGCGGACCGCATTTTTTGTCAGCTTCTTCGTGTCGCTGATCTCTGCACTGCCGATGGAAAACCAGTTTCAGATGGTCATTGCGGGACTGCTGATCAATTCCGGCGGAGCAATTGCCGTGCGGAACGTCAAGAATTACCGGAGCTTCTTTGTCCGGGGATTTCTGGGTACGGCATTGTCCTCGCTGCTGGTTGCATGTGTCTTTTATCTGAAAGTGAATCCGGGTCCGGAACTGCTGAAATGGCTGGTGCTGTTTCCGTTTGTTACGGGAATGCTGACCGCGGTGCTGGCACAGCTGCTGCTGTATCTGCTGGAACTGGTGTTTGACGTCAACACCGCCATGTCACTGCAAATCTGCGCGGACCGTAACCATCCGCTGTTGAAGGAACTGCAGGAAAAAGCGCCGGGAACTTATCATCATTGTGAATCGGTTGCGCAGCTGGCAAAAACCGCGGCGGCAGATGCGGGACTGGATCCCATCAAGGCGGAAGTCTGCGCCTTGTTCCATGACGTCGGGAAGCTGGAACAGCCGGAATATTTCACGGAAAACAATCCGGGGAAAGATGCGCACAAGGAATTGAACGATCCGCATATGAGCGCAATCATTATCCGCAGTCATGTAACGGAATTCGGTCCGGAGCTTGCCCGCAAGTACAAACTGAAAAAAATTCTGCGGGATACCATCATCCAGCATCACGGGACCAGTTTTGTCGGCAATTTCTATCAGAAAGCACTGGATGCGGAATGGGAAAAAGCATTGAAACAGGCAAAGGAACGGGTGCTTGCTCCGGATCAGGCGCAGGCTCTGGCGGAAACACTGGTACAGCCGCAGCTGGAAAAAATCAAAGTGGAGGATTACCGGTATCCGGGACCGCTGCCGTCGGACAAGGAAATCTGTCTGGTCATGCTGGCGGACTGCTGCGAAGCGGCATCACGCAGTATGGAAAAAACGCAGGATAAAATTGAAACACTGGTCAACAGCATATTCCAGAACAAAGCACGGGATGGGCAGCTGGACAATTCGCAACTGACGCAAAAAGAGCTGGCGATCGTCAAAAAAAGTTTCATCAGCACACTGATTACCATGAATCATGCGCGGATAGCAACTCATCCGAAGGAAGAAAAAAAATATGAAGATGATTTATTCGTGGCGGCCGGAAAAAAAATACCGGCGCCCTGAAAAGAAAAAACTGACAGCTTTTGCGGAAGCCGCGGCGGAAATAACCAACAGCGGCATCAATGGAACGCTGTCCTTTTCCTGTGTCGCCGCAGAAGAAATGGCGGAAATCAATCAGGCGTATGTGGGACATACCGGTCCGACGGATGTGATCTGTTTCGATTACCGGGAATCCCGGAGCGAGCTTCCGGATACCGGCGATCCGGATGACGATGTGGAAGTGGAGATCATTGTATGTCCCGCGGTTGCCGAACGGGAAGCGGCGAAACGCAGTCTGCCCTATTCACGGGAAGTCGTGCTGTATCTGGTGCATGGACTGCTTCATGCGTCAGGGCAGGATGATCTGAAACCGGAGCTGAAGCGTATCATGCGCCGGAAAGAAGCCGCGGCTCTCCGCAAACTGTCGGAAAAATTCAATCTGGATAAAATTTTTCCGGCTCCAACTGAAACAACGGAAAATATATGAGTATAGTACTGAGCATTTTCATTGTCAGCTTTATTATGTTTGTGATTCTGTTCACCGCCTTCGAGGCGTTTGACCGTCTTTCCGGCGGACAGATCATGAAACTGGAAGAATCCGATCCGGAACTGGCGGCGCGGCTGAACGGCTGGCTGGAAAAATCGGATTCGATCCGTTCGGTTTTCAAACTGATGCTGTTCATCCTGGTGTCGGTGCTGGGAATGTTTTCCTTTGTGCTGGTGCAGAGCTGGACAGGGGAATGGTCTGATCCGTGGAAACTGCCGTTCATCATCGGAGCCATCATTGTATTCTGGTCCATCGGGGAATTCTGCGCGCTGCTTCTGCTTTACCGTTCGGATCTCTGGGCATTGCGGGTGACGATTCCCGGCATCCTGCTGATTGCCAATACCGTGCTGCTGCCGTTCACGGTTCTGAGCCGGAAACTGCGCGAGAACGCGGAAGACTGGCGGGATGAGGAAGCTCCGGAACAGCGGGTCAGCACGGAAGACGAAATTCTTTCCGTGGTGGAAAACTACGGTGAACATGAAGACGACGATCTGGAAGAAGGCGAGAAACGGATGATCAAGGGAATTCTGGATCTCGGCGATATGTCCGTGCGGGAAATCATGACCCCGCGCGTGGATGTGGAAGCCATCCCGGCTTCGGCGTCCATCCGGGAAGCCAAGAAAATGTTCATAGCCACCGGACACAGCCGCATTCCGATTTACGGCCGCTCCGTGGATGAAATCCGCGGCATCATCTACGCCAAGGACTTCATCGACGAAAAAGCGCTGGAAGGAAAGACTCTGGACCAGCTTTCGCACAAACCGCTGTTCATCCCGGAAACCAAGGAAGTGGGTGATCTGCTGGAAGAAATCCGGCGTCTGCACAACCATTTTGCGGTCATCATTGACGAATACGGCGGAACTGCGGGAATCGTTACCTTCGAGGACATCATTGAGGAAATCGTGGGAGATGTTCAGGATGAATACGACAACGAGGAAGAGGAAAAGCACAAGCCGCAGCTGCAGCCGGACGGTTCGATAATATTCGAAGCGCGCACCCTGATTTCGGAAGTGAACGAAATTCTGGATTCGGACATTCCGGACACGGATGCGGCAGACACCATCGGCGGTTATGTCTGTTCGGAACTGGGCAGAATCCCGGAAGAAGGCGAAGAATTCCATTTCAAGGGAAACACGCTGACCGCTTATATTGTCAAAGCAGACAAGCGGAAAATACTGAAACTGAAAATCAAAGGAAACAACCATGAAGAAAAATAGAAACATGATTCTGCTGCACCTGCATCTTTCCAACCGCATGTGCCGTCATTTTCTGCGTTTCCGTCTGAAAGGACTGTTGCTGACCGGGCTGTTTGTAGTGGTTCCGTTTCTGGCGGCACTCTGGATGACCTGGTGGGTTTACGATATGCTGACCGTCTGGGCAATCGGGCTGGCGGGCAAAATGAATCTGCCGGGACTGGAAGGCGGCAGCAATTCGTTCTGGATCAAGCAGGGAATCCGCCTGATTGCACTGATTCTGATGATTATTGTTCTGCTGGTGATCGGACAGCTGGCGAAATGGACGCTGGGCAAACGTCTCATCAATCTGGGGCAGACCGTTCTGCTGCACCTGCCGCTGGCGAATTTCATTTATTCCACGTGCAAACAGATCGGCGATGCGGTACGCTCATCCAGCGGCGGCATGTTCCGGCAGGTGGTCATGTTTGAATATCCGACATCCGGTTCCTACGCAATCGGGTTCGTCACCAACGAAAACAAGGATCCCTTTGAAATTACCGACAAACTGGGGAAACCGGTGGTAAGCATTTTCATGCCGACAACGCCGAACCCGACCAGCGGTTTTCTGCTGCTGGTTCCGCGCGAAAAATGCACCTTTCTGGACATGAGCGTGGCGGATGCCATGAAGATGATTGTCAGTGTCGGCACCGTTCTTCCCGGACAGCAGCCCCCGGAACACTGAGTTTTCTGAACGAACTTTTTGCCGGCGCTGTTGTCATAACAGAACCGGAAGGCTGTTTCTGTCTCTGAATATCCGTAAAAAAACGGGGGAAAATCGTTTTGACGTATTGCAAAATGAAAAAACGGTGATACAGTCATGGCAAATTACACAACGCAAGAAAGCGAGGCGCTTGTATGGACGAAGAGAAAAAAGACAATATTGCAGAAAATACCAATATGAATCCGGCGGTCAACCCGGTGCATGAAGTCGGCGACAGCGATACCGGAGAAATAGCCGACATCACAGTCGCGCCAGCCATCACACAACCCGGCGTGGTGCTGTTCCCCTACGCCCTGACTCCGCTGGTGCTGGACAATCCGAAAATCATTGCCCTGGTGGAAAAAGCGGCGGCGGGCGACCGTCTCATCACGGTGTTTCCTGAAATGCCGGATGCTAAAACGCCAGTCTCTGATGTGCAGGGAATTGAACTGAACCCGGATTCCTTCGAGCTGGACAAGCACCAGGTTTCCGAAACCGGCGTGCTGTGCCGGCTGGTTAAATCGCTCAAATTCCCGGACGGCACGGTTCGGGTGCTGATGCGCGGACTGTCGCGTGTCCGTTTCCAGAGCAAGCCGGATGATGATGACTCGCAGGTGCGCGTCCAGCGTATTCCGCAGGATATCGACAACAGCATCGAGACGGTGGCAATGGTTCGCAATGCGGTCAAACAGTTTCAGGAAATTGTGTCGTTCTCTCCGAATTTTCCGGAAGAACTCAAAATTGCCATCATCAACCTGACGGACAACACCCGCATTGCCGATCTGATTGCGGACACGCTCAACATCACGTACATTGAGAAACTCGCCATTCTGACTCTGCCGAAACTGCAGGACCGTCTGCATCTGCTGACCATTCTGCTGAACCGTGAAGTGGAAGTGCTGCGTCTCGGCTCGGAAATCCAGTCGCAGGTGCATAACGCCATGAGCAAATCCCAGCGGGAATTTTTCCTGCGGGAACAGCTCCGCACCATCAAAGAGGAACTCGGTGAAGGCAACCGCAATCCGGATATTGTCAACATTGAAGAACGCATGGCGAAACTGGATCTGCCGGAAAACATTGTCGAGCTGCTGAAAAAGGAAACCGAACGGCTGGAAATGATTCCGCAGGCAGCCGCGGAATACAACATCGCCTACACTTATATCGACTGGATTCTGTCGGTACCGTGGAATAATTTCACGGAAGACCGTCTGGATATTGCCGAAGCGGCAAAGATTCTGGACCGCGACCACTACGGTCTGAAAGACGTCAAGGAACGTATTCTGGAATTTCTGTCTGTTCTGCAGCTCAAAAAAGACCGCAAAGCTCCGATCATCTGTTTTGTCGGACCTCCGGGCGTGGGTAAAACCTCTCTGGGGAAATCCATCGCGGAAGCCATGGGACGCAAATTCGTGCGCATTTCGCTGGGCGGAGTGCGGGACGAAGCGGAAATCCGCGGACATCGCCGCACTTATATCGGCGCCCTGCCCGGCCGCATTATCCAGGGG
Organism: uncultured Victivallales bacterium; assembly: GCA_934661375.1. GTDB lineage: Bacteria > Verrucomicrobiota > Lentisphaeria > Victivallales > UBA1829 > SIG94. The sequence goes on from CAKUJH010000053.1 coordinate 5,958, forward strand.
ATGAAAAAAGCCGGAACCTCCAATCCTGTTTTCATGCTGGATGAAATCGACAAACTCGGCAACGATTTCCGGGGCGATCCCGCCGCGGCTCTGCTGGAAGTGCTGGACCCGCAGCAGAACAGCACATTCAACGACCATTATCTGGAAATTGATTACGACCTCAGTTCCGTGATGTTCATCGCCACGGCGAATATCTCCGACACGATTCCCGCACCGCTCCTCGACCGAATGGACGTGGTCCGGCTGCCGGGATATACCGCCACGGAAAAGAAACATATCGCGGAACAGTTTCTCATCCCGCGTCAGCTGGAGGAAAACGGATTCAAAGACCGGAATGTGGTTTTCAAATCCGATGCGGTGGACGAACTCATTAATTACTATACCCGTGAAGCGGGTGTCCGGCAGCTCGAACGCACTATCGGACAGGTCTGCCGCAAACTGGCGCGCGAAATCGTGGAAGGTTCGCGACAGAATGACAGAATCGAAATCAATGCAAAAGAAATCCGGCATCTGCTCGGCGCCCGGAAATTCCTCATGGATGAAGCCATGCAGAAACCGGAAATCGGCGTGGCGACCGGCATGGCGTGGACCAGTGTCGGCGGAACTATTCTGCAGGTGGAAGCTGTCTCCATGCCCGGCAAAGGGGATCTCAAACTCACCGGCTCGCTCGGCAACGTCATGAAGGAAAGCGCTCTGGCGGCGTTCAGCTATATCAAAGGACATGCAAAAGAACTGGGCATCAACAGCAAGCTCTTTGAAAAGAACGATTTCCATATCCATGTTCCGGACGGAGCCACCCCGAAAGACGGACCGTCCGCCGGCGTCACGCTGACCACGGCGCTGGTTTCGCTGCTGACCGGCAGACCGGTCCGACCGGACTTCTCCATGACCGGGGAAATCAATCTGCGCGGTAAAGTAACAGCCATCGGCGGAGTCAAGGAAAAATCCATCGGCGCGCTCCGGGCGGGGATTCACAATATCATTCTGCCGGAAGAAAACCGCAAGGATCTGGAAGATATTCCTGAAGATGTGATGAAACAGGTCAAATTTCATTTTGTCTCGGAAATTCCGCAGGTGCTGGAACTGATGCTGATGAAACCGGAAAAGAAAACGGCTGCGAAAAAATCCGTTCCCGCCAGAACGTCTGCCGCACGGAAAAACACCCGCAAAGGAGCGGCAAAATGAAGAAACTCCTCCCCGCTTTGTTGTGCCTGTTCGCCGCATTCAGCTTTTTGCTGAACGGAGCAGACAAAGTTTCTCCGGAAAACTGGACTGCGGAAGATTTTCTGATGCGGGTACGCAATCCGCCCGGACGTGATTCCTGGGCGTCGATGAAAGGAACTGCACAGCATCGCCGGGAAGGCGCGCGGCCGGTCAAGGCTTCGATTGAAATGGGAATTTTCTTCACCCCGGTGCGGACGCTGGCACAGATCCGTTTCAACAGCAGCGAAATCTACACGATCGGACAATCCTACGGCAAGGACGGCTCCACCAGTGTAGACAGCAGAATCAAGAACAATGCAAAGCCGCAGATCGGTATTTACGGCATCACGCCGGAAGATCTGGCGATGAGTTTTCTGTACTGGGATTTCCGCAAGGAATTTCCGCGTGAAACGGTCAGAGGACAGGATTGCCGGGTCTTTCTGCTGGCGTCCAAAGACGGCAGGGAAACGGTGAAGGCTGCCATCAGCTGTGACTATTTTTTCCCGCTTCGGGCGGAATGGTTCCGTGGGAATGAAACGGTTCCTGTCCGCAAACTGGAAGCCGCCGCGTTCAAAAAAGAACAGGACTACTGGTTTGTCAGCAAACTGCTGTTGAGCGGGAAGGACTGGAATACCACGATCCGTTTCCCGGAAGTTGCCGCCGGACAATTCAATGGACAGCTGCCGCAGGGAGTGTTCACGGAATAAAGTACATTGACAGCGATTCAGAAAACGGTCATCTGCTCTGCCGCGGATGACCGTTTTATTTTGAGTAGAAACAGTTCAGTTTCCCTTATTTTTTTCCCGGCGAAGCCGTTCCCAGTAAGCCAGACGTTTCACGATTTCACGCTCGAAACCGCGTTCAGGAGGATTGTAGAATTTGTGACGCGGCATTTTTTCCGGGAAGTAATTCTGTCCCGAAAAAGCATCCGGCAAATCCTGGTCATACTGATACCCTTTGCCGTACCCCAGTTCCTTCATGAGTTTGGTCGGAGCATTGAGAATATGCGCCGGCGGAGTCAGGGTTCCATACTGTTTCGCAGCTTTGCGGGCAGCCAGCCACGCCTTGTCAATGGAATTGGATTTCGGAGCGGTTCCCAGATACACCACCAGTTCGGCGATGGCAAGATCCCCTTCCGGAGATCCCAGCCGTTCATACGCATCCCAGGCGGCAATGGCGACATTCAGCGCATTCGGGTCCGCCATGCTGACGTCCTCCATGGCAAACCGGGTCAGACGCCGCAGCAGATACAGCGGATCTTCTCCGCCTTCAATCATCCGGGCTGCCCAGTACAGCGCGGCGTCCGTATCCGAACCGCGCAATGATTTGTGCAGAGCGGATATCAGATTGTAATGTCCGTCCCGATCCTTGTCGTACCCCGGCGCTTTCTGCTGCACTAACGACAGCAGTTTTTCCTTGTCCAGAATCTCCCCGTCCTTCGTGAGATTGTAAACGCTCTCAATCAGATTGATGCTGTACCGGCCGTCGCCGTCCGCCAGTTCGCGCAGTGTGGCACGGGCTTCCGCATCCAGCGGCAGGGGACGTCCCACCACTTTTTCCGCCCGGACAAGTATTTTTTCCAGCGCATCCGAATCCAGGGGTTTCATGACAAACACCTTGCAGCGGGAAAGCAATGCACTGTTCAATTCAAATGACGGATTTTCCGTAGTCGCGCCGACCAGCGTTACCGTGCCGTTTTCCACATACGGCAGAAAGCCGTCCTGCTGCGCCCGGTTGAAACGGTGTATCTCATCGACAAACAGCAGCGTTCCCTGCCCTGCCTGCCGCCGCCGGGAGGCGTCTTCAAACGCCTTGCGCAAATCGGCTATCCCGGAAAAAACGGCGGACAATGCCGTGAAATGCAGGGATGAATTGGTTGCCATCAGCCGGGCGGCAGTCGTCTTTCCGCAGCCGGGCGGACCCCAGAGAATGAAGCTGGACACGCATTTGCCGTCAATCATGCGGCGCAAAGGACCGTCCGGTCCCAGCAGATGATCCTGACCGACAATTTCGTCCAGTGTTTTCGGACGCAATTTATCCGCCAAAGGCTGCCCAGCCAAAGCGGAAAACAGCGAATCCTCCATCATGACAGTTTTTCTCCCTGGAGCATACGGCGGAGTGTGTTCAATGCAACAGCCGCCGTGCGGGCGCGAACCTGTTCACGGCTGCCGCGGAAATGATACTCTTTCACCAGTTCCTGTTCAAAACAGCGCACTCCGATATAAACCAGCCCCACCGGTTTTTCCGGAGTTCCGCCGGTCGGTCCGGCAATTCCGGTCACGGAAATGGAACAATCCGTATGGAAACGCGAAGCCGCTCCGCGCAGCATTTCGCCCGCGCATTCGGCACTGACCGCGCCGAACTGTTCCAAGGTATTTTCCGAAACGCCCAGCAAATCACGTTTGGCGGAATTTGCGTAGGAGACCACTCCGCCCATATAAACTTCGGACGATCCGGAAACATCGGTGATCAGCTGAGAAATCAGACCGCCTGTGCAGGATTCCGCCAGTGCCAGCGTCGTCTTGCGTTCCCGCAGCAAAAGAATGATTTCCTCGGCAACCGTCCGGGAAGAATCATGCAGGAGTTCCGCATGAAATTCGGCACGGACCGCTTTTTCCGCCCGTTCCACACAGACACAGTCCGTCGATTTCAGAAACAGCTTGACGAATTCCGGGGATGCGCAATAAGCCACTGACAGACCGGGGTTGGCGTCAATGATCGGAATGGTGCGTTCTTCCACCCGCGATTCCGGTACGCCGGACAGATGAAACAGCCGGGTGTAGATATGAGTGTCCAGATGTGCTTTCAGAATCGGCAGCAGCTGGTTGTCAAACATCGGATGCAGTTCGGAAGGCGGTCCCGGCAACATAACAATATGTTTGGAATCCGGAGTTGTAATGTTGATTCCCGGCGCAGAACCAAAGGAATTCAGCAGAGGTTCCGCTCCATGCGGAATATACGCCTGATTCAGGAAATGAAACGGCAGTTCTCCTTTTTTCAAAGAAGTCCAGCGGTCGCGCACCGATTTTTCCGCCGCGGGATTCAATTCCAGCGGCATGTGAAGATATTCCGCGATCGACTGTTTGGTCAGGTCATCCGCCGTAGGACCAAGTCCGCCGGATGTAATAATGAAATCCGTATGCTGCAAAGCATATTTCAGCGCATCCACCACATCATGCGGTTCATCCGGCACTTCCAGACACAGCTCCGGCATGATGCCTATTTCCAGCAGACGCTGTCCCATATATGCCAGATTGGTGTTGATGACGGCTCCCTTCAGCAGTTCGTCGCCGATACAGAGCAAACCGATTTTCATGATGACTCAAACTCCTTTTTTATCCACAGTGATCGCGTTGAGCCGGTTCTCGACTTCCACACGCCATTTTTCCAGTTCAGATTCCGTCAGATGCGGCGGAATTTCCACCGGCATCCCCAGATGCAGAGTGATTTTCGCCCACGGTTTCGGAATTTGAAAACCATCCCAGCTTTTCAATTCCCAGTACGACGAATAATTCACCGCAATGGGAATAATCCGCGCCCCGGTCTCGCTCGCCAGATGAATCGGACCGCGGCTCATGTGATATTTCGGTCCGCGCGGACCGTCCGGCGTGAAGCTGACATATTTCTTTTTCTGGAGAATGCTCTTCATTGCGCCCAGCAGAACCTGCACTGCTTTCCGGGAAGTCGAGCCGCGCACACTCTCAATGCCGAACTGCCGGCACAGATCCGCAATATAACTGCCGTCGCGCGACGCACTGATCACCGCCACGGTATGTTCGCGTTCCCAGCGTTCAAACATGGCGGGAAAAAACAGCAGACGGTTATGCCAGAGAACCGTGATCGCCGGCGGATTCTTCGCGGCAATCGTCCCTGCCTCGTCAATAATTTCGGTACGCATGACATGCCGCAGTCCCAGCAGCAGTTTTGCCGGCAGCCAGTAAATCCAGTCCGGCAGTTTTTTGATCTGCCGGAATTGGTATTCCAGAGAGTTCATGATGTTTTTTTCCTTTTCGGTTTTTCTGCGGCATGACGGCAGAGCGGAGCGAGAAAACATTCGGAACATTTGGGTCGTCCGGCAGGACACAAGGTCCGTCCGTGAACAATCATCAAATGAGAAAATTCGCCCCAGCGTTCCGGCGGCAGGGATGCGCACAGTTCCGCTTCAATCCGGACCGGGTCCTGCGAACGGGTCAATCCCAGCAGATTGGCGATCCGCGTAACATGCGTATCCACCGGCAGTCCCGGCACTCCGAACGCATCCGCCAGCACCACGTTCGCGGTTTTGCGGCCGACACCCGGCAGCGTAAGCAGTTCATCCATGGTTTGCGGCAGTTCCGAATGGAATTTTTCCACCAGAACATGCGCGGCATTCACAATGTTTTTCGCTTTCGCCCGGTAATAACCGCAGGAATGAATCCGTTTTTCCAATTCTTCCGGCTCCAGAACAGCAAAATCTTCCGGGCGGGAACAGGTCTTGAACAGTTCCGAGGTTACCCGGTTGACCATTTTGTCCGTGCATTGTGCGGAAAGAATCGTGGCGACCAGCAGTTGAAACGGCGTTTCATGGTCCAGAAAACATTTCTGCGGACCGTAATGTTCCAGCAGACGCCGGTCAATCTCGTTGAGAAGTCCGGCGGCAATTTTTTTCTTCCGGGCAGACGCCATGACGCACCTCAGATATTGGCATCCGAGGGTGATTTGAGCAATCCGAGTTTGACCGCCAGCGCAGCCAGCGGAGCCCAGATAATATATCCGTTGATGAGAATCAGGGCTGTCAGCGCCGGTTCAAAACAGGCTGCGCCCAAAACCACCACCACGATGAAGAGACGTTTTTTATGACGGGGAATCGAAAATATCCATTTGCCGAAATGCTGATACTGAATTTCGCTGACCATCAGCAGTCCCAGCACGGCGGCATAATACGGCAGGAAAGAAATCAGATGCTGGAACGATGCACGCGAAGACCCTTCCGCCGCATAAAACAGAATGATGCTGCACACAGCGGCGGCGGCACCCGGCGAAGGCAGTCCGGAAAACTTTTCACTGCTCTTCTTTTCCAGCATGGCATGAACATTGTATTTGGCAAGACGCAGTGCCGCACAGCCCAGATACACCGCGCAAAGTCCCCAGACCAGCATAAACTGACGCGGCTGCAGCGGGTTCAGTGCATGAGCCATCACCGCGACCACTGTCGCCGGCGCAACTCCGAAAGTAACCATGTCCGCCAGGGAATCCATCTGAATGCCGTGCATGCTCGCCGCATTCAGCAGACGTGCAGCATAACCATCGAAAGCGTCGAAAACCATCGCTCCGAGAATCATGACCGCACTCACCGCAAAAATCTTTTCGATTTCCGCCGCTCCGCCGCGGCCCCCCGCCTTCTCATAAACCTGCAGCGTGTAGAGAATTGCCGCAAAACCGCACAGGGCATTGCCCAGCGTCAAGGCATTTGGCATCCATTTCAGCCAGCGGTTGCGCGCCAGAAGATCACGAAAATGCTGTTTCATACGAACTCCCCGCCGCCGTAACGCGGTCGTTAAATTTGTTTGTCCTGATAACGGGCGATCACTGTCACGCCGCCGTAAACCCGATCCCCGACATTCACCGCCGGTTCAAAATTGCTCCTGACCGGCAGATACAGTTCTGTACGGGATCCGAATTTGATCATGCCGTAGCGTTCCCCCTTCACCAGAATCGTTCCGACTTCTGCCCCGCACACAATACGGCGGGCGATCGCTCCGGACACCTGTTTCACCGCCATCGGGAATTTCTTTCCCGCGATTTCACCGTAACCGCCCAGCAGCAGTGATTCATTCTCCTTGATCGCACGGATATCGCGCGCATCATGGTAAGCACCGTCTTTGTGATTCTTGAAATGAACCGTCATTTTGCAGGGCGCACGATTCAGATGAACATCCAGCACGGAAAGAAATATGCCGATACGCAGCATATCTTTGCCTTCAAACAGTTTGGACAGTTCAGGGTCGCCGCAGTTTCCGTTCGGAATCAGTTCACAGTCTTTGATGACTCCGTCCGCCGGCGAGACCAGTTCGGTTTCCTCCGCTGTAATTTTCCGCACAGGATCACGGAAAAATGCCACAAATCCCAGCCACACCAGCACCACCAGAACCGCCAGGCTTATGCCCGCCATCCGGTCTACCACTGCAGTCAATGCAACACATAATGCCAACAGCACCACGGCTACTGCCGTCGCGGTCAGCCATTCTCTCTTCCCGTATTTCGTGAGTGTCATTCTCATTCCTTACTTCTTCGGAAACAGAAACTGTTCAAAGCGCATGTCCCGCCAGCCCCGCCAGCTCCGGACGCGATACTATATTGGCATGGCAGATCGCCAGTGCCAGCGCATCCGTTGCATCGTTCGGAATATCCGACACGTTCAATGAACACATCGAAGCAATCACTGCCGCAACCTGTTCCTTGGACGCCGTTCCCATTCCGACGGCAGCCCGTTTGGCTGTCTTGGGGGAATATTCAAAAACCGGAATGCCGCATACCGAAGCCGACGCCACGGCGGAACCGCGCGCCATGCTCAGCAGCATTGTGGTCTTGATATTCTTATTGGCAAAAGCCGCTTCAATCGAAGCCGCTTCCGGATGAAACGCTCCGATCAGCTCCTGTATTCCTAAATAGATACGGCGCAGACATTCCCCGTGCTTCAACGCAGCCTTGTTGGCAATCACGCCGCAGTCCAGAACGATGAATCGTCCTTTTTCCAGACGGATTACCCCGTAGCCGGTTGTCCGCAGCGCCGTATCTATACCCAGCACTATCATTGATTCATGACAGCCGCAAGGAGGTTATTCTTCAATGGATTCCATAATTTCATCCGGAATGCTGGCATTGTGCTGCACCGCCTGAACGTCTTCCAGTTCTTCCAGACGATCCACCAGGCGCATCACCTGCGCGGCAACACCGGCATCCGTAATGTCAACCGTATTGTCCGGACGGCGCGTAATTCCGGCTTCCGACGTGGCAATGCCGGCGTCTTCCAGCGCTTTGGCAATATCCGTGAAACTTTCGGGCGCACCCCAGATTTCCGCCACGCCGTCTTCCACATCAATATCTTCCGCACCGGCATCCAGCACGATATCCATCAGCTTTTCCTCATCAGCATTCGCTTCATCGGTAATCACAAAATGGGATTTGCGCTGGAACATCCAGCTCACGGCTCCGCTGGCAGCCAGGTTGCCGTTGTTGCGGTCGAAAGTCATGCGGACATCACCGATCGTACGGTTCTTGTTGTCGGTCAGACATTCCACAATAAGGGCGGTTCCCTGCGGGCCGTAGCCTTCATACACGATTTCTTCGTAGTTCACATTGCCGAGTTCGCCGCTGCCTTTCTTGATGGCGCGGTCAATATTGTCGCGCGGCATATTCGCGGCGCGCGCTTCAATCAGAGCCATTCTCAAACGCGGATTCGAACCGGGATCTTTCCCGCTCTGCTTCACGCAGACCATGATTTCTTTTGCAATTCGGGAGAAGATCTTGCCTTTCTTCTTGTCCGACGCTTCCTTTTTGTGCTTGATGTTCGCCCATTTGCTATGTCCTGACATAGAAACGACCTTTCTGTTTGCATGTTCTACTTACACAAAGATATTATCCGGTAAGATAGCACGCATTTTGTGTTTTGTCAATCCCCGAAATACAGCGGAATGACGTGTCTTTTACGTTTTTTATTCAAAATAAGAGGCGCCCGAAGAAGCAGATTCGCACACCCGCACCTTCGAAAGCTGAAGTCCGAGTCCAGGACGACTGATACCCGGTTTCAGACGGTTGTAAATGTATGCCGCCAGATTTTCACTCGTGGCGTTCCGGTCTTTGAAATACGGATGTTCATTCAGATTCTGATGATCCAGTTCCGCCAGCACCGCATCCAGATCTTTTTTCAGCAGCTTGAAGTCCATGGCAATCCCGACTTCGTCCAGTTTCTCCGAACGGATAAATACCTGCACCGTCCAGTTGTGCCCGTGCAGACGGGAGCAGTCCCCGTTATAGCCGCGCAACGAATGCGCCGCAGAAAATTCACGATGAATGTCCAGTTCAAACATTGTTCTGTTCCTTAATTGAGTTCCTGTTGTTGTTTCATCCGGGCGACAGCTCTGCGGAGCGCAATGCACCAGGCTTCCTTCAGACTTCCGAAATCGGCGATCCCCTGCCCCGCAATATTGAACGCCGTTCCATGATCCACGCTCGTGCGGATGATCGGCAGTCCCAGCGTCGAATTCACCCCCCGGTCAAACGCCAGCATCTTGAACGGAATATGCCCCTGATCGTGATACATCGAAACAATACCGTCGTAATTTTTCAGGGCGGACGCAATAAATAAAGTATCCGGCGGCACCGGGCCTTCCGCAATCATGCCCAGTTCATGCATCCGGCGAATTGCCGGTTTGACCACATCTTCGTCCTCGCGCCCCATATTGCCGTTCTCCCCGGCATGAGGATTGACGGCGGCTATGCCGAGACGCGGTTTTTCGATTCCTTCCGCACGGACAGCGTCATTCAGCAGTTCCGCCACCCGGACAATACGGTCAAAAGTACAGGCAGCGGACACTTCCGACAATGCAATATGAGTTGTCACAAACGCGATCCGCAGATTTCCCGCAGACTGCATCATGGCAAAATCCTTCACGCCGCAGATTTCCGCAATCAGTTCCGTATGCCCGGTGAACGGAATTCCCGCCAGATTCACCGCCGCCTTGTTGACCGGTGCCGTAACCATGGCGTCAATCTTTCCTGCCAGCGCATCTTTCGCCGCCGCAACAACGGTATTGTAAGCGGCAAGACCGCATTCAGCATCCAGTTTGCCGACAGGGAAGCCGGTGCGCTTCACTCCGGCGGCGGACACCATCTGAAACGGCGGCAGTTTTTTCCGGCAGAACTGCGCCGCCGCGCGTTCCATCACTTCAGGAATCCCGTAAATCAGAAGTTCCGCCTCGTCCGCAAATTCCGGATGAGCTTCCAGCAGACGCACAATAATTTCCGGTCCGATCCCGGCGGGATCCCCCATGGTAAAAGCTATTCGCGGCAATCTCATAAAATCACCTTCCGGAACACAGAAAATAAAACCACCCCTCACGGCAGAACCGGCAAGCCGGCGCCGTTCACTGCAGTAAAAAAGATTCTGCGTCCGGTTTAAAACCGGTTTTTTCTGTTATTTGTTTTTCGCCGCGTTATACTGGGCTTTCTTTTCTTCCAGCAGAAGACCGACCCGGTCCGTATCAATCGGGAAATACTTCTTGCCTTTCAGATATTCCAGAAAATCCAGCCAGTCCTGATGATTCCAGGAACCGTTTTTCTTCTTGACAAAGTTCATCGGGATGGGCGATCTGGAAAGTTTGCGGAGATTGGTTTCCTCCGGCGACAATTTTGCTGCCATGATTGTTTCCTTTCTTTGAATGAACTTCGGACAAACAGGGTCTATTCCCTGCGTTCGAGGTCAAGTTTTTACTTTTAATATATAATATAACTCAAAATCTGTTTTTTGCAAGCCAAACGGCAAAAATTATCTGATCCAAAGCCAAAAACGGTGATCTTGCACGGATATTCTACAAATATCGGTGAATTGTCAATGTAAACGCACGATTGTCAATGTAAACGCACATTGAGCGTGATTTTTGTGCATTTAGTCTGACA
>CAKUJH010000054.1 GCA_934661375.1 uncultured Victivallales bacterium
CGGCACTGCTGCGCTGTCCCCTGTCAGAAAAACGTCATTATTGACTGCGGTCGGATTGATGGTGATGGTATCCTGTGCCATTTGTCTCCCTCATATTCAATTTTTCAGTTCGCATATAACTCTTCAAGCAAGAGTCCATTTCAAAAATTTTGACGTTTTTTTCGTGTCAAAACCGTAAAATTCCTTTATTTTCCCGTAAAAATCAATTTTTTCTTCTTTACTCCATTGGAAAAAGTGCCATCTGTATGCTAAGGTATGTTTCGTGCAGCTCCTTCATATTCATCCTTCTATGATAGGTTTTGTTTGACAGACTGAAAGGTAATTTGAACCGGCTGTGTGTTTTTTTTCAAGTCCCGAAATGAAAAACTTTTGAAATTACCCTATTGAAAAACAGTTGTAAATGCCGATATGACTGGGGGAAAAGAGCAGTTCATGTAATTGAAACCGGAAAGGAAGGGATAAAGATGAAAGCGAATGAGTCACTGGAACAGATTTTCAAGGTTCAGGAGGGAAAGCTTGAAGAGAGCTATGCGCGCCTGAAACGGGTCATGCCGTCTTATTTTTTCAAAAGCATCTCGACGGAGGATCTTGCCGCAATTCTTCCGATGGCGGCGGAACTGGAAAACAAATCCGGCATCCAGATGATTGAACGTCCGGACCGGGTCCTGATGGTTTATCTCAAAAGCGAAACCTGCAATCCGGTCCACACCAGCCGTTTCTTTGCGGGGAAACGGATTCTGCGTTCGATTATTCATGAGTCGGCGCCCCTTGACGGTTCCGGCGGGATCATCGTGATCGAGCAGATCATGAAGGAAGTTCCCGGTCCGGAAATGAAGCCGTTGTTCAGCAGCGGGCAGATTGAGTCGGAATACCGGAAATTTCATGACCGGCTTCCCGAAAATCTGAAGGAAACAATAGAATCCATCAGCTGGCGCGATGTCGATGACCTTGACCTTGAACGGATTGCAAAACGCCTGCGTCTGGTCTGCGAGGTGCGGAAACGCGACTATTCCCTGACGGAAATCGAAAACATCGGCGGGAACGAATACCGTGTCACGATGGCGGTTGCGGTCGTCGCCCGTTCGGAAGGCTACTATGCGCAGACTCTTGAACAGCTTGAGGCAAGCGGATTCAAGGTGACGCGCTCTTATTTGCGCAATTTCACCGCCGGCGGCGCGCCTGATGATTTCCGGAGCAAGGCGGTGCGCGTCAACACATATTATATCGTCCCCGCAAAGCCGGGGGCGGATGCGCCGGAAAAGCTGACCAATCTCAAACGCGAACTGAATGAACTCGCCTGGAGTCCGCAGTTCGATCTCTTTGAACGGGAACTGCTGGTCCGCAACGAGTTCTGCTGTGCTTCGGTCAACCTTCTGCGCGCGGCATCCGAATTTGTCCATTCGCAACTCTCTTTCGTGGACCGCAACGCCTATTCCCTGCCGGAAATCCAGCGTTTCATGGCGACATATCCGGAGGTTCTGCGCAGACTTGCCGACGCTTTTGAATCAAAATTCCATCCGGACGGTCCCTCCATGGATTTCGGCAATGCGATCCAGGAAGTCCGCGAAGAGATTGCGAACATCAACAGCGGCATGGCGGAGAAGGACGCAAAGGTGAAAGTCGTGCTCTTCTCCGTAACGGATTTCATCTGCAGCATCCTGAAAAGCAACTATTATTCCGAAAAGAAAACGGCTCTCGCCTTCGGGCTTGACCCGGCTTTCATGCGCCATTATGAATCGATTTCCGAATCTTACGGCAAGGCGTTTCCGCCGGAACGTCCGTTCGGCGTCTTCTTTTTCTGGCGGCGCAATGTGAGCGGATTCCAGATCCGCTTTTCGGAAATCGCCCGCGGCGGCTGGCGGACCGTCGCACCGAAACCGGTGAAAAGCCTTCTGGAAAGCGGCGATTCCTTCGAGCAGGCGCGCAGCGAACTTTTCCGCGAATGTTTCGTGCTTGCCAATACTCAGCACAAGAAGAACAAGGACATTTACGAGGGAGGCTCGAAGCTGGTGACGCTTCTCAAAGTGAACGGCGAGTATGATTTCAAGACGGAATTGTGGGCTGCCCAGCGTGCTGTTTTCGAGGCATTTCTCCAGCTCATCAATTATGGGGCGGACGGAAAGCTCAGGGACGGAAAGATCGTTGACTTCACCCATCGCGCGGACATCATCGAAATCGGACCGGATGAAAATATGACCGACGAGATGATCTCATGGATGGGAGACCGTGCCGAAGAAGACGGGTATACGCTCGGGTCAGGGGTGATTTCCGGCAAAATGGACACCGGAATCAACCACAAACACTACGGGGTAACTTCATTCGGGGTGTTCCAGTATCTTCTGCGCACGCTCCGGCATCTGAAGATCAATCCGGAACATGACGGTTTCAGCGTAAAGCTTTCCGGCGGTCCCTACGGGGATGTTGCCGGGAATATGATCAAACTGCTGAATGCCGTGAATGAGGACGGCACCTATCGCATGCCGGGACTTCGCATCGTGGCCGTGACGGACGGACCGGCGGCGATCTTCGATCCCGCAGGAATCGACCGCAGAGAACTTTCACGTCTCGTCCACTGCGCGAACCTGGATTCTTTCGATCCGGCGAAACTCAGGGGCGAAGGCGCATTCATGATCTTCAATCAGCCCGACGGTGATTCCCGTTACCCGATGGCTTCCGTCAGCGGCGGGGAACTCCGGCATACAAAAATTGCACGCGACGATTTCATGAGGACGTTTCAGGAGAACATCTGCCACGAAGCGGATGTTTTCATCCCCTGCGGCGGACGTCCGCAGACCATCAATGCCGGCAACTGCGGACGCTATGCTCCGGACGGCAAGCCAAGCTCAAAGGCGATTGTCGAAGGCGCGAATTCATTCATCACGCCCGAAGCGCGTCTTGCTTTGCAGAAACTCGGGATTGTAATTGTCAAAGACTCCTCCGCAAACAAGTGCGGCGTGATTACCTCCTCTTACGAAATTCTGAGCGGGCTTCTGCTGGATAAAAACGAATTTGCCGCGATCCATGCGGAACTGGTTGCTGAAATCATGGACCGGCTGGCTTTCTGCGCACAACGCGAGGCGGAATGGCTGTTCCATGAATTTGAACTGCGCCGTTCCGTCCCCATGACCGAACTCAGCGATCAGCTCGCCGCCCGGCTCAACGAGTATAAACAACTGCTGTTCACCATGCTGGATTCCCGCCCGGAGCTGGTTACGGACGGAGTGATTTTCGCGCATCTGCCGCCGCTTTTCAGAAAAAAATTCGCGGATCGCCTGCACAGGATTCCGCCGGTTTATCGGAAAGCGATTGCCGCCGTGGAAATTTCCCTCCGGCTGGTGTTCCGGAAAACGCAAAGTCTGGAGGAGCAGATCCGGGACATTGTCGCTGCTGCGGAATGAGGTTTTATCGCGGTTCCGGCGGCCGGCAGACAGGAACCGCCCGAAGCGGTTCCTCGTCTTCGGCGCATCCAAAGCGCGGCTGGAGTGCATTGAGGGGACTTGGCACGTCAAGCCTTGCCGCCGCACGGTCCGCAGATATATGAACAAGATGGATTCCACCCCTGTCATCAGACAGCATTTTGCGATTTCAATCGCAGACGGCTGAACGTCTGCCCGGATCCTGTGGAAACAATCGACCTTTCCGGCATATTGGAAAACTGCTTTTGCAGCGGCGGCACCCCCCATCGTCTGGAAGAACAATCAATTTCCGCCCGGGGAAAGTTTTCTTCCGCGGAAAAAATGATTCTTCAGAGCTGTTTCTGCAATCGCGGACTTGACAATATTTCATTTCTGCTGTATGTTAACCGAATTATTCGGAAAATCAGAAAAAACCTGGCAACAACGGAGGATTTGCATGGCTGGAATTTTCAAGGCATACGATATCCGGGGAATTTTCCCGGAGCAGCTGAACGAAACAATCGCGGAAAAAATCGGACGCGCCATTGTCGTGTTTCTGAACGCGAAAAAAGTGGTGATCGGCCGGGATATGCGCCCGCATTCCACTCCGTTGTTCCATGCGCTGGTGCGCGGCATCACCGAACAGGGTGCCGATGTCATTGACCTGGGGCTCTGCTCCACTCCGATGTGTTATCATGCCAATGGCAAACTCGGTGCAGACGCCAGCGTCATGATCACGGCGTCGCACAACCCCGCGGAATGGAACGGATTCAAGATCTGCCGTGAACAGGCGATTCCGCTCAGCGGCCAGACCGGTATCGGCGATATCGAGGCTCTGGTCAACCGCAACGAATGGGTCAAGCCGGAACGCGCCGGAACGGTCTCCACGTTCGACATTTCCGCGGAATACGCACAGTTTCTCCGCTCCCATGCACATGTTACCCGCAAGCTGAAAGTGGTCGTTGACTATGCCAACGCCATGGGTTCATATGAAATTGCCGGAATCGAAGATTTCTTCGATATTGTCCCGCTGTACAAGAAGCTCGACGGCACCTTCCCGAATCACGAAGCGAATCCGTTGAAACAGGATACGCTTCAGGCCATCCGCGCCAAAGTGGTGGAAGTCGGTGCCGATTTCGGCGCGGCTTTCGACGGCGACGCCGACCGCTGCGGATTCATTGATGACAAAGGTCAGATCATTCAGATGGATCTGTTCACGGCTCTGATTGCCCAGGATATTCTGTCCGAAAAAGCAGCCGGAACCGTGCCGATTCTCTATGACCTGCGCAGCAGCTGGGCGGTCAAGGAATGCATCGAAGCCAACGGCGGAAAACCGATCATGTCCCGCGTCGGACACGCTTTCATCAAAGCGCAGATGCGTCAGTACGGAGCCGTGTTCGCCGGTGAACTTTCCGGGCACTATTACTTCAAGGAAAACTACATGGCGGAATCCCAGGGTCTGGCAATGATCAAGCTGGCAAATCTGATCTGCCGGAAAAACAAACCGGTCAGCGAACTGGTTGCTCCGCTCCGCAAATATTTCTCCAGCGGCGAAATCAATTCCAAAGTCGCCGACGTCAAAGCCATCATGGACAAAATCCGCTCCAAGTATTCAGACGGACACATGTTCGAGCTGGACGGCATCTCCTCGGAATATTCCAACTGGTGGTTCAATGTCCGGGCATCCAATACCGAACCGCTGCTGCGTCTCATTGTGGAAGCGGCGGACGAAAAGACCATGGAAACGAAACGCGATGAGCTGCTGAAGCTGATCCGTTCCTGATTGCGGAAGCCATTGAAAAACCGGACCGGTTCTGATGCCTGTCCGGTTTTTTTACATGGAAAATATGGAAGATAGACAGCAAAAGCGATTGCGGAAGCCGGGAAACGGCATTATATTACTTTCGTTGAACGAATGAAAGGAAAAAACATGAGGTCATTTATAAAATTCAGATGGCTGTTTCTGCTGATGCTGGTGTTTCTGACCGCCTGCCGGACGGACAGTCAGGAAGAAGCATTGGAAAAAGCCCGCGCTTTCACTTTGGAACATACCCGGATGCTGCCGGAAACCACCCGAAACTATATCCGTTATGCCGCGCCCACTGTGCAGATCGGCAATATTTTCGGACACCATGGACTGACGCTGTTTGAATATGCACATCTGCCGCGCAATACCGTCTACACGCCGCAGACCAACGCGGGGCTGGACCTCATTTCCGCCAATTTTGTCTGGACACCGCCCGAAACCGGATATTCCGTTATTGCCATAGGACACGGGCAGCGCGATCTCCAGTACTGGGAACCGCTGAAAGTCATACTGAAGAATCCGCAGCCAGTCCGCGCGGTTTACGAAGCGGCGAAATCGGCGGCATCCGATTATGCGGTCAACAACATGCTGTACCTGTCCAGAATGGAAAATGTCCGGGTCCGTTATTCCGAGGCGGAAATCCGGGAAACATCGTTTGATCTGGAATATATGTTTGATGAACAGCTCGAAGGCGGCGCGGAAGAATGGAAAAACTTTCTGGATTCGCTGAAAAAGAAGCGCGACCGCCGTCAGTATTCCGTGATCTGGCAGGCGGATGACCCGGCAAAGCGCATTGTGATCGCCGGATTCGGTTCAACCGACGATCCGGCAGGATGGACTCCCGCCTGCGGCATGATTATTCCTGCCAGCCAGCTGAACGAATATACCATCGGAATCTATCAGAAAGGTCCGGATGAAACCGGAAAACCGGAGAACAGACCATGAAAAGCATGACCGGATTCGGACGCGGAGAAGCGGCATCCGCCGACGGCAGAATTCTTTTCCGCACGGAAGTTTCTTCCGTCAACCGCAAACAGTTTGAACTCAAATTGAATCTGCCCAAGGAAATGCTGGCGGCAGAAATTGAAATACGGCGTCTGACCGCAGTACGCATCAGCCGCGGTTCGCTGACCATGCGTATTGAAATTGTTTTTCAGGATTCCGACGGAGCTTCGCTGACTGTCAACCGGCAGAATGCACTTTTTCTGCTGAACCAGCTGCAAGCCATCGGACAGGAAACCGGCGTAACGGAACCGCCTCGCCCGGATATGCTGCTGGCCGTCCCCGGCGTCATTGAACAGAAAAGCGCGGATCTGACCAATCCGGAACTGCTGAATGCTCTGAAAAAATCCTGTGAAATCGCGCTGGACAATCTGGTCCGCGCCAGGGAAGCGGAAGGGGAAAATCTGAAAAAAAGTTTTGAAAAACAGCTTCATCTGCTGACGGAGACCATTGACCGGATCGAACCGCTGGCAGCCGCGATTCCCGCCATGCAGCAGGAAAAACTGCTTCGCCGTCTGAAGGAAAGCGGTCTTCAAATGGATTTCAGCGATGACCGGGTGCTGAAGGAACTGGTTGTCTTTTCCGACCGCAGTGATGTAACCGAAGAAATCACGCGTCTGCGCAGTCATTTCAGTCATTTCCGTGCATTTCTGGACAACTCCGGCGAAGCACTCGGCCGCAACATGGATTTTCTGATGCAGGAAATCTTCCGCGAACTCAACACACTCGGCAATAAAGCCCCCACCACCGAAATTTCCCCGCTGATCGTCCGGCTCAAAACCGAAGTGGAGAAAATCCGGGAACAGGTTCAAAATATCGAATAAAAAGGAAAACCGGATATGAAATCAGAAGACTGCATAAGAAACAAATCCTGCAGCTGCATGGCGGAACCGCTGGATGAACTGGTCGGTCAGATCTGCGAAACGTATTCCGACGGCAACGGAATCAATCATAATGAAGGCTGCAATCTGCCGCGGGAAAGTGAAATTCTCCGTATTCTGCACGGTCTGCTGGAAATCATCTTTCCCGGTTTCGGCGACCACGTCCCGCAATCCGCCTCCAACCTGAAATACATGGTCGGCGAAATTCTTTCCGCCTGCCGGGTGGAACTCTGCGACGCCGCCGCCCGCGCTTTCCGTTACAACTGCTCCATTTACAGCCGTCCGGGATGCAGCTGCATAGCTGCCGCCGACGAAGCGGTTTCCTATCTGCTCAAATCCCTGCCGGAAATCCGGACACTGGTCAAACAGGATGTTCAGGCGGCGTTCGACGGCGACCCCGCCGCCAAGACTCTGGATGAAATCGTGTTGAGCTATCCCGGAGTGAAAGCCCTGACCATTCACCGGATTGCCCATTGTCTGTACGAAAAGAAAGTGCCGTTGATTCCCCGCATGATGAGCGAATACGCCCACCGGATCACCGGAATTGACATTCATCCCGGAGCGACCATCGGCCGCAGTGTTTTCATTGACCACGGCACAGGAGTGGTCATCGGGGAAACGGCTGAACTGGGTTCCGGAGTCAAAATCTATCAGGGCGTTACGCTCGGCGCGCTCTCTTTTCCGAAAGACGCCTGCGGCAAAATCATCAAGGGAGCGAAACGCCATCCGACAATTGAGGACGATGTAACCATCTATGCGGGGGCAACCATTCTCGGGGCAATCGTGATCGGCAAAGGTTCGGTGATCGGCGGCAACGTCTGGATCACGGAAAACGTGGAACCCGGCACCAAAATTTCCATTGCACCGCCGCAGCTGACCATTTTCAAACCGTCCGGCAAAGCTCCGTCCGGCTGGGAGGTCCTTTCTCCGGAACGCCGGCAACTGATGCAGAATGCCGCCCGGAATGTATTGACCCTGGCTCTCGGAGTGAAGAAAAGCGAAACCACTCTGCTGATTTATGACAAACCGACTGAAAATGTCGGCAAAGCCTTCATCTGCGCCGCCGCGGAATTGGGACTCCCGCTGACACCGCGCATGATTGATGTTTCCGCCGGACACGGAGCTGATCCCGATCCGGAAACCGTCGGCATGATGCAGAAGCACAACGTGGTCATTGGCGCGACGTTCCATTCCCTGACCCACTGCGCCGCCATGACCGCCGCCCGTCATGAACACGGAATACGCGGCTGCACACTGCCCGGCATCACCGATGATATTTTCATCCGCTCCATGCAGGCGGAACCGGCAATGCTGTCCGCAGACGGTGAACGCTGGAAAAAAATTCTGGCAGGCACGCATCAGGTGCGGATCGTTACCGAAAAAGGGACAGACCTGAAGTTCAGCATCGGCAGCTGTCCCGTACTGGTGGATGACGCAGACTGCCGCACCGGCGGAATCGTAGGCAACATCCCGGCGGGGGAGGTTTTCATGGTTCCGGATCCCGGCACAGCCAACGGAAAAATCGTCATTGACGCCTCCATCGGTTCCATTCTCTGGCACGAAGGCGACCCGGACTGCAAGGTGGAAGTGCGCGGCGGTTCCGCGGTTTCCTTCGAAAGCGAACGCGGCAAACTGCTGGAACAGAAACTCGCCGCCGCAGGAAAAAACGGTTTTGTGCTGGCGGAATTCGGGATCGGAACCAATCCGTTCCTGAAAATCTCCGGCAATCTGCTGGAAGATGAAAAAGTGAAGGGAACCATTCATCTGGCATTCGGCAACAGCGCGTCCATGGGCGGAAACAATGACGTTCCGGTGCATATCGACGGCATGGTCCGCAATCCGGATGTGTTCGTTGACGGAATACAGGTCATGCACAAAGGAATCTGGAAGGTGTGAAATGACGCTTCTTGCTGAAAATTACCGCAAAGTTCTGGAACAGGTGAAACAGGCTGCACTGGATGCAGGACGGAAACCGGAGGAAGTGCGGCTGCTGGCAGTCTCCAAGACCTTCCCGGCGGAAGATGTCCGTACTGTTTTCGATGCGGGACAGCTCTGTTTTGGAGAAAATAAAGTGCAGGAACTTCAAGCAAAAGTTCCGGTGCTGCCGCAGGAAATTGAATGGCATCTGATCGGACATCTGCAATCGAACAAAGCGGCGAAAGCCGTTGAATATGCCGATTGGATTCATTCGGTGGATTCCGTTCACCTGACAGAAAAAATCGGATCTGCCGCCGAACGGCTGAACCGTAAAATCCGGATTCTGCTGGAAGTCAACGTCTCCGGCGAAGAATCCAAATTCGGACTGCACTCTTTCGATGATACCGCCGCAGTGGCGGAAACCGTGCTGAAATATTCTGCAAATCTGACTCTGTCCGGGCTGATGACCATGGCGGAACCGGGTGTTCCGGAAATCCGGCTGCGGCAGACTTTTGCCGGACTGCGGGAATTGCGGGACCGTCTGGAAAACCGTTTTCAGATCCGGCTGCCGGAACTTTCCATGGGGATGTCTTCCGATTTCCGGGAAGCCATTCAGGAAGGTTCAACCCTGGTCCGGATCGGAACCGCCATTTTCGGCGGACGCGACTACTCAAAAAAGTGAGGAACGGCAATGGAATCTCCCCTGCTGAAAATCACCGGATTGACCAAAACCTATTCTGGCGTTACCGTGTTGAACGGGGTTTCTTTTTCCGTTGAGCGCAATTCGATTCTGGGGCTGATCGGAGAAAACGGCGCCGGCAAATCCACCCTGATCAAATGTATCAACGGAGTTGTCTCGCCGGATTGCGGAACTCTGTTCTTCAACGGCAGGGAATACCGCCCGGAAATATCCGCAGCCCTGAAAAACGGCATTGTCACCATTCCGCAGGAATTCAATCTGGCGGACACGCTGACAGTCCGGGAAAATATTTTTCTGGGACGCGAACTCAAACGGCACGGTTTTCTGAATCACAGTGCCATGCGCCGGGAAACCCAGCGTCTGCTGGATGAACTGCGCAGCGATCTTTCCCCGGATGCACCGGTGGAAACTTTGAGCATTGCCCAGAAACAGCTGGTGGAAATTGCCCGTGCGGTCAGCCGGGAATGCCGTCTGCTCATCATGGATGAACCGTCTACCGTGCTGAATCCGCCGGAAGTGCAGAATCTGTTCCGCATCATGCGCCAGCTGAAAGAAAACGGTGCCGGCATCATTTACGTTTCCCACAAACTGAACGAAGTCAAAGAAATCTGTGACACCGTAACGGTTCTGCGCGACGGCAGTTTCATTTGTCAGGAGCCGGCGGCAAATCTCTCGGTGAAGGAAATGGCGAACCGTATGGTCGGACGCGAACTCAAAGGGATTTTCCCCCCGAAACACCAGCCCGCACCGGATGCGCCGGTCGTACTGGAAGTGGAAAATCTTTCACAGTCCAACCGGGTACGCAATGTTTCCTTTTCGCTGCGCCGGGGCGAAATTCTCGGACTGGCGGGACTCGGCGGAGCTGGACGAACGGAACTGGCGGAAACTCTTTACGGTATCCGCAGGAAAAGCGGCGGAACCATCCGGATCAACGGCAAGGAAGCGCATCCGGACACCCCCGCGGAAGCAGTCAAAGCGGGGATAGCATATCTGCCGGAAGACCGCCAGAAAGCCGGCATCATTCAGATGTTCGGGCTGACCGCCAACATCACATTGATTTCACTGCTGAAATACTGTGCCGGACCGCTTCTCCGGAAAAAACAGGAAAAGACGGCGGCGGAAAAGTACCGGGAACGTTTCCATATCAAATGCGCGGCGTTGAATGCTCCGATCCGGGAATTGAGCGGCGGCAATCAGCAGAAAGGCGCCATTGCCAAAAGTCTCGACGGCGATCCGCAGATCTTCATCTTTGACGAACCTACCCGCGGAATCGATATTCAGTCCCGCGGGGAAATATACCATTTCATTCACGGTCTGGCTGCCGAAGGCATGGCGTGTCTGGTCATCTCCTCGGATCTGGAGGAAATCATCGGCTTGTGTCCGAAAACCATGGTCATGCGGGAAGGCGCGGCGGCCGGTTTTCTGGAAGGGGAACATATCAATGAAAAAGAAATCATGTATCTTGCGACAGGTGTAAAATGACGGAACAAACAATCTCTCCGCTGCAAACGAAACTCAACTGGAAAAGACGTCTGGACGACGCCCGG
Organism: uncultured Victivallales bacterium; assembly: GCA_934661375.1. Lineage (GTDB taxonomy): Bacteria > Verrucomicrobiota > Lentisphaeria > Victivallales > UBA1829 > SIG94. The sequence continues at coordinate 11,250 of CAKUJH010000054.1, forward strand.
CCGTTCCTGGCGCTGGCGCTGCTGCTGATCGTCTGCATGATCTCCAACGAAAATTTCCGGGGGACTCAGAATCTGCTGAACATTACCCGTCAGGTTGCCTGCACCGGAATTGCGGCACTGGGCATGACAATGGTCATCATTGCCGGAGGAATCGACCTGTCGATCGGCTCCTTGCTGGCGCTCGCCGGAGTATCGGGCGTCATGGTGATGGGGAAAATTGCCGATCCGCAATGGGCTGTAACAGCCGCATTGGCGGTTTCGCTGGGCGTCGGAGTGATCGGAGGAATGCTGAACGGAGCCATTGTAACCTGCGGAAAAGTGCCGCCGTTCATCGCAACGCTGGGAACGCTGTCGATCTTCCGTTCACTTGCGCTGTACATGGCGGACGCGGGGACATTGAGCAGCAATAATGACATCTTCCGTTCCATCGGATATTGTGCGCCGTTCGGAATTCCGCTGGCGACAATCTGTTTTCTGGTGCTGGCGGTTCTTTTTGCCGTCCTGCTGAACCAGACGCCGTTCGGGCGTCATGTCTGTGCGGCGGGAGCCAATCCGAAAGCGGCGCGTTACGCGGCAATCAGACTCAACTGGGTGCGGTTCGGCACTTATGCGCTGGCGGGATTGTCCGCCGGCATAGCGGCATTCCTGTTCAGCACCCGGCTCAACTCCATCAGCTCGACAGACGCCGGCATGTCCTATGAACTGGACGCCATTGCCGGTGCGATCATCGGCGGAACCGCCATGAACGGCGGACGCGGCGCCATTGCCGGAACCGTCGCCGGTGTTTTCATTCTGGGCATCATCTCCAATGCGCTGGACATGTGGGGTGCGCCGGTCAATCTGCAGGGGCTGGTCAAAGGACTTATCATCATCACCGCAGTTCTGATTCAACGTCAACACAATGACTGAACATACAAGGGAGAACGAATCATGAAAAAATGTTTTGCAATTGCCGCCGCAGTTGTCTGCTCCGCAGCCGCACTGTTTCTGACATCCTGCGGGAAACCTGCGGAAGGAAAAATCCGGGTGGGCGTTTCCATTCCCAGCGCAGACCACGGCTGGACCGGCGGCGTGGTCTGGTGGGCGGAACAGGCAAAGAAAGAACTGGAAAGCAAAGATCCGAAACTGGAAATCATTCTTTCCTCCGCCAAGGATTCTTCGGAACAGGTCAACAAAATCGAGAACCTGCTGGTGCAGGGCGTCAAAGCGCTGGTGGTGCTGCCGCAGGAACCGGCTCCGCTGACAGGAATCTGCCAACAGGCGAAAAAACAGGGGGTGTATCTGGTTGTGGTGGACCGCGGGCTGACCAAAGACATTCAGGATCTCACGGTGGCGGGCGACAATGAGGAATTCGGACGCCGCTGCGGGGAAGAAATGGCGAAACGCCTGAACGGCAAAGGGGATATTCTGATCATGGAAGGGATCCCGTGTGCTGTCAACACCGCGCGGGTGGAAGCGTTCCGCAAAGTCATTGCGAAGTATCCGGCAATCCGGGTGCTGGAATCACAGTCCGCTTACTGGAGTCAGGAAAAAGGCTTGAAGCTGATGGAGAATTTTCTTCAGAAATACCAAAAGGTGGATGCGGTCTGGACCGGCGACGACGATGTGCTGATCGGAGCCTTGAAAGCCTACGGGGAATCGAAACGGCAGGATGTGAAATTTTTCATCGGCGGCGGCGGAGCCAAAACGATTGTGAAGAAAATTCTGGATAAAGATCCGCTGGTTCCGGTCAATGTAACTTATCCGCCGCGGATGATTGCCCGCGGAATTGAATATGCCGTGGAACAGGTGAAAGGCATATCGCAGCGCAAAAAAAAGGAAACCGTTACCATTCCGGCGGAAGTCATTACTCCGGAAAATGCCGAATCCTTCTATTACCCCGATTCCATCTACTGATCCCGGCGGACAGGAGGACAAAGCCGCTGCGACAGGCGCAAAAATTTTCGAAAGGGAATTGACAAAATCCTGAAATATGCTATATTATGAAACTGAATCGGGGTGCTGGAAGGCATAGGGCTTTCCGGCTGAGATCAAACCCGTTAACCTGATCCGGATAATACCGGCGTAGGGAAGTTCAATGCAGCGCGGCGCGTCATTACGCCCGCCATTGGCTTTTCTGCAAATCAAAGAAAGAGGCAGAACATGCTGATCGAAAATGCGATTTCATCCGCAATCGTGCGCAGTTTCAGCGCAAAACTCGAACAATCTCTCATTTTGGACGTTGCCATTGTCGGCGGCGGTCCCTCCGCACTCGTGGCGGCGCGCGACCTGGCGAAAGCCGGCGTCAAAGTGGCAATCTTCGAACGAAAACTGGCTCCCGGCGGCGGCACCTGGGGCGGCGGAATGCTGTTCAATGAAGTCGTCGTGCAGGACAGCGCCATTTCCATTCTGGATTCCTTCGGAATTCATCATCAGGAAATTCCGGACGCTCCCGGTTACCATACGCTGGATTCCGTCGAAATGGCAAGCGGTCTGATTTACGGAGCCGTTTCCGCCGGAGCAAAAATTTTCAACGCCGTCAGCGTGGAAGACATCGTGTTCAAGGAAGGAAAAGTCAATGGACTGGTCATCAACTGGACTCCGGTGGAACGCCTCGGTATGCACGTTGACCCCCTGACGGTCATTTCCAGTGCAGTTCTGGACGGAACCGGACATCCCAGCGAAATCATTCATCTGGCAGCCGAAAAAGCGCAGATCAAACTGGATACCGAAACCGGCGGCATTCTCGGCGAAAAACCCATGTGGGTGGACAGCGGCGAAGCCTCCACAGTGGAGAATACCCGCGAATATTATCCCGGTCTGTTCGCCTGCGGCATGAGCGCGAACAACACCGCCGGCGGATACCGCATGGGTCCGATCTTCGGCGGAATGCTCCTCTCCGGACAGAAAGTCGCCAAACTCATCCGCGAATCTCTGAAAAAGTAAGCGGAATTTTCCGTTCTGAAAACGGCATTCCTTCAGCGGGGATGCCGTTTTTTTCTTCCGGACGCTTGCATTCCGCTGTATCCGGCGGTACATTACCGCGAAAATATTGAACCAACAGGAGTTATTCCGCTGATGAGAACAGTTATCTATCCCGGCAGTTTCGATCCGGTTACCAACGGACATCTGGACGTGGCGCGGCGCGCCGCCAGAATTTTCGACAGAATTGTGATTGCCGTGGCATGTAATTCGGAAAAAAATCCGCTTTTTTCCTTTGAAGAACGCAAAGCCCTGCTGAGCGAAACCTGCAAGGACATCCCGAACAAGGAAGTCGTCATGTTCAACGGTCTGCTGGTGGATGCCGTTCCGCGGTTTGACGCCTGTGCCGTGATCCGCGGCATTCGTGCGGTTTCCGATTTCGAATATGAATTCCAGATGGCTCTCATGAACCGCGAACTCAGCGCACGCTGCGAAACCCTTTTCATGATGCCGAGCCCGGAGTATTCCTACGTCAGTTCACGCCTGATCAAGGAAATCGCCATGTGCGGCGGCGATATCTCCATGTTTGTTCCGCCGGCTGTCGCCGATGCCATTTATGTCAAATACCATGTAAACCGCAAAAACTGAGGTGCAGCCATGATTCGCGTCAATACCGCTGAAATAGGGCCGGACGGTCTGCCGCTTGTCGGTGAAGAAAAACCGGATTTCCTCGAACTCGATACCACCGAAGGCATCCCGGTTAAAGTTCTGGAAAATGTCAAATACAATTTTCATGCATCCATGGCAGGACAGGATCTGCTGGTTACCGGTTCCGCTTTCACCCGGATCCGGACGGAATGTTCCAAGTGTCTCAAAGAAATTGAAATCAGAATCGGCTCGGACAAAATCTGCATTTTCAAGGAAAAGGTTCCCGATGAAATCATTGACCTCACGGATGATGTGCGGGAAGACATTCTGCTGTCGTTGCCGACCCGGTTCAAATGTTCCGAAAACTGCCGCGGTCTTTGCCCCGGCTGCGGCGCGGATCTCAATACGGAACCCTGCCGCTGCCAAAAGCAGAAACAGAAAAAAGCTCCGCAGGAAGACCATACCTGGGATGCGCTGGATGATCTGAAATTCTGACGCTTTCCTCCGGATTGCAGTGTCATTTTTTTTGAGAGTCCGTCTGTTTTCCCTTCATTTTCAGAGCCATCCCATAAAAAATCAAAAACGGGGTATTGACAGGAGTATTCCTGCGTGAATGGCATCCGTTTTGAAAAAGCGGTTT
>CAKUJH010000055.1 GCA_934661375.1 uncultured Victivallales bacterium
GAAGTACTTCTAGATATCCATTTAAAATGGTCAGAGGTGTCCTTAAATCGTGGGACATCGCTGTGATCAAGTCCTGCTGTGAACTGTGGCTGAAGTATGCGCGCAGAGACTTCGAGCCGGAGGCTGACGTCATGCTGGTTATTGATCCGGAACAGCTGCTGTATTACAACCCGACAGGACCTTATGCCGCGCTGCTGCATCCTCTGCAGAGCGCGTTGAACCGTCTTGGTTCGCCCCATCGGATTTGCACATTGAACGATATTCCCCGTTTCAGCAGTCTGCCGCGACTCCTGATTTTTGCGGGCATGAGCGTCATTACTCCGGAAAAGAAAGCCCTGCTGGAGAAGTATGTTTTCGGCAGGACAACCTGTTTCTGGTATGGCCCGTCCGGTCTGAACAACGGCACTGCGTGGGAGAACATGGATTTGCCGGGAATGCGTTTCCCGGAATTTGAAAAGATCACGGCGGAGACGCTGCGGGATTCCGCAAGACAGGCGGGAGTGCATATTTATGCGGATCAGCCGTGTCTGGTCTGGGCGGGCAGAAACCTGCTTGCCGTTCATACCGGAACCGGCGGAACGATCCGGTTCTCTCTGAAGCAGAAAGCTGGACAGATTTCCGAACTGTTCAGCGGGACAAAAATAAACTGCGGCGGTTCCGGGTTCTCTTACACATTCGCCTCTCCGGAAACAGCATTGTTCCTGCTTGAGCCGGAGCAGGAAACCGAATAACGCAACGGAACGGAAATCAGAACAGAACACTGCATCGGGGAATAACGTTGAAAAGTTGCTGAAAAATGCTATAATACATTGTCGGCTCTCCTGCGCTCAAATTAAAGCTTTTGACTGCCTTTAATATAGCGTAGAAGCCGACATTATCAATCGATTCCGGTAATTTTTACCGGACAGTGGTGAGAACAGAATGAAAAAGAATATGAACAGAAGTGTTTTTGAATCCGTTCCGCTGGTCGGCGCCTCCATCGGCATCGGAACAGAGCCGTTGGAAAATTTCATCCGTCTGAATCTGGGCAATGTTGTCCTGACCTCGTTGCCGGACAACCGCGAAGAAGCGGCGGAAGTCCTGCGTCTGTGCCGAAAAAACAGAATTTACATCATGCTCAGCGAACTGGTTCACCGGCATAATCATGAACGGTGGCATTCTCCGTCGCTGGATAAAAAAACACTGGAAGAACTGCTGCCGCTGGCGGGGGAATATTTTCTCGGTCGCTATGCGATCGGGGAATCCGGCGGCATTCTCTACTGGCCGAAATTCTATACTGTCGACGAAGGAGTTCATGCCTACCGCAGTATGCCGGGCGCCGCAAACGATGCGGAGGCCCGTAAAAATTATGTGGACTATCTGAAAAAGGAACTTGCCTTTGAACGCAATAAAGTATGTTGCTGCAAACTGTACAATGTGGATTCCAGCATTGTATTCGCCACACACAGCGAAGCCGGAATTGACGGGCAATGTCTGGAGCTGCTTCCCGGCGATCCGCTGATCACTTTTTCGGCGGTCCGGGGCGCCGCCCGTGCGGCGGGTCAGAACTGGGGCGTGCATATCGCCCAGATGTATTACGGCGGAGTTCACTGCGACCGGATGTACCAGAACCGCTGGCGCGCATCCCTGTATCTGAGTTATATGGCGGGCGCGGAATTCATTTATCCGGAATGCGGACATTTCCGGTACAGGATTCCGGAAGAACCGTATTACGGATTCGGGGATGAACCCGTGCGCCGGGTGCGGGATGAACTGCGCAGACTCTACCGTCATACGCTGATTCACCGTCGTCCGGCCGGATTTCCGGAAAGTCCGGCAGCCGTCGTCCGGGGAAGGGATGACGGTCATCCGGGAATTTGGAATCCGTATGCATGGGGCATTTATGAAGACGGCGGAAAATGGGAAAGTTCCGATGCGGAACGCGGCTGGGAACTGTATGATGTCTTCTTCCGGCGGGATGCTCTGTTCCATCCGTACAATACAGGCGGACCGGATTACAGCGGCAATCCGCCCGGCGGTCAGCTGGATGTTATCCCGCCGGAAACCGATCTGTCGCCTTACCGGTTGCTGTTCTTCCTCGGAAACAACCGGATGGATGAAGCTCTTTACGCGAAACTGCAGGATTTTGTCAGCCGCGGCGGACATCTGATTATTGCGCTTTCGCACTTCGACAACTCCGCAGAACGCGGACAGCACCCCATGGAATATTTCCGGAACGGACAGCTGCATGAACTGTGCGGATTTGATATTGACGGCATGGCAGCTCCGGATGTCTACGGTATTTCCGTTATCCGGCAATGTTCCGATGTTCGCTACGATCTGCCGGTAAAAAGATGCGACCGCGATCCCAATTTCATCGGCAGGGCAACTCCGGTGAAAATCACCAATATCCAGCCGGAAACCCGTGTGCTTGTCGGTTTTCGGAACAGTGTGGGCGGTGAAAATCTTAAGGAGGAGATTTCCGGACTGCCGCTGCTGGTGGAACACCGGCTGGGCAAAGGACTGGTTCTGACGGTTACCGCGACGGAAGCCCCCGGCTGTGCCGGACTGCGCGAATTCATGACCTGTCTGATTTATTCTGCTCAGCGGGCGCACCGAACCAAACTGGATGTCATTGCCGGAGACCGGATACGTTATGCCGTTTACCGTGACGGAAAAGATCTGCGGTTCTATTTATACAACAGTGACCCGGATGTCTCTGCCGGAGCGCAGATTCTGTATCAGGGGAAAAACTGTGGTGAAGTTCTGCTGAAAGCCGGCGAATTCCATGCCGGTCAAGTTGCAGACGGACTGGTTTTTCTCCCGGAAGAGCCTTTATGGGAAATGGGAAAAAACGCGCCGGACAGCTATTGTTTCGCGACCCGGCAGCAGAAAATCACCATCATCAACACCACTGAAGCGGACCGGGAATTCCGGCTGAACGGCAAATCACTCTGTCTCGCCCCCGGCAGCAGGATACAGGCTGACTGTCCGGAATACATTCCTCCGGGAAAAGCCCGTTTTTTTGCTCCTGAATTTCTGACGGAAGCGAAAGTAAATGTGAAAGATGTAACGACCCCATACTGATTGTTGCTGAAACGGCAAATGTCTAATGAGTTGCTTCTTTTTCTGAATCATATTGCGTGCTAAATGAGGCGGTCATGAAAAAGTATTCAGATGCTTGAAAATCAATGAAAAAGCTTCTGCTGTATGGTATATTGGTCGATTATGCAAAAGCCGGATGCGAAAAGGAACCATCTTTTGAGGAAAAGTGCTTTCCTTTTCGCGCTCTTCCTTTTCCAAACCTATTTGAGCTATCAATTGGAACAATGCGAGCTTGAAAATAATGATGACAAAAAGCGAAGATACAGCAACGGTACAGGGGTATTTATTCAGCCGTTGCTTCGAGATATTGTTTCCCCGCGCCATGCGATGGTAAAACTTGCGGATGCGATTGATTGGAAAAGTTTCGAAGATGGTTTGCAGGAATGTTTTGCGCAGCCAATGGACGTCCCTCGTGCCCGGTTCGTCTGATGGTTGCACTGCATCAGGCTTTTGCATAATCGACTATGGTAATATCTGCGGAGGCAGTCTTATGAAACTGGAGATCTTGAGGCAAAGCCTGTCTTCCGCCGCGTCCGTAATGTCCGTCAAGTCCGACTGACGACATGATCCGGGTCTTCAATCTGTTCAGATAACATCTTGAAAGCTGATCTCAGGATGTCTGCTTTTCCCTCTTCTCTTCCTCTTCCGGTTCATTCCGGAATATCAGCGCTTTTTCCGTCAGCTCGGCAAAGGTTTTGTCATAGTCATAAATTGCATAAAGCGGGTTGAGACCGATATCTATATAAAAATCCTCGTAATCTTCATCGTCGCCGGTCAGTTTATACTCATAAAAGAGCATCAGGGAATCGTTCGGATACAGCATTTTGTCCGGAAGAGCCCAGTTTTCCCGGACCTGGGAACGGATCGCCAGCGCCATGTCCGCCAGTTCCGTTGTCGGCCAGTATTTGCGGAATTCCGCTTCGTCGAAATCCGGACGGCTCGCCATGATCGTGGCGACTTTTCTGGAGATATCCGGTCTTCTGAGTTTCCACAGGAAACAACCGTATTTTTTCCACAGCCGGATCCGCATCCGGGACCACATTACGATGAGACAAATCAGCCAGAGGATCAGAACCGCGCCGCCGATCATGCAAAGCCACGATCCCCAGTGGGAGTATGGGGATTTTTTATCAAGGACGACCGCCCCGATAATTACGGCAAACAATCCAGCCAAATAAAAATATCTGGTGGTATATCTATAGTCAAAACTCTGCAGTTCCTCGGAATACGCCTCGCGTTCCGGCGAGTCGCGCCATTCCGGAAACGCCGGAGGAGGCGGCAGCGGCGGATATTTGTTCCAGTCAACAGACATAGCTCTCCTCCTATGGTTTTGGCGGTACTATACGCTGTCCCGTTGTCCATTGCAAGTTTTGATTGCATGACCGATTGAAGTTTTACTGGAAAAACTTTTTTGTGTGCTTTGAAAATGACGATGTTAAGAGATATATTACAAACATGTCAAAATAACCAAAACCACAGGTGATGGGAATGAAACTGCCCGACCGCATGAACAAATGGCTGCTGCTGGTCCCGGTTTTGATGTTTCTGGGTCTGACCGTGTATGAAGGGATCGTATTTCTGCTGCAGATATTGCTGGAAACATTCGGAAATGAAATGCAGCGGATCCGATGGGAATCTTTTTTTCCGGACCGGGCTCGTTATTTCGGCGGTTTTTGCGGTTTTATCCTGTTCATTGCCCTGCTCTGGACCGTTATTATTCCATGGGAAAAACATCTTTCACGGAAACAGCGTCTTGCCTGGTGTGCCGGGTATCTGCTTTTTTCCGTGCTGATGCTGGGATTCGTATTGCCGCAACTCGGACGAGCCAGAGAAACGTCCTGCCGAACCCCCTGTTACACCAATCTCAAACAGATCTATATTGCGTTGAGGATGTATGCAGATGATCATTCCGGCTTCCTCCCGCCTGACTTAGAGACTCTGAAAGACGGTTATCTGACAGACGACCGGACTTATTATTGCCCGATGCGGTTGAAAAATGAGAAACCCGGCCGCATCGATTATGAATATTATGGACGCGGGCACAAGATCACCTATCCGCCGTTCCTGCTGCTGGCCGACCGCGACGGCAATCATCCGTTCCGCTACCGGAATATGATGCTTTCCGATGGAACGAACGGCAGCCGACAGATAAAAAAGCCGGAGAAATGATAGATGCCCGAATCGGGAAAACAGCCTCATCGGATGAAAGCGGCGGTCATCCTCGCCGCAGGCGCCGTTCTGTTTTTTCTCTGGCTCTTTCTGTGGAATTACGGAGCGCAATACTGGCCGGCATTCCGGGCGCTTCTGCCGCCGTCCCTGTATTTCCCTGTTGAAGAATTTTTCGCATTGAACGATCATAATTCCCCGTGGTGTCTGCTGGGCTGCGGGCTGATCGCCGGCGGTTTTCTGATCTGGGCGATCCGTGCCAACGGCAGAAAACTGCGTATCCGGGAAAGTGCGCTGCTGGGTCTGGTCGTGGTATTGCTTCTCATGTTCCTGCTGCCGTGTCTCTGTGCGCCGCGGGAAACGGGCCGGCGCATAAGTTGTATTTCGAATCTGAAATACGCCTGGCTTGAACTGCGCGAAAAATATCCCGATAAACTGCCGGACAGTTTCGGGGGTTCGTTCCCTCGCAGTCATACAGTCCGGTATTGCGGAGCGGGCAGAAGCTGGAAAGAATCCCGGTTCATCCTGTTTGAGGACGGACGCGGCCATGCCGGAGACATGCGGCATCGGTTCTGGTCCGACGGGAAAATTGATGTCTTTTATCCTTGGAAAAATGAATGAAAACAGATCGGAGCCGGACTGAAATGAAAAGGAATATCCTCTATATCATTCTGAATTCCGCCGCGCTCGGCATTGCCGTACTCGTCATCAGCGGAATTGCAGCGTTATTGGTCTGGGGCGTATTGGTTCCTGGCCTGATGGCGCTGAAGCTGGAGAAATATATACCGGACTCCCTTGTATGGAGTTTCCCGATCATTCTGTTCGGCGTCATGTTTGCCGGAGGGATTTTCCTTGCCAGGAAACATGGACGGCATAAGCTCGTTCAGGGAGACAGGAAGTCGCGGGGACAAAGTATCCTTCTGTGGGAAACTCCGGCATTTCTGCTTTTCTTCCTGCTGTTTTACATCGCCTGGGAAACGGATCATGACTGGCCGATCCTGATCGGATTGAGTCTGCCTCCCCTTGCGCTGATCATAGCGCTGATTTTCCCGTTCCGGCATTGTCGGGACGGATTCTGGGATGCGGTCCGGATACTGGGTTTCTTATCCGCTTTTTCAGTGTTTGTCTGGGGCAGCATGATTCTCGGCCGCTGCGGAAAGGATGTTTCGTATCAGGGGAACGATCCTGCCAAGTTTCCGCGGTCCGTGCTGTGGATCGGGAAAACATATATTCCGGATGGCGCATCGGATATCAAATTGAATGGAAGCAGCATCGCCTGTGATTGGTCGTGCCAGGTTTCAGAAAAAGATTTCCTGAAATTCAAGAATAAATCAGTCGGAATCGAATTCAAAAAGTATGAAAAGCCCGAGAATGTTTTTGATAAAGGGCCGTTTCCGTATTATATTTACGTAAACCGCCATCGCAACGGCGGCGGGATCACGCTGCGTTACGATGCCAAAACCGGAAAAATGACCGGATCATACAGCCATCATTAAGGAGGAAAACCATGAAAAATCTGTTGAGTTTCGCGTTGCTGCTTGCTGCGGTAGCATTGTTTGCCAATGCCGGAGTTTTCCGGGGAAGCGGACAGACCGTCGTGCTGGATTCCACAGTGCAGATCCAGATGGCGGAGGAGATCGTAACCATGATCCCGATGCGGGGCAATTATCCCATCGACAGTTCCTGCCGCAACCTCGACCCGATGAAATTCCACTGCGTTTTCAAACTGCGCAATCTGACCGATCGGGCCGTGACGGTTCCGGTCGGATTTCCGATTGCCTCCGGAGCTTTGTGGTTCCGGGATAAAACCAAGATCAATCAGACCGAAGTGATCGCGAATTTCAGCTTTATCGCCGGAACGAAGGAGAAAACCTTTCCGGTCCGCTATGTGCCGTTTGACAAAAAGAAGAAATTCAGCAATATCTTTCTCTGGGAGATGACCTTTCAGCCGAAACAGGAGATCGAACTGTTTGTCTGCTATACCATGCCGGGGTATCTGGGGCTGGCGACCACGCAAAAGGGAGACCGGCCGAGGGAAAACATTTTCAAACTCAAACACCGCTATCTTGAAAATCTTGAATTCGCTGCCGGGCAAGGTCAGATGTATGTCACGGAGACCGGGAAAAGCTGGGCGGGAAAGATCGAAAAAGCTGTGTTCCGGATCGTTCCCTTCGCCTTTGAAGAATATCTGACGAAACGCGGCGCGTTTGAGAATCCAGGAGAAGAGAATAATCCGCGCAAGGATATTAAAATTGATTTGCTGAAAACGGCTCCCATGATACGCAAATGGATCCCGGAATACCAACAGTGGAAGCTGGTCAAGGACAAACAAAACCGGAATCTTTATCTGGAACTTGTCTATACTCCTTTTGAGCCGAAAAGCAAAGCAGACAACTTGCAGTTCTTTTATGTGTTTCCCTGCATTCCAGTCACGATGGAACAGTTCGGCAGTCTCCTGGCTTTCATAAAAAAAAGTATGGAGAAAGAATATGCCAGGCGTGAAGAAATGCTGAAATTCTGGGCGGATGCCGAAAAGCGCAAAACCCATCCGGCCAGTCAAATAAAAGATGCTGCGGCTTATTGGCAGAGGGTCGGACCCTATACTCCGGCCGTGGAACGCAATCTTGCCGATGCCGTTCTGGAGTTTTACGGAATCCGCAGAAACAATCCGGAAATCAGGGATTTTCTGGAACGACAATGCTGGTATCCGGCGGAACCGCGGCCCATTGATCCGGCCTTGAAAAAACATCTGTTGAAAGCCGCTGCAAAAAGCGGAAGCGATGATTACTGTGCTGGACATAAATAACATCATGTACTGTATTGCCATACCCAAACCTGGAGAATGGTACGATGAAAATAATACACGAGGTCAAAAGTATTCCGGCGAAGCGCAGAAAACTGCCGCGAAAAGAAGCTCACGAGGAAAAATATCCGGAGATTCAGAAGGAAGCCCGTGAAACAGGGGCAAAGATCATGTGGGCCGATGAGACTTGCGCTCTTGCCGGTGAGGGATGAATTGACGCGCGCTGTTCAAACTCATCTTGAGAAAAAAGATAAGGCATCGGTCAAGCGGCTTTTCCATAAACCGGAAGTCCGATGCGCAGCGGAAAACGAACAATGAGATTATTTATGTCCAGTACAATAAAGAGTTGACTGTTTCAGCGTCAAACCATTTTTGACGCATCGGCAGTGATTTTTTCTTGAAAAAGCCATGGAAAATCAAATTACAACAACTTCCGTCACTGCCGGACCTGATATTTCAGAATGGACTCCACTTCAAATTTTCCGCCCGGCGGGAGCGTGATCTCACGATACAGGGATTCCACCGTGTGAAGGATCGAATTGCTCCAGAAATACAATCCTGCAGCCTTTGGGAAGTTGAAAGTCCAGGTTTCCCGTCCGGCTTTCAGTATTGCGTTTGTATCGCCGGTCATGGTTTTTGCTCCTGCTGCCCAGTACCAGTTCAGTTTCACCCCTTCTCTGAGATATACATCCGGCGGCATAACTTTGCCGTTGACCCGGACTTCCGGAGTGTGACGTGTTTCCCAGACGCTGTAAGGCGTATTCTTAATCCGGAATCCGAACTTCATTGTCTTTTCTGTCGGATTGGTGAACTGGTCATACAGCCGGAGCGAACCGTTGTCTGCCAGTTCTATCCGCTTTTCCATAAGCAGGCCGGCCAGAGGATTGCCATCTCCGCCGGCTTCGGTGTCTGCCTGAATAGAGGCCGTCAGCGTCACGGACGGCACTTTCCCTTTCAAGTCAATGTTTTTGACCCTGTATTCATGTGATTCGGACTGTCCGGGGTCATAGAACTGAACTTCACTCAGCATTCCGTTGGGACGTCCCACCGGACGGTACTGTCCGACAGTCCATTCTTCAATGCGGCCGTTTCTGCCGGGATTGACGGTAATGTAATTTTCGCCGTTGATCAGATTCAGCATAATGGCGTCTTTGAAGATACGCCATTGGGACGCTCGGCTTCCTTCCTGATTGAACTGGTAGATGCTGTCGTCTCCGGCGGCGATCGGCTGTCGGTCATGCAGTTGATTACGCAGAGACTGCTGGCTGACTGCCGGGAAATTTTCCTTCCGGTCTGAAATCCGGATGACCGCGCAGCCGTCCGCTTCGACTTCCACCAGAAACCCTTTGCGGATATTTTCCGCCGTAAGTCCGGTGTAGTTCTTTCTCCCGCTCAGATCCGCCGCGGTGGAGTTATTGCCCTGATAGCCGGGAATGGCGACTTCGAGGAAAGCCTTTTCCTGAGAGTAATTCAGGACCGACAGTACGTAGCAGCCATTTTTTTCATGCAAGTGGGCCCTGATTTTTTCAGTAAGATTCGGATAATCCACAACCTTGAGATTTCCTTTTTCATCAAAGAGTTTCAGTTTCCGCGAATTGACAGCACGGAATTTCAGTTCTTTGCTCAAATCGTGTCCGGCATACACCTCTTCGAGACCAGCGAGCAGACCGGCTGTTTCCGTGATCGCCGTCATGTAGCGGCCATCCAATGTATCTGTCGGATAGAACATCAGACCGGGGGCACGGAGCGCAATTGTGGCGATCATGTTCTGCCGGATCTTTTCCGGAGAATAACGCACGAAGAAACGTTCCGCTTCCTCGGCGGGGTCGATCCACGGCAGGATTTCAGCGTGTTTGGCATTTTCCATGGCGTATTTGAGGACATCGTAATATTCCACGCCGCTGCAGTAGTTCATAATGGAATAGAAATCCGTTATGGAATCCACTGCGCTGACATCCACGGCATCCCAGCTGGTGAGATAGGCCTCGGCAGGCCGCAATTCCGTGGTACAGAAAGAGACTTTCATCCCCGGATAATGTTTGCGGACGCCTTCCGCGATTTTATTCATGATGATTTTATTCTGATGGATCTTGTAGAGCTGCCACTTGCGATTCAGCGGCTGTCCCGCACTTATCTCGCTGCGCGAAGGTACGCGGGAAAGTTTGGCAAATTCTGCAAAATCTTTAAGACAGTTATCACAGGTTCCTCCGGTCGCACGCGGCTCGTAGTCAATCATGAAAGTGTTCATGGATGGTGCATATTTCTTGACTTTCGCAATGGCGCGGCGCAAATATTCTCCATAGAAGAGACCTTCCGGGTCTTTCATCAGATATTGCGGGCAGATTCCCTGCGGATCAATTTTCCCGCTGCCGTCCACGAAAGGCGGAACACCGGGACGGACCAGGCGGTTGCGGACATAAAACCCGAGGTCGTCGCAGTCCGTGTCCTGCAGGATCATGGTGGAGTGCTCTGTTGCCCAGGAGAAGTAATAAAATTCGCAGTAACGATTGAACAGGTCAAGGCTCTGTTTCGGGTGAAAGAAATGCTCCCAGCCGAAAGTCACGAAAAGTTTCGGAGTAAGAGAACTCCAGAATTCCAGCTTGCGCTGAAAAATCGAAGTGTCGGGATGCCCGGCACAGGGAAATTCCGTCACGCTCAACCGGAATTTTTTGAACCGGTGCTGAGGCTGCTGGAGTTCAGGCAGGACCATAAGCCGGAAACTGCCGGAAGCGATGGTCTTTCCCGCGCGTTCAAAACCGTAAAACACTGGAGCGGAAAGCCCTGCGGACCCTTTGTCCGCTTCCAGATAGAGATAAAAGCCGCAACGCCATGGGTTGCTGTTTTCCTGTATGGAGATGTGTTGGAAATCGATTTTTTCCAAACGATACCTGCGGAGCGGCTTGCCGTCATGATCTGTTTTCTCCTCCCGGAACGGCAGATCTTTCTGAGGGACGAAGCGGGTGCAGGCACGGATCAGCCGGACCTGCGGAGGAAGATCTATCACAAAATCCGGCGGCTGCGCCAAAAGCGCATTGCGGTTGCCCTGCGGCATGACCATGACGAGATAAGGGTAATTTTCTGTTATGGAATAATTGTTGCGCTGGAATGTGACAGGAAACAGCGTAACGTTTCCAATGTCCGCGCCGTTCAGACACAGTGCCGGGAGCAGAAACAGCCAAAGCAAATGTTTCATCGTATTCTCTCTTTCAGCAAGGGGTGATCACTTGATATCGTTTTTCAACCGGGCATAAAGTTCAGCGGCATTCAAAGCCGCATTCCGGGCATCAACAGGCATGATGTAAAAGGAATAACATCCTTTGTCCCCCTTTTTCAGCTCTCTGCTCTGTTGATACATGAATTCCGCAGTGTAGTAGTATTGGTCGGTTGAAGCATACAGCAACATGCCGGGGAGTTCATTCCAGGATTTCCAGCTGCCGGCGAGAATCATCACGCCGTATGTATCTTTTCCTGAAAATGTGATATAGGGAAAGTCCGTATTGCGGTTAATTCCGAACCATTCCCCTTTTTGAACGGCGCGGAACTGCATGACGGAATTATTCATGTATCCTGTGAGATTGTAAGCATTCTGCGGCATGCCGAAACTGCAGTAGATGCGCTTGGATCTGAAGTCTTTCTTGACCTCATAATCATAGGCAACCTTGAGTCCGGGATAATTGCCGAATTCAATTGTGCGGACGACAATGATGTTTTCCCAGTCATATTGGACCTTCCAGACACCCTTGTTGACATCCAACAGGATTTCTTTGACCCGGTCTGCCGGAGTTTTCGATTCTGTTTCCAGTTTGCCGTCCGGCGTCTGGCAGGAAATGCTGAAACTGTTCAGATAAATCTGGCCTTTCTGCTGGAGCGAGGATATTGCATAGGCGGATCCCGCCGGTCCTGTGATCATCATGAACGAACCATGCGTTATTGCGGAATAGCTGGCTTCTCTCTGTACTGTGAGCGGTTCATTGGCAATCAGGGTAAAAATGCTTCCGGCGGAAAACAGTGCCGCAGCGCATGCTTTGCTGAATGAAAACATCATGTGAGGACTCCTTTTCTGTTTATGGTAAGGTTAAAAGATTATTGCCATGGATGATAAGCGGGGTAACTGCCCCAGTATACATAGTTGACCGCCGGTTTGAATCCCGCGGAGTGTCCATCGTTAAACAGCAGGTTGAACCGCCTGCCGGCATGTCTTGCTCCGATTTGTCCGCCGCCGGAAATGAACGAATCATTGAACAGCATGGCATGGGAAGGGTCGGATACGATATACCCGCCGCTGATGATCTCTCCGCTATAAACGTTGAGACCGAAAATCATCAGTTCGCCGCCGGTGTTGACATATTCCGGATTGGCGTCTGCCAGCATTGCGAAATGCGACGGCCGTTTGAACAGCCTTCTGACGGGCACTTGAAAACCATTATTCTTCACATCATACTCGTTGCCGAAATAAAAGTTGTATTTGTAGTTGGAGCCATACCAGTCGTTATTCGTCCGGCCCTCCAGATACAATAATTTGTTTTCCGCCGGACAACGGAGCACCTTGTAGTTCAGGAGATACTTGTAACTGTCTCCTGCCAGGTCCAGCCACCAGCAGTTGGTGAAACAGGCGAGGATGAAATAATCGCTGTAATCTTCCGCATACTGGTTGTTGGCGAGTCCCAGCTGCTTCTGATTGTTCATGCAGGCTATTTCATGCGCTTTCTTCCGGGCATTATTCAGTGCCGGCAGCAGCATTCCGGCAAGGATCGCAATAATCGCAATCACGATGAGGAGTTCTATAAGGGTGAAAATCTTGTTCTGATATTTTTTGCGGTACACAGGGAATGTGAATGCACAATGGCCATACCTGCCTTCATCTGTATGTCGGTGAGACATTGATACCTCCTGTCTGTTGGATTTTCAGATTATATTAGTATTATAAGTGAAAAACGTATTTTGACAAGAGGAGAAGGCGGTTTTATTTTTGAAACATTTTAAACAAAAGTCAAATGCTTTCCCGTTCAATGAAATGATACGGAATCAGGATTTCTGCGGGAGACGGCTGGTGATGAATGCGCCGGAGCAGAAGCCGGACGGATTGTCTGGCGAGTTCGTCAAAATCCTGGGACAAAGCCGTGAGGGGCGGAATTGTAAATGGCGTGACGGCATGATATTCCAGCGCCAGCATGGACAGGTCATCCGGTATCCTGACTCCGTGGCGGGAAAGCCGGAAGAGCAGCTGCGGGGCGTAAGTCTCGCCCGCGGCAAAGACGGCGTCCGCCTTTTTCCGTATGATGTTGTCCGCGATTGCATCCAGATCATTGGCCAGAGTCTGCTCCTCGTGGAAAGAGTCTGCGGAGATTCTCTTTTTACGGCAGAATTCATGGAATGCTTCTACCCGTTTTTTTGCATTCAGGTTGTCGCTCAAAAGAGAAGACACGAACGCAATGCGGCGGCGTCCTCTGCTGTACAGGTGTTCCAGCCCCAGCGTGATTCCCTGTTTTTCATCGGAGGTCACCTGATAAATCCCCTCGCGCGGATTGGAAGTCGCATTCAATACGACCAGCGGCGTGGCGTGTTCTTCCGGCCACTGTTTTTCCAGCCCGGCTGTCCATACGATGGAGATGACTCCTGCGTAGGCATGGTCCTGCAGAGCTTCCAGATCGCAGTCGGAGATGATCTCTCCGTGAAACCGGTTTGCGGAAAGTTCTTTCATGAGCGAGGAGAGAAGGATGCCGGTGTAACCTTCAAATCCAAAACCGGGAATGACGACGGCGACCAGTTTCTTATAGTGATCCGGCAGCTGGTAGTGGTATTTCTGTGCCAGCGCGATGACGCGCCGCCGGAGCCCCTGGGTGACATTCGGATGATTGGTCAGTGCGCGCAGGACCGTCGCGGGGGCAATTCCCAGCTCCTGTGCCAGTGAACGCAGCGTGACTTTCATTTTCTTCATATTCCGCCTTTCCTGAAAAAATTTTTCACTCACCCTCCTGTCCGGTAAAATTGCCGGGATCGTCTGAAATCTTTAATTTGAGCGCGGGAGACCCGGCAATGCATTACTGTAGCATCTTTCAGCGGCTTTTCAAGTTCATTGCCTGATCTCTCCGGAAATATATCCCGTTCCGCGGGGATGGGCAACGGGAAAATGTCCGGCCGGCGTTCTTGTATTTCGGAGAATCCATGATATAGTATCGGGAAACGGAACTGGGTTCAGAAAAAGGAACAGACGGCTTTAATGAAACGCATGATTTACATAGTGTCTGCTCAATAAGGCATGATTTTTACGGTGGATGCAGAGATTCAGCGGAAGGGGTACTTTTGTCATGCCTGAGTCATATGGAGCGGCTCTCTGTGTGCATTTACCGGATTTATGAAAAACTGTCAT
>CAKUJH010000056.1 GCA_934661375.1 uncultured Victivallales bacterium
TTTCCGTTGCGATCACCAGAAACGGCTCCGCCAGTTTTTCCACTTTGCCGTCCACCGTAACCTGACGTTCATTCATGGCTTCCAGCAGGGCGGACTGAGTGCGCGGCGACGCCCGGTTGATTTCATCCGCCAGCAGCAGCTGCGTGAAGACCGGACCCCGGCGGAAGGAAAAAGAGCCATCCTTCGGAGAATACACCGATGCGCCGATAATATCGGCGGGCAGCAGATCCGGCGTAAACTGTATACGGCTGAACTCCATGCCGGCAGTGAAAGCCAGCGCTTTGGCAAGAGTGGTCTTCCCGACTCCCGGCACATCATCCATCAGAACATGTCCTCCGGCAAACAGCGCGGTGAAGAGCAGTTCCACCGCTGCGGATTTCCCGCGAATCACGGTTTCGACCTGACGCCGGGCGGCATCCGCTTTTTCATGCAGAGAACTGTTCTGATTCATACGTCCTCCTGGATCGTTTTATTTTTTCTCTTCATCCGGATGCACCGGATTTGCGCCCTGCTCTTTCAGCAGTTCATAATGCTTTTTGACTTTATCGGCAACATCCTTGTAATTGATGTTGACAGAATAAATCTGTTTATAGCATTCATAGGCTTCGGCAGGGTTGTTCATCAGCTCATAAGTATTGCCGAGATAGTACAATGTACGCATTTTCTGCGTATCCATGAAAGGCATTTCCTTTGCCAGACTGGAGAAGACATCAACCGCCATGTCATACTGCTGATTGCGGGCGAAGCAGCGTCCGATATACGTCTTCGCCATCTGGCGGCGCTGCGGATTCTGTTCGGCAGCCTGAAATTCCGGAAGAGCATTGTCATACTGTCCCATGTCGAAATAGAGCAGTCCCTGTTCATACCGCACCTGAAGATCGCCGGGGAAATTCTTGATCCGCTGTTTGCCGCATTCGATCTGATACTGCTGAAGCGATGCTTTGGCAGCATCAATATCCGCCTGCGGCGCGCCGGAATCAATCATGCTCTGAATATGTTCATTGGCAAGAGCCACATTGGATTTTTCGATGGCTTTATCCACAGTAATATCCTGCACGCCCTGTTTTTTCGAAAGTTTTTCGAAAGTTTCAATGGCTTTTTCGTGCATGTTGACCCGCTGGTAATATTCCGCCAGCTTCCGGAGAATGTCCACGGAATCCTTGCCGGCTTCCACCACCTGCTCATAACGGCGGATCATTTCCTTGATGTCGTCTTCGGAACGGATGATACGGTCGCCGCGTTCGAGGTCGGACATATCGGGGAGATTGGTTCCGTTGTCGCGTGTGGCAATCTTGTTCTTTTCCGCTTCCGCGGCTTTTTCGGCATTCTGTTCCATGGTGGCGGCTGCGGCTGCGGCACGCAAAGCTGCCTGTGCCTTCAGATCCTTCGGATGCTTTTCCACCAGTTTCTGACGCAGCTGAAGAATCCGGGTGGCATGACCGGGAACACCGTCCAGCAGGGCAATCAGTTCATTGATGATTTTTTCGTTGTCCCGGTTCAGTTCGAAAACGCGTTCCAGAGAATCAATCGCCAGATCCTGTGCATCCATCGCCAAAGCGACTTCATAAGTGAAGTACAGACTTTCCTCGCAGTACAGACTGTAAACGGCTTCCTCGGCGCAGTCCAGGGCTTTGCGGGGATCTTTCACCAGCAGCAGTTTTCCCTGAAACACCAGCAGTTTGACTTTTATCATACCGGTGATTCTGGCGAACCCCGCCATTTTCAGGGCTTTTTCCATTTCCGCTTCCCGCAGAAGTTCGCGGGCATCCCAGGAACCGGGAACCGCCTTGACCAGATCCTTCAGCATCGCCGCGCCGTATTCATAATCTTTCTTCCGAATCAGATCCTGCGCCTTCATGTAAATGTTGCGCATACCGCCGGGCAGATTGTTCAAATTCACTCTTTCGATCGCCATTCTGAAAAAACCTCCAAAAGATCAGTAACTCTTTATTGCATTTCACATCATTATCATGTAATATATACCGTCAACAGGCAAAAAGTCAAGTTATTCAATAGTTGGAATAAGAAAAAGATGAAGAAAATCAATGATAATGACACGATTGCCGCACTCTGCACCGCACCGGGCGGGGCATTGGCGATCGTACGGATTTCCGGACCGGACGCCCTGAAAACCGGCAATGCAGTCTGGAGCGGGCGTCATCCGCTCTGCCGGGAGGATGCCCGGAAAATGCTCCTGGGAAAAGTCTGCCGCCAACCGGACGACCCCGCATCCGGCGAACCATGTCTGGCGGTTTACATGCCCTGCCCCGGCAGTTTCACCGGGGAAGATACCGTGGAACTGCATTGTCACGGCGGAGCTTTTGCGCCGCGGCGTCTTCTGGAAGCGGTTTTTCAGGCGGGCGCGCGTTCCGCCGGACCGGGTGAATTCACCCGGCGTGCTTTTCTCAACGGGAAAATGGATCTCACCCAGGCGGAAGCGGTCGCGGACCTCATTTCCGCCAAAACCGAAAGTGCGGCACGGCTGGCGGAACGGCAGATGTCCGGACGCATCGGCAAAATCATACGGGAATTCCGGCAGAGCCTGCTGCATCTGCTGGCGGATTTTGAATCCAGACTGGATTTTTCCGAAGAAGGCCTCGACTGGATGCCGGCGGAACAATGCCGTGCTGAACTGAGCCGGATCTCCGGAGTCCTGAAACGCATGATTGATTCGGCGGAACACGGAGCAATCTTCAGGGACGGTGTCTGCGCAGTCATCGCGGGATTGCCCAATGCGGGCAAATCCAGTCTGCTCAATGCCCTTCTCGGCTTCAACCGCGCCATTGTCACGGACATACCGGGAACCACGCGCGACACCCTTGAAGAATTTGTTGCGCTGCGCGGCATTCCGGTCCGGCTCACCGACACGGCGGGACTGCGCGACCAGACCGCCGATCCGGTGGAACGGCTCGGCATTCTCCGCAGCCGGGATTCGCTGAAAAATGCCGAATGCATCCTCTGGGTTCTGGATGCTTCTTCTCCGGAAAACGCAGGAGCGGCGGCACGGCATCTGCGGGAAAACCTCCCTGCCAAGGGACCGCTGATCGCCGTCTGGAACAAAACGGATTTGCCGGGCGCGCCGCAGAATCTGCCGGAACTGCCGCGGGATATTCCGGCGGTGCGCATTTCGGCGAAACAGGGAGACGGTCTGGAGAATCTGCTGGATGTTTTTGCGGAACAGGTCTGGCACGCTCCGGAAGCAACTGCGGAATGCGAAGTGTCAGCACGTCATGCGGAACTGCTTCAGGAAGCACTGGCGGATCTGCTGCGTGCGGAACAGGAAGTCGGCAATGAATCCTGGGAACTGGCGGCGTTCTGTATCCGGGAAGCACTCGCCGCGCTGGGAACGGTTACCGGAGAGGAAATCGCGCCGGATGTGCTGGATGAAATTTTTTCAAGATTCTGCATCGGAAAATAAATGATTCCTTGACATGGCAGTATTCCATGCTATATTTAAAATAATTTTGGCTTTTTTCAACTGTCAATAGTTTACAACCAAAGAAAGGATTTGGTGGACCATCGTGAAATCGTCCCCTCAGATCAAATGGACCGCCGGGGCTTTGATGCTTACCGGACTTCCCCTTCTGGCAGACAATCCAGTCGCAACCCAGGTCAAAGAAGCAGCAGCCTGTGCGGCAGCCAAAACAGCCCCGTGCAGTGCGGTAACACCGTTCTGGTGGATCGCGCCGATCTGCGCGGTGGTGGCTCTGCTCGCCGCCCTCCTCTGCTATAAACTCATGATCAGAGCGCCGAAAGGCAATTCGACCATGGAGGAAATCGCCGGCTTCGTCAAAGAAGGAGCCATGGCATACCTCAAACAGCAGTATTCCCGCGTGGGTCTGGTCTTCGTGATCCTGTTCGTGATCTTCGCAGTGCTTGCCGCCATCGGCATCCAGAACCCGTTTGTTCCGGTCGCCTTCCTGACCGGCGGTTTCTTCTCCGGACTCTGCGGTTTCCTCGGCATGAAAACCGCTACTGCTGCGTCCAGCCGTACCGCCCAGGGCGCCAGTGAAAGCCTGAACCGCGGTCTCCAGGTCGCCTTCCGCTCCGGCGCAGTCATGGGACTGGTCGTCGTCGGATTCGGTCTGCTGGACATCACGGCGTGGTTCCTCATCCTCGACAAACTGGTTTACACTCCGGAACACATGACCAGCGGACTTTCCCTGTTCGGTCTGACCCTGGTTCCGCAGGGATTTGACGCAACGCACCGTCTGATGGAAATCACCACCACGATGCTGACTTTCGGCATGGGTGCGTCCACGCAGGCGCTGTTCGCCCGTGTCGGCGGCGGCATTTACACGAAAGCGGCTGACGTCGGCGCCGACCTGGTCGGCAAAGTCGAAGCCGGCATCCCGGAAGACGATCCCCGCAACCCGGCGACCATCGCCGACAACGTGGGCGACAACGTGGGCGACGTGGCGGGCATGGGCGCCGACCTCTATGAATCCTACTGCGGCTCCATTCTGGCGACTGCCGCCCTGGGTGCGGCTCTGCCGCTCTCCGCACAGGCAACCATCATGCGGGTCAATGCCCCGATGATTGTTGCAGGTCTCGGCATCCTCTTCTCCATTATCGGCATCTTCACGGTCCGCTGCAAGGAAGGCGCAAGCATGAGCACTCTGCTGAACGCGCTGCGCATCGGCACCTGGGGCAGTTCCGCACTGACCCTGATCGCCTGTGCGGTTCTCGCCGCCTGCAACGTGATCACCTGGGGAGTCTTCGGCGCCATTGTCTCCGGTCTGATTGCCGGCGTCATCATCGGCTACACCACGGAATATTACACGTCCGATGAATACAAGCCGACCAAAGAACTGGCTTCGCAGGCGCAGATGGGTCCGGCAACCACGATCATCGACGGTCTGGCGCTGGGTATGCTTTCCTCCGGAATTCCGGTGATCGCAACGGTTGTCGCCATTATCTGTGCGTTCGGATTCGCCGGCGGATTTGCTCCAAACGGCATGATGAACGGACTGTACGGCATCGGTTTTGCGGCTGTCGGTATGCTGGCTACGCTGGGCATCACCCTTGCCACAGACGCATACGGTCCGATCGCCGACAACGCCGGCGGAAACGCGGAAATGTCCCACCTGCCCGCCCATGTCCGTGAACGCACAGACGCACTCGACATGCTGGGCAACACCACTGCCGCCACCGGCAAAGGTTTCGCCATCGGTTCCGCCGCACTGACCGCGATGGCTCTGCTCGCCGCGGAAGTTCAGGAAGTCGAAATCTGGGTCCGCAAATTCAACATGGCGTCCTCCGACATGCTGGCGAAACTGAACAACATCAACATTGACAACATCAGTGTGTTCATTGACCATTATCACATCAACATCATGAATCCTCTGCTGCTCTGCGGTATGTTCATCGGCGCCATGATGGCGTTCGTGTTCTGCGCGCTGACCATGAAAGCGGTCGGCCGTGCCGCCGGACACATGGTGGAGGAAGTCCGCCGCCAGTTCCGCGAAAAAGCCGGAATCATGGAAGGCAAGGAACGTCCGGATTACGCCCGCTGCGTGGAAATCTCCACCAAAGGTGCCCAGCATGAAATGATGATTCCCGCTCTGCTGGCGATCATCGTTCCGCTGGTAACCGGTCTGGTTCTCGGTGTTGCGGGTCTGATGGGTCTGCTCGCCGGCGGTCTAACTGCCGGTTTCGCCCTGGCATGTACGCTCAACAATGCCGGCGGAGCCTGGGACAATGCCAAGAAGCACATTGAAAAAGGCAACTTCGGCGGCAAAAAACTTGCCGACGGCAGCAAGAATCCGACACACGGTGCAGCCGTCATCGGCGATACCGTGGGCGATCCCTGCAAGGATACCTCCGGTCCGTCTCTGAACATTCTGGTCAAACTCATGAGCATGGTGGCGATTGTATTCACTCCCGTGATCGTGAAAGTCGCTCCGGCTGTTCAGGAATTCCTGGGAATCCTTACCAAGTAAGTTTTCTGAACGGATAATCAAAAAACTCCGGACTGCTTTTTCGGGCAGATCCGGAGTTTTTTTGATGGGAAAAACGTCCGGGAGGGATGCCTTCCGGACGTTTTCAGTTGAGCGTGAAACAGAGAATCAGATTCCCTGCCGATTTTTGAGTTATCCGATAATGCCCATGCCGCCACAGGGAACATGTCCGGGACGTGCGGCATGACCATCGGGTCCGGATGTCAGCGCACCGGGGAGTGCGAGTTCTTCCGGAGAAAGGTTCAGCACATAGACTTTATCCGCCGCTTTTTCCAGAGCCTGAACCAGACGGGCTTCGTCATGCACGATCACCATGGATTCATTGCCGAGCGTAACTTTCAGCCAGCTTGCGCCGGATGGATGATAGGCGGCTTCCCAGTGTCCCTTCCGATAGAAATCCAGATGTTCCTGATAGAAAGCTGTCCAATGCGCAATGATTTCTTTTTCCTGTTCGCTGATATGGTTCAAGTCCATGGAAATCATCGGTACACCGGCAAGAGACGCGATCATGTGGCGTGCGATATTGACCGGTGATTCCTGCGGATGCCAGTAAACGGGGTCTGCATGAACAGGAACTCCGTCGCCGCCGCCGAGACTGATACGGATTTGGCAGAGACGCGCAAAATTATCTTCGTAATCAAACGGCACATCCCCGGCGCGGAACTGCGTTCCGTATGCCAGCATCTGCGGGGTGGCATAACTCTGCCGGAATTCGATCAGCGCATCGGCTTTTGCCGCGCGGATCCGTTTGGAAAGCTGTTCAATGAAATGCAGAGTTTCGCGTCCGCGGGAACGTTCGATATTCGGGAAAATATAATCCAGAAAATCCACTTTCAGACCGTCCAGCTGATACTTTTCCATCAGCGTTCCGAGCTTGTCCAGCAGAATGCCGCTCTCTTTTTCGTGCGCCGAGTCAAAGGTTCTGCATCCTTCTTTGGGGTCTGCGGGGAAGACCGCTTTGCTGAAACGTTCCGCAATATCGCTGTCCTTGCCGATCAGGAACGGGGCGACCCACAGCATGTAGTGCATACCCGCTTTCTGAATGCGTTTGACATGGTTGGCAAAATCCGGAAATTTTTTATCGGAAACAGTCCAGTTGCCGATGGAGTTGTACCAGGTGGTGATGGTCTGCGGAGAAACCCGCTTCATGTCGTCATAACTCCAGCCGTCATCAATAATCAGGGTCTTGAAGCCCAGCCGGACGGCTTCCGGCGCAATGCGTTCCACCCAGTCCTGATTCACCATACCGTGAACGGCGTACCAGGTGCAGAACACCGGATCCCACGCGTTGTCCGGGAAAGCAGGTGTTGCGATATTCAAAGACTTGACCCAGTCCGCCAGTGCTTCCGTCCAAAGCAGATCGCCGCGGCGGTCCAGGGTGAGAACGTAGTCGCCGGTGTTTTCCTTAACCGCAACCGTGATGGTGATGTCATACGTGCATTCCTGCTGGTTCATCCGGGCGTCGATCTGCACATCATCATACAGGTTGCTCAAAGCAATGGATGCCCGGTTTTCCTGTTTGGAATTGAAGAACGCCATATACGGGAAATTCCGCTGGGCGGCGGATTTGCCTTGAATAACCCAGATGATTCTGCTGCCGGGGACCCGTTCTTCCGGAATCCAGAAGCCCTGAAAATCCAGGATGGGCAATGAAAAACGGATAATCTGTCTGCCGGCTTTACCCGGAGCTTTCACGGGAATCTTTGCCAGGGAGTCTCCGGCTTCCGCCGAGGAAATCAGGTCCTGACCGAAATAAAAATCAATTTTCATGCTGCATTTCCTTTCTATAGGATCAGTAGTTGCGGATAATATATCATACTGAAAAAAGAAATACAATACAGGGACGGATATTTTGGCTTTTTTGTGATGAAAAATGATTTTTTTGTCCTGTTGCGCGAATGAAAAAAGGAAGGAACATTCCTTTGCGGGGAACATCCCTTCCGGGTTAAGGTTCAGTTAAACCGTGCGAACGGTTTTATCACATGATGGCGCCGATATTCTTGAAGAATTCCATGCGTTTGGCGGCATCTTTTTCCGCCTGGGCGTAGAGTTCTTCCGCCTGAGCGGCGTTGGTCTTCATCAGGGATTTGTAGCGGCCTTCGCTGCGGATGAATTCCTGGAAGTTGCCCGGCGTGGCTTTGACATCCCAGCTGAACGGTTTTTCAGCAGTCGGGTTGTAGCGGTAGAGCGGCCAGTAACCGGCTTCGACAGCGCGTTTCTGCTCGGTCTGGGTCTTGCTCATGTCAATGCCGTGAGCGATACAGGGAGCGTAGGCGAAGATGATGGACGGCCCATTATAGGCTTCGGCTTCCTGGAAGGCTTTCAGCACCTGGTTGCGGTCTGCGCCGAGGGACACGGACGCGACGTACACATAGCCGTAGCTCATGCACATGAAGCCCATGTTCTTCTTGTAGGTCTTTTTGCCGCCCATGGCGAATTTGGCAACAGCAGCCGTCGGAGTGGACTTGGAAGCCTGTCCGCCGGTGTTGGAATAAACTTCGGTGTCGAGGACCAGAATGTTGACATTCTTGCCCTGGGCAACGACGTGGTCGATGCCTCCGTAACCGATATCGTTCGCCCAGCCGTCGCCGCCGAGGATCCACACGGACTTGTCGCAGAAATAATCAGACAGCTCGTATGCTTTCTTGAGGATCGGGCAGTCACAGCCTTCGAGTTCCTTGGCGATAGCCGCTTTGGCGGCATTCTGCGCTTCGACAGCTTCCGGAGTCTTGGAGTTGTCCCAATGGCTCATCGCGGCATTGAGGGCGTCCTTGAGCGCGGCGGAAGGTTTGTCGCTGGCGAGGATTTCTTCGACGTTCTGTTTGAGGAGAGCGCGGTTCTGATCAACCGCCAGTCTCATACCGAAACCGAATTCCGCATTGTCTTCGAACAGGGAGTTCGCCCATGCCGGACCGCGGCCGTCTTTGTTCTTGGTGTACGGGATGGTCGGGAAAGTACCGCCGTAGATGGAGGAGCAGCCGGTGGCGTTCGCGATCATGACGTTTTCGCCGAACAGCTGGGTCATCAGTTTCACATACGGGGTTTCACCGCATCCGGCGCAGGCACCGGAGAATTCAAACAGCGGTTTGCGGAGCATGGCGCCCTTGACCGTGTTCGGGGAGTTTTTGCCCAGAACGTTGTCAGCGGTGGAATCGAAGAATTTTTCGTTTTCGTTGGCACCGGCGGCGCGTTCGGCTTCAAGCGTGGACCAGGTCAGAGCCTTGTTTTCCTTCTTGGACATCGGGCACTGGTCAAGGCAGACGCCGCAGCCGGTGCAGTCTTCGATGTAGACCTGGATCGCGAACTTGTAGTTGTCATCCTTCGGCACCGGATCTTTGGTGCGGAAGGTGGCAGGAGCTTTCGCCAGTTCAGCCGTGGAGATCAGTTTCGTGCGGATGGCGGCATGAGGACATGCCATGGCGCAGAAGCCGCACTGAATGCAGTTTTCGAGATTCCAATGCGGAACGCGCGGAGCAACACCGCGTTTTTCCAGACATGCCGTGCCAGTCGGCAGAGTGCCGTCGACGGACATGGCGGAAACCGGAACGCTGTCGCCTTCGTTGTGCATCAGCGGTTCGATGATGTTCTTGGCAAACGCATCGGCATGATCCGGAATCATTTTCGGCGGGGTGTAGTGCGGAATGCCGTCCAGAGACGCCGGAACAGGCACTTCATGACAGGCTTCAACTGCGGCGTCAACCAGCGCGTTGTTCATATCGACAACGTCCTGACCTTTTTTGCCGAAAGTCTTGGCGTTCATGGCTTTCATGCCTTCGTACGCTTTGTCGAACGGAACAATTCCGGAGACTTTGAAGTATGCCACCATCATGACGGTGTTTGCGCCTTTACCGCGCAGACCCGGCATTTTCTTGATGATTTCTTCCGCGTTGATATTGTAGAATTTGATCTTCTTGCTGATGATCGTTTCCTGCATGTCGCGGGTCAGGTGGTTGAACACTTCGCTGTCCGGATAATGGGAGTTCAGCAGGAAGGTTCCGCCTTCTTTGATGCCTTTCAGCAGGTCATAGCGTCCGATGTAGGCAGCCGTGGAGCAGGACACGAAGTCCGGGCTGGTGATCAGGTAAGTCGACTTGATCGGGCTGTCGGAGAAACGCAGATGCGAGCAGGTCAGACCGAAGGACTTCTTGGAGTCATAAGCAAAATACGCCTGCGCATGTTTGTTGGTGTACTGACCGATGATTTTGATCGAGCTCTTGTTCGCGCCGACGGTACCGTCGCCGCCCAGACCGTAGAACATGCAGTTCGTGGTGCCGGCAGGTTCGGTGACGATGTGTTCATCAACGGACAGAGAGGTGTTCGTGACGTCGTCGGTGATACCGATGGTGAAGCCGTGGAAGCCCTTCTTTTCGAGGTGCTTGTAGATAGCGAGAACCATGGACGGGGAGAACTCTTTGGAGGACAGACCGTAGCGTCCGCCGATGACGTAGATGTCATTGTTGTCGATCGCGACTTTGACATCGAGGTACAGCGGTTCGCCGAGTGCACCCGGCTCTTTGGTACGGTCGAGAACCGCAACGCGCTTGACGGTTTTCGGCAGAACGGCTTTGAAGGCGTCCGCGAAGAACGGACGGTACAGACGGACTTTGACCAGTCCGTATTTGGTGCCGCGGGTCTTGTTCAGATAGGTGATGGCTTCTTCGATGGTTTCACAGGAGGAACCCATGGAGACAATCACATCGGTGGCGTCTTCCGCGCCGACATAGTCGAACAGGTGATACTGACGGCCGGTCTTGGCGGCAACTTTGTCCATGTATTCCTGCACGATGGCGGGGGTGGCGTTGTAGAATTTGTTGACCGTTTCACGGCCCTGGAAGTAAACGTCGCCGTTCTGTGCGCCGACTTTGCAGATCGGTTTATCCGGACGCAGAGCGCGTTCGCGGAATTCCTGAATGTACTGCGGTTCGACCAGAGAAGCAATGGTTTCGTAGGGGATTTCTTCGATCTTGTGGAGCTCGTGAGAAGTACGGAATCCGTCGAAGAACTGCAGGAACGGAACTTTTGCCTTGTAGGTGGAGAGGTGCGCAACCAGTGCGAGGTCCATTTCTTCCTGAACGGAAGCGGCGGAGAGCATCGCAAAACCGGTGTTGCGGCATGCCATCACGTCCGAGTGGTCGCCGAAGATGGCGAGGGACTGGCACGCCAGAGCGCGGGCGGTTACATGGAAAACAGTCGGCAGCATTTCGCCGGCGATTTTGTACATGTTCGGGATCATCAGGAGCAGACCCTGGGAAGCAGTGTACGTGCTGGTGAGAGCTCCGGCCGCAAGCGAACCGTGAACTGCACCGGCAGCACCGGCTTCAGACTGCATTTCGGCAACAGAAACTTCCTTGCCCCAGATGTTCTTTTTGTGCTGGCTTGCCCATTCGTCGACCCATTCGCCCATGGTGGACGACGGGGTGATCGGGTAAATGGCTGCTACCTCGCTCAGAGCGTAGGCAACATGTGCGGCGGCGTAATTGCCGTCAACGGTAATTTCTTTTCCCATGTCAACTCCTTTTAACTTAGGTTACAGGTATATTGTAATATAATATGAAATTTACCTGAATTCCTGACAAAATACACCGCAAACCCCGGTTTGTCAAATCATGAACCGGGTTTTAAATCAAGTTTTTGGCGGTTTTGTGGTCAAGGACGCCGCCGCCAAAAGCCGGAAAAAACGTAAATTCCATAAAAACGCAATTCTGTTTTGAGCGAGGACAGTGTATGGAAAAGCTGTTGTTTTCACCCTCTGCGGTCTTTTGGCAGTGCCGTCCCGAAACACGAATATGTTTTTTTCTGTTTTTCATTTTTCATCTCTTGATTTTTCGGATGAAAAAATTATATTATAGAGTCGCAGTTTTGCACATTCAGTCTTTTGAAGTAATGAACAAAGGAGAGAACCATGTGTGAAATTGCATCGTCTGCTGACGTTTTGAACCTGATTCCACTGTCTGAATTTTTATGCGTCTTTTCAGGACGCATGACGTTCATCTTTTTTTCTGCCGGAACAAGGATTTATTCCCGTTGGAACTCCGAAGGCCGAAATTCGGTTTGGCATAATATATTCACTGTGAACCAATGGTCAAAAAAGAAAGGCTTGTAAATGACAAAACTTTTTGGTACAGACGGAATCCGGGGCAAAGCGAATCAATATCCGATCACACCGGAAATTGCGCTGTGGACGGGAAAAGCTATTGCCCGGTATTTCATGCGCAACGGCAACAGCACACCGCGGGCAGTTCTCGGAAAAGATACAAGATTGTCCGGATATATGCTCGAAACAGCGTTGACCAGCGGTCTGGTCAGCATGGGCATGGACGTGTTCGAGATTGGTCCGCTGCCGACCCCCGCCGTGGCACATCTGACGAAATCCATGTGCGCGGATTGCGGGATCATGATCACCGCCTCGCACAATCCGGCTTCGGATAACGGGATCAAGATTTTCGACAAGGACGGGTACAAACTTCCAGACGAAGTCGAGGACCAGATCGAGGCTGATATTCTGCAGATGATCCGCGGCGAAAATCTGGAGCAGTCCGATAAGATCGGAAAGGCTTTCCGCATTGATGATGCCCGCGGACGCTACATTGAGTTCGCAAAGAGTTCAATCCGCAATAATTCGCTTTCCGGCATCCGCGCAGTTCTGGACTGCGCGAACGGAGCCGCCTATTACATCGCCCCCCTGATCCTGAAGGAACTGGGGGTGGAACTGATCCGCACCGCGACCTCGCCGGACGGCAGCAACATCAATGAAAAATGCGGAGCCATGTACCCTCAGAACATGCAGCGTCTGGTCAGGGAATATAAAGCAGATATCGGAATCTCGCTGGACGGCGATGCCGACCGGGTCATTTTCTCCGACCACCTCGGGAATATCGTCAACGGGGACCGGATCATCGGGCTTTGCGCGCTGGATTACAAGAAACGGGGACGCCTTTCCAATGATACGGTCGCGGTTACCTGCATGAGCAACATGGGGCTGATCGAATCCATGAAGCAGGCAGACATCAAGACGGAAATCACGCAGGTCGGCGATCGTTACGTGATCGACAAAATGAGGGAATTGAATCTGAACCTCGGCGGTGAGCAGTCCGGGCATCTGATCTTCCACGACTACGCCACGACCGGAGACGGTCTGATTTCGGCGCTTCACGTCGCGCGGGTAATGAAACGCGAGAATAAAACACTTCACGACCTGGCATCCGGCTTTATGACGGAATTCCCTCAAATTCTGAAAAATATCCCTGTGGCTGAAAAGGTCCCGCTGCGGGAACTGCCGGAAGTGCAAGCAAAAATTGAACAGGCCCGGAAGTCTCTTGGTGATTCCGGCAAGGTGATGGTCCGGTATTCCGGTACGGAAAAGAAGTGCCGTGTCCTGGTCGAGGCCCGCAAAAAAGAAGATGCCGAGTTCTGGAGTAAAACGATTTGTGCTGAAATTGAAAAGGCGCTTGCATGATGTTTGAATATTTTGACACTGAAATTCCGGCTGCCATGGCTCCGCTGGATTGTTTGAAAGATATGCGGGATCTGGAATTCGGCATGGGGGCGTGGGGCGATTTTATCACAGAAAGATGGAGTGCGGTCCCGTTTCTGAAAAGAGTTTCCGCCGCTTTGTTTCCTTCTGCGCTTCTCCTGGAAACGCTGCGGGAAATGCCCAATGGATTTCAACTGTACGGGAAAGACGGCAGGCTGCTTGCCGAGGGGGGCGATGGCAGGAAAAGTCTTACGGTCGATGGCGACTCAATTTTGATTCAATATCCATGGGACGTGCTTGCCGTCCATGAAAAGATTTTGTCAAAGGCGGGTTCCTCACGATCATCGGGAAACATCCGTGAAGGCGCTGTAATCGACGGGACTGTGATGCTCGGAGAAAATTCCGTGCTGCTGCCGGGCGTATTTATCGAGGGCGTCGCGGTCATCGGGAAAAACTGCCGGATCGGTCCGAATTGCTGTCTGCGCGGCTGTACTTTCATCGGCGACAACTGCCACATCGGACAGGCGGTCGAGATCAAGAATTCCATTCTGATGCATCACGTCGCTGTGGCGCATTTGAGTTATTTCGGTGATTCGGTCATTTGTCCGGATACGAATATCGGCGGCGGCACGATCGCGTCCAATTTCCGGCATGACGGCAGAAATCACAGATCCATGGTCAATGGCGCATTGGTGGAAACCGGCCGCAGAAAATTCGGAACCGTGATCGGTCAAGGTGTCCATATCGGCATCCATACATCCATCTATCCCGGACGCAAGATATGGAGCGGCGCTGCCACGCTCCCCGGGGAAATCGTCAGGAAAGATATTTGCTGAAGAAACATTTGCCAAGTGCGGTATTGCCCGCGCGCGCCGACCAGCCGATGAATCAGATTTACACCTACTCCTGCTGGTTCATCATCAGCGTGTGGGATTACTATTG
>CAKUJH010000057.1 GCA_934661375.1 uncultured Victivallales bacterium
TTTTCAGCCGGGAGAAACGAACGTGCGGAGCGGCATTGATCGTGTCGAAACTGGAGGAGATGACTTTGTCGAGCATCACCTTGTCAGTGCTTGTCGCCAATCTTTTCGGGATCCCGTTCGGTCCATTTTTTATTATCTTTTTGCGGGATGATCAAAACATCGGCAAAAAGCACCATATCCTGAGGTTTTTCGATGACGATGACAGTTTTTCATAAATCCGGTAAATGCACACAGAGAGCCGCTCCATATAATTCAGGCATGACAAAAGTGCCCCCCTTCCGCAGAATCTCTGCATCCACCGTAAAAATCATGCCTTATTGAGCAGACACTAAATATACGTTCCGCGGCGATTCGCTCGGCTGCGATATTCTGGATTAATCCATCATCATAAAATCAAACGCCGGAGACGGATTTCCGCTCCGGCATTTTGCTTTCGGGGCAGGGGATAATCAGGGGAAAACTTTCTGCACCAGAATCATGTAGATCACGACACCGGCAATGATGGAAAGCAGCGGATTGCGTTTCCGCAGATGCAGACCGATCACCACCAGACCCGCGCCGATTTCCGGCAGATTCCAGCCGCTTGCCGCTCCGAACGGGCGTGCTTTGAAATAGCCGCAGAAGCAGTAGACCACCAGCATGGCGATTGCCGCCGGAGAAACCACATCCCCGATGTAACGGATCAGTTCCGGCGGTTTTTTGCCGCGTCCGAACGCCAGAAAAGGAAAGGCACGGAGCAGAAAATTTACTCCGCCTGTAACTGCCGTAAGCAGAATAAGATACAACGTCATATCATCCATCACGACAGCACCTTCTTCCCATCGGAATTTTCATGCAGACGTCCGCGCATGAGCAGCAGTACAGCCAGCATCAGAATCATGGACGGTATCAGCAGTTTGTCCGGCTGGAAAAAGAACCGGCAGAAAATGGTTGCCGCCAGCCCGGTCAGCGCGGGAATGCGGTTGCGTTTTTCCCGGCACTGATCGGTCAGAATCACCAGAAACAGCGCGGTCATGGCAAAATCAATGCCCCGGTTGTCGAATTGCAGACCGGAACCGGTCAGCGCGCCCGCCGTCACTCCGATGAACCAGTAGCAGTGGTTCATCGCCGCCACGGCGAAACAATATGATACGGAGTTTTCGCCCGGCGGCACCTTGTTTTCCACTTCCAGCGCATATGTTTCATCGGTCAGCGACCAGATCAGATAAAGTTTTTTCCACAGAGAGATTCCCCTGAAACGTTCCAGCAGAGACAAACCGTACATGGCGTAACGCAGGTTCAGACAGAGAGTCAGCAGAGCCACATCCAGCAGGCTGGTGTGTTTCTGAATCCATTCGGACATCAGGAACTGCAAAGCTCCGGAGATGTTGACGGCACTGGTCAGGAATGCCCAGAAACTTTTCAGAGGCGCATCCACTCTGCCGGCGAACAGCACTCCTGCGGCGAAGCCCATCGCAAGATAACCCATCAGCACAGGCAGCGAGCTGATCCAGGCACTTTTCAGCAATTTACGTGAAATCATTTGAACAGCAATCCGGTCAATGTTCTTCCAGGGTTACTTCCACGCCGAGCGCGGTCAGTTTTTCGCAGATGTTGGCATAGCCGCGGAAAATCGTATCGGCGTTATGCACGATGGAACGTCCTTTGGCACAGACTCCCGCCAGCACCATCGCCATACCGGCACGGATGTCCGGACTGGACATTTCCACGGCATGGAGTTTCGCCGGACCGGAAATCACCACGCGGTGCGGGTCGCAGACCACGGCATTGGCACCCATGGCAATCAGACGGTCCACAAAGTAGATGCGGCTTTCAAACATTTTTTCGAAGAACAGCACGGACCCTTTCGCCTGGGTGGCGCAGACAATCATGCAGCTCATCATGTCGCTGGGGAACTGCGGCCACGGTCCGTCGGAAATCTGTGGAATCGCATTGCCGAAATCCGGCTGGATTTTCATCCGCTGTCCGCCGGGAACTTCGATCCGGTTCGGATGTATTCTGAAACGGACGCCGATCCGTTCAAATACGCGGCGGGTCATCCAGTAATCATGCGGACGCAGGATACCGGTAATGGTAACCGGGCTTTTCGTGCAGGCGGCAAGAGCAATGTAGCTGGCGGCTTCAATGTGGTCGCCTTCCACGGTAACTTCCGCACCGTGCAGTTTGTTTCCCTTGACGATCAGTGTATTGGAATCCAGACCGGAGATTTCCGCGCCCATGGCAATGAGCATTTCTCCCAGCTGCCGGACATGCGGTTCCGACGCCGCATTGCGGATCATGGTCGTTCCGGAAGCCGTTGCCGCCACCATCAGAATATGTTCGGTCGCCGTTACGCTGGCTTCATCCAGAAAGATTTCCGTTCCGTGCAGACCGCGCAAAGAGGTTTCAAAAGTGAAAGGAATTTCTTCATCGCGCAGGGCGATACCGAGTTTTTTCAGTCCGTAAAAATGGGAATCCAGACGGCGGCGTCCGATCACGTCTCCGCCCGGCGGATACAGCACGGAGGAACCGCAGCGCGCAGCCAGCGGTCCGGCAAACAGAAATGAAGTGCGCAGCGCGGAACACATCGCTTTGGGAATCTCATTGCGGGTAACTCCGGAAGCGTTGACGCGAACCGTGGTGCCGTTCCGGTCGACGGACGCACCCAGCGCGGAAAGAATTTTCAGCATCATATCCACATCGGTGATTTCCGGAACGTTGCGGAGAACCACATCGTCATCCGTCAGAAGGGTTGCAGCAATCATCGGCAGAACCGCGTTTTTGTTTCCTCCGACTTCCACTGTTCCCCCGATCCGGGAAGTTCCGTTGATAATGAGACTGCGCATTTTTATGTTTTGCTCCAATGCTGTTTGTGGTTGAAAATAAAAAAGGGAGAGGCACTTTCGTTTCACTCTCCCCTTTTATGGCGAAGAATGCGGAATTATTTATCCGCAATTGCTGCCTGTGCCGCCGCCAGACGTGCGATCGGCACACGGAACGGACTGCAGGACACGTAGGTGAGGCCGAGTCCATGACAGAAAGCCACGGATTTCGGATCGCCGCCCTGTTCGCCGCAGATGCCGACTTTCAAAGCCTTGCGGACCGAACGTCCAGCCTGAACCGCATGACGGATCAGGAATCCGACGCCATCCTGGTCAATGGACTGGAACGGATCCGCCGTCAGCAGCTTTTTGTCCAGATACGCATCCAGGAAACCGCCGACGTCGTCGCGGCTGAATCCGAAAGTCATCTGGGTCAGGTCGTTGGTGCCGAAGGAGAAGAATTCCGCCTCTTCCGCCATGCGGTCAGCCAGCAGAGCGGCGCGCGGGATTTCGATCATGGTACCGACCATGTAATCCAGCTTTTTCAGCTTATTCTTCTTCATGACTTCTTCCGCGACGGATGCGATGATTTTTTTCTGATCGCGGAGTTCGTTCGGGTCGCAGGTAACCGGAATCATGATTTCCGGTTTGCACTTGCCGCCGTCCTTGATGATTTCCGCGGCGCATTCCAGAATGGCGCGGACCTGCATGGCGGTAACTTCCGGATAGGTAACGCCCAGACGCACACCGCGATGCCCCATCATCGGGTTGTTTTCCTTGAGGGCGGCCGCCCGTTTTTCGAATTCGTAGAGAGAAATCTTCAACGCCTTGGCGATTTCCTTTTTCTGGTCGTCGCTGTGCGGAATGAATTCATGCAGCGGGGGATCCAGCAGACGGACCGTAACCGGCAGTCCGTCCATCGCTTTGAGCGTGGCCATCACGTCTTTCCTGACATACGGGAAAAGTTCTTTGAGCGCTTTTTCGCGTTCTTCCGTGGTGGCGGAAAGAATCATTTTGCGGAGAGCGAACAGCGGTTTCGCCGCGCCTTTTCCGTAAAACATGTGTTCCGTGCGGAACAGACCGATGCCTTCCGCGCCGAAACTGCGGGCGAGCGCCGCGTCGTCAGGCGTATCCGCATTGGCGCGGACGCCCAGTTTGCGGAAGGAGTCCGCCAGTTTCATGAACTTCACAAAACGCGGATTTTCCGCGGCGGAGATCGTGGCGACTTCCCCTGCGTAGGCGTAACCTCTGGTTCCGTTCAGACTCAGCATGTCGCCTTCCTTGAAGGAGAATTTGCCGACGGAGAACGTGCCCTTGGCTTCGTCAATTTTCATTTCTCCCGCGCCGACGATACAGCATTTGCCCCAGCCGCGGCAGACCAGAGCCGCATGGCTGGTCATGCCGCCGCGCGCCGTCAGAATGCCGTCCGCCGCACGCATCCCTTCCACGTCTTCCGGGTTGGTTTCTTCGCGGACCAGAATGGTGTTGATCCCTTTGGCGCGGAATTCGACCGCTTTTTCGGAGGTGAACACGATTTTGCCGACAGCGCCGCCGGGTCCGGCGGGCAGCCCTTTGGTGACCAGCGTCGCTTTCTTCTCGGCGGCGGGGTCGAGGATCGGCAGTAGCAGTTCGTACAGCTGGTTCGGGGAGACCCGCATGACAGCCGTCTGCTTGTCGATGAGTTTTTCATCCAGCATGTCCATTGCCATATTGAGGGCCGCCATGCCGGTGCGTTTGCCCACGCGGCACTGGAGCATGTAGAGTTTCTTTTCCTGAATGGTGAACTCGATGTCGAGCATGTCGTGATAATGTTTTTCGAGCTTGGCGCGGATTCCTGCCAGTTCCTTGTAAATGGCGGGCAGGAGTTCCTGCATGGAACCGAGGTGCTTGTTCTGCTCGTTCTTGGTGTCGTCGTTCAACGGGTTCGGGGTACGGGTCCCGGCAACCACGTCTTCGCCCTGGGCGTTGACCAGCCATTCACCGTAGAATTTGTTGTCGCCGGTCGCCGGGTCGCGGGTGAACGCCACACCGGTGGCGGAGGTGTCGCCCATATTGCCGAACACCATGCTCTGGACGTTGACGGCGGTTCCCCAATCATCCGGAATGCCTTCGATGCGGCGGTAGGAGACTGCTTTTTTGCCGTTCCAGCTTTTGAACACGGCGCCGATGCCGCCCCAGAGCTGTTCCCGTGCGTCGTCGGGGAAGTCGGCTTTGAGAACTTTCTTCACAGTCTTCTTGAAGGTGTCGCAGAGTTTCTTGAGGTCATCCACGGTCAAGTCGGTGTCGGACGTATATTTCTTTTTGGATTTGTACGCCGCCAGAATGTCGTCCAGCTGTTTGCGGATGCCTTTGCCTTCGGCGGGTTCGATGCCTTCGGCTTTTTCCATGACCACATCGGAATACATCATGATGAGACGGCGGTAGGCGTCATAGACGAAGCGTTCATTTTTGGTTTTCCTGATGAGTCCGGGGATGGTGGCGGAGGAGAGGCCGACATTGAGGACGGTCTCCATCATGCCGGGCATGGAACTGCGCGCGCCGGAACGGCAGGAAACCAGCAGCGGATTCTTTGGGTCGCCGAATTTCATGCCCATGATTTTTTCCACTTTCGCGAGAGCTTCATCAACTTGTTTTGTCAGGCAGACCGGATATGCCATGCCGTTGTTGAAATAGTCCACGCAGCATTCCGTGGTGATGGTGAACCCGGCGGGGACCGGAAGATCGAGATTTGCCATTTCCGCCAGATTTGCGCCTTTGCCTCCCAGCAGGTTTTTCATGGAGGCGTTGCCGTCGGAGATCCCTTTGCCGAACAGGTACACGTACTTGACTTCGGCAGCTTTTTTGATGACTTTTCTGGTTGCCATCTTTTTTTCCTTTCAGAATGATTTCTTTTTTGCGTAAAGATTAGAGACAAGATAATTGCTCAGAAATTACGGGAATTTCTGTCAAAAACTTTCAAATGCAGAGATAAGCTCCTTTTTTTTGAGGTTGGTATCATGTGCGATCATCACGAAACAGCCGTTGATCTGTGCCGGAAACGCGATGCCGTTAATATATAGAAGTTTTGACTTTTTGATCTGATCCAGTTTGTGCCGCTGTTTTTTCAGGGAAAGGTCGTATTTGTAGAAAAAGACATCCCGCCCTTCCACGGTCATGGAAACGCCGTCTATGGCTTTTACCGGCGGAACAAAAACTTTGCCGGAATACACGCCGCCCGCACTGGACGCCATGTGATTGACCAGCTCCTGCAAGGTGCGGTCGCTGTTGTCCGTGGTCATGCAGGCCCCCAGCAGCAGAAGCAGCAGCATTGCCGCCGCCATTGTTTTCCATCGTTTGACTGACGATACCATACAAATTCCCCTGTCGTTCAAAAAAACCGATGACACGGTTTGTGTGTTTCTCTCATGAAGACCTTAATCTATACCGCATTTTTGACTTTTCAAGTTGAAAATCACCGCTTTATGAAATATATTACGTTAATCTTTCATCTATTTAAAAAATCATCTTTTGAAATACAGGGAATGAAAACCGATGGAAACATTGTTCAATATTGTTCTGGTTGCTCCGGAAATACCGCAGAACACCGGAAATATCGGGCGCATCTGCGCCTGCACCGGATGTCTGCTGCACCTGGTAAAACCGCTCGGCTTTGAACTGGATGACCGGCATGTGCGGCGTTCCGGCATGGATTACTGGCGGCATATCCGGTATGAAATACATGAATCCTGGCAGGATTTTCTGCAATACAAAGGGGACGCGCCGATGTACCTTTACTCGACCAAAGCGGAAAAATCCTACTGGGACGCCCCTATGGAAGACGGCTCATATCTGGTTTTCGGCAGCGAGGGTTCGGGCTTGCCGCAGGAAATCCACGATGCGTTCGCCCCGTATTTTTACACCATCCCGATGCCCGGCAATTTCTCCCGCAGCCTGAATCTGGCAAATTCCACGGCCGTAGTGATTTACGAAGGTCTCCGGAGACGTCTCCGCGGCGAGGTCCTCTGATGCGCCGCCTGTTCCGCAATAAATATTTTCTGATGTCGCTTCGGCTGTCCGCCGCCGCTATCCTGCTCTGGTGGGTGATGCGCGACCTGAAATTTTCCGAACTTTCCGGATTGTCCCGGAACGGCTTTCTGTTCAGCTTCGGCGGCGCGCTGGCATGCGTCTGCTTCCAGATCTTTCTGACGTCTCTGCGCTGGCGGCTTCTGCTGGCGGGACAGGGCATTTCTCTGACGGTGTTCCGGGCGGTGTCGCTGACATTTCAGGGGCAGATGTTTTCCCTGTTCATGCCGGGCGGGGCGGTGGGCGGGGATGTGCTGAAAGCGGCGTTTCTGACCCGTGAAACGCAGAACGGCCGGAAACTGGAAGGCGTCACCACGATTTTTCTGGACCGGGTGATCGGCATGATGGGATTGTTTCTGTTGTCGCTGACGTTCGGGGCATGCTGTCTTCACCGGATTCTGGCTTTTACTCCGGAAATCCGTCTGCTGACTTTTTTTCTGCTGGCGGTCTGTCTGGCAGGATTTGCCGCGGGACTGATTCTGCTGTTTCAGGATGTGGTGTTCCGGATTCGTTTTCTGGCGTTTCTGCTGCGGAAAGCGGATGGAATTCTGCATGGAAAGCTGACCCGGATCCTGAATTCCGTGGAAGTCTGCCGCCGTGACCGGAAACGGCTGATTTATGCGTTCCTGATGAGTTTTCTGGTGCTGCATCCGCTGCTGGTTTTTGCCGCCGTCCTGATAATCTGCGGGATTTCCGGCGCATTTCCCGCTTTGGGGCCGGCGGGTCTGGCGGCGGCACTGGGCAATACCGCTTCCACCGCGCCCGTGACGCCGGGCGGTCTGGGCACGCGCGACAAAGTGATTGAAGTGGTTCTGCAGGGATTCGGCATTGAAAATTCCATAGCTTCGCTGACGCCTTTGATCTATTCTATGGTCATGATTTGCGGCGGTCTGATCGGAGTTTTCTTTTTCCTGTATGATTCCTTCCGTTCCGGTTCCCGGCAGCAGAACTGAATTCTCTGCTTATTCCGCAACAGTGTGCTGTACCTGGAAGAAATCCATCTCGCCGCCTTGCTTTATCCGCCGGATGGAAGAATTGCCGTTCAGTTTCGCACTGTCGGATTTCAGCACTCCCAGAAAATCCACGGGCAGTTTCCGGAAATCAAACTGAACCGGAACCAGCAGACGCAGATGGTCTGTGCCCGTGTTTTCCAGAATCAGCTTTGCGTTGTCCTGCATATTTTCCGTCAGCACGAAATCGTAATTGGACATCCGGTTGAAATCATTTTCCGGGCGACCCGTCAGGTCGGTCAGCAGACGTACCATTTCCGGATCGGGGTCCAGAAAGTAGCCGTTCAGGACGCGGTTTCCCGCCAGATAAGCGGCGACGGCATTGAAATTCTTTTCGCCCATGAAGAGAAAACGTCCATGATGTTTCTGTTCCGGGGTGTTCTGAACCAGTGCTGTCAGTTTATTCTCGATCCGTTCCGGCGCAATGCAGACCGGGTTGAAGACTGCGCCCGGCAGATGCACCAGCGCAAACAGCAGCAGAAACCATACGGATTTCCGCAGCAGAGTCCAGCTGAGAAGTGCGTACAGCAGCACGATGATGATTCCCCATGCCGCCAGATACCAGGCCGGGTAAATGCCGGTCAACCCCTGCCGGAATTCAAGGGGAATATCCAGCAGCAAAAGTCCGAGCACCGCCGCTGAACCTGCCGCGATCCAGACTGCACGGCGGCGGTCCGGCATT
The DNA here is from genome assembly GCA_934661375.1 of uncultured Victivallales bacterium. Taxonomy (GTDB): domain Bacteria; phylum Verrucomicrobiota; class Lentisphaeria; order Victivallales; family UBA1829; genus SIG94. The sequence goes on from CAKUJH010000057.1 coordinate 8,556, forward strand.
TCCCGACAGCGCAGCCAGTACCACAGAATGCCGAGCGTCATGGCAAATTCCAGCGCCTGTCCGCAGCGGGGCGGGTTGCAGCGGTCCCATAAAGTCAGAGCCGCCAGCCAGTCCGGGAAACCGATCAGCTGATACCAGATGCTCCAGACCGTGAACAGAACCAGACTCCACAGCAGCCAGTCCCGTTTCAGCGTTTTCAGCCGGAAAAAAATCCAGCCTGCCAGCGGCAGTGCCAGGGTCAGCGGTCCCTGCAGTTCGCATTGATTGGAATAGCCGGTTTTGTAAACGGTCAGCGGCGCGAGCCATCCTTTGACCAGCGTCCACAGGCCCATGGTTCCGCCGGAACAGCGGCGCTGTCCGGGATACGTGGTCGCCAGCAGAGCATGAACGGCTTCGGCGGCTCCGGATTCCCAGCACAGAATGAATGCGCCGGCTCCGGCAGCGGCAGTCAGCAGCGGCAGCCAGACAGAGGTTTCTTTCAGTTTCCGGAACAGATTTTCCTGCATCATGACTGCCAGAGTCAGCATTCCCAGCAGCCAGGCCGCGGTATAGATCCGCGGTACATAAAGAGTCATGACCGCCCAGATCATCCCGTAAAAAACCACTGCCGCCCAAAGCCAGCGTTTCCGGGCATCGTCTGTCCGGAGCAATTGCAGTCCTGCACCCGCCGCGAAACAGAGTCCTGCCAGCTGCCCCGCCGGCCAGAATGACCATGCCGCGAATTCCGGTGAAATTACCAGCAGCAGACTGAACAGATAATTGAGTTTCGGGTTTTGCGGAAAAACTGTGTTCAGCAGGAAAAATATCCCCAGCATTCCAACAAACAGCGGAAACAGCCAGTACCATGCCAGCGCACGGCGCAGATCCAGAAAGAAAAATCCCCAGCACGCCGGACGCGCCAGTGTTACAAAATGACGGATCGGTACGCCAGTATCGTGCAGAACGCTTAAATCCCGTTCCGACAAACCGTTATAATGATTGTACCGGGGAAATTGCGGACGGGCGGCATATTGGCTCAATGCGTTCGGAGTCCCGTGATTCAGAAATTCATCGCACCGGATTCCGCGGTAGATCCCTGCCAGTTTCCGTTCACCGCAGAGTTCCATGACATCCCGGCTGCCCGGATAATTTTTCAGCCAGCCCAGCGAAGAACCGTTGATACCCAGAGCCGTCAGGAGGATGAAAACGAAGACGCTGACGGCGGCAAGCAATATTTTCTGCTGTTTCAATCCTGTCATGAACTTCATGAAAAAAACCTCTTTTTACGGCTGGACAATTCAGCCCCGCTGATTCTGTTTGAAGCAGGGGGCTGACATAAATGGAAATGTCCGGTTATTTTTCCAGTTTTTTCAACTGGGCGGAACACATGAACAGACAACGGGGCAGGTGGAAGAAGGTTTTCCATTTGCCGCCTTTGAGTGTATGGGTAACTTCGCCGCGGCGGTTCAGGTAAGCGTACCATTCCGGGTATTCCGGATCGCGGAAATGACTCCACGCCCAGCTGTCGATTTCCTCGAATTTGCGCAGGAAATATTCATCGCCGGTGAGCCGGAAAGCAAACAGACATGCAATCAGGGCTTCGCAGTGCGGCCACCAGAGCTTCATATCCCACTGGAGTTCAAGGTGCGGCTTGTGCAGAGCGTCCATGAAATAATAGATGCCGCCGAATTCACGGTCGGTGCCGAAGTCAAAAATGCCCTTGATGATGTCCGCCGCCCGCGCAATCAGAGCCTGAGCGCCGGTCTGTTCCGCGTGCTGAAGCATGAACCACATGGATTCCAGTCCGTGACCGGGGTTGACCATGCGTCCTTCGCAGGATTCCAGGTCAAACGCCGGACCTTCCGAATTGATGTTCTCGAACAGAATCCGCATTTCCGGATTCCAGAACCGTTCCGTGACCGCCTTCACCGCTTCATCCGCGGCTCCGTCGTATTCGTGACTGCCCAGACATTCCCGCATTTCATGCGCCAGGTTCGCCAGCATCATGAAATGTCCATGCGACAGCCGGTGCGGACGCCCCGGCAGCGTTTTCTCCCAGCGTCCCTTGGGATTGTCCATGCGTGCGATGTAATGATGCATGGCGGAATCCGCTTCGGTTCGGTATTTGGCTTCGCCGGTCGCTTTGTACATGGCGGCGGCGCCCATGGCAGCGAAACAGTCGGAAAAGATATTGTACGGCGCAACCGAGGGAACACCCTGCCGGTTCAGGGCAAAGTAGTACGTGCCGTCTTCGGATTTGCCGTGTTCCGTCAGAAAATCATAACCCTGACGCGCAATTTCCAGCCAGCGGTCGTTGCCGCCCTGTGCAGCTGCGAATTTGGCGAACATGTAGACAATCCGCCACTGCATCCACATATATTTTTCGGTGTCATACACGCTGCCGTCGCGGTCGAGCGAGGTGAAATAACCGCCGTATTCGCGGTCCACGCAATGCTGTTCCCAGAACGGAATGACGCGTTCGTAAAGTTCGCTTTCGTAGCGTTGTCTGATCTTGCTGAAATCCATGATTCATGACTCCTTGCAGATTTTCCGGCGGAATTCCGCAGAGAACCACCGGAAAGTCCGGCTCAGTATTTGCTGTCAGCGTAGTCCACCCAGCCGCCGGCTTTGACCAGCTCCAGGTCAAATGCTCCGATCGTGAACGGATAGACTTTCGTGGTTGAACCGTTGGAGATCGTGAACGTGAACTTGTTCATGTCCGTGGTGCATTCCGCTTCGGTTCCTGCGAAGGTGCGGAAGATGTCGTCGATGTCCTGTTCGGAGAGGGAGACCGCCATCAGACCGCAGTTGAACATATTCTGGCGGAAGATACGGGCGAAATTCACCGCGATGACCAGATTGATGTTGTTG
>CAKUJH010000058.1 GCA_934661375.1 uncultured Victivallales bacterium
TTCGCCGGAGGGTCAGTCGAACAGACGACCGTTACGGGGCGCTCCGGTCGAACTGCGCACAATCAAGTGACTCTGGATGAAACTCCGCGACATTTTAAGCATGGGGGGCGGGTGGATCAAACACTCCGCAAACTGAGCGGCGATTTTTTCGCCGAGTTCATCGAGATCGTAGGTCATCGTGGTGATGGTCGGGTTGGTGTAGGCGCTGAAATTGTAGTTGCCGGTGCCGATCACGGAGAGCTGTTCCGGAACCCGGATCTTCATCTGGTCGGCGCAGTGAATGGCGCCCAGCGCATAGTCGTCATCCTTGGCGAGAATGGCCGTGATTTCCGGGTGTCGGACCAGCAGTTCCCAGGTCTCCCGGCTGGCGATGTCTTCCAGATTTCCGCAGAAATCATTGATTCGGGTCAGAACCGGCAATCCGGCGGAAGTCATGGTATCCTGATACCCTCTGCAGTAAGCATCAGCCCCGGGAATACCGGGGTTGCCGCCAAGGTAGGCAATGTTCTGATGTCCGAGTGACAGCAGATATTTTACGGCGGTATACGCTGTTTCATAACTGTCCTGGCCTATATAGCCGAACTGTTCCGGCAGCGAGTCATCGCAATGATCCACCAGCATTACGGGGATCTCCGAATCACAGAAATCATGCAACTGGTAAAGAATATGCTGTGGCGGCGTAATTAAAATCGCGCCGGAATACTGTTCATCCCGAAGCCGTTGAAGCAGCGTCTGTTGTTCCTTTTCAAAATCATAATAAAGGGCAGAACAGCAAATGGATTTCCCCCGGAAATGAAGGAAGAGAGTTTCCAGCAGTTTGCGGTTGTATTCGGTTGGAACCGGATAGAAGTTAATGATGGCAACATATTTCTGTCGCATAATGCCGCAGCTGGCCTTATACCCCATTTGCTGAACACACTCCAGAACTTTTCTGCGAGTGGCTTCCGAAACGCCGATGCGGTTGTTGACAACTCTTGAAACTGTCGCAATGGAAACGCCCAACTGTTTCGCAACCCGGTAAATGCTTTTTTCTGATGCTTTCCTTGCCATAGATCTTCTTCCTGATACGATTCCGTAATATACCTCATAAAGGTTGCTTTTTCAACTGATATATTCCGGATCCGCTGCCGGATTTCAGAAAAATATGATTTTTTTTTGTTCTTACCCCTTGACTTTTCCGGATTTTTAAGTATAATATATCTTACGTAAGACAAATCTGACATATAAACCCCAAAATAAATGGAGGAAGAACCATGAAGCAGAGAAAACAAAAAAGTACACGGAGTATCCGAGTGAACAGTCTACGCTGGGCACACTTTACTCTTATAGAACTCCTTGTCGTTATTGCGATCATTGCCATTCTTGCGGGTATGCTGTTGCCGGCCCTGAACGCCGCCAGAGAAAAAGCACGGGGAATCTCCTGCGTCAACAACATGAAACAGCTCGGTCTGGGACAGAGCATGTATCAGAATTCCTTCGACGACTGGTGCGTTCCGATGAACCGGAAAGCCGCCACTGGTTCAGGCTCCGAAAATGCGGATATCTGGGGGTATATTTTCTACAAGAACGATCTGACCAAACCGGCGCAGCTGTATTGTCCGACCTCTTTCCCGGAATGGGGTGAATACGGGGTGACCAACAGTGCGCATAACCGGGCAAGGTATGATGTCGACGCGGCTTACAGTCTGGTCTCCTATTCTTACAACATGCGGATCGGTGGTGGCGGCTGGGTCGGTTTCAAGCCGATCAAGGCGGCGCGGATGAAAATTCCGTCACGGCAGCCCATGTTTGTGGAGGGAGGCACACGCAATCAGCCGTTTACGGAAGGATATTTCCCGAGTTATCTGTGGAACTGGCAGGATAAAGTTCCGATGAACGGCATCATTTCTCCGCACAACAATAAAATGCCGACGTTCACTGAAATGGGCAGCGGCAATGTTGTGTACGGCGACGGTCATGTCGAATCGGTTGTGCGCGTTGCCTATAAATTCAACTGGGATCTGCTTTTTGTGCAGAGCAAGTAATCCTGCTTCTCCGGAAAGGAAGTATTCATGATGAAAAAAGCTGTCTTGATTTCTGCCGTTCTTGCTGCCGCCGGACTGCTTGCCGCGGGCGAAGATCCCTCCCTGCTTTTTCGGGCGGATTTTGATACCTATTCCGTGTGGGCGGATTATGCCAAAGGCGCGAAAAATTCCGATCCCCGGCAATCTCCCGGTTTTCAGTCTCCGGATCTGCAGCTGCGGATGCACCAAGGCATACCGGGCAGCAAAAATTCGGTCTGCCTGACCAATGCGGAGAGTCTTTGTTATGCCAACTACCGCAACTTTGATCCGCAGCAGGGAACGGTCTCATTCTGGGTTTCCCCGAAAAACTGGACCCCTTCCAAACGAAAATTCGAAGTTTTTTTCACCGGGTCCAATCCCGGCGGTTTCAAATTGGTGATCGCCAAATGGATCGACGGTGAACTGCGTTTTTCGATTCATATGAACAATCAGGATGTCGGCGTAATCCGGGTCCCGATGCCGGATTCGGACTGGAAAGCGGACAGCTGGCACAAACTGGATGCCGTCTGGGATCAGACGGAAATGCGTTTTTATGTGGATGGAGTGCTTGCGAAAACAGCGGACATCTATTCGGTATTCAATCCATTGAAGTTCAAGACTCCGCGTCATTTTCCGAAAATGGCGGACGGGGCGAATATCCGGTTCAATGATGCCCGCGGATATGCGTATGACAAAAATGATTCCACGGCGTATGACAATATCCGGATCTACAACCGGAAACTTTCGGCGGCGGAAATCCAGGAAGATTATCTGAAAGTTTTTCCGCCGGCGAATCAGAAAGCAGAAATTCCGCTGGCTCCGGTGCCGCAGACGGAGACCGGAAGCGTATCCGTGGACGGCAGGCTGGACGCCGCGGAATGGGCTGGAGCAACCCGTTTGCCTCTGATGAACGTCTGTAACAGCGTCAATGCAGGAAAACTTTATACCGGGAATGCTGTTCTGCTGAAACATGACCATGAAAATCTTTATATTGCCGCTGAACTGGAAGGCGAACCGAAAGCGATCGGCGCCGCCCGCGATGATGACGCAATCTGGCGGAATGACGATGCGCTGGAGCTGCACTTTGCCAAAGACGGAGTTCGCCGCCAGCTGGTCATCAACGCCAGTGGCATGGTCTGGGATGCAACTGGGACCGCCGGGCAGACATATATTCCAAATGGCAACACCGCGTGGAATCCTGCGGTAAAAACAGCGGCAGCTGCCGGACAGAACCGTTGGACGCTGGAAGCGGCAATTCCGCTGCATGAACTGGGGCTTTCCGGCGCAGGAGATTCTTTCCGCGCCAACTTCTACAAAAACTATCAGGATAAGGGACGTTTCGGCATGAGCTGGGCAGTACAGCCGAAAGAGTATTTCAGCGATGAATATTTCGGAGAACTGCGGCTGGGCGGCAACCAGACCTTTTACAGCATTGTGAATTACGGTGATTACAGCCGCGGTCATTGGAGCGTGGAGCTGAAAGGCGAAAGCCGGCTTTCCGGCGCGGGCTCTCTCTCGTCTCTTGGAACAGTGATGAAGACATCCGGAAATCTGGTTAACGGAAAAGCATGGAACGCAGAGCTTTCCGGCGGAACCTGGAACGGAACCGTCAATATCTTTCAGTCCGGGAAGAAGATCGGACGTTTGGCGGTCCGTTTTCATTATGACGCCAATCTTCAGATGACTGTCCGGGGAGATTATCCGCGGAAACAGATTCGGTTCAATCTTTCATTCGGCGGCCTTTACAAGACGCTTGCCGCACTGGCGGCGGAAAAACAGATCCGCGGAACCATTCTGCTGAAAACTCCGGAAGGCGAGACAATCCGCACGGCGGATTTCATTCCGTCGCAGCCGGAAATGACTGTCTCCCTGCCGCTGGAGCCGGAGCTTGTCTCCGGGAAATATGAAGCAGTCGTACAGCTGAACGGCAAAGAACTGTCGCGGGAACATTCCGTGAGGTTCACCATTCCGGATCTGACTCCGTATCAGGAACGTCTTATGGCGGATCACAGCGTGCCGACTCCGTGGACTCCGGTCAAAGATTCCGGTTCGAATGTGTACACCGTGCTGAACCGGGAATACCGTTTCGGGCAGACGCCGTTTCCGGTTCAGATTTTGGCGGACGGCAAGGCACAGTTGAGCAGTGCGCCCGAATTGTTTGTCCGCACAGGAAAAGGAACAGAAAAAATCCACTGGCAGGATTTCACCCGCCGCGAACTTCATGAAGATCAGGCGGTTTTTACGGGGAAAGGAATTTCGGAATCACTGGAAATCCGCTGGAAAGGGGAACTGTTTTTTGACGGTACCTGGAAAGTGGATCTGGACGTTTCTCCGCGAAATGGAAAAGTCCGGCTGGATTCACTGATGCTGAGTTACGCCGTTCCTGCGGAAAATGTCAAAGCAGTTCTGACGCCGTTCTATGCGCCCTGGCAGGGGAAAAAACTCCGGTATCGTTACAGCCGTACCCTGCTGGATTTTCTGATCTGGACAACGGGTTGGCGTCATGGTTTTGCCTGGATGCCGCTGGATTCCGCGAACTGGCACAATGCGCGGGGGGAATCCCAGATCACTCTGACTCCGGAACAGAACAGTGTCCGGGTGGAAATCCGCTATATCAGCAAGCCGGTGGAACTGAATAAAACTGCGCGGTATTCCATGCTGATGATGGCGACTCCTGCGAAAAATGTTGAACCGGAACTGCGCAATTTCCATTTGGGACATCATACCGGATGGGGACGGCCCTACGCCGGGGAAAATGCCAAATGCAACGGACACATGAACGACGCCAACGGTTATACACAGGCTTACACTACACAGCCATGGGCGTCGCTGAAACCGTGGAAGCCGGAAAAATTCCGGGCTTATCTGGATGAACTGGCAAAGGACGGCATCGGTTATATGCCGTACAGTCAGCCGGGGTTCATTTCCCGTCTGGAACCGGAATATGATTTCTTCATAGACGACTGGCGGCTGATTCCCGGCATTGTGGGCGGAACCGCCGTAGATTACGACAACGGCAGCCGTTACGATTCCATTTCAACCTGTCAGGATGCCGGTTCAACGGATTACCACATGACCCTGCTGAAAAAATGTCTGGATGATTATCCGGATCTGATCGGAGTGTATTATGACCTCTGCCATGTGGTGCAGTGCAGCAATCTGCGTCACGGCCATGGCGGTGTGGATGCTTTCGGACAGGAATACACCACCTCCAATGTGATGTCATTGCGCAATTTTCTGCTGCGGACCTACAAGCTGCTGCATCAGCGCGGCAAGTATCAGAAGATTCATGCACATCACCGGTTTGTGCCGTTTGCCCATACGTTTACGGATTTCGCGATCACGGGGGAACAGTACAACGGAAAAATTCTTCAGGATGTGGAACACTTTTTCACGGAAAAAATTCCGGCTGGAGCGTACCGCACACTCTACAACCCGCAGGTTACCGGCATGAAAATGCTGTTCAATTCGCATCTGGAAATACAGCCGATGTTCCGTCCCGGCGGGGAATGGGATTCGGTTTACGTGCGGACTCCGCGTCTGACACTGAAATTCGCAACACCCATGCTGCTGCATGACATCGGAGTCGTCGGCTACTATTCCAACCGTGAGGTGATCGGCCGCTGTTTCACGGTATCCAATGAAGTTGCGCTCGGCAAAGCGGAATTCTGCGGCTACTGGGAGAACACTGCAGTAAAGTCGGCAAGTCCGAAAGTGTACGTGTCGTTGTACCGCTGGACGGAACCGTCACCGCATTCCCGGCTGCTGGTAATCGGCAATCTTGGTCGTACCGCACAGCCGGCGGCGTTGAAGATCAACTGGAACGAACTGGGAATTGAACCCGGGCATGCGGAATTCATGGACGTCTGGAACAAGCAGAAACTCAACGGACTCGATTCGCTGGAAATTCCGGGCGAAGGATTCCGTCTGATTGGCATTAAAAACAAGTAAAGGAGTCTGACAATGAACACTAACTGGAAATCACCCTGGACGAAAACGGTCCGCATCCCCAGCTGCGGGGAAATGACGCCATTTTTCTTCAAAGGCAAAGAATACCGCGTGGTCAACCGCAAAAATATTGCGGCGTACAAATGCTATCCGGAAAGTTTTCCCGACAAAGGGATTCACGATGATCATTTCGAGATCTACAATGTGGAAGAAGACCGGATCATGTCCGCTCCGCTTTACAACTGTTATTTTGCCTCGGCATTCGTGCATGATGGCAGGGTATACTGTTTCTGCATTGATTACGAATTGGATCGTCCGTGGTGGACAGCCCGGCGGCTGCTGATGCTGTCATCGGATGACCTGATCACCTGGACACGCCCGATGGCAGTGATTGAAGCGGAATCGAATGAATCACTGTTCAACACGGCGGTAACGTACGACGGTGAAAAATTTGTGATGTTATATGAGAGCGACGATCCGCAGTACAAACCGAAATTCACCTTCAAATTTGCGGTTTCCAAAGATCTGATCCACTGGGAGAAAGTGCGGGATGCCGTCTACGGACGCAATAAATATGTCGGCGGACCGGCACTGGAATTTTTCGACGGCTGGTATTATGTGACGTATGTCAACATTTTTCCGAACCCGGTGGACGGCAGGGACAACTATGACACCCGGATAGCCCGTTCACGTGATCTGGTAAACTGGGAAGACGCACCGGAAGGCCGCAGTGTGTTGATGCCGACTTACACTTATCCTGATCCGACGCGTCCGCATCTGTGCGAAGACAACGCCAGTGATGCCGAATATCTGGAAAAGGACGGTAAAGTGGTTGTATTCTGGAATGGCGGCAACCAGGAAAATCTGGGCGGAGCCTACATGTCGGAATGTCCGGGCACGCTCAAAGAACTCTTTGAATCCTTTTTCAAGTAAGGCGCTTGGAACATGGAGTGGTACAACTGGCTGATTGTGGTGATTCCTGTGGCGTTTGTGCTGGGGATGGCGCTTTATGCCCGGAGATACATCCGGGATGTGGTGGATTATCTTTCCGCCGGACGGGTTGCGGGACGTTTTCTGCTGGCAACCGGGGATCTGGCGGCGGCACTGGGGCTGATTACGCTGGTCGGAAACTGTGAAGCCAATTACAAAACCGGTTTCGCGGTCGGTTACTGGCAGACGTTTTTCATCCCGATTTTCATCTTCATCAATCTTTCCGGATACTGCATCTACCGGTTTCGGGAAACCCGCGCCATGACCATCGGGCAGTTTCTGGAGATGCGTTACAGCAGGAACTTCCGGGTGTTTGCGACGATTCTGCGCACTTCGGCGGAACTGCTGACTAATGCGATCGGTCCGGCAATCGCGGCACGGTTCTTCATGTATCTCTTCAACTGGCCTGCATATGTGGATGTCTGCGGTTTCCGGCTGAATGTTTACATGACTCTGATTGTAGTCAGTCTGCTGCTGGCGATTTTCATCATCTGGTCGGGCGGCATGATTGCGTTGATTCTGACGGATTCGCTGCAGGCGATTCTCTGTTATCCGATTTTCCTGGTGATTGTCGGATTCATCATCTGGAAATTTTCGTGGGACGGTCAGATTACGCCGGTGCTGTATGACCGTGTGCCGGGTGAAAGTTTCCTGAATCCTTTCGATGTGGAAAATCTGCGCGATTTCAATATCTTTGCGCTGATCGTCGGTTTTTCCGCCTGGATTCTGAACTGGGCGTCGTGGTACGGCAGCGGACAGGATTCCTCGGCGCGGTCGCCGCACGAACAGAAAATGGCGGGCGTGCTGGGAACGTGGCGCGGCGGATTCAGCAGCATCATGCTGTTTCTGGTCATGGTGTCGGTGATTGTGTTCATGAATCATCAGGATTTCAGCCCCCAGGGCAAGGTCATCCGCGACAACCTGTCGGCGCGTGCCGCTGCGGAAATCATTGCCGATCCCGCTGAACGCGCGGATTTCATCCGCAGTCAGCAGGCGATTCCGGAGCAGAAACACCGGATCGGCGTGGATCAGCCGCTGTCCATTCAGCAGAATCTGGATACTCCTTACATGGAGAATGCCAAACAGTTTCTGGTGGAGAAGAACGGCGATGCCAAAGGAAATTCCATGTTTCAGGAATTCCGCACATTGTATAATCAGACACGGCTTCCGGTGGCGATGCGGACCATGCTGCCGGGGCCGCTGCTGGCGATCTTCTGTGTCCTTGCCATCATGCTGATGCTTTCGACGGATGACTCGCGGATTTTTGCCTCGGCGCGGACTCTGTCGCAGGACATTGTACTGCCGCTTCTGAAGAAACCGCCGACGGTGAAACAGCAGCTCTGGCTGATTCGCGGACTGACTCTGTTTGTCGCATTGGTGTTTTTTCTCGGCTCGTTCTTTTTCTCGCAGCTGGATTACATCAATCTTTACATCACCATCATGGCGTCGATCTGGACGGGCGGTGCGGGTGCAGTGATGATCGGCGGACTGTATTCGCGGTTCGGCACCACGCAGGGAGCTTATGCCTCGCTGCTGACGGGTGCGGGCTTTTCCATCGGCGGAATTATTCTGCAGCGGAGCTGGGCGCGTCATGTCTATCCGTTCCTGGACCGCATGGGCTGGGTTGACAGTCTCGGCAGTTTTCTGGAAACGGTGTCGTCTCCGCTGAATCCATATGTGGTCTGGAAAATGGACCCGGTGAAGTTTCCCGTTAACTCCACGGAGATTTTCGCCATCACGATTCTGGCGAGCATTCTGGCGTATGTGCTGATTTCATTCCTGACTCTGAAGAGACCGTTCAATCTGGAATGGATGCTGCACCGGGGAGAATACAATGATGAAGGTAAATGTGAACTGAAGGAAAAATGGACTTTGCGGACGGTGTTCCGGCGGCTGGTCGGCATCAGTCCGGAATACACCCGCGGCGATAAAGCTCTGGCATGGAGCGTGTTCTGTTACAGTTTTGTCTGGAATATCTGCATTGTCTGGGCTGGTTCTCTGATCTGGAATCTGATTTCCCCGTGGAAGCTGCGCGGCTGGTCCAATTATTTCTGGGTGGTGAATGTGGTGGTGCCGGGAATCATCGGTGTCATCACCAGTATCTGGTTCACCTGGGGCGGCATCCGGGATATCCGGCAGCTGTTCATTGATCTGAAAAAACGCATTGTCGATTACCGGGACAACGGCACGGTTGACAAAAGCGATCTGCAATAAATCTGGAGTTTTTTGAGTATGTATGAGTTCAAGCGTTATGAAAAGAATCCGGTTCTGACGGTCGGCGATCTGCCGGAAAAAGCCGGTTATTATCTGCTGAATCCCGGAGCGGTTCAGTTCCGGGGTGAATTTCTGCTGATGGCGGATGTGTTTCACACGGAAGGCGGGATTGTATTCTGGATGGCGCGCAGTCAGGATGGAGTTCATTTCGCCTTCGACCCGAAGCCCGTTGCCATGCCGGAATGTTCCGACGGCTGGGAGGAAAACGGGGCCTACGATCCGCGGATCACGGAAATGGACGGAGTCTATTACATCGTCTACAACAGTCACAACAACCGGCGCGGAACCCGTCTTGCCATCATGAAGACGACGGATTTCCGAAATTATGAACACGTTTCGTTCGTTTCCGGCGTCAACAACCGCAACGGCGCCCTGTTCCCGGAAAAGATCAACGGTCTGTACTGCTGTTTCAACCGTCCGTTTGCCGGCGATGAAAAAACTCCGTGCGCCATGGAAATGTCTTTTTCGCCGGATCTGGTGTTCTGGGGACGGAACCGTGAATCGCTTGCGTCTCGTGCGGCGCACTGGGACGGCATGAAACTGGGAATCGGTGCACCGCCGCTCCGCATTGACGAAGGATGGCTGATCATTTATCACGGCGTAGTGGATTCCTGCTGCGGTTCCATTTATTCCATGAGTGCCGCCATTCTGGATTACCGCGAACCATGGAAAGTTCTGGCGCGGACCAATAAACCCGTGTTGTTTCCGGAAGCTCCGTATGAAAAGCAGGGGCGTATCACGAACACGGTTTTTTCCTGCAATGCTCTGCGGATCGGAGACAATATCCGCATGTATTACGGTGCGGCTGATGCTGTGATCTGCATGGCGGAAATGCCGTTGGCGGAAATGGTCAGGGCATGTCATGAGCCGTACTGTTATATGATGCATTACTGATCGTGAAACTCCGGGCTGCATCGTTTCAGACCGACAAGGTCCGATGGTGCAGCTTCCGGTCCTGAAAACAGCATAATCGGGAAAACAGACTTGATATTTCCATGAAATCTGCGTATGTTTTCCCGTCAATGGTGCTGTTGCGTTTTTTGATTTTTGGAAAATTCCAGCGAAAGGGTACAGGTTTATGGAAGAGACGGCTTTTGGTTTTTATAATGTGGTGCCATGCAGCCCCGGGCAGGAAAAGCTTTTGGCGGATCAGATGATCGAACTGGAAAAACGGACCGGAATCCGGATCGCGCTTTACACTCTTACTTTGCATCCGGAAGGTTTTCC
>CAKUJH010000059.1 GCA_934661375.1 uncultured Victivallales bacterium
TTTTGACTAAAAATAATAAATATTTAAATGGCAGAAAATAGCAGAAAAAAATGAAATTTTGAGCGTGAAAGTATCGCTATCATTGCAATTCTGGCAGGAATGCTGCTCCCCGCTTTAAACCGGGCAAGGGAAACAGCCCAAGGAATCAACTGCGTCAGCAATCTGAAGCAGTGGGGCGTCTATACTCAGCTGTATCAGGACGGCAGCCGCGAGTATTATCCGACGCAATATGATGCGACCTACGGCCCGCAATACTATTTCTGGTATCAGCAGCTGAATCTGTTCAATAACGTCAGCACTGCGAAAGATTTCCACAAAAAAGTACCTGGCATTCATTGTCCATCAGACACGGATGCGGAACACAACGAATGGTGGGGAGCATCTTATGGCGTCAATTATCATTGGGGTCAGCGGAAAACAAGCGGCTTTGTACATGGACTGAACGGTTCAAACATCAGGCAGAGCATTATCCGGCAGCCCTCCAAACTGGCCTGGGCGGTGGATTCCCTGCAGGCACCCATTTTTTCCAGCTATTACAGCACCTGGCTGGAAAACATTCCGTCCAACCGTCATGGACGTCAAATTAATTTTGTGTTCACAGATGGCCATGCGGAATCCCGCAAATACCGTTCGTTCGGTCTTCACAGCGGCGGGTCAGACGGCTGGCAGCGGGATGATGAACTCTGGAAACAATGGTGAGAAACCATAGCATAAAACAAAAATAAAACAAAAAAGGACATCAGAAATGAACATCAAGGAAACGGTTATTTGTCTTGTTGCCGGAACACTGGTTTTGACAGTGGGAACTGCCGCGGTTCAGCGGACTGCGCAATGGAAATCAGCAGTCTGCACCGCCAATCTGAAAACACTGCATCAGGCGATGTTTGCTTATGCCAATGACCATGATAACGCCATTGTGCCGGTTGCCTATGAAATCCGCCCGCGCTGGACTTTCTGGCATGAGCATATCCGCGAATATCTCAAGGATCCGCGGGTGCTGTACTGCCCTGCCAATCCGCGGGCGGAAAAACAGTTTGCCGATGATGACGATGATCTGGTGGCTTCCGCCATTGACCAGATGTCGATCAGTTACGGCATGAATTATGCACTGGGGGCAACCGTCAAGGTCGGCAGTCGGCCGTCCCGTGATTACAGGTTTGCCAATGTGAAGAACCCGGAGCATGTGGTCTGCATCGGCGATGCCAAATCACAGAATCCGAAACTTCGCGGCACGAAATATTGCTGGAAAGAAGATTACGCCCCGATTCATGAGGGTAAAACCCTGATTGTTTTTGTTGACGGTCATGTGGAAGCCATGGACAAGGAAAATCTGGGAATGATGGACGCGTTTGACGGATGGAAGCAGGATAAATCCCGCTGGGTCAGCTGGAAATAAAACGGAGGGATCTTCATGAAGAAAACAATTCTGGGAATATTGGGAGCTGCCGCGTTGACGCTTTCCGCTGTGGAAAATGGTCATGCCGCACTGAATCGGGATTTGCAGTTCCGGGCGCGAGGCAGTGAAATTGCTGCACAGCTGCAATTCACTTTGGCGAATCAGAAAGGTTCGGCAGTTTTGCCGGAACCTGCAATTCATGATTCGGCGGAATGCCTGTCCGTTGATTATCAGATGCCGGAACTGAGTTGGAAAATCCGGGTTGTGCCGAGGGGAAAAACTCTGGTGGCAGAATCGGAACTGCATAACTCCGGCAAGACGGAGCAATTGCTGGAGCCGGGGCTGGCGTTCCAGTTCCGTTCCGGAGTTTCATTTTCCGGATTCTGGGATGGTTTCGGCGAGACTCAGGAGATTGGAAATGTCCCGATCGGACGCAAAGGGATCAAAGGCGCATTGGAAAAACATGTCGGAGCTAAAGCCAGCCCGTATCCGGCATGTGCGGTATTCCAGGAGGAACGGGTATTTTTCCTGGGGACGGTTCCGTTTGATCCGTTGAGTTACACCGCAGCCCAATATGATCCGCAAAAGAACCGGCTGGAATCTTCTCTGCGAATCGTTCTCTCTCCCGGTCAGACCTTGAAGATTCGTCAGGTGCTTGGAAGCATCACAGCTCCCTACGGTATTCCGGAAGGGGTGGTGCAGACCTATTACGATTCCTTTCCCGAAGTCTATGCTGTTTCCGGAGGACAGGACAATCCGTATGTCTGGGGCACGCACGCGCATTATATGAGCTGGTGGCGCAAGCCGGACCGTGAACTTTCCCGCCGTTTTCATATTACAATCGAGTGGACCTTTTGTCCATACCGCCGCTCCGGCGAACTGCTCTGCCGGGATGACCGCTGGGATTACAAGCCGTCGGCACCTTTCCACACACAGACTATGCTGGGCGGGGAACTGGTCAATCATGCCCGGTACAGCGCGTCTGACCTCCGCAGGCTGGTCAAGGAACGTTTTCTGAAATACGGACGCAATTTCGGCTGGATGTATTACAACAGCTGCGGGGGGACCTGGAGTGAAGTCCAGCTGGCGGAAAAATACTTTCCGGACAGCATCAACGGTGATACCGACGGAGTGCAGAAATACCAGGAAAACTGGAGTACGATCCATGACCGGGAAGTCCGCGTGTTTCCTTACGGAACCAGTTATGCAGAGGAGTTTGAACGGGCGCAGAAGATTCTGGTCCGGGAACTGGACCTGCCCGGTTTTGCATTCGACTGTTCCAGCGGAGGAGTTTATTACCGCGGACCTGCGGTAGATAAACCGCTGCCTGGACGTGCCTGGGATGACCAGGGTAAATTCATAGATCAAAGTATTGCCATCAATCATCAGGTTGATTATGTACGCAGTCTCAGGAATAAGGAAGGTGAACCGCTTTCGGTTTTTTTCAACGGGAAACTGAAAGGCGACTACGCCATGACCGAGGCGTCTTATGTGGAAAAAGCGCAGTACAAACGCTGGTTTCCGCTGCTCCGCTGGCAGATCGGGCCACGCCCCGGCACAACGCATAAACACGGTTTCTGCATCCGTCAGGTGCAGCCGGACTGGCGCAGCTTGACGCGTGAAGCATTCCTGGATCTGGTCGGACGTCTTTCCGATCACCTGATTCTGAATCAGTTTCAGTACGGTCTTGCCAACGACCAGCTTACCATGTTCGGCAATCCGCAGATGATTTATGTTCAGCCGGAAGCATTGGAACTTATGCGCGCCCTGTGGCAGGCGGAACTGCCGGTCAAGACGGAATTTGACGGGAAAGTGCGGTATCTTTCCCGTTATGGAACCGGAGCAAACACGTTTTTCTATTTCGGCAATTCTTCCCGCAATGATGCATCCGGAAAAGTCCGGATTGACAACAGCCGGCTGACCCGTGCAGGGGAATCTGTGCTGTTTGTCCGCAAGATGCGCGATCAGGCTGTGACTGAAAACACTGTTGCCGGCGGTTTCACACAATTCAGTCTGGCAGTGCCGTCGCGTACTCCGGTGATCTATGAAGCCGTGGCGTCTTTGAAAATGCCGGACGGCAAGGTTCGGGTCTCGTCGAAAAAATCGCTGGACCGGATCGTGTTCACCTTCGAACCGGAGAAAGCGATAGATTCAAAGATTCATTTCCGTGATATTTACGGATTCCGGATCGGTTCAGTTGACGTGGACGGCAAGCCGGTTGCCTGCACGGGAAACCGTGCGGAAATCAAAATCCCCGCCGGCGGCAAACTGTCCGTTGCATACATGTCGCGGGAGTATCAATTGTCCGAAGCCGACCTGAAGAAATTTTCGTTCACGGATCCGCTGGGGCGTCCCGTATTCCGGATTCAGGCTGTGCCGGGGGCGGAAAACGTTGCGGAACGGTTTAACGAATATTTCCGTTTCGCAGAAAAATATCAGGGCGGTGTAACCATGAAAAACGATATTCCGGTTACGGTACTTGAGACGCCTGTTCCTGCGGCGGAGACGGTAACATTGCTGATCGGCGGGACTCCGGGAATCCGGATGGCCGACAATGGCGGCATTGTGATTGCCGCAGAAAATGCGCACCAGCTGGATCGCCGGGCAACACAGTTTTTCTATGCACTTGACCGCAAGTATCCGGTAAAGATTCCATTCCGTTCGGTGATGGGACTGCTTCAGAATACTGTTACCCATTTCAATCTGTCAAAGACTGTGCTGCCTTGCCGGCCCTATTTTGAAGGGGATGGAAAATGAATATCCGGACAGTAAAAAAAATATTGCCGGCAGTCCTGCTGTCATTGCTGTGCGGCTGTGCATCGGAGCAGGTCGTCATTGAACCCTGTCAAGTCAGCGGCGTCCCGGCAGTCCGGCTGAAGAATGATTGCATTTCAGCGGAGATCGCACCGGAATGTTCGGGCATTTTCAGCGCATTGCGCATGAACGGCAGTCCTGCCATGATCGCGCCTGTCGTATACCGGGTCGAAGAAGATGATCTGCTGCCTCCTGAACGTGAACAGAATGCCGCCGGCGGCCGCGCCGCGCTCTGGGGATTCCAGATTCGTCCGTATTCGATGACTCTTCAACGCTCCGGGAGGATGCCGGACGGCAGCGGTCTGGTGGAAATGGATTGCAGACACTGGCTGGGCCAGCCGCTGACTATGACCCGGACTATTCGTCTGCATCCGGGTGAAACCCGTTTCCTGATTACAACAACAGTGAAGAATTCCGCAGACGCCGAGCAGCAAATATCCCTGTGGGAAAATTTCGTCGGCCTTTTGCGGGGAGACGGTCTGGCGGATGAACTGTTGTTTCCGGTGAAAGGCGGGGTGTCGCGGCTTGGAAATTACGGCGTGAAGTATTTTGAATCGGATGTGCTGTTCCGAAAAGTGCAGAATCAGGATAAGGCCAGTTATAAACTTGCAGTCCGGGAACCGTGGGCGGCACGCAGCCGGGCGGGAGCTCCGCTGCTGGTACTCCGTGCCGTGCGGCTGGGACCGCAGGGATTTTTTTACACCTGGTCAGGAACAGAGCTGGAGCATACGACGGAAGCAGTTCAGACTTCTGCGGCAGTTCCGCCCGGCAGCACCTGTTCATTTGAAGTTGAGTATCTTGTTTTTCCGGAAATGCCGGATTTCCGCGGACTTTGCGGAGACTCTGCATTCGGCATGACTGTCCGGGAAAACCAGGTGGTTTTTACTCTTGCCGCCTGTCGCCGGCTTGAAGCCGGAGAATTCCGGGTTACAGGTCTGGGTGCTGCGGCAACGGGTGTTATTGAACCGGGGGAAACGGTTCAAGTGAGTTTTCCGCGTCCGGAAAAATGGCGTATGGATGTTCCTGTCTGCGGAACTTTCCAGGGAGTGAATTTCACACTTCTTCCCTTATTTCCGTGAACGAAAAAACAGATTATGGGAAAGAGCTGTTCTCTGAGAATGAGGGCGGCTCTTTTTATTTTGATGCATGACCGGCTGATGAGAGACTGAAAAAAGAACGAAAAAAGTCGTGATTTCATGTTTTTTTACTTGAAACAATGTCGTTTATGATGGATATTAACAGGTTAATGAATTTTAATATCAACAATTGGAGATAATGTCATGAGAATGTCGCAAATGCTCGGTCGCCGGATCAAGGAAGATCCGAAAGACGCTAAAACCATCAGCCATAAATTTCTGGTGCGCGGCGGTTATATCCGCGGAGTTTCCGCCGGGATTTATTCCATTCTGCCGCTGGGCATGAGAATCATTGAAAAAATCGAAGCCATCATCCGCGAGGAAATGAACCGCATCGACGGACAGGAAGTCAAAATGCCCGTGGTGCTGCCCGCTGAACTGTGGGAGGAATCCGGACGCTACCAGACTGTCGGACAGGAGCTGCTCCGTTTCAAGGACCGCAACGGCAAGCCGATGATTCTGGGCATGACGCATGAAGAAGCTATCGTGCATCTGGTCCGCAGCGAGATCACCAGCTACAAGCAGCTGCCGATCATGGCGTATCAGCTCCAGACCAAATACCGCGATGAAGCCCGTCCCCGTGCCGGTCTCATCCGGGTGCGCGAATTCACCATGAAGGATGCTTACAGTTTCCATACCAGCCAGGAAGATCTGGAAAAATATTATGAACGCGCTCATGAAGCATATGTCCGTATCTACAAACGGGTCGGGCTTCAGCATGTGGTTTCCATCAAAGCCAATTCCGGCATGATGGGCGGGAACATTTCCCATGAATTCATGTCTGTTGCAGATTGCGGGGAAGACACCATCTTCCTGTCGCCGGACATGACGAGCTACAAGGCCAACCGCGAGATCGCCGTGTCTGCGCTGAAATTTGAGAAGACTGAGCCGGAGTTGCCGCTGGAAAAAGTGCATACTCCCGGTCAGAAAACCATTGAGGAGGTGGCTGGATTTTTAGGAGTCAAACCGGAAAATACCGGCAAGGCGGTGTTCTATGCGGACGATGAAGGAAAACTGGTGTTCGTGATGATCCGCGGCGATTTCGAAGTCAACGAAACCAAACTTCAGAATCATCTCAAAATCAATGAGCTGAAGTTTGCCAATGACGAACAGATCCGCGCGGCGGGTGCAGTTCCGGGTTTTGCTTCACCGGTCGGAATCGATCCTGCCAAAGTCCGGATCGTGATCGACAATTCCGTTGCGGGAACCGCCAATCTGGTGGTCGGCGCGAACGAAACGGATTATCATTACCGGAACTTCAATTACGGACGCGACCTGAGCGGAGCGGATGTTGCGGACATCGCCACGGTGCGTGAAGGGGATCCCTGCCCGGTAACCGGTCAGCCCCTCCTGATGAAACGCGGCATCGAAGTCGGCAACATCTTCCAGCTCGGCACCAAGTATTCCAAGCCGATGAACTGCAATTATCTGGACAAGGACGGCAAGTCGCATCCGATGATCATGGGCTGCTACGGAATCGGTGTCGGGCGTACCATGGCGTCGGTGGTTGAAGATTCGCACGACGATTACGGACCGGTCTGGCCGATGTCCATCGCACCGTACCAGATTCAGCTCTGCGCGCTGAATCCGGACAAGGACGGAGTGCGTGCCGCGGCGGAAAAACTGTATGCGGAACTGACGGACGCCGGAGTGGAAGTGCTGTTCGACGACCGCGGCGAAAAAGCCGGATTCATGTTCAGCGAGGCGGATCTGATCGGTATTCCCTTCCGGGTGATCATTTCGCCGAAGAGTCTGGCGCAGGGCAATGCGGAATTCAAGCTCCGTACTTCGCGGGATGCGGAACTGCTGCCGCTCGGCGAAGCCGCCAAAATTCTTGCGGACAAAGTCCAGGCGGAACTGGAAAAATATAACATCTGACGGAAAGGAAGTGCGTCATGTGGAAATATACCAACAAAGTCATGGATCATTTTCTGAATCCCCACAACGTGGGTGAAATCGAAGATGCCGATGCCGTCGCCGAAGTGGGCAACATCACCTGCGGCGATGCGCTGAAACTGTATCTCAAACTCGATGATCAGGGAAAAATCAGCGACGTCAAATTCAAAACTTTCGGTTGTGCCAGCGCTATTGCCTCTTCCTCCGCACTGACGGATCTGGTCAAGGGTAAAACGCTGGAAGAAGCCGCTCAGATCACCAACAAGGATATTGTGGCGGTGCTGGGCGAACTGCCGGAAGAAAAAATGCACTGTTCCGTGATGGGGATGGAAGCTCTTCAGGCTGCCATTTCCGATTACAAGAAAAAACATGGCGAAACCTATCAGGAAATTGCTTCCGATGATGACCACGAAGGCCGCATTGTCTGCAAATGCTTCGGCGTAACCGATACCAAAATCCGCAAAGTCGCGCTGGAAAACAACCTGCACACGGTCGCCCAGGTTACGGACTACACCAAGGCGGGCGGTGCGTGCGGACGCTGTCTCGATCAGATTCAGGAAATCCTGGACGGCATCTGGCGCGAACATACGGCGGACAGCAAGTCCGATGACAGCCAGTCCAAAGCGGATGCTTTTGCCGCGCTTTCCGTGGTGCAGAAAGTCATCCGGATCAATGAAGTCATCGACAAGGAAATCCGCCCTGCGCTGGAAAAAGACGGCGGCAGCATTGAGCTGGTCGATCTGGAAGGCAATGCGGTGAAAGTGCGTCTGAAAGGCCGCTGCTCCGCCTGTCCGAATTCCAAACTTACGCTGAAAAAACTGGTCGAAAGCAAACTGCATGAATTTGTTTCCGACCGTCTGAATGTGGTGGAGGCGTAACATGAGCGAAGAGAACAGAGTCATTTATTTCGACAATAACGCCACGACGGCAGTTGCCCCGGAAGTATTCGAGGCGATGAAGCCGTTCCTGACCGAACTGTACGGCAATCCGTCCAGCATTCACCATTTCGGCGGTCAGGTCATGGCGCATGTGGATACTGCCCGCGAGCGTCTGGCGGCTCTGCTGGGAGCGTCCCCCACGGAAATCATTTTCACTTCCTGCGGAACGGAAAGCGACAATGCCGCGATCCGCAGTGCGCTGGATACCTGCCCGAAACGGGATAAGATTGTGGTTTCCAAGGTGGAACATCCCGCAGTGCTGAATCTGGCAAAGGATCTGGAACGCCGCGGCTACCGGGTCAGCCATATTCCCGTGGACGCCAAAGGGCGTCTGGACATGGAACGTGCCGAAGAACTGATTGACGATGAGACGGCAGTGGTTTCCGTGATGTGGGCGAACAACGAAACAGGTAACCTGTATCCGATTAAGGAACTGTCCGAACTGGCGCACCGCAACGGCGCGCTGTTCCATACCGACGCCGTGCAGGCAGTGGGAAAAGTTCCGATGAATCTGGCGGAAAGCCAGATTGATTTTCTGAGCCTTTCCGGACATAAACTCCACGCACCCAAAGGAATCGGCGCGCTGTACGTCAAACGCGGTGTGCGGTTTCGTCCGTTTGTGGTGGGGGGTCATCAGGAAAGCGGGCGGCGTGCCGGCACGGAAAACGTTGCTTCTGAAGTCGGGCTGGGCATGGCGGCGGAACTGGCGCGTCTGAACATCGAAACGGAGAACACGAAAGTCCGCGCCATGCGGGACCGTCTGGAGCAGGGAATTCTGGCTTCGATTCCGGAAGTGCGTATCAACGGCGATCCGGAACACCGTCTGCCGAATACGACCAATATTTCGTTCGAGTATATTGAAGGTGAATCCATTCTGATGCTGCTGGATATGTTCGGAATCTGCGCATCCAGCGGAAGTGCCTGCACGACGGGCAGCCTGGAACCTTCGCATGTTCTGCGCGCCATGGGGATTCCGTACACGGCGGCACACGGCGCGATCCGTTTCAGCCTGTCGCGCTACAACACCATGGATGAAGTGGAATTCGTGCTGGAAAAACTTCCGCCGGTGATTGCGCGTCTGCGTGAAATTTCGCCGTACTGGAAGAAAAAATAACAGAGGGAGAAACTGATGAAGACAATTGTATTTGGCGGAACCGGCTGGCTGGGACATAAT
>CAKUJH010000060.1 GCA_934661375.1 uncultured Victivallales bacterium
GGGCGTCCGACCAAGGAGCTGTATTCGGTGTGCGGCTTGCTCCTGATCATGAATTATTTCGGGTGGACGCTGTCGCAGACGAGGATGAATTACATGGTCGATTTCGGCGACATCTGAACGGCAAAACAAAAATCTGACAAAACCGCTTTTTCAAAACGGATGCCATTCACGCAGGAATACTCCTATCAATACCCCGTTTTTGATTTTTTATGGGATAGCTCTGAATAGCAAATGGAAAACCTCACAACAGAGAGCCAAAAACAAAACCCACATTTTTGTAATTTCATGAATTATACATACAAAAATGTATGGTTCCCGTCCATATTTTTCTATGAATCAAGTGGAAATATACTGTTCATAAGTTGGCACGCCATTTGCTATATGTCATTCCGTTGACAAAACAAGAAAGGAGCCAACAACGATGAAGCTGATTATCGCTTACAT
Source organism: uncultured Victivallales bacterium (assembly GCA_934661375.1). GTDB lineage: Bacteria > Verrucomicrobiota > Lentisphaeria > Victivallales > UBA1829 > SIG94. The sequence goes on from CAKUJH010000060.1 coordinate 445, forward strand.
CCAGCCGGACCGCCTGAATGCGGTAAAACAGGAACTTTACAGCAGGAACATCTTCAAGATTTCCGTTACCAACGCACTGGGCTGCGGTCAGCAGATGGGATATGTCGAAGCCTACCGCGGAGCTATGCGGGAAGTCAATCTGCTGAAAAAAGTCAGACTCGCTATCGGAGTCAATGACGAATATGTCGAGACAACAGTCGAGGGCATCATTGCCGGAGCCAGAACCGGCTATATCGGCGACGGCAAAATCTTTGTACTGCCTATGGAAGAATGTATCCGCATCCGCACCGGAGAACGCGGTCCGGATGCCATCGGTTAAGAAATGAAAGTGAGGATCATATCATGCGCTTATTGAGTTTTATTATGCTTTCCCTGTTTCTGCTGCCGTGCAGCGGAGCAGAAAACGGAAACGGGCCGGACACCGCCGCGCTGGCAATGTTCTTCGTGAACAACCTCTGGATCATGCTGGGCGGACTGCTGGTCTTCATCATGCACTTGGGTTTCGCCTGTGTGGAATCGGGACTTGCCCGTGCCAAAAACTGCACGAACATTCTGTTCAAAAACACATTGACGCCCGCAATCGGTTTTCTGACATATGCGCTGTGCGGTTTCGCCATCATGTATCCGGGCGAAACGAACTGGCTGGCAGGGCATGTGTTCGGGTTCGCCGGATGGGGACTGCATGAACCGGAATGTTCACCTTTCGCCTACAAAAACGGCACCATCACCTACTGGACCGATTTCTTTTTCCAGGGCATGTTCGCGGCAACCGCGGCAACGATCGTTTCCGGCGCAGTTGCCGAACGGATAAAATTAAACAGTTACCTGGTTTTTACCGCACTCTATGTAACGCTGGTTTATCCGCTGGTCGGGTCATGGGGATGGGGCGGCGGCTGGCTGGACGCCATGAAATTCCATGACTTCGCAGGTTCGACATTCGTTCACAGTGTCGGCGGCTGGGCGGCTCTCGCCGGAGTGATTCTGCTCGGTCCGCGAGTCGGAAAATATGTGGACGGACGCAGTATGCCGATTATCGGACACAACATGTCGCTGGTAACAATCGGGGTGTTTCTGCTGTGGTTCGGCTGGTTCGGCTTCAACGGAGCCTCGGCAATGAGCGCCAATCCGGAAGCCGTTTCGCGGGTCCTGGCTAATACCATGCTGGCGGCAAGCGCTGCGGTCGTGGTCTCCATGCTGAGCAGCAAAGTTCTGCTCCATAAGCCCGATTTGTCCATGACTCTGAACGGATGTCTGGCTGGTCTGGTGGCAATCACAGCGGGTGCGGACTGCGTTTCCGCAGCGGCATCCATTCTGATTGGTGCCATTGCCGGCGTGCTGGTCGTCACCGGAGTGCTGTTCTTCGACAAGGTGGAACTGGACGATCCAGTCGGTGCTTTGTCCGTGCATCTGCTCTGCGGTGTTTTCGGAACACTTGCCGTGGGAATCTTCGCGCCGGAATACAGTTTCCGGACTCAGCTGATCGGAGTGGTCAGTGTGGGCGCGACGTCATTCTGTTCAGCCTTTGTCATCTTCTTTGTTCTGAAGAAACTGTTCGGAATCCGGGTCAGTGCCAAGACGGAACTGCGCGGACTGGATATCTGTGAACACGGGGCGGAAGCCTATCCCGGCTTCCAGTTCTTCAGCAACATGTAATTTGAAAAATCTCTTCTCTCTCCGGATCGCGCCGGTTCTTCCGGCGCGGTCTTTTCTGCGCAAGACATCCGGACAGTCAAAAACGACATTTATCTGCGGATTTTTTCACGAAACGGAATTCCGCCGTCCGGCAAATATTTGGAACCACTGCGGCGGCAGCTGTGCCAGAATCACCGCGGCAAAAATAATCGCACTGCCGAGCAATTCGCGTCCGGACATCTTTTCGTTCAGGAACAGCCAGCCGCCGAATGCGGCAAAGACGGCTTCCAGACTCATCAGCAGGGATGCGGCAGCCGGATGCACATATTTCTGACCGACCACCTGGAGCGTATAACCGATTCCGCTGGAACCCAGACCGCAATAGAGCAGCGGTGCCATGGCTCCGCAGATTCCGCTCCATGCCCAGGATTCTCCCGTGAACAGCGAAATTGCCAGCGACAGCAGCGCGGTCACCAGAAATTGAATCGCAGACATCCGGACACAATCCGCCTGCGGAGCGAAGCGGTCAATAACCATGATCTGCAGAGAAAACATCAAGGCACAGCCCAGCAGCAGAAGGTCACCGGTCTGAATTGACAGAGTCATGCCGCCGGCAGCGGAACACAGCAGCCCGGTTCCGAACAATGCCGCCAGCGCCGCCACCCAGATGGTCCAGGCGGTTTTACGCTTGAGAAAGAAGCCAAGCACGGGAACCATCACGATATAGAGCGAAGTCAGGAATCCTGATTTCCCCGCCGGCACGGACACCAGACCGTACTGCTGCAGCAGACTTCCTCCGGACATCGCGATGCCGCAAAGGATTCCGCCGGACAGCAGATGCCGGATTCCTGCCGGGTTGCCGGAAACTGCCCCGAAAATGGAAATCCGTCTCCCTGCACAATGATCAAGCACCATGATTACCGGCAGCAAGGTGAAAAATCCGATGAATGAACGAATGGCATTGAATGCGGACGGTCCCAGATGCGCCATGCCGTTGCGCTGAGCGGTAAATGCCAGCCCCCAGATCAGAGCGGTCAGCAGTAAAGCCAGTGATGCCCCCAGTCTTTTTCCCGCAGAATTCATATTTTCCATCCTTCATTGAATTTGAAACGGGTAATATACAGCTGATTCCCGAAAAAAACAGCATACACGGCAGAATTTCCGCGAAAAAAAATGGGTAAAAACACTATATAAATGGGATGTTTGAGAATATGATTTAAGTGTACTTATGAAGAAGCATTCTGCATTCAGATCGCTGTTTTCTCTGGCATTCGAACAGTTTTGTGAAACAATAAAACACTTTTGTTAGGGAACAGCTAAATATTCTCATAAAATCGTCTGTGTACGAGCAGAGAATTTTTTTAATTCATCAAATATACTTTTGAGTTTGCGAAATCAGAATATGATGCAAAAGAGAATATGCCGACTGACCTTTACAACACTCACCGTCCTTGCAGTTGCGTTAAAAAAAATTCGTATGTTACATCAGTTTTATTTGACAAGACAACTAATTATAAAAAATTTATTAGTGACTGATATGCAACAAATTATAACCATATCACATAAAATAGTGCTTTCTTAAACCTTTTTTTGTGCCTTTTTTATTTGACGTTATGCTCATAAATAAAATCACCCCAAAAAAAAGGAGAAAATATTATGGTTGAAAAATGGATGAAAAAAATCAAACGCAATGACGAAGAAAACTTACTTGAACAGCACTTTCCTGGAAACGGATGTGGAAAAAATGAATGTGAACAAGTCTGTTTGCAAGCGTGTCAAATTGCAAAAAAAATTAATGTTTCCCCTCATCAACTTGTGGCGTTTGCTATTGAACATGAAATTGCACCGATTTATGGATGTAAACATGTCAAAAACTTCGCGGATTACCCTAATTCGGAAAATTATCCAAATAAAGGAAAATCTATTCCTAAATGTCGATTTGGATATACTTATGGGAGTCATCCGGATAAATCAGATGCTCAATTGGAAGCGAAAAAGCAAAATAAGGGAAGTTGCATAAAAAGTATTTGGGAGAAAATCAAAGAGCCGGTCAATAATGTCAAAGAAGCGACAAAAACAGTCATAGAACAGAAATACGCACCACCCGCAATCAGTGAATTTGTTGGTGGGGTCCAAGCAGGTACAAAAATTATTACCAGCTTAAATATACAGGTCGCACATGCAAAAACATTGGTTCGTGAAGTTGAAAAAGCAACAGGCGAGAATTTATATGAAACAAATATGCAAATTAATGATTGCCTTTCAAACCAAGATTTCAAAAAGCTTATGACGATAAAAAGTAAACTGCAGAAACGACTGAATGAGATTGAAAAGTCGCAAAAATAAAAATTCTGCACTTGTAAAATACAATTCAGGTTGTAAAATATGGGATGAGAGGAACGCTTGTCCCATACAACAGATAAAAAAGGAACCGGCATGAAGAAAAAACTTTTCATCATATTGATATTAATCCTTCTTGCCCTCATAGGAGGCAATCTTTTTTTATTGTGCAGGATCAGCAGATATATTTGCGGAAGTCGGATCGTCCGGCTTGACAACTCGCCGGACTGGAAGCTAATGGCATTACCTGTTTTTCCGGATATTGAGGACTGGATAACCTATAAGATCAGCAATCCGGATTCTGCCATTTTTTTCAGAAAAGACAATCCGCAAAATTTCCTGTTTTCACAAAAGGGAAAGAATATTCTTCGGGTAAACAATGCAAGCCATGAGTATTCGGTAACCTACTGCGATCTTCAAAAGCCGCAGTATTTCGTAGATTGGGTTGAATTAAAAAATGGTCCCCGCGTTTTGGAGGTTACCTGGCGGGAAACGACGTATTACGACTTCAACGGCGATATGATATTTGATCTGCTGATGGCTCCCAGAGACAAAGAACCTCAGATGTATTCCGTAAAAGGGGAATGGAAACCCTGCAGGATACTGAATCTGAGAGATAAAATCATTCAGGACGGCAATTCCACTTATGTATTCAGGGACGGACAATGGCAAACCGAAAAGCCGGAAAACCGGGAATGACATACAAGCCGGGATGCATTACAATTTTATATTCTCTCAATCATGCCGGGATAATTTTTCACCGTCCGGCATAAAAATAATTTCCCAATGACCGCTGTAACCGCGTCCAATAAACTGCACATAATTCCTCATCTGTGCGAGATTTCGGGCAATGGTCTTTGTGCTGACCGCGAGTTGATCTGCAATTTTTTTACGGGAAATCTTGGGATCATTTTTTATGCTCTCAAAGATTTTCTTCTGCATATCCGAAAGCTCTTGGGGGACATCTTGAGGGACACCTTGGAGGACATTGTCTTTTTTTGCAAAACTAAACGCACTATTCATCCGAAAAAATCGATGGATTTCGATTAAAAACTCTTTCGTAATCTGGATTTGTCGACTAAAAGCACTAAAATCACGCTCAGTGTGCGTTTACCTTGACAATCGTGCGTTTACTTTGACAATTCACCTTTTTTTGTTTTTTCACGTTTTCTAAACTCATTTTTGTCTTTTGAAGGCAAAAAATCCTCCTCTGCAATTTCTCGCAGTTCATATATAAAAACAGTTTCTGTTTACTGTTCCAATCAAAAATCGAACTCTATTATTGGCAACGGAAACCGAGGTTCTCTTGCATTTTGCTGTTCCATTCAAAAATAGTATTCGCAAACTATTGACATGCTCATTTCCCAGAGCAAGAAAGGAACACGCGACATACTATAAAAGCCGAACTTCTGTTTTCACAGCAAAACAGATCAAATTCAGAGCTATCCCATAAAAATCTTTCAGACTTGACAAAAAAGAGATCCCAAGCTACCTTTTTTCTGAAACAAGTCAAAGGATAGAAACATGGGATCTCAAGAGCATCATATGGCGGTGCTGGGACAAATTGTCAAGCATATTCCGAAAAAA
>CAKUJH010000061.1 GCA_934661375.1 uncultured Victivallales bacterium
TTTAAAAAAATCAAGTATGAAATCTGGAAATTTTGATTTTTCAATCCATTTCTGCTGTATAAAACCCTTTTCGGACCAACAAAAATATCTGTCTCTGTTCAAGGTAAACGCACGGTGTCCTTTTTTGCCTGTGCGTTTACTTTTGTATGTTATCCCCCGTATTGTTTCTGCAACTTTCCTTTTCCGAGAATGGGTTGTTCACTCGTCGGAGGAAAAGGAAAAAGTTGCAGGCATGAAATATCGTGCTACGGTATAAAAGGTTGGATTCGACAGCCAGTCGATGAAAATCGCGGAAGCATCATCTCGAGTTTACTTTTGATCTGTGTGTAAGATCGTTTGTAAGATGGAGAGATGCTTCCGCTTCCGTGCTTTGTCAAAAGACCGTACAGCTATCCAGGCAAATAATGCCGTATCTGCAAAATGGGTCATGACAAGCCACTTCTAAATTACATCCAGACATGGAGGAAAGCAAGTATGGAAGAGAAAAAAACAATTGTCTGGGCCGGATTTGATGTTGGGAAAGAAACATTTTCTGCATCATTGGATCAAGTCTCAGAAAACGGGAAAGCAAAGATTACATCGTTGCCGTGTCGCGTTTTCAAACGGACTCCGGAGGGACTTTCAAAATTTTTTCAGTGGGTCGGCGGCATCATCTCCGGAATGGAGCTGCATATCGTCATGGAAACGACCGGCTGTTATTCACAGCAACTTACCGACTGGGTCAACTTGAGCCATCCCGAGGTCAATGTGACCATTGAGAATGCGCGTAATATTCATGCGTTCATCGAAAGTTTGAACCTGCAGCATAAAACAGACAAACTGGATGCTCAGGCGATTGCACGGTTTGGAACGGAACGGCAACCGCATCCGACAAAGCGTCCGTCGAAGACAATCCTGACCATTCGTGAACTTTCCCGTGAAAGAACGGCCTTGATCAAAGCTCGCGTTGAACTTCAAAATCGCCAAGATGCAATAACATCTTCGATTGTCCGTAAAATTAATGCTCAGACATTGGCAACATTGACCATGCAAATCAGGAAAACCGAGAAAGAAATCAAGGCTTGTATTGTAGAGAATGAAGAAATTCTTGCAGAAGTACACATTATGACGACTATGCCTGGAGTTAATTTTATTTCCGCCTACAGCATACTTGCCGGGATTGGATCCTTGAAACAATATTCAATAAAAGAATTATCCGCCATATCCGGTCTTGCACCACGGATCAGACAATCCGGATCAAGTGTTCATTCGTCTTTCATGAGCAGAAGATCATCCGGTCGTCTTCGCCAGATCCTCTGTTTGGATTCAGTTCCCGGTGTTCCAAAAATTCCGGTTCTTCAAGATTTTCAGCAAAGATTACTTGCAAAAGGCAAAAAGAAAATGACAGTCAGATGTGCATGTATGCGGAAAATGCTGCTGATGCTTCGTTCAATGGTTGTTCATAACCGACCATTCAATGAAAATTTTTTGAAAAATTCTCAAACTGCTCTTGAATTGTGACACACTATCTGACAAGTAGCAAGTTTTGCAGAAAAGAAAAATATTTATGTGAAACTCTTGCAATTCATCATTTCCCGTGTATAGTGCATCGTTTGCAGAAATGGCAGAGGGTTTTATTTTTTAGGAGTATATCTATGGATTTATTGCTCGGTATCGCCGCAATGGTTCTGGTCGGCTGCAGTTGGTCGGTGGACGGTTATGTAATGGGGAAGGCGCCACGGCAGGGGATTCATATTCCGGTTCTGCTTTTTCTGACTTACCTCGTTTCAACGGGAATCAGCGGGATTGCCGGGGTGGTGCGGGGGTTCCCTGCGGTCTCGGTCAACGTTTTTCTGCTTGTATTCCTGGCTCTGTTTCTGCAGGGCATATTCAACAGCTTTCAGCTGGAAGTCATGTCCCGTGCCATGCAGCGGGGACCCAACGGAATCATCTGGACCATGACTCAGTCCGGGTTCATTTTCCCGTTTGCCATGGGCATTCTGTTTTTCCAGGTCCCGCTGGGAATTCTGCGCGGAATCGGTTTTCTGCTGATTCTGGCTTCGCTGTATCTGTTCGGACGCAGCAGCGGCGGCAGCGACGGCGGCACTGCCGGGAAATGGCGTCTGCTTGCCGTGTCGGCATTCATCCTGACCGGCATCAGCCAGTGTCTGAGCAATCTGCCGTCTTATTCTGCGGAAGCGTCGCGGGTAACTTCAGAGTGGCGGACTTTTGCCGCGTCGCTCGGCTTCATGGCTGGCGCACTGCTGATGAGATGGCGTGATTTCGGCGTTTTCCTGAAGGATGTCCGGCTTGGTTTCGGCAGCAGTCTGATCTGGAAATACTGCGGACTGCTGAACCTGTTTGCCATAGTCAGTTCCATTTTGCTGCTTTATCCGGGTATGGACCGTCTTTCCCGGTGCGGTTACGGCGCAATCGCCTATCCGCTCATGGTCTGTTCCTGCCTGATCTTCTTTGAATTGTTTGCCATTCTGATTCTGCATGAGAAACGTTCAGCCACCCAGAAAATCGCTCTGGGATTGTGTCTGCTCGGCACGATTGCGCTCTGCCGCTGAAATAAATGCGGAATTTTCCGGTTTTCGGGTTGAAAAATCGCGAAAAGGATGTATCTTACATGGATTCATTAAGTTTTTGAATAATGTGCATGGCTCCCGTTTGCTTGACACCATGTGCATCGAACAATCAACCTTCATGAGAAAGGAAAAGGAATGAAACAAGCTCAAGCCAAACACAAAATCTGTCGTCGTATCGGCTACTGCATCTGGAACATGGCGAAATGCCCGAGCGTGAAGCGTCCCTATGCCGCTGGTCTCCAGGGCAAAAACGGCAAGAAGAAAAAACTTTCCACCTACGGCGAAATGATGCAGGAAAAGCAGAAACTCAAAGCCCACTACGCTTTGACTGAAACCCAGCTGCGCAATACGTTCCTGACCGCTAAACGTATCGAAGGCCGTACCGACGAAACGTTGATGCGTTTGATTGAACTCCGTCTCCAGTCCGCCGTTTATCATGGCGGTTTTGCTCCCACGATCTTTGCCGCGAAACAGATGGTTGTCCATCGCCACATCAAAGTGGACGGCAGAATCGTTGACCGTCCGTCCTACCTGCTGAAACCGGGTCAGGTCATCACGATTGATGCGGAAAAATCTCCGGCTCTCGCCGAAGCCGCCAAAGGCGTCAATTACACCGTTCCCGCTTACTTCGAATCCGACAAGGAACAGCTCAAGCTGACGGTTGTCCGTGAGCCGATGCTGGAAGAAATTCCGGTTCAGGTTGAAGCTCTGCGCGTGGTTGAATATTACGCCCGCTGATTATTCTTATTCAGCAATTTCAGACACAGGACGGATCTCCGGATTCCTCCTGTGTTTTTTCTTTTCATGAACCTGCTGTCCGGAAAATTTTCCGGCAATTTGCGTTGTTTTCTTTTTTCATTTTTCTTCCGGATTTCCAGTTTTTCCGGCTTTTCCGGCTGCCTGATGCCTCTGAAACGGCATTTTTTCTGAAAAAATATTTCAGTCCCCCTTGACAATGCAGGACTTTTTGATTATAATATGAATAAACCGGTATATCAAAGAGAAAAAAGGTGAAAAATGATTGGCGGAAAAACAGGAAAAACCCGGATGATCGACATTGCGGAACGCGTCGGCGTTTCCAAGGGCGCGGTTGCCTGTGTGCTGAACGGAACAGGAAAAAACACTATCCGGGTCAGCGAATCCAAGCGCACCGAAATTCTCCGCGCCGCCAGGGAAATGAATTACGTTCCGAACATGGTGGCGCGTTCGCTGGCGGGTAAAAACAGCATGAAGATCGGTGCGCTGATTGATTCCCATGCGCCGCTGTGCAATTACCGGACGCTCTGGGCGCTGGAGGAAGCGGCTGCCGCCGGCGGATACCGGCTGATGATCGGGCAGGCGCACAACGATCCGCAGAGCCTGTTCGACTGCTGCGAAAACTTCATACGGCATGGTCTGGACGGGGTGATCTGCATGGCACATGAATATCCCGGCAGAGAACATGAAGTCCGGGATTATTTCGCCGACAAACGGAATCTGGTTTTTCTGGATCCGCCGGGCTGGGATGCTCCGCATCTGCGGATTGACCGCGAGGCAGGAATGATGCAGGCTGTACGGCATTTGCAGGAAACCGGACGCCGCCGCATCGGGCTGTGGCTGCGGGATTCACTGGATTGTTTCAGTTACCGTCAGCGGCTCAATGCCTTCCGCCGCTGCTGCGATGGGGAAATGCTGGTGTCCAGAGACCTTGACTTGCCGGCTTATCTGGATGTTATCCGGGAGCAGCGGCTGGACGCGGTTATTGCGGCGAACGATGTGCTGGCGGCGCGTCTTCTGCGGGAACTTCTGCTGCAGGGAATCCGGGTGCCGGACGACATCGCGCTGATCGGTCATGACAACGACAATTTTTCCGCATTCAGTTATCCTTCGATCACCACGATCGACCAGCAGGATGAACAGGCGGGACGGCAGCTTTTTGAATTGCTGATGAAGCAGTTCAGAGGAGAAAAGGCGGATGCCCCGGCTCCGGTATTGGAGTCCCGGCTGATCATAAGAGAATCCAGCGTGAAACAAAACGGAATCTGAAAACTTGTCATATAAAAAACAGGAAAGGAACAGCAATATCAGATAAGGAATAGTTTCTATTCATGCAACTGGATCAAAATCGTCAATGAACAGTACAACTGAAAAATTTGTGAAAGGAACCGGAATCATGGTCAGACAGAAAAAGCTCTTATTCATTTCATATTTGAAGCGTAAATCGAAACGATTTACGCTTATAGAACTCCTCGTCATTTCTCCATGCATAACTCAGTAATCTCCCATTTGGTTTAT
>CAKUJH010000062.1 GCA_934661375.1 uncultured Victivallales bacterium
GCGGCTGCCCGATTACCGTATCGAAGGTCTGGGACAGAATGACCGCAGCACACTCAATGACGTCTGCGAAGAAGCGATTCAGAAACATCTGGCTGAAATCAAACAGTATTTTCTGACCAGAAAAGATGCATATATTGATGCGCTGAAGAAGAAATATGTTCCGAAGATCGAATGGCTTCAGAAATGGTTCAGCAAAAACAAAAAGAACAAAGCCGCGGTTCCGGAAACGGCTGAACTGCCGGAGCCCGAAACTGTACAATAATATCTTCCGGTGCGTTTAATCTTCCGCCGGATGCGGTGTCCGAAGACCGGACTTGCCGCATCCGGCGAGCATATCCGGTGCGAAGCCCCGTTTTTTTCCTTATTTTCATTCGGAATCATTTGCATTTCAGCGGCTTTCGGCGTATATTCTCCCCTTGTATATTTTGCAACCAGTAAAAGGAGCTGAAAATAATGGAATACGATTTTTCCAGAATCGAAAAAAAATGGCAGGAATACTGGCTGAAGAACAAAACCTTCAAAGCCGAAGACTGCTCTCCGAAACAGAAACTCTACGTGCTGGACATGTTCCCGTATCCCAGCGGAGCGGGTCTGCATGTCGGGCATCCGGAAGGGTATACCGCCACGGATATTTTCTGCCGCTACAAACGCATGAAAGGATTCAATGTTCTGCACCCCATGGGCTGGGACGCTTTCGGTCTGCCCGCGGAACAGTACGCCATTGAAACCGGGACGCACCCGGCAATCACCACGAAGAAGAACATTGAAACGTTCAAGCGGCAGATTCAGTCGCTCGGTTTCAGCTATGACTGGGACCGCGAAATCAACACCACCGACCCGAAGTATTACCGCTGGACACAGTGGATTTTCCTCCAGCTCTATAAAAAAGGCCTGGCATATGTCGATGAAGTTCCCGTCAACTGGTGTCCCGCGCTCGGCACGGTGCTGGCAAACGAAGAAGTCATTGACGGACGTTCCGAACGCGGCAATCATCCCGTGATCCGCAAACCGATGCGCCAGTGGGTGCTGAAAATCACCGAATATGCCGAACGCCTGCTGAAAGATCTGGATACGCTCGACTGGCCGGAAGGCATCAAAGAAATGCAGCGCAACTGGATCGGACGTTCCGAAGGTGCGGAAGTTACGTTCAGCATTGACGGCACCGACAAGAAAGTAACGGTGTTCACAACCCGTCCGGACACGCTGTTCGGAGCGACGTATCTGGTACTGTCCCCGGAACATGCGCTGATTCCGCAGATCACTGCACCCGAATGCCGGGAAGCGGTCGAAGCCTATCAGAAATTCGCCGCATCCAAGAGCGATCTGGATCGTACCGGACTGAACAATGAAAAGACCGGCTGCTTCACCGGCGCGTATGCGGTCAACCCGGTCAACGGAGAAAAACTCCCGATCTGGATTGCGGACTATGTTCTCAGCACCTACGGCACCGGCGCCATCATGGCTGTTCCGGCGCACGACACGCGCGACTTCGATTTCGCGGTCAAATTCAACATTCCGATCAAGTGCATCATTCAGCCGGATCCGAAGGAAGCCGCCGAACTCAAGGTTGACCCCGCCGACGTTTTTGCCGGGAAAGTCTGCTGGACCGGCGACGGCGAATCGGTCAACAGTGCCAACGATCAGGGGCTCGTCATCAACGGACTGAAAGTCGATGAAGCCAAGGCGAAAACCATTGCCTGGCTGACGGAACGCGGCATCGGGAAGAAAACGGTCAACTACAAATTGCGCGACTGGCTGTTCAGCCGTCAGCGGTACTGGGGCGAACCGTTCCCCGTCATCATCATGGAAGACGGCACCATCCGGCTGGAAGATGAATCGAATCTGCCGGTAACCCTGCCCGACCTGACGGACTTCAAGCCATCCGGAACGGGCGAATCTCCGCTGTCCAAGGCGGAGGACTGGCTCAATTACACCGACCCGGTAACCGGCATGAAAGGTCATCGCGAAACCAACACCATGCCGCAGTGGGCGGGTTCCTGCTGGTATTATCTGCGGTATATCGACCCGCACAACGACAAACAGTTCGTTGATCCGGAAAAGGAAAAATACTGGATGCCGGTCGACCTCTATGTCGGCGGTGCGGAACACGCGGTGCTGCATCTGCTCTACGCACGGTTCTGGCACAAAGTGCTGTACGATATCGGCGCAGTTTCCACTCCGGAACCGTTCCACAAACTGATCAATCAGGGCATGATCCTCGGAATGTCCTACAAAAACGCCCGCGGCGTCATCATCCCGAACAATCAGGTTGAATTCAAAGCCGACGGCAATCCGTATGACAAGGAATCCGGCGAAGCCCTGACGGCGTTCCCCGCCAAGATGTCCAAATCTCTGCGCAACGTGGTCAATCCCGACGATGTCATCAGGCAGTACGGTGCGGACTCCATGCGGCTGTATGAAATGTTCATGGGCCCGCTTCAGGCGGTCAAACCGTGGAGTACCAAAGGAGTGGAAGGTGTGTTCCGTTTCCTGAAACGCATCTGGCGCATGATTGAGGAAACCCCGGTCGCCGATGTTCCCATGACCGGGGAACAGCTGAAAGTTCTGCATCAGACCATCCAGAAAGTTACCGAAGATACGGAAACGCTGAACTTCAACACAGCCATCAGTCAGATGATGATTTTCGTGAACGAATTTTCGAAGGTAACGGAAATGCCGCGGACTGCGGCGGAAGCCTTTGTGAAACTGCTGGCTCCGTATGCTCCGCACATTTCGGAAGAACTGTGGGAAATTCTGGGCAATGCGGCACCGGTTTCACTGGCGCAATGGCCGGATTTTGATTCTTCACTGCTGGTGGAAGACGAAGTGGAGATTCTGGTGCAGGTCAACGGCAGACCGCGCGCCCGCATCATGATGTCTGCCAATGCCGACGCCGCGGAAATGGAAAAAATCGCACGTGCCAATGAAGCCGTACAGAAACAGATCGAAGGCAAAACGGTGGTCAAAGTGATCTGTGTTCCGAAACGGATTGTCAATCTGGTCGTGAAATAAGCATTCTGTTTCATAAAAAATTCCGGTTCAGGGCTGCTGAAAGTCCCGAAACCGGAATTTTTTTTGAAATCTGCCGTCAGAATTGCGTCAATATGATAAATAAGGATAATATTTCGGAAAAATAAATAAATTCGGGGTTGCAAAAACAAGTAAATGGATTATATTTATGGAACAACAGAAAACTGTGGAGAGATGCCTGAGTGGCCGAAAGGAACGGTTTGCTAAACCGTCGTAGGGGTCAAACTCTACCGGGGGTTCGAATCCCCCTCTCTCCGCCATTTTTTTTGCCCTTTTTTCAATCTACCCCGAGAAGTGAAAATTTCTGACTTCCGCTAAAACTCGTTTACTAAAATGGTTTTACAACTTTTCGCTCCGTGTGCATGAAACACACTCAGAATCCGTCAAGCGGCCGATTTTGCCGGAATAATTCTGAGAATCGGCCGAAATTCTGAGTTTTTCCGCCATTTTTGGCGATTTCCTGGGGAGACTTCAGATTTTTTTTGATACCCTTATCTCGATTGGTCAATTGAGAGACCGAACACCCCCCTTATTAAGCCATTTTTCGGGGTGTCCGTTTCCCGTTCCCTGTCCGCTTTTTCATCATGGGTAAATCAAAATTACCCTCCAAATACCCC
>CAKUJH010000063.1 GCA_934661375.1 uncultured Victivallales bacterium
GGTCCGAAAAGGGTTTTATACAGCAGAAATGGATTGAAAAATCAAAATTTCCAGATTTCATACTTGATTTTTTTAAATACCTGGATAATACTTACTGAAGAAGAATATCGTAACCCCCAGACAGCCGGAGGAATTTATGCCGAGAGATTCCAAACAGACCATGATTTATCAATTGATCCGGGAACGGATCGAGCAGAACATTTATCCCGCCGGACATTGTCTGCCGAAAGAAATCGATTTTGCCCGGGAACTGGGCATCTCACGCACAACACTGCGTCCGGTGCTGGAACAGCTGGAACTGGAAAACCGGATCGAACGCATCAAGGGCAAAGGAACTTTCGTCCGGAATCCGGACAGCGCAAAAAACAAAATTCTGGTGCTGTGCGATACGGAAAACTATATTTCCAGTCCATTTCATTACATTTTCCCCGGAATGCAGATTGCCGCCGAGGAGGCGCACGTCAAACTGGAACTGTGCGCACTGTTTCCGCTGATGAAACTGCTGGGCGACGAATGTGCCGTGCGTATTGCCCAGGCGGGATTCCAGGGGATCATCTGGTGTACCAACAATTTCAGCGGACGGGAGCGGCATCTGGAGCTTATCCGGAAAACGGGTCTGCCGGTGCTGCTGCCCCATGCCTTGAAAACCGATGCCTTCCGGACCGGATTCTATGTATTGGGGTGTGATTTCCGGAAAGTGATTGAAGACGGGCTTATGTATTTTGCCAATCAGGGACACCGCCGTGTGGCTCATATCACCAGTGAGGAGATGCGCGGAGTGACGGTGCAGGAATATTTCGAAGCTGTGCGCAAGGCGAGACTGGACGAAACTCCGAAACTGCTGCAGACTGCGGAATGCGAAAACATTGGAACGGCAATGGATGCTCTGATGAATGCTCCGGGCGGACCGCCGGACGCTTTGCTGTGTTTTTCGGATTTTTATACAGTGAAAGTTTATGAATACTGTGCGGCGCATCATATCCGGATTCCGGAAGACCTGGCGGTATTGAGTATCGGCGGTCATATCGGATGCAGTTTCATGAATCCGACTTTATCGACCATAGATTTCGACAATCAGGAAATCGGCAGACAGGCATTGCGTTGTCTGTTGGAAATATTGCGGAACCAGCGGACGTTCCCGCCTTATCAGGTTACGCCGCACCGCATCATAGAACGGGAAAGCACGCGCAACCAGCGTTTCCGGACCGACAGGCAAATCAAGTGAAGAATTCAGGTTGAATTATATTTCTCCGGATGCTATATTACAGAAAACAAAGGAGCACTGCCGATGAAATTTCGTATGGTTCACAACAATTTCAATGTATTCGATCTGGAGAGAAGTCTGAAATTTTACGCCGATGCCTTTGATATGCACGAAGTTCGGCGGATCAATGCCCAAGACGGCAGTTTCATCATTGTTTACCTGGAGGACGGCAGCAGTGCGCATCAGCTGGAACTGACTTGGCTGCGCGACCGCAAGGAACCGTATGACCTCGGAGACGATGAATTTCATCTGGCGTTCAAGGTGGATGACTATGACGCCGCCCATGCCCGCCATGAAAAAATGGGCTGTATCTGTTATGAAAATCCCGCCATGGGCATCTATTTCTGCGAAGACCCCGACGGCTACTGGCTCGAAGTCATTCCGGAAAAAT